>NZ_JBEXJI010000017.1:0-193101 GCF_040609015.1 Nocardia sp. NPDC004860 | reverse complement strand
CCTACGGCGGCCCTCGTATCGGGCTGGAGCTGCGGGAGAAGGGCTGGCGGGTCTCCGACAACACCATCGCCGCGCTGATGGCTGAAAATGGTTGGGTAGCAAGGAAAGTCAGACGTAAACGCTCGACTACCCGGCAAGGTAAACGTCATGCCGCGCCGGATCTGGTGCACCGCCAGTTCACCGCCGTCGCCCAACACGTCCTGTGGGTCGGCGATGTCACCGAGATCGTCACCGACGAGGGGAAACTGTAGTTGGCGGCGGTGGAAGACCGGTTCTCCGGGCGGCTGCTCGGCTACGCCACCAGTGCCCACCATGACGCCGAGCTGGCGTGTGCCGCACTGAAAATGGCGGCAACCACGCGAGGCGGGTTCGACACGATCAACGGGGTGATCTTCCACTCTGACCGCGGCAGCGAATACACCGCCGCGGCCACGAACGCCTTGTGCCGGCACCTCGGGGTGGTGCAGTCGATGGGCCGGGTCGCCTCGGCCCTGGTCAATTCCCCGGCCGAATCGTTCAACTCCACCCTGAATCGTCGAGTTCGTGCACCGGCACCGTTTTCGTACCCGCGCCGAGGCCTCGTTGCGGATCGTCACCTGGATCACCGGCTTCTACAACCCGACCCGCCGCCACAGCCTGTGCAGCGGAATGTCACCAATCAACTACGAAACCCACATGGCCGCCGTCCGAGCGGCCTCCGTAGCGGCCCTGTCACGAGACCAGGCCGCATAAAGGAGCCTCCACACTTCGAGGGGATTGCCACCGGACATGGGCGGAGGGGCGCCGAAGACATGAGGTGTCCGAACCTTGAAGTTCTCCGCAGCGATACGAACGCCGATCTGCTCGTCGGCCTCACGAATGAGCGCCGCGACGACCGATTCGTCGGCTTCGAGATGCCCAGAAGGCAAGTGCCACGCGCCGTCTTCGTACCCAGCCATCGCCATGATCGCGGCGCAGTTGGCTTATGGCCCACCGCCCCCTTCAACAGCTCCGTCGCGCGGCGATGCACGGCCAACTCCGCCTACTTCTTGCCCTGGTCGAGCATCTGATTGCATACATAGTCAGCTACCCCACGCCTACAGCTGGCCCTTGACACCGCGCAACCCACGAAATCCAAGCACCCTTCAATTGGTTGCGGTTCGGCTCCGTTCGCCGACCCAGGCGGCGATCTGGGCGCGTGAGGTGAATCCGAGTTTGGTGAGGATGTGTTCGACGTGTCCCTGGACGGTGCGCTGGGAGATGCTCAGGTGGGCGGCGATGGCCCGGTTGGTTAGACCTTCGGCGACGAGGTCGGCCACCTCCCGCTCCCGTGTGGTCAGCTCCGTTCGGTGATCCGGACCGCGAGCAGTGGTCCGGGTTTCTTGGCTCAGGGCGTAGCCGATCGCGGCGTCGAGATCCAGCGTGGCGCCTTCGTGGTAGGCAGTCTCGAATGCTCGCCGGCCAAGCGAGTGACGGGCGGCTCGCTCACTGTCCTTGTGGTGGACCGCCAGATTGGGGAACAGCACCGTAGCGGTGCCCGTCGAATGGGACAGTGCATGCGAGGCGCCCAGCAACACGGCGGTGCGGCGCGCGCTGTCCTGGGTTCCCTCAATCCATGCGAGTGTTTCCAGGGCTATCGGCGCCATGTACGGGTCTTTCTGCTGCCTGATCAGCTGAAGCCCCTGCCGCAGCAGCCGCAGGGCCCGGTCGCCATCACCCTGCCGCCACGCGGCAACCGCTGTGGCCCACAAGGCATATGACCGATGTACGGAATCGCCGTGGGATTCGATGATCGCGAGGGCCTTCTCGTGGTAGGAGATCGCCGCTGCGCTGTCCTCCTGGAGCGCATGCGCCCATCCGAGCGCCAAAAGCGCCCAGACCTGCCCATACACATCGCCCTGCGCAGCAAACGACTCAAGCGCGGCTTCCGGGGGGATGAGTGTGCGGGCCGGGTCGCCGCTGCAGAGCGCGTGGAGGGCTCGGGTGAGACCTGCGTACGCGTGCACGATCGGCTGGTCGGTCGTTGTAGCGAGCGTCTGCGCCTGCCTGACCAGTGCGGACGCTGCGGTGTGGTCGCCTTGTGATTCGGCAACCAGCGTGGTGCGCCACACCGCCTTGGCGCGTGCTGCGGTGGCGGTCGCGGGACGCGTGGCGAGGGCGGGGTCGAGCCAGTGCCGTGCCTCACTGGCTTGGCCTCGGGAGAACCAGAACGGTTGCAGCGCTGCCGCTATCGACAACGCGGCGTCGGATTCCGCTTCGGTGTCGGTCAGGCAGAAGTCCAGTGCCTGGCGCAGGTTGGGTTGTTCGCGGTCGAGGCGGGCGATCCAGTCGAGTTGGCGGGGGCTGATCCAGTCGGCGTCGGCGTCCAGGGCGAGCTGTCGGTACCAGTCCAGATGCCGGCGGCGCAGGTCCGTGTACTGACCCGCTTCATCGAGTTTGTCGCGGCCGTAGTCGCGCACCGTCTCGAGCAGCCGGAACCGCACCACCGAATCCGGCTCCTCCCGGATCAGGATGGACTTGTCGACCAGGGCGGTGAGCACATCGAGCAGGTCCTCGGCTGTGAGATCGTTGCCGCATACCTGCTTGGCGGCGTCGAGTTCGAAGCTGCCGGCGAACACCGACAACTGGGCCCACACCTGTTGTTCGGCCTGGGTGCACAGCGAGTAACTCCAGTCGATGCACCACCGCAGGGTCTGCTGTCGGCTGGGCGCGCTGCGGCTGCCACGGGTCAGCAGGGCGTAACGGTCGGTGAGCCGCTCCAGAATCTGTTCGGGTGACAGTGCCCGCAGCCGGGCCGCCGCCAGCTCGATCGCCAACGGCAGCCCGTCGAGGTGGCGGCAGATCTCGGTCACGGTGGCGAGGTTGCCCTCGGTGAGCGCGAAGCCTGGGACTGCGGCGCTAGCCCGTTCGGCGAACAGGGTGACCGCGTCGTAGCGGGGCGCAGACCGCAGCGACGGTTGCTGATCGGGGTCGGGGACGGTCAGCGGCTGCACTTGTAGCACGGATTCCCCACCAATGCCGAGAGGTTCTCGGCTGGTGGTGAGGATCCGCAGTGTCGGGCATGCCCGCAGCAACTTCCCGGCGACCTTTGCTGCCGCATCTACGATCTGTTCGCAATTGTCGAGCACCAGTAGCAGCTGCCGCGGCGCCAGATAGTTGATCAGCACGTCGACCACCGGCGGACCCTGTGGGCGCAGCCCTATAGCAGCGGCGATCACCCCGGGCAGTAGGGCGCCGTCGTGCAGCTCACCGAGCTCGACCAGCCACACCCCGTCAGGGAAGTCCCGTTTCGCACCGGCCGCTACCCGTGACGCCAGTCGGGTCTTGCCGACCCCACCGATCCCGGTCAAGGTGACCAGCCGGGAGCTCTCTAGCCGGCTCTTGGCCTCGGTCAATTCGGTGCGGCGGCCGATGAAGCTCGTCAGTTCGAGGGGAAGAAGCGACTTTCCGCTGACCGGCGAACCGAGCGGCTGGGGTTCTCGCACCGGCGAGCGGCCGGCGGTCAGCGGAAGCAAGGGAACTGGGGTGCTTTCTTGCGGCTCGGCACCCCCTTCGGCCCGCATCGCCATCTCGTCGACCGGCAGCCCACGCCCAGCCTGCAACTGCTGCAGTTGCTCGCCCAAGGTCGCCGCGGAGGGCCGCTGCTCGGGAGTGCGGGCCATGGCCTGTTCGATCACCACCGAGAGGTCTTCGTCGATGCCGTGCTCGCGCAGATCCGGAGTCGGTTGTGTGGTGATTCGCAGGAACTGGGCGACGACCTGTTCGCCGCTCCGTCGCTCGAACACCGCGTGCCCGGTCAGCGCGGCGAACAATGTGGCGCCGAGTCCGTAGACGTCCCCTGCGGGGGTGGGTGCCTCGCCGGCCAGCACCTCCGGCGCGGTGAACGCCGGTGAACCGGTGACCGTGCCGGTGGCGGTGTGGAACCCATCGGGGATGCGTGCGATGCCGAAGTCGGTCAGTGTCGGCTCACCGTAGTCGGTGATCAGGATGTTGCTCGGTTTGACGTCGCGGTGCAGGATGCCGAGCCGGTGCGCGGTGGCGAGGGCCCCGGCCAGCTTCACCCCCAGCCGGAGCGTTTCCTCCGATGACAGCGGACCGTGACGGCGGATCCTGGTGTCGAGGGAGCCCTCCGGGTAGTAGGGCATGACCAGGTACGGCAGACCGGACGTCGTGGTGCCGACCTCCAGCACTCCCACGATGTTCGGGTGCCCTGTCAGCCGGCCCATGGCCTGCTGCTCGCGGACGAACCGCTCTCGGTTGCTCTCGTCGAGGTCTGCGGTGAGCACCTTGACTGCCACCATCCGGTCCAAGGTGACCTGGCTGCACCGGTACACCACACCGAACCCGCCACGCCCGATCTCTTCGGCGTCGGCGAATCCGGCTGCCACCAGCTGCGCTGTGATCTCGGAGATCACGTCGCGTTGAGTTTTCAACGGGTCGATGTCGCCCATGCGCGGTCCTGCTCTGTGACGTACGCCCCAGGATATCGCGCCGTCCAGCGTGGTTGCCGGGTCTATTGGTGTCGAGGGCGACCGGGCGTATCCCAGAACGGCGCGGCCACTGTGCCCGAGACGACGACCCCGCCCAGCGGGAACATCACGGAGCTGGCGACCGCCGTTTGGCCCTCGATTCGCGGGTCGCTGCCCTTAACAGGCAGATTATCGAGCTGTTCCGCTAGCATTCCGACGGCGCGAGCATCGAGTCGATGCCCGGTTTCGGGGGCACGGTTGACCAGCTGGCTGCAACGGTGGCGGGCCGCCAGTTCCCACAGCTCGTCCGCCACCAGCCCGTGCGACAACGCATCCACCACGATCAAACATCGTGCAGCCTCGGACGGACCGCCGAAGTATCAGCGTCCGCCGAAGGGGTCGGTCGTGGACTCGGTCGAGCCGCAGATCGGCGAGTTGCTGAAGGTGTATCCGATGATGCCGTCGACGGTGATCGCCGAGCGGATCGGCTGGACCCGTTCCGTGCAGGTGTTGTCGAGCCGGTCGCGCTGTTGCGGTCGGCGTATCTGCCACCCGATCCGGCGTCGCGGAACGCGTATGTCGCCGGGGAGATCGCGCAGTGCGATTTCTGGTTCCCGCCGATCGAGTTACGGGTGAGGTTCGGGCAGGTCCGTGTCCTGAAACAGTTGCTGGTGCTGGGGTATTCGCGGTGGCTGATCGCGATGCCGATCCCGTCACGGCATACCGAGGATCTGTTCGCCGGCTGGTGGGCTCATATTTACCGGTTGGGTTCGGTGCCAGGGGGTTTTGGCGTGGGACGGTGAAGGCGCGATCGGCCGCTGGCGCAGCGAACTGACTGCCGAGTGCCGACCAGTCCCGGGAACACTGGGCACGCGAGTGCTGGTCTGCAAGCCCGCCGATCCGGAAGCCAAAGGAATGATCGAGCGGGCCCACGACTATCTCGAACGCTCGTTCCCGCCGGGGCGATCATTCCCCAGCTCAGCCGATTTCAACCCCAGCTCGATGATTCGCTGGCGTCGGTGAACGCTCGGACGCGGAGGGCGCTGGGTTGCGCGCCGACCGATCGGATCACCGCGGACCGCCAAGCGATGCTGGCGTTGCCGCCGGTCACGTTGGAGACCGGGTGGCGGAAATCGGCGCGGGTGCCGCGCGATCACTACATTCGTCTGGACTCCAACGATTGCTCGGTGCATCCCTGGGTGATCGGGCGCCGGATCGAGATCCTCCTCGCCGACCCGGTCCGGGTGTTCTCCGCCGGCCAGATCGTCGCCGATCACGAACGGATCTGGGCCTGGCATCAAACGATCTCCGACCCGACCCATGTCGAGGCGGCGAAAGTGTTGCGGCGCCGCAGGATCAGTGTCCCGTGTCCGGCACCCGAACCCGGTGTCGAGCAACGCTGCCTGACCGATTACGACACCGCACTGGGCATCGACATCGAAGGCGGGGTGGCCTGACGCCTCCAAGGGGCAGAACCACCGCGAAACCATCGACCGCGACAAGGGATTTCACTGCCGAGCTGACCTTCTTCATTCGGGCGTTGAAAGCGCCTTCGCGGCGGGCGCCGCGCAGCGGGTGCCCGAACGCGCCCGCACCGAGAACTGGACCTACGAGGAGTTCCTGATCGCCTGCCTGCAGCGGGACGTCTCCGCCCGCGAATGCCACGAGGGTGACGGCCGCATCCGCTCCGCGTGTTTTCCCTACCGGAAATCGTTGGAAGAGTTCGACTTCGGTCACGTCCGGGGGTTGAAGCAGGACGTGATCGCCCAGGTTGGGGCAAGAATAGAACCGTCTACACCCGATAAGGCGCTGCGCTTGGCGCGGTGATTGTCGACGGCGAAGGTGGGGTCGAGAATGGCTGGTAAGGTGGCCTGAGGCTTTGATACCCGCTCGCCCTTGGGACAAGTTCGATGATGCTTTGCGCCTTATTAAGGCATTCCTGCCATTCGGTGTCAGGATCGGAGTCGATTGTGATTCCGCCTCCGACACCGAGGACTGCAGTCCCGCTTGGGGCGAACTCGACAGTGCGTATCGCCACATTCAGTTCGAGACCGGCCAAGGGGCTGCTCATTCCCATCGCACCGCAGTACACGCCACGCGCACTCGATTCCCATGTGGAGATCAGTTCGTGCGCACGAAGTTTGGGGCAGCCTGTCACCGACGCGGGAGGAAAGGTGGCCTCGTGCAGGTCTGCGAACGTCGTTTCCGGCGGTACGATGGCGCGGACCGTCGACACCAGGTGCCACAGCCCCGGCGCGGGCCGTACTTGAAGGAGTTCGGATACCGATACCGATCCGATGGTGGCAATCCGCCCGAGATCGTTGCGGACAAGGTCGACGATCATCACGTTCTCCGCGACGTCTTTAGCGGATGCACGCAACACGGCCGGATCCGCGCCACGGGGCAGTGTTCCTTTGATAGGGCTCGAGATGACGATGTTTCCCTTCTTGGCGAGGTACAGCTCGGGGGAGAACGAGGAAACGGCCCCCCACTGCCCGGCGATGTACGCCGCATGCACAGGATTCGTTCTTTCGATACCGTCAGCGTAGAAGTCCAACGGTGAGCCCGAGTATCGGCCAGTGAACTGTGTGCAGATGCAGCTTTGATAAACCTCACCAGCGCGTATCGCTTCCTTACATGCTTTGACGTTGTGCCGGTGCGTGTCACGGTCTGGTGCGGTCCAGTGCATGGACCAGGTGCCGGCTCGGACGGATGGTGTCAGTGCAGCAGCAGCGACATCGTCCGGGCACCTGCAGTCGGTGAGGCTCTCATACCACCAGCATCCGGCGGTATCCAGACGCAAGATCGAGTCGGTCCATCCGCCAGCGGTCGCCGGGAGCCGACCGTGCCCGTCAGGGTATGCGACGTAGCCAATCCAACCTCCGCCGACCACAGGCCCCTGCCCTCGTGCACGGCCGGCGACCCAGGTACGGCGCCCGACGGAAACGCTGTCCAAGCAGGTACGGCTTCCGCACGGATCGTGGGTGCGATGACCGCCGCGCTGTCGAACCATCGACCTGTAAGCGCTGCCGGGCCGGGGATGCCGCGCACTTGGGCGCGGAAACCGAGGGCTCGCAGTACCTCTGCGGGCTGGCCGCCCTGACCTAGCCGTTGGAGTCTCACCGCAGAGCTTCATCCGCTGCAAGTGGGAACGAGTACGGCTGTTCGGTCGGGATCATGTGCATTTGCTGCCTCCAACATTCTGACATGCACCATAATCACCGTTTCGGCATAAGATCGAGCATGGGTGCCGAATTCCCACCCGGGCGGAGCTCTAATCCCATGGGATTCACCGGGTGAACGATGTGAGCAGGTGGCTCTAGAGTTTTGTGATATCTCGGGTCGACCCTTCTGTGATTCATGAACGGCGCAGAATCTCGGCCTTCGACGCACTGCTCAGGAGGGCTCAATGACCGTCGTATTGCCACCGCCTAAGACTCGTGAGTCGGATTCGACTCCGCAGCGCGCCACCGAGGCAAGCGGCGCGTCTGAAGCAGGGCGACTGACTGATATCGGTCGCCTCGTTGTCCACTGTGCGGACCGGCCGGGGATTGTTGCCGCAATTTCCCGTTTTCTGGCGGACCATGATGCGAACATCATCGAGTCGGATCAATCGACCAGCGATCCGAGTGGCGGTGATTTCTTTCTGAGGATGGTATTCCGCAAACGCGACCTGCAGGCGGAGATCAACGCAATGGCCGGGCTCTTCGAGTCATCGCTGGTCGAGAAACTCGGAGTTGTAAATTGGTCATTGACTACCACTGCCAAGTCGAGGCGTGTCGCGGTGATGGTTTCGAAGTACGATCACTGTCTTGTGGATCTATTGTGGCGTGCGCGACGCGGGGAGCTTCCCGCCCAAATCGGCCTCGTTATTTCGAATCACCCCGACCTGGCCGCTGAGGTTCGTTCGTTCGGTGTGCCTTTCGTGCATATCCCGGTTACCCGTGATAACAAAGCGGAGGCCGAAGCGAAGCAACTCGAGCTGCTGCGCGATAACTTCGATCTGGTGGTCCTTGCACGGTACATGCAAATCCTGTCTGGTGACTTCCTCGACAAGATCGGTTGTCCGGTGATCAATATCCATCATTCTTTCCTGCCTGCCTTTGCGGGTGCGGGTCCGTACGATCGCGCGAAGACTCGTGGCGTCAAACTGGTCGGTGCGACTGCGCACTATGTGACCGAAGATCTGGATGAAGGCCCGATCATCGAACAGGACGTCGTGCGGGTCAGCCATCGCGATGATGTGGCAACCCTCGAGCGTCGTGGCGCTGACGTCGAACGCTCCGTATTACATCGCGCGGTGCTCTGGCACTGTGAAGACCGGGTGCTTCGCCAGGAAAACACGACGGTGGTGTTCGCCCGATGACAGCCCGGCTTATCGACGGAAAATCGCTCGCCCAGACGCTACGGCGACATATCGCAAACGAAGTGGCCACGATGGACCGCAGCCCTGGTTTGGCGACCATTTTGGTCGGGGACGATCCAGCGTCGGCAATTTACGTGTCAAGCAAGCGGCGGCTCTGCGTCGAGTCGGGTATGCGCGATCGCCATCGACTTCTGCCTGCCGATGCGTCCCAGCGTCAGGTCGAGGACGTCATTGATGACCTCAACTCCGATCCAGATGTGGACGGAATCCTGCTGCAGCTCCCATTGCCGCGGCATCTTGATGGTCAGGCGCTCATCGAACGGATCGATCCAGATAAGGATGTCGACGGACTTACCGAGGCCAGCGCGGGCCGACTGGCTTTGGGGCGTCCAGGGTTGCGGCCGTGCACCCCTTCCGGGGTGATCCAGCTACTCGACTCGGCCAAGATCCATCTCGAAGGTGCGCATGCGGTCGTAGTCGGACGTTCGGATCTGGTTGGACGTCCTCAAGCACAGATGCTGCTCGCACGAGATGCCACCGTGACCATCTGCCACAGGCACACAAGGGATCTCGCCAGCTACACCCGCGACGCCGATATCGTGGTTGCCGCAGCAGGTGTCCCGAAACTGATCGGCGCTGATCACGTCAAACCGGGTGCCGCTGTTATCGACGTCGGAATACACCGAACGGACAACGGACTTTGCGGCGACGTCGACTTCGACGCGGTGGTCGAAATCGCGGGGTACATCACCCCGGTTCCCGGTGGGGTCGGTCCGATGACCATCGCGACACTGCTACGAAACACCCTCACCGCAGCCAAGCTGCCCGCGCGCTCGAAGAGAGCGTACGACCGTTATGTGGTCTCGCGGAGCGGTGCCGACGAAGCGGCAACCTCGGCATCGATATCCGCCCCGATCTGATCCGATCGAGTGAGTTGTGGGGACGCGGCCGATGTATAAGAAGCGACTATGGCGGAGGCCGCGGTTGCCATTTGCCGCGGCGAGCCCGAAAGTTGGGTATACCACCAACGAGAACGTTGTGCGCGGCGATGATTCCCAATCTCTTCGCGGGTGCGGCTGGGTGCCGACAAACGGCTGCGGGCCCGCTCGGGGCGGTCTATCAACCGGGCGTAGGTCCCTGCCAACAATCTTCTGCCTACCTCGCCAGGACTCTTCTGCCGCCGGACGGGTCCGTAACTTCAAGGACTGCCCTGCCCGATGATCAGAATGCATGAATGCCGGTTCCGTGAACTACTGACACGAGGCGGCCCCCTCTCGTTGGGGACCTGGATCAGACTTGCGGCGCTGGAGAGCGTCGAACTGGTCGCTGAGGCTGGATTCGACTTCGTGGTGATCGATCTCGAGCACGCCCCTCTCGACATGCACACTGCGTTTGCAATGATCGGCATCGCCAAGAGCTCTGGTCTCGCACCTGTTGTTCGGATTCCTGCTGGCGATCTCGGCGTGATCCAACGCGTACTCGATTGTGGCGCTGAAGGATTGGTGTTCACCCACATCGAGTCGGTGGCGGCGGCTCGTGCGGCGGCTCGCGCAATGCGTTTCCCGCCGCAAGGAACTCGCAGCTTCGGAAACATCAGCCGCGCAGGACAGTGGGGAGCATTCGACCGGGAAGCGTATCTCGAATTCGGTCGGAAGCAGGTCGTCTGCGTCGTTCAGATCGATAGCGCGACTGCTGCACTCGCCGCCGGCGAAATCGCCGCTGTGGATGGGGTCGACGCGGTCTTCATCGATGCCGCGGCACTGGCTGTGAGTGAAGGAAAGCAGGAGGACGATCCGACCATCATGGAGTTCATCGGCGCGGCTATCGCCGGGTCGCATGCGATGGGAGTGCCGGTCGGCAACACTGGTGTGGCGACTGAAGACGCGGTACGTAGCACCGTTGATCTCGGCTACGACTTCACTGTGCTGAGTGACGACGCGGCGTTGCTCGGCGCTGCCGCACGAGAGGCTGTAGTGGTGGGCCGCACCGTCGCAGAGGTTGCCTGCGTCCCGGCGTCTCCAGCTATGGCCAACGCTGAGCGCCCTGCCAACATTGAGGTCTTCTGCGGTTGGCTGAGCGCGAATCGCAGTCTCGCTTTCGATAGCTACGCGGAGCTCCACCGATGGTCGGTGACCGATATCGCCGAATTCTGGGGGTCGCTGTGGGCCTACTTCGACATCGCTGCCCACTCGCCGTATGACTGTGTGCTCGGGGAGTATGCGATGCCTGGAGCCCAGTGGTTTCCGGGGAGCACGCTCAACTATGTCGATCAGATATTCCGGAACCGTTCGGCCGAGGCTATTGCACTGATCGAGGAGAGCGAACCCGGAGGCCCCGATCGACGGACATTCTCGTGGGGCGAACTGGAACGCCAGGTCGGCGCTGTTGCCGATACACTCCGCCGAGCCGGAGTGAGCGAAGGCGATCGCGTCGTCGGCTACTTGCCCAACATCGCCGAATCAGTTGTGGCTTTCTTGGCCACAGCGACTTTGGGGGCCATTTGGGCGTCGTGCGGGCAGGACTACTCCGCGTCGGCTGCCGTCGATCGACTCGGCCAACTCGAACCCAAGGTGCTCATAGCAGCTGATGGATATCGCTACGGGGGCAAGTCTCATGACCGTCGCGCCGCCATCGAGCACATCGCATCCCACATGGATACGGTTGAGATCACCATCGTCGTCCCACGATTGGGGCTTCCCATGGACGAACTGCAGCCCGTCCTCGACTGGTCAGCGGCCAGTGCCGGACATGTACCGTTGAGGCCCACACCGGTGGTGTTCGACCACCCGCTGTGGGTGCTGTTTTCGTCTGGTACGAGTGGCCGCCCGAAAGGCATAGTTCACGGACATGGCGGTGTCGTTCTCGAGCACCTCAAGTCCATGTCTTTTCACCTTGATCTAGCCCCTGGCGACGTGTATTTCTGGTACACGTCCCCGAGTTGGATGATGTGGAACTTCCAGGTGGCTGGGCTCCTCGTAGGCGCCACGATCGTCTGCTACGACGGCAGCCCGGCCTTCCCTGTCACGGGCACATTGTGGGATCTGGCCGAGCGCAACCATGTCACCTTCCTCGGGACCAGCCCGGGCTACCTGCAAACCTGCGAGAAGCATGAGCTGTCACCAGGCAGCACGTACAACCTCGCAAAGTTGAAAGCGCTAGGTGTCACCGGTTCCGTGCTTCCGCCGACCTCTAACCGGTGGGTCGCCGAACACGTCAGCGCCAATACGCAGGTTGTATCGATGACCGGAGGAACGGACGTCGTCAGCGCGTTCGCCACAGGCGTGCCCACCGAACCGGTTCGAGCCGGCGAGATTTCGGTCATTGCCCTCGGCGCTGCCTTGGAATCATGGGACGAGCAGGGAAGAAGCGTGGTCGGAGAGGTCGGTGAGATGGTGGTGACCAAACCGATGCCATCGATGCCAGTGCGCTTCTGGAACGATCCGTCCGGAATCCGTTATCGCAACGCCTATTTCGACACATATCCGGGCGTGTGGAGACACGGGGACTGGATCACCGTCACCGAACGGCGCAGTGTCATTGTGCATGGTCGTTCCGACTCGACCCTCAACCGTAACGGGATTCGGATGGGCAGTGCGGATATCTACCAGGCAGTGGAAGGGCTTCCCGAGGTGCGCGAATCGCTCGTCATTGGAGTCGAATACTCTGACGGCAGCTACTGGATGCCATTGTTTGTTGTTCTCGCCGACGAGGTGCAACTGGACAACGATCTGATCGATCGGATCCGCGACGTTATTCGCCGCGAAACATCTCCGCGGCATGTACCCGACGATATCCTCGCTGCACCTGCCATCCCACACACACGGACCGGAAAAAAGCTGGAAATCCCTATCAAACGCCTGTTCCAGGGCGCTTCCGCCGACACGATTCTCGACCCTCAGTCCATCGATGACACCACGGCATTGCGCTGGTATGTCGACCTCGCTATCCAGCGCCACGCGAAGACCGTTACGGAGGCAGCTCGATGACCGATCTCGCGCACGGTTGCATTAAATTGGAAGCCGATGCAACGATCGCCCGTATCACCCTCAATCGTCCCGACCGTGGGAATGCCTTCGACCTGGCAATGGCCGAGGATTTCCTCGAAGCCGCCGAAACGGTCTGCGACCGCGTTGGGAAAGGGCTCCGAGTGGTCATCCTTGATGCGGCCGGCCCGATGTTCTGCGTCGGTGGTGACCTTCAGGCATTCGCCTCGACCGACGCTCCTGGCGAGTTGATGCGTCAGGTGACATCGAAGTCGAATCGTGCGATCGAACTACTCACATCTGCAGCAGTACCGGTCGTCACCGTCGTCCAGGGGACCGCCGCAGGAGGTGGCATCGGGATCATGTCGGCTGGCGACATCATCATCGCCGTCGACACAGCAAAGTTCCGAATGGCCTACACCGCCGTCGGATTGACCCCGGACTTTGGGACATCCTGGCTGCTCACCCGCGATCTCGGCCTAGCGCGGGCACTTGACCTGACCTTGACGAACCGAGTGTTTACCGCCACGGAAGCACACAGCTGGGGATTGATAAGCCGAACGGCCGACCCAGAAAATCTGGCTGTCGACGTCGAGGCCACGGTCAACCTGCTTGCGGCCGGATCGACTGCGACGCTCGCGGAAGCGAAAAAGCTACTCCGAGATACCAGCAGCGTGGACTTCAGTGCACGATTGCTACGCGAGGCAGAAACCATCAGCCGAATGGTGAACGAACCCGCCGCGTACGAGGGTATCGACGCATTCCTTAACAGGCGAGAACCGAAATTCTCCTGACCGTTGTTGAGCCGGTTCGGCCCTGACTGTTCAGTCAACCGCAATTTTGCGCGTTGCCCAAGGAAGACGACTTCTCAAGGAGCTGTAATGCCCGACGCTGTAATCGTCTCGATTGCGCGCTCACCGATTGGCCGCGCAGTCAAAGGATCGCTGGTCGACATGCGACCTGATGATCTGGCTGCACAGATGGTTCAGGCAGCCCTCGACAACGTCCCGGTACTGAATCCAGCCGATGTCGACGACCTGATCCTCGGGTGTGGCTTGCCAGGGGGCGAGCAGGGTTTCAACATCGCCCGCAATGTCGCGATCCAGCTCGGCTACGACTACATGCCCGGCACCACCGTCACCCGCTACTGCTCGTCGTCGCTGCAGACCACCCGGATGGCACTGCACGCGATCAAGGCTGGCGAAGGCGAGGTGTTCATCTCGGCTGGCGTTGAGACAGCGTCGCGGTTCGGAAAGGGCACCTCGGACTCTCTTGCCGATACCCATAATCCGGTCTACGCCGACGCAGAGGCTCGTACCGAAAAGCTGTCTAGGGGCGGATATCAGTGGGCGGACCCGCGCATCACGGGAGGTCTACCCGACGCATACATCGCAATGGGGCAGACCGCGGAGAACGTCGCCCAGCTCACCGGTATTACTCGCGAGGACCAGGACCACTGGGCAGTGCGCAGTCAGAACCGGGCGGAAGCAGCAAGGGCCACTGGCTTCTTCGACCGAGAGATCACCCCGGTCGTCCTTCCGGACGGCACTGTCGTCGATAGGGATGACGGTCCGCGGCCTGGCACTACCTACGAGCGTGTCAGCAAACTTGATCCAGTGTTTCGCCCCGATGGCACGGTTACCGCCGCAAACGCCTGCCCACTCAACGACGGAGCGGCGGCCCTGGTAATCATGTCCGACGCCAAGGCAAAGAAACTAGGTCTGAAAGCGCTGGCACGAATTGTATCGACCGGTGTGTCAGCACTGTCGCCGGAGATCATGGGCCTCGGGCCGATCGAGGCAACGAAGAAGGCGCTCACCGTGGCGGGCTTGACCATCGCCGACATCGATCTGTTCGAGATAAACGAGGCCTTCGCCGTGCAGGTACTCGCGTCTGCTTGGCAGCTCGGCATCGACGAAGCCAAGCTCAACGTATCGGGTGGTGCTATTGCGCTCGGCCACCCCTTTGGCATGACCGGTGCACGGATCACCGCAACCTTGCTCAACAACCTGAACACCTACGATAAACAGTTTGGTGTGGAAACCATGTGTGTCGGCGGTGGTCAGGGAATGGCAATGGTTCTCGAACGTCTCTGATGTCCGAACCTGCACCAGCATGGACGAGGGTACGTCGATCACCACTGACGGCGACAACGTTGGTGAGGGTCCGCCAACCGGCGCTTCACGGCAGCGCAAAATCCCAGGGGTCGGGCGTCGAAATCCCACCCGCCCGACCGGGTGAGTGACGGTGGCCTCACCTTCTACTGTGACGTCCGACACCATTTGACTGAACGGACCGTCCGGACGCTACGTACCGGGCACATGTGGAGGAACCCACTGTGAGAGGCACCTACGAAACCTGCGAGGTCTGTGCCGGGGAAGCATTGGATTCTCGCAGCTCGATCGTCGTGGTCGAGGTGACGTTCGGCAGCGCGACGAGTGGAACGACAACCGTCGCTCAGAGTGGGGCGAGCGGCATGCGCATTGCACATGGGATCCGCGATGTCGGCCACGGGTGCAGCGGACGAGGGTCGGTGGCCTCCGCAGCACGCGAGTCGTTACCCCGCTTCGTCACCCGGAGCGCCGAGAGAGTTCCATTCGCGGGATCTTCGGCACGGGCTCCGCAGGGGTGTTTTTCATGACCAGCCGTGACGACATCGTCGTGCTTGTTCCACATGAAGACGGGATCCATGCGCTGGCCGGTATTCCAGGTGTTCATGCCGTCGTCTATGACCGCGACGCGGAGATGCCTCGTGAAGCCGAGAGCGCCGAAGTCTTGGTGACACCGTTCTATGTCCGTGGTGACGAAGCTGAGATGGTATCGAAGCTCCCGGCACTGCAACTGGTCCAGCTTCTGATCGCGGGAGTGGATGCCCTAGGTGGGCTGCCCGACTCTATTGCGGTGAGCGACTGCAGCGGAGCACACGGAATCGCCACGTCAGAATGGGTCGTCGCCTCGCTGCTAGCGATCTACCGAGAGCTGCCCGGTTTCGTTCGCGCGCAGGACGGAGGCAACTGGGATCAGCACATTACCGACGAGCTCGCCGGCAAACGGGTACTGATCGTTGGCGCTGGTGATGTGGGCAGTCACGTGCGACGCCGACTGAAACCATTCGATGTGGCGACCACGATGGTCGGGCGGACGGCGCGAGACGGCGTGTACGGGGTCGGCGATGTACTCGGCCTACTGCCGGACCATGATGCGTGCGTATTGGTGGCCCCGCTCACCGACGAGACCCGCGGGTTGGTGAATGAGAAGTTCCTTGCAGCGATGCCCGACGGCGCTGTGTTGGTTAATGCTGCCCGGGGGCCCATTGTCGATACGGACGCACTGGTCGCCGAGCTCGTTTCGGGTCGGCTCCGGGCTGCGCTCGACGTCACCGATCCGGAGCCGCTCCGAGCGGGCCATCCCTTGTGGACGGCCCCTGGTCTCATTCTCAGCCCGCATGTAGCAGGAAATGTGCCAGGAGCTCAGCGTCGCGCCTTCGCTGTTGCGGCCGTGCAGATCGCCGCATACGCTCGTGGTGACACACCACCGAATCTGGTGCGTAATGGGTACTGACTACTCGCCGTGACTGTTATTCGATCTGAGCATGTGTCGTGGGCCTGAAGCTACCCCTATTTATGAGTGTGCAGACATTGATGTGAGGCCGTTTCCGTCGAGCCATCTGTGATTTGTCACAGAAAGCAACGAAGTCGAGTGTCCGCTGTACACGAATCACTCCGGACCGCTTCACAACAGGCGTGACAACGACGTCCCCTATTCTGGAGTATCAAGAGTGTTTGAAAGCGCGAAATCAAGCCGTCCGGTTCGGCTTCAAGCTCCGGCCCCCGATGCGCGTCGTTCGTCGCCGAAGATCGCCGTTCCGTTCCTCGAGCGGGAGCGGGAGTTGGACGCACTCACTCACGCAATCGACGAAACCAGTGCCGGTGGTGGGCAGTTGGTGGTGGTGGAGGGGCCCAGCGGCATCGGCAAATCGCGGCTCCTCGCAGCCGCCGCGGCCGTCGCAGAGGAACGAGGTGCGGAGGTGCTGACGACCTCCGGTGGGGAGCTCGAGCGCGAATACCCTTTCGGATTAGTCCGGCGCCTGCTCGAACAGCGGATTGCTCGAGCTGCGGAGCTTGAGGCCAAGGCATTGTTCCGTGGGCACGCAGCATTGGTTGAACCTCTGCTTCACCCTGCGGCCCATGCCGACGGACCGGCGCTCACAGACGAATTCCAAATCATCCACGGTCTCTACTGGCTGGTAGTTAACCTCGCCGATGAGGGGCCTGTGGTCCTCGTCGCCGACGATCTGCAGTGGGGCGACGACTTGTCACTGCGGTTCCTGCTCTACCTCGCGCAGCGGCTCGATGATCTACCGATCACCTTGGTGGTGGCTGTCCGGACCAGTGATCCAGCTGCGGACAACGAACTGGTCACGCGGTTGGTACTTGGAGCCCGCACCACAATCCGGCCGAGCGAACTTAGCCAAATAGCGGTAGGGGAACTACTTCTCGCCCTGGCCCCCGATTCCATCGAGCAGGTCGGGCTCGCGGAGAAGTGCTGGACGAGCACCCGCGGCAACCCGTTCTTACTCGGCGAGCTGGTCACCGCGATCAACTCGGGACATGTTGCAGTCAGCAGCTTGACCATCGATCTAGCGCCCGCATCTGTGGCTCGTTCCGTGATGCTGAGGCTTGCACGGATGGGCGCGGACGCGCTCGCCTTGGCGCGTGCGGTGGCAGTGTTGGGCACCTCCCCGTCGCACACAACCGCCGCGCAACTGTGCGGGCTCGACTTCGCCGCCGCAACGGCGGCGTGCAGTCGCCTGACTTCGGCCCAGATATTCTCCGATCGCGACCAGCTCGCGTTCTATCACCCGATGATTCGAACAGCCGTTTACGACAAGTACGCGCCGAATGAGCGAGCGGAGGCCCATCTGCGGGCCGCCGAGCTGCTCCGCGAAAATGACGGCGACCTAGACGAGGTCGCTGGGCACATCATGCGTGGCGCGCCCACTCGAGCGAAATGGGCACGGGATGCCCTGCATGCCGCCGCCCGCGGAGCCGGTCGCAAGGGAGCCCCTGCCACCGCAGTCGGCTACCTGCGACGCGCACTCGAGATGGCTGACACCGATCCGGTAGGCGATGCCGACCTACTGTTCGATCTCGGGATCATGGAGGCTGCCGCAGGGGAGCGGACCTCGTTGGACCACCTCGAGAAGGCATTGCAGCTGACCGACGAGCCGAATGCTCGAGCAAGGGCGATGTACGCGTTGGGACAGACGTTGTTCCGGTACGGCCGGGCGGAGGAAGCGCGGACCGTATTCCGCCGCGGCGCAGACGAATTCACATCATTCGATCGTGACCTCGGGCTCCGATTCGAGGCTGGCTACACCGCCTCGGCGACATATCTGATCGATGGACTTCGGGAGGCGCGCGAGCGCGTCGCCGAACTCGCCGTGGCGTGGCCGGCAGGTCAGCGGCTCAGTCCGGTTGAGTCCCTACTGGTACTGCATCTCACGGTGTTCGACGCGATGTCGGTGCCACGCTCGGCTGACCACGCCGAACGCGCTCTGAGGGTTCTGGGCGATGGAGTGCAGCTGTGGCGTGAAACTTCCGACGGCATGACTATCAGCCACACTGCGCTGGCGCTGACATGGTGTGGATTCGCTGCAGACTCGGCAGCCTTGTGTGCGCGCGTCCTGGCCGATGCGCGTAACCGGGGAGACTCGTTGATCTTCGCCGAGATCTCCCTCGCCCGGTCGCTAGCGATGTATGCACTCGGCCATGTAAACGATGCGATGGTCGATGCTCAGGCCGCGATCACCGGTATGCGCCGCGGCTGGAAGTCGACGGTTCCCGCTCCGCAGGGGATCCTGGCCTATTGTCTGATCGACCGCGGCGAACTCGAGGAAGCGTCCGAGGTAGTGCGGGAAGCATCGACGCAGCTGCGCACCGGGGCGACGGAGACCCTCAACATCTGGTTCTACATGGCGCGCGGTCGACTTCGACTCGCGCAAGGCGACCCGGAAGGCGCCAAGGAAGACTTCCTGAAAACCGGATCTCTGCTCGAAGTTCGAGGTTTCCTCAACCCGAACTATGTGCTTGTCCCGTGGCGTTCCCAAGCCGGCCTCGCCGCGCACGCATGCGGGCTGGATGCCGAAGCCCGCGAGTTGATCGACAAGGACATCGAACTGGCCATGCAATTCGGCCTCAAATCGACGTTGGGTGCGGCGTTGAGGGCGAAGGCATTGATCGCTTCTCCACGCCCGGACATCGAGCTCCTGGAAAAGTCGGTGCGGGTGCTCGAGGACGCGGGCACCGCATCCGTCGAGCTTGCCCGGTCTCTCTTGGAATTAGGCGCAGCTCAGCGACGTGCAGGCCGTCGCGTCGACTCGCGTGACCCGCTGCGCAGGTGTCTCGACCTCGCTCATCATGCGGGAGCGACAGCGGTTGAAAAGCGTGCCTACGAAGAGTTGCTGGCAAGCGGCGCGCGCCCGAGGCGGGTTGTGCTACAGGGCGCCGATGCGCTCACACCCAGCGAGCAGCGCATCGCTTCGCTGATGGTCCAGGGCCTGGTGACCCGCGACATTGCGGAGAGTCTCTATCTGACGACGAGCACTGTCGAGTGGCACCGGCGCAACATTTATCGCAAACTTGATGTCGGGTCGCGCGACGAGCTCAAAAAGGTGTTCACTCACGCGTTGAGTTCCGATCGGCAGCTCTAAGGCGTCTTTATCCAACATCGATCTTGTTCCGCGCGCCCACGTGCGGTAGTGACGCATGTTTTCTCCGGCGCGTCAACCACCGTTGCGTGCTGGAATAAGATCGAATAATCGGATTCGCCCTCCTATCGCCACCCAATCGCCCTCCCTTGGTATCTGAAAGCCCCTCCATAGGAGTGGGCTCCCAACAAGCCAGGCACGATCTAACGTTTTCGATGTCCGGGTCAATGTGACATCGGACACCGGGCCCGGGTTGACGCGAGTTCGGACACCGGCACCGTTGCCAGTAGGAGGAAAAAGGATGACCGATCCCACGCCTTTTCGTGCATTCACCGGCGTTGCTCCAGTCGAGTACCCATCGATTATGGGCGCCCCCGAATATTCGGGTTGGCAAGACGAGCAACTGTCGTGGAAGCACGCCTGCTATATCGGCGACTGGTCGTTCGTACCGCAGATCCGAATCAAAGGCCCCGACGCTCTCAAGCTGTTCAAGGACCTTTCGGTCAACAGCCTCGATAATTTCCCGACCGGCAAGGCTAAACATTGCATTCAGTGCAACGACGACGGTAAGGTCATCTCCGAGGGGATTCTGATTCGTCACGGAATTGACGACTTCGAATACGAGTGCGGAACGCCACAATGGGTCTACTACAACCTCAAGGCCGGTGGCTACGACGCCAAGGCGGAGTTCCCGGTGACGCACAAGCTTCAAGTGTCCGGGCCGAACTCGCTGGCGCTGCTCGAGAAGCTCACTGGAACTACGCTTCGTGACGTCAAGTTCATGTCGACGAAAGCGGTCTCGGTCAACGGTTTCGAGGTGTCCGCACTCCGCCAGGGAATGGCCGGAGAAATCGGTTTCGAGTTGCACGGGCCTATTCAGAACCACGCCGCCATCTATCAGTCCGTTTTGGCGGCAGGCCAAGAGTTTGGAATCCGTAGACTTGGCCGCCGAACGGTCCAGATCAATCATCTCGAGGCCTGCTACCCGACGGGCGGAATTCATTTCATGAATGCGTTGTCGGATGACAGCAAGGCAGATTACCGCAGGTTCATGGATGAGAATCTTCCCGAAGAATGGGCTGCGACCCCGTTCGCAGGACCGATGCGCTACAACTTCGCGACTTCGTTTACCGGCAGTTGGGACGGAGCGGCTATCGAGGAGCTTTACCGCAGTCCCGTCGAGATGGGATGGACCAAGAACATCAAGTTCGACCACGACTACGTCGGTCGGGCAGCGCTCGGGGAAGAAGTCGCAAACCCGCGCCGCAAGGTAGTGACGCTCGAATTCAACAGCGACGACATGATCGACATCTATGCGTCTCTGTTCCGTGAGGGTCCTGCATACCACTTGTTCGAGGTGCCGCACGCCCCATGGGTGACCTGTTGGACCGACAAGATCCTGAAAGATGGCCGCACAGTGGGGCATTCAACTCATCCTGGCTACAGCTTCTTCTTCCGTCGTGCACTGGCACTCAGCTTTATCGATATCGAGTTCAGCGTGCCTGGAACCGAGGTCGCCGTTCTGTGGGGGAACCCGGGCGAACCGCAGACCGAAATCAGAGCCACAGTTGCCCGCGCCCCGTACAAGGCTGACGAGCGGCGGCGCGAGCTGTCGACTCTCACCGTCTGACCCCGGTTATCCCTCAGATAACCGGTCAATTCCCAATCAGTTTCTCAAAAGGAGAGAATATGACAGACGCTTCGAGTTCGCCCGTCGAGTCCGGGTTGGCACCTGTAAGGCTCGGAACCGCAGTGCCGCGTGGTGCAGACAGCCCCCGCGTGTTCGTATTGACCGATCGTCTGCCGGGCAAAGCGGTCGACCTGTCCCGCCTGTTCGAGAATGCTGGGCACACACCATTCGCGAGCATGATCGAGTTCTTGGAGGGCGGCAGCCAGGCTGACGATGTGTTGCGAGCGCTGGTGGTCGACGGCCCGTTGGAAGATCTTTCCACCGTGGCGCTCGATGACAGCGAGCTGAACTGGCTGGCTCCCATCCCGAAGCCGGGCAAGATTCTCTGCTCGCTGGGCAACAACCCACAGATCGACTACGAGCCCGAACACGATCAGCCCTGGCCTCGCTCGCTGTACTTCATCAAAGCGAATTCCGCTGTGATCGGACCCGGCGCCACGATCGAGATCCCGGATGGCATCGGGGTGGTCCAGCCCGAAGCGGAATTCTGCGCGGTAATCGGCAAGCGCGCCAAGCTCGTCGATGTGGCCGACATCGAGGATTACATCTTCGGCTACACCATGCTCAACGATGTTACCGCTGCTGGCCTGAGCCTGATGGAAGTAGCCCACCTCGGCGTTCCGATGGTCGGTGGTCGTAAGGAACGGTTCACCTTCCGGCCGATGGCTCGTTACAAGGGGATGGACACTTTCGCTCCGATGGGGCCGCACATCGTTCCCACGTGGGCTCATGACGACCCGGTCAACGACCCGATCACCACCCGTTTCAACGGCATCGTGGTTCAGCAAGGGGCGATGTCCGACCAGCGCTACCTGATCAACGAGGTGGTTGCCAATATTTCCGCCTGGATCACGCTCGAGCCCGGCGATGTCGTCTCGTGTGCATCGATCCCGCAGCATCCGGACTGGCCGCTGCGTCGGGCCGACCTGCGCGGTGAGGATGGCCAGGGCAGCACCATCGAAGTCGGTTCCGTGCGAATCGGAAAGCTGATCAACCCGGTGGTCGTGGTCGAGCCGCACGGTCGGGACAGCATGCGTGAGTCGATCGCAAAGGCCGAGGCGCACGCGTATCGCGCCTGAGTTACACCCAGTTCATCCGACGATGCAGTCGGCCAGTTACAAGGAGAAGTTCATGACAAAGCAATCCGAGGCACCCGTGGTGGGCCCGCCGCGTCTCGCTCATTTCAGCCACGTCCACCTCAATACGCCAGACCTGGAAGCCTCGGTCGACTTCTTCGTCAATGCGATGGGTCTCTACGAGACCGATCGCGACCAGCAGAACGTCTACCTGCGGGCCTGGGGCGAGTGGGCTCACCACTCGGTGATCCTGAGCCAGGCACCCGAGCCTGGCCTGGTCCGCCTCGGGTTCCGCGTCGAGCACCCATCGCACCTGCAGGGTTTCGCTGATCGACTCACCGCCAAGGGAATCGACGTCGAGCACGTCAAGGCCGGCGAGGTACTCGGCCAGGGTGCGTCAATTCGCTTCATCGCCAAGGGCGGTCAGGAATGGGAGCTGGTCGAACGCTTCGACAAGATCGAGCGACCGGTGAAGCACTCGCGGATCATGGACCGCCCTTCGCCGTACCCCGGCGAGAGCGGTGCCACTCCCCGCCGACTGCACCACGCGAACATCCTGGTCCCGAATGTCGCCGAGACCCGGCAGTGGCTGCAGGATGAGCTGGGGATGAAGAACACCCTCGTCGTGCGCGGACCCGACGGATTCGAGCCGATCTGCACCGTCTCCTCGACCGTCGATCTGCACGAGATCGCGATCTCGGCGGACCCGTTCAGCACCGAGGGGCGCCTGCATCACATCGCATTCTGGTACGACGGCATGCATGACGTGATCAGCGCCGCAGAGGTGCTCGCTGAGCGCGGAGTCAAGGCTGAGGCAGGGCTGGGTAAGCACGGGGGTGGCGAGAACTGGTTCTATTACGTCCGGGAGCCCGGCGGTAACCGCATCGAGCTCTACACCGGTGGCTACCAGGTCCTCGACGTCGATCCGTCGAACCCTGATCCGGTGATCTGGAACCTCTCGCAAGCCGATGACGCTTTGGTGTGGATCGGACAGCCGATGTCCGCGGAGTTCCTCACAACGGGGACGCCGTACGCCGCACCGTCTACGCCGCTTCCGTCCGATGACCACCTGACTCGGATCATGTAAGACGGTCCACCGTCTGAATTTCGGCTTCCGCCAGGACGCACCCGCGTCCTGGCGGAAGGAACTCGGGTGCGGCAACGGCGCACGGAAGGAGCTCAACCCCGATGATCAATTCTACGGAGGTGAAGCAGGTCCCGGTCGTCCTCCTGCACGGCTGGGCCGGGTCGGTCCGGACAAGTTGGGGGCCCCTCCGCTGGGAGGGTTGTCTCCGAGACGCGGGTTTCGAGCCCCTCGCGATCGATCTACTCGGGCACGGCGCAGCCGATACGCCTCATGATCCCGAGGACTACGCCAATATCGTGCAGGACACCGCGATGGCGTTCGAGGAGTACGACGTCGTTGACGTCATAGCCTATTCGATGGGGGCGAAGATCGCTCTTGCTCTCGCGGCTCAACGCCCCGAGCGATTTCGCCGTATCGTGCTGGCCGGCGTCGGCGAAAATGTCTTTCGCCCGGAGGCAGTGGGGACAGTCGCGGACTGTCTTCAGATCGGTTTGACCGCTGCTGTCCCCGCGCGTGTGAGGGATTTGGCGGCGATCGCCTTTGCTTCAGGTAACGATCTGGATGCTCTCGCCGCGTGCATGCGGCGTCCTTCGACGCCGTTGACGGTTGCGCAAGCTCGGCAGATCGATATCCCGGTGCTCGTGGTGGTCGGCGCATGTGATGGCGTGGCCGGGTCGGCAGAGCCGCTCGTGGAGGCGCTCCCCGACGCGCAGCTGCTCGTAATCCCAGGAATCGATCACGTCGGGACCACCTACTCGGTCGAGTTCCGCACCGCTGCAGTCGAGTTCCTGTCCGGCGCATGAAATTTCGCCGCCGACCCGTAGCGGATCAACCTCACGATCTGCAGAGAGGAAGAACGCATGGATAGCGACCCAGGGGTTGTGCTGCTCACCGATCGCGCCTGGCCGGACGATTCGATCGAACGCAAGATTATCGAAGGCGCAGGACTCCGATTCGCTGCAGGACCAGCGGATCCCGCTTCTGCGGAAGAAATCGAGCAGCTGGTCATGCGCCACGACCCGATAGCGATCATGACGTGCTGGGCACCCGTATCGGCAGCTGCGATCCGCATACCGTCCGCGTTACGGGCGGTGGCGAGGATGGGCGTCGGTCTCGACAATATCGACGTCCAATCCGCGACTGCACGCGGCGCGTACGTCACCAACGTTCCGGACTACTGCGTGGAGGAAGTATCCGACCACGCCGTCGCTCTTGTACTGGATTGGACGCGGCAGATTTCGGCCTTCGACCGTGATGTTCATTGCGGCACATGGAATCCGGCTGCCGCACGTCTGGGGCGCCTACGATCGAAGACCGTAGGAATCATCGGATACGGCCGAATCGGGAAGGCTACGGCGCGGAAGCTGTCCGCATTCGGGTGTCGCATTCAGGTCAACGCACCAAGAGCCCGCTCCGACGGCCGGGTTGTCCGGGTCGACCTTGACGAGTTGCTTCGCACCTCCGACGTCGTCATTTTGCACGTTCCGCTCACCTCTGAGACCCGTCACTTGATCGGTCGCGACGAGCTTTCGGAAATGCGCGATGATGCCCTGCTTGTAAATGTGAGCCGAGGCGGGCTGATCGATACCAACGCCTTAATCGACGCGCTCCAAAGTGGGGAGATCGGAAGCGTCGCACTCGATGTGCTCGAAGACGAACCTTTCGTGCATCCTGCCTTGCTCCAACATTCCAACGCTGTGATCACCCCCCACATCGCGTTCTCCTCCGACGAGTCCGTTGCAGAGCTTCGCACCAAAGCTGCCGAAGAGGTCGTACGGATACTGGCTGGTCAGCCCCCTCGGTACCCGTGCAACGACCCATCCTGATCACATGAATCGAGAAAGAGATTCGATGAGCCGAATTGCATATGTCCGTGCCCGCCAGGTCCTGGATTCTCGCGGTCGTCCGACAGTCGAGGTCGATATTACGACAGACCAGGGGATACTCGGTCGTGCGGCTGTTCCCTCTGGCGCCTCCACGGGCACCAGCGAAGCATGGGAACTCCGCGACGGTGGTGCAGAATACGCCGGCCTCGGAGTTCGGCGAGCTGTCGACAACGTCAACAATATTATTGCGCCGCGCATAGCCGGAAGCGACGCGCGCGATCAGCAGGCGATCGACGATCTCCTTATTGCACTGGACGGCACACCGCAGTTGAAGAGCCTTGGTGCGAACGCGGTCCTCGGCGTATCACTCGCTGTGTGTCGAGCTGCGGCGCACAGCCAGCACATTCCGCTGTATCAATGGATTTCAGAGCTCGCTGGCCTGTCCTCGCTCAGTCTGCCGATGCCAATGATCAATATTCTCAGCGGTGGTCTGCACGCGGGTCGCGGTATGGACGTGCAAGACTTCCTGGCAGTGCCGGCCTCGGCGTCCACCATGCAGGACGCGCTGGTCATGATCGAGCGAGTTCGTTCCGCGGCTACGCGCGTGATGGAGGCCCGCGGGCTGACAACCTTGCTTGCCGACGAAGGAGGACTGAGCCCCGGCCTGCAAAACGGGCGTGCTGCATTGGAATTGATGATCGAATCAATAGAAACGGCTGGACTGATACCCGGTGTGGACGTGGTGATAGCGATCGACGTTGCCGCACATTCCCTTTGGGATGCTGAAACGGGTCTCTATGAGTTGGCTCGGGAAGGACGCCACGCGGATTCGTCCGAGATGATCGAGATCTTCACTTCGTGGGTCGACGACTTTCCAGTCGCATCGATCGAAGATGCACTCGACGAGGAGGATTGGGACGGATGGCGACAGCTGACGCGTCGGCTCGGCGACCGTACCAACTTGATCGGTGACGACTTCTTCACGACCAATCGCGAGAGACTGTCCCGCGGGATCGGCCTCGGCGCCGCAAACGGAGTTTTGGTGAAGGTGAATCAGAACGGAACTCTCAGCGGAACCCTGGGCGTGATCGACGCAGCTCGGTCCGCGGGCTACGTCCCGGTGATCTCCGCTCGATCGGGGGAGACGGAGGACTCGTTCATCAGTGACCTTGCGGTCGGGACAGACGCCGGCCAGATCAAGATCGGTTCGCTGCGGTGTTCGGATCGACTGTCGAAATACAATCAGCTGCTTCGCATCTCGGAGAATGCGTCGCTGCCTTTCGCTGGAATGCGGGCCTATCCCCGCTACAGCACTCCAGCGGTGCCTCGATGAGGTCCGACGCGGCCGCGGCAGAGGCGACAATTGAGTCCGCGCGGCATTTCCTCGTAGAGCAAGGGCTCGCGGCCCCCGGAGAGCATGCGACATGGACACCGCTCACGGGCGGAGTGTCGTCGTTATTGTGGAAAGTCGACCTTGAGCACACCACAGTGTGCGTCAAAGGAGCCCTTCGGCAACTGAAGGTCGCGGGCACATGGTTGGCTCCGGTAACACGCAACACTGTGGAGTGGAACTGGCTGGAGTACGCCGCTGACGTGGTACGCGGGCATGTCCCCGAGCCGCTCGCCCACGACGCCGACCGGGGAATGTTCGCGATGAGTTTTCTTGCGCCTGAAGACCATCCGGTATGGAAAGGGCGCTTGTTTGCTGGGCTGATAGACCCGAGGGAAGCTGCGGCCGTCGGCGACCTCGTTGGAACACTGCATTCCGCAAGCGCCAACAGCCAGGATCTTGCGCACCGATTCGACGCAGACGACAACTTCCATGCGCTACGAATCGAGCCATACCTGGTTTCCACCGCCAGGCGCCACCAAGATCTGGGGTCACGTTTCGACGACATCATTGACAGGACAACAGAAACGCATTTGGCTGTTGTGCACGGCGACGTCAGTCCCAAGAACATACTGATCGGCCCGCGTGGTCCCGTGCTCCTCGATGCCGAATGTGCCTGGTATGGCGATCCCGCGTTCGATCTGGCATTCGTCGTCAATCATCTGGTGATCAAGACCCTGGTGGCCGCACATGACGACCAGAAGCGATCGCTGCTGGATAGCGCCTACGCCTTAGTGCATGCGTACGCCGATCGGGTGACTTGGGAACCAGCCGATGTGACGCTTGAACGTGCCGCTCTTCTGCTTCCGGCTCTCCTTTTGGCGCGCATAGATGGTCTCTCACCGGTTGACTACCTCGATGAGGAGCAGCGCGCCACGGCGCGAGAAGTGGCGCGGCGGCTGGTTCAAAGAGGTGGACGCGACCTAGACGCAACTATCGGCAACGCGGCCGAGTCGTTTGCTGCCAGCGGACGGTTCGACGGTTCCTTCTGATTCGTTGCGCGCGGAACGCAACAGTAATTCCCTAGGCCGTTTTAATGAAGCTGTTTGTACCGTTGGCGTCCAACGATGTTCGCCGAGACGAAAGGAAATAATGCGCATCGCGAATATAGCTGGGCGTCTCCATATTGTCCGAGGGGATTGGGTGGCCGATGTGGGTAAGGTCAGCGGCGGTCGGCTCCCTGCCGATCCTGGTGCGGCCTATGGTCGGTGGTCCGAACTACTCGAATGGTCTGCTGGATTGGCCGATGAAGACTTCGAATCGCCGTTTCCGTCGAGTGGGGTTGGTCCGCCCAGTCCTGCACCCCGGCAGGTCTTCGGCGTCGGAACCAATTATCGACAGCAGGCGCTGGACGTTGGATGGCCGATACCCGAGGTGCCGATGGTGTTCCCCAAGTTTCCGAGCGCAGTGGCCGGCCCGAACGAACGCGTCGAACTGAGCGGACCCCGGGTCGACTGGGAGGTCGAACTGGTCGTTGTCGTCGGAGCCGGCGGCCACCGTATCCGTGCCATCGACGCCTGGGATGCGATCGCCGGATTCACGGTTGGCCAGGACATATCGGATCGGGATGTGCAGACCCGTCCAGACACTTACCCGCAGTTCGGTCTCGGCAAGTCCTTCCCGAAGTTCGCCCCGACCGGGCCAATAGTTGTTACTCGGGACGAGATCGGTGATCCTCACGATCTCGGTTTGCGGTGCTGGGTAAACGACGACCTGATGCAGGACGGAAACACCGACGACTTGGTATTCTCGATCCCCTTTCTCATCGAATATCTCTCGAATATTGTCACCCTGCTTCCCGGTGATCTCATTTTCACGGGGACACCCGCCGGAACGGGAAGCGGCAGTAACCCGCCCCGTTTTCTCGTCGCGGGCGACCGTGTTCGCAGCCGGATCGAAGGAATCGGCGAGATGACCACGATCTTCGAGCAACGCCGATGACTATTCCGATTCGCGGGGAAAGATACGGCGATATAGATTTGATGGTACTGGAGCACGCCTGGAGTTAATTGGTGGCGTAATCTGTCGTTGATCCATCTCGCAGATGCGGGACCGACGTATTTGTCGAAATGTGCTGCAGGTCGGTTTCGATGGGCGACCTTATCGATTCATGACCCAAAGTTTGCTGCGCGAATCCGGTTGGCTCCGGTGTCACCCTATCGGGCGGGTCCTACGCCACGACATGGCGTGGGTCACACCTGGAGAAGAGCCTGCGCAGTGCGGGCCGCGGAATACTGGAGCTCGACGTACCCGGGCATGGCTAGCAGGCGGTGTCTCGCCATCCAGCGGACTACGAGTTCCTTGTCCACCAGCTCGCTGGAGACTGTGCTCGACGGCGTCGGTTTTTCTTGGATGGCAACCTGCTTCTGCAACTCGCGACCCAGCAACCGAGCAGATTCCGGCGGCTCGCCATCGGCGGAGTCGGGGCAAACCTGTCTCGCCCGGGGGCCGGAGAGGCTGTGTCGAAAGCTCTGCTGGAGGGCCTGAGCCCAGATTCGCCCCAGGCACTGCGATCGGTCGTGGCGGAAGCGCTTGCCTCCGGAAACGATCCGCTGGGTATGGTGGCTGTGATAAGAAGGCCGTCCCGCCCGGTCAGCCGCGAAGCTCTGGCCAAGCTGTGGGCGGAAGTTTTGTTGGTGGTCGGCAGTAACCGACCGGATCGTGGACGACGTCGATTCTCTGGCACGTGTGCTACCAGCTGCACACACCGTCGTCATCGATGGACTCGACCACACGTCGGCACCATCATCGGCCGAATTCCAGGATCAGGCAGCCGCTTTCGTTTTGGCGGACCGGCCCGACAACCGGTAGGCGCGGATACCGCGCGCACGTTGCTAGTGGAGGGGCCCCTCGATCGGGTCGGTCCCTCACTGGCAGACACTATGGTTCATTTTTTTGGCAAACCGGCTCCGAAGTAGTGCCCTTCTACTGGCGGCTGGCACGGGCAACAGCCCAACGAAACCTATTGACGAAGAACAATTTGTCCGGTCATCGCAACTGCGAGGAAACGTCGCGGTACGAAAGTTGGCTCCCCATGGGGTTTTCGGGCCACCCGGGTGGACTTTTATGTGTACTGTCCGCACAGCACCCATCGCGCGCTACTTTGAGTCCTCAAATAGATCAGTTGTCACCCATCGAATTTCTGTTCGTGTGGTGCCGACGTACCGATTCGGGTGATATCTGTGCCTCAGACAATGTCTCGAAAACAGTCATCAGAGCGCTTGGACGTGCGGGCCGTCCGCGAAGTACCTCGGCTTCCGACGCCGGGCCGCTGTCTGGTGATGGGGATACTTAACGTCACACCGGACTCTTTCTCGGACGGTACCGCCCACCTCGTGACAGACGTACTCGTCGAGCGCGGACTGCGTCTGGCATCGGAGGGTGCCGACATCGTTGACGTTGGGGGGGAATCGACGCGCCCAGGCGCAACGCGGGTTGACGTCGAGGAGGAACTGCGGCGTGTCATTCCCGTCGTTCGGCGTTTGGCGGACGCAGGAGTCGTTGTCAGCGTTGACACGATGCGAGCACGGGTGGCGTCTGCTGCGATCGAGGCCGGTGCGTTCCTTGTGAACGATGTAAGCGGCGGCCTCGCCGATCCATCGATGGCACATGTTGTGGCCGACGCGAACGTCGCCTATGTCGCCATGCACTGGCGGGGGCACAGCGCACAGATGCACCGACACGCGACCTACCAGGATGTGGTTGCGGATGTGGTCGGCGAGCTCGCAGTTCGCCTCGAATCGCTCGTCGGCGCGGGCGTATCAGAGCATCGCATAATCCTTGACCCGGGAATCGGCTTCGCAAAGACCGCCGAACACAATTGGGCGATTCTCGGTGCACTGGACGAGTTGCAGCGATTAGGGCGACCGATTTTGATCGGTGCCTCCAGGAAAGCGTTCCTCGGCAAGCTCATGGGCGAGGCGGTCGGCACCGAACCTCCAGCACGCCAACGCGATTCACTCACTTGCGCAGTATCGACGCTGGTCGCCTCGGCAGGTGCGTACTGTGTGCGCGTCCACGACGTGCGCTCAACACGAGAAGCGATCGCGGTGGCCGACGCCTGGGCCGACCATGGCGCGAAAATTCGAACCTACAGTCACAATTCCCCTGCACGGTAGCCCTAATCCCTCAACGAGGAGGAAATTTCTATGTCGATACGCCGATCAGCCAAGATCATGCTCCCATTGGGCGTACTACTAGTGGTGGCCGCTGCGGTCATGCGGTTCTACGTCGTCCCTTCGGTGTCGAAATTGCCGAGTGACCTCGACGTCACCAATCACTACGAAGGTACCGGCACTCTTCTCGACGCGGCCGCGCTGCAAGCGGGTGACGCAGCACATGCCGTCAATTCGAACGTGCCAGTCACCCTCGATCGCCACACTTACGTTAGCGGCACACACGGCGACACTGCGATCGTGCACGACGATTTCACGGTGAATGCCCCGGGCGGAATTTCGCTGCCCACCAACCACACCTACGCCATCGACCGCAAGACCATGGACGCCGCCGCCGCGCCGACCGGCATCGAAGTCGAAGCCCATCGAGGCCTCACCATCGGGTTACCGATATCCCCGAACCCTGACACCGGCTACCAGCTCTACGATTTCGCGACCGGCACCACGGTACCCATGAAATACACAGGTAACTCGACCGTAGCGGGCCGTGAGGTTCTCGACTACCTCGTGGAGTCGGCCGGCAACCTCCAAGACAAGGCGATTCTGGCGGCCTTGCCACCGACTCTGCCGAAAGCCCAACTCGCCGGTATGGCGCCGCTGCTGCCTGCGGACCTGCAGGCCAAACTCGGTGCTGCCGCGGAAGCGCTGCCCGACCCGGTGCCGCTGAAGTACACGGTTACCTCCAAGTTCGGGCTGGCCGCAGATAAGGCCCTGGGCACCCCAGTGAACGGCACTCTGGCGATGACGATCATCGCCAACGTAGACATCGCCGGCAAGCCGGTGGCGATCATGCCGGTGATGGCGCTGGACACCAAGCTCACCCATGACTCGATCGCCCAGGCCGCGGACACCGCGGCATCGACGTCCCGGCTTCTTACCATTGCGGCCATCGCCGTTCCCGTTGTGATGGCGATCCTCGGTCTGGCTTTGCTGGTCATCGGCGTCATGCGCCGTCGACCGCACTCAAGTCACACGCCGGAACACAGCGACCAATCATCCGTCACAACGACCACGGCGAACTGAGTGTTTCGTTCGTGGCGGTCGCCTCGAGATCGCCACGAATCAGCAGAGAAAGTAGTAGGAGTCCAGTGTCGCATACCGATCGCTACGAGTTCGATGAGAACAACGTCATCATCAGCCCCGAGAAGTCCTATGCAGCTGGTATTCCGGCGGTTTTGGTTTCGTTGCGGCGCGGTATCGAGCAGATGGGCGCTGTGCGGACGGTTCGCACTCTATCGAAATTGAACCAGCGCAACGGGTTCGACTGCCCAGGTTGCGCGTGGCCCGAGACTCCGGGACACCGCAAGCATGCGGAGTTCTGCGAGAACGGCGCGAAGGCGGTGGCGGAGGAGGCGACGACCCGGGTCGTAACACCAGAGTTCTTCGCGCAGCATTCGGTGAAGGAATTGCTGGGCCGGACGGAGTATTGGCTCGGTCAGCAGGGGCGACTGACTCATCCGATGGTGTTGCGACCCGGTAGTACTCATTACGCGCCACTGGGATGGGATGAGGCGTTCAGCTTGATCGCCGAACACCTGCGTGCGCTGCGTTCCCCGGATGAGGCGGTGTTCTATACCTCCGGGCGCACCAGCAACGAGGCGGCCTTCGTCTATCAGTTGCTGGTTCGGTCGTTCGGCACGAACAACTTGCCGGACTGCTCGAACATGTGTCACGAATCCTCCGGTGCGGCGCTGATGGACTCGATCGGTATTGGTAAGGGTTCGGTGTCGGTGACCGATATCGAACAGGCTGAACTCATTTTGGTTGTCGGCCAGAATCCGGGGACCAATCACCCGCGAATGCTGTCGACTCTCGAGAAAGCGAAAGCCAACGGCGCCAAGGTTATCGCGATCAACCCACTGCCCGAAGCAGGGTTGCTGCGTTTCAAGGACCCGCAGAAGGTTCACGGTGTGGTGGGCGCGGGTGTGCCGATCGCTGATGAGTTCTTGCAGGTCCGCCTGGGCGGCGATCAGGCGCTGTTCCAAGCTCTTAGTCGGCTGTTGGTCGAGGCCGACGACGCACAGCCAGGCACAGTGTTGGATCACGAATTCATCGCCGCGTGCACTGACGGCTTCGACGACTACGCCGCCCACGCCCGCGCGGTCGACCTGGACACCGCGGTCGAGGCCACGGGACTGAGCATCGACCAAATCCGAAACGCCGCGCAGGCGCTGATCACCTCCCGTCGAACTGTGATCTGCTGGGCGATGGGGCTGACCCAGCACGTCCACGGTGTCGCCACCATCAAGGACGCGGTCAATCTGCTGTTGCTGCAGGGCATGATCGGGAAGCCGGGCGCTGGCGTGTGCCCGGTGCGTGGTCACTCCAACGTCCAGGGGGACCGCACCATGGGTGTCTGGGAGAAGATGCCCGAATCGTTCCTGGCCGCCCTCGACACCGAATTCGGTATTGATAGCCCGCGCAGACATGGATTCGATGTGGTCGAGTCGATCCGGGCGATGCGTGACGGGCATGCGAGTGTGTTCATGGGGATGGGCGGCAATTTCGTTGCCGCCACCCCGGACACCGCGGTCACCGAGGCCGCGCTGCGCAATTGCGTGCTGACGGTGCAAGTGTCGACGAAACTGAACCGCAGCCACCTCGTGCACGGTGCCACGGCATTGATCCTGCCCGCACTCGCGCGCACCGACAGGGACATCCAAGCCGCGGGCAAACAGAAGGTCACCGTTGAGGATTCGATGTCGGTGGTGCACCTCTCTCGTGGCGCACTCACCCCGCCCAGCAAGCAGTTGCGCAGTGAGATAGCGATTGTGTGTGGTCTCGCGCAGGCACTCTTCGGGCCTGATCATCCCGTGCCGTGGGGAGAGTTCGCCGACGACTACGACCGCATCCGTGACGCCATTGCCCACGTCGTGGCCGGGTTCGAACACTTCAACAAGAAGGTTCGCCAACCCGACGGGTTCGTCCTGCCACACCCACCGCGCGACGAACGACGTTTCGAAACCACCTCCGGTAAAGCCAATTTCACGGTCAATCCGCTCACCTGGCTTCCGGTACCGCCCGGGCGGCTGATCCTGCAGACGCTGCGGTCGCACGACCAGTACAACACCACCATCTACGGCCTCGACGACCGCTACCGCGGTATCAAGGGCGGTCGCCGGGTTCTGTTGATCAACCCGAAGGACCTGGACTCGATGCGGTTGTCGGCCGGCGAGCGTGTCGACCTCGTGTCCGAATGGCCCCTGCCTGACGGGGCTGTCGAAGAGCGGCGTGTGCAGGATTTCCGGATCGTGCCCTATCCGACTCCGAGCGGGAATGCCGCCGCTTACTACCCGGAAACGAATCCGCTAGTGCCACTGGACCATGTGGCGGCTCAATCGAATACACCGGTCTCCAAAGCCGTGACCATCCGTGTGGTTTCGCGCACTACCGAAGGAATTTCGTGATGGGCAGGGTCACCACACGCGTCCGGATCAGCCGCCACAGCGGGGGCCACGAGATCGTCAGACCTGACACCGTCGTCGTTGAAGAACCCCTGGAGATCCGGATCAACGGCAAGCCGATGGCGGTCACCATGCGTACACCCGGTGCCGATATCGAACTTGCGCAAGGGTTTCTGCTCACCGAGGGCCTTATCACCGACCGCAACGACATCGCCGCGATCCGTTACTGCGACAGTCGCGATACTGAGGGCCGCAATACCTACAACGTGCTCAGCGTCGAGTTGGCAGCCCACGTCGCGCCGCCACAAGTCACGGTCGAACGCAACTTCTACACCACTTCCTCATGTGGGATCTGCGGCAAAGCTGCCCTCGACGCTATCCGGCAACGCACCCGGCACTCGCCTGCCACCGACACCGCCTCGGTCGCGCGCCACACATTGTCAGCGCTGCCTGACACACTGGCGGCTGCACAAAAGGTCTTCTCGACCACCGGTGGTTTGCACGCCGCGGGGCTGTTCACCACCACCGGTGAACTGCTCGCCCTCCGAGAAGACGTCGGCAGACACAACGCCACCGACAAACTCATCGGCTGGAGCGCCGAACACCACCGAGTCCCGCTGCGCGGCACCATCATGCTTGTCAGCGGCCGCGTCTCCTTCGAACTGGCACAAAAGGCCGTCATGGCGGGCATCCCGATTCTCGCTGCGGTCTCGGCACCCACTTCCCTGGCGATCGAACTTGCCGAAGAGACCGGACTCACCCTGATTGGTTTCCTGCGCGGCCACACCATGAACGTCTACACCCACGCCACCCGGGTCCGGTGACGGCGATGACCCTTGGCCTATCACCGAGACCCGCGCGGCCGGCACCACTGCGTAACCGGTTACTGCTGGCGGACCGGCTAGCGGCGACTTCACACCCTGACCTCCGCCCTACGGAACTGCCATGGATCTTTTGATCACTGTTTATCTCATGCTCATCGGTGTCTACATCGCTGGACTGGCCGTGACGCGCCCCGACGCACGGTATCCGCGCGGCGAACTATCTCCGGATCCGGACGTGCCGGGCGGCACCGATCGAGCCGCCGATCCGTGGCGGCTCATCGGCCACTGCGATGAACCCCCCGCCGCACCGCTGACCCTGGATCAAGCGCACACGGTGATGCAGGCGCATCGGCGGTGCCGAGTCGATACCTGCAACCGCAAACAGGCCGCGTTTCAGGAGCTGGTGGCCGCCGGTCGCCTGGTTCCCGACCACCGGGCTGAAGGGTATGCCCGATGAAGGCTCGTTCCCGGTGGGCCGATTCGCCGAATGGCGGCGAACCTAGTGGCCGACCTCGCAGGATCGGGTCGATCCGATTCGGCAGTGTCCGTGCCCGCATTCTTGCGATCGCGCTGATTCCCAGTGTCGTACTCGCCGCTGCTGTTACCGGTGTCATGAGCCATCTGATCGGTCAGGCCCGTCAAGATCGGCAATGGGCTGACGTGATCCTGCAGTCGGCTCCGCACGCTGTCGACTTCAACGATGCGATCCTGCAAGAGCGTCGGCAGACGATGCTCCGAATCGCTCACCGGCCTTTCAATGAAACGGCGTTGAGAACCCAGCGCGAGCGGGTGGACACTGCCGGTCGGTCGCTGGTCGAAGCGGTAGCGGCACTGAGCTTAGTTATTCCCGGTACTTTCGAAGGGTTCGGTGCCGGGTTCGGCAGCGAAGTCCGTCAATTGAGCGAATTGCGTGCCCGGGTCGACGCCGGCAATTCCAACGTAGACGAGGTGTATCAGACCTATAGTCGGCTAACAGGTATCGGGGCGGCCGCCATCGACATCATGGTGCGACACGCCCCGGACATCGGCAGCGCTGTGGCCACCGCAAACACTGCGGCGTTGTTCCGCGCGGCCGATGCCATGTCGGCGGCGCATGCGCTGGCCGCCGCTGTGGCGACCGATGAAGGACTCGACAGTCGTTCCTTGCGCGAGTTCGTCAGCCGGGTAGGGGCGTACCACGCGGAGATCGACACACTCGGCCACGGCGACGACCCGCGGCTGCGTGAGCAGATCTCAAAACTCACCGCAGACCCGGCGTGGCAGCAGTTGACCGTCTTCGAAGACGCCCTGATCAATCGTGGCGCACCGCGCGAGGAGGATTCGACCAAGAACCTTCCGACGTCCCGAAGTGATCGAGAGTCCCAGTCGGCGATGGATCAGACTGTCTTACAACAGCATTCGGAGGAAGCTGTCGACGGGCTACGGACGCTGTGGCGCATGTACTACGAGCAGGTGCAGCGGCGGGCGGCCGACATCGCCGATGACACCACACATACCGCGATCCTCGGCGGTGGAATCGCATTGCTGGTCACGATTGCGGCCTTTCTGGTCACTCTGTGGCTCGCGAACCGTCTCACTCGGCGGCTCAAGCGGCTGCGTCTGGAGACTCTCGCGCTGGCCGATGAGCAACTACCGGCGATTATGGCGCGCATCCGTTCCGGTGAACGTGTCGATGTAGGTTCGGCGCTGCCCACACTGGAATTCGGTCACGATGAAATCGGGCAGGTAGCAAACGCGTTCGACACTGCGCGGCGGACAGCGGTTTCGGCTGCGGTGACCGAAGCCAAGACCAGGGAGGCGGTCAACGCGGTCTTTCTCAACTTGGCGCACCGCAGCCAGTTGATGGCCCACCGGCAACTCGAAGTTCTGGACGCTGCCGAGGCCCGTGAAGAAGACCCCGCGCTGATGAGCCTGTTGTTCCAGCTCGATCACCTGGCGACCCGCGAACGACGGAACGCGGAGAACCTCATCATTCTGGGCGGTGAGCGCCCCGGTCGGCAATGGCGCAATCCGGTCCCACTGCGCGACATCGTGCGCGCCGCTATCTCCGAGACGCAGGACTACTCACGCGTGCAAGCCACCCGGCTACCGGAAGTGCGAATCAACGGAAGTGTGGTGGCCGACGTCATCCACCTGCTCGCTGAACTGATCGACAACGCCACTTCCTTCTCGCCGCCGGCCTCTCGAGTCGAGGCATCCGGAAACCTGGTCGGCAAAGGAGCGGTGGTCGAGATCATCGACCAGGGGCTCGGAATGCCTGAAGGTGAACTAGTTCGTATCAATGCGCTGCTCAGCAACAGCCCGGACTTCGGCCTGATGCAATTGTCGAGCGACTCGCGCCTGGGACTGATCGTGGTGTCAGTGCTCGCGTCTCGGAATGGGATCAAGGTGCGCTTGGCCGAGTCCGATTATGGCGGGATCAAAGCGGTAGTCCTCATACCGGCGAAGCTTCTGGTCGGCGAACCTGGGCAAGGGTTCGCCGATGAGGCTCGATCAGCGTCGCTGAACGATGCCAATTCCAGCATGACCACCTCGGCTGTTCACACACCGGCAAATCGGGTCTCGGCTGTTGAGGAAGGGGGCGAGATGATCTCGACTGCGAAGTCTTACCGCGACTTTCCAACGCCTCCTGCAGAGATTCCGGTCGGTGCCGAGACGCCGATCTTCGACGTGTGGGAAGAACCCGCGGAGACACAGCCACCGATTCAGCCCACGTTCGGTGGTCGACCGCAGGTAGTGCCCGACGATCGACCTCCGCTGCCACGGCGCCGCCGCCAGGAAAGCCTTGCCCCGCAACTGGCCGAGTCTCCCAGCGTGATCGAGGTGCCCAAGGGGAACACAGCTGGGACCCGCTCAGCGGAGCAGGCACGAGATCTGATGTCGGCAATCGCCAACGGCACCCGGCAAGGCCGCCACATCCACCCTGACACCGCCACCGACGATGAGGACAGACCATCATGACAACGCCCGCTTCCGCTGACCTCGACTGGCTTCTCGACGAACTCGTGCAACGTCTGCCGGGGGTGCGCAACGCGGTGCTGCTGTCGACCGACGGGCTGCTGATCGCACGCTGCAGCACGATGGCACAAGCCGATGCCGAACTTTTCTGCGCCATGTCCTCGGCCTTGCACGGCTTGGCCCGCAGCGCCGGCGGCCGGTTCTCCGGCGGCGGTGTTCGCCAAGCGGTCATCGAACTCGATGAGGCGGTGATGTTCGTGACCTCGGGCGGGCCCAACGCCTGTCTGGCGCTATGGGCGGACGAATCCGCGAACATGGGAATGGTTGCCTACGAGATGAATCAAACCATCCAACGCGTAGGTACCTACCTGTCAGCAACGGCGCGGCACGGCGAGCGCAGCCGCATCGATTCACGACCATGACCCCCGCCCGCGAGTCCTGGTTCGAAGACGACGCCGGACCGCTGATCCGCCCGTACGCCGTCTCGGGCGGCCGCAGCGCAGGAGTGCGCTACGACCTCGACATGATCACGCTCATCATGACGGTGCGCCACGATGGCGGTGTCACCCGGATGGAGCCGGAGCACGCCAGCATCGTGCGCATGTGCGCGCGAGCGTTGTCGGTCGCCGAAGTCGCAGCGCAACTGCACCTTCCGCTGATTGTCACCAAAATTCTGATCTGTGATCTGATCGACGATGGGTATCTCACCTATCGCCCACCGGCCGCGCCACAGACCGATGCTTCCCACGACCCGGATCTACTGCAGGCGGTACTGAATGGCATTCGACAACTCTGACTCGACAACCGATACACCGCTGCCGCCGAGATCGGTGAAGATCCTCATCGCGGGGGGATTCGGTGTCGGGAAGACAACGATGGTTTCATCCATCAGCGAGGTCCCCCCATTGCGCACAGAAGAACTGCTCACCGACGCCGGCTCCGCCGTCGACGACCTCACCGGTATCGACCGCAAGACCACGACAACCGTCGCGTTGGACTTCGGGCGCATCACCATCAACCAGGAGCTGGTCGTGTATCTGTTCGGTACCCCAGGCCAGGACCGCTTCTGGTTCCTGTGGGACGAGCTCTCGCGCGGAGCACTCGGCGCAGTCATCCTCGCGGACCCGCGGCGCCTCGACATCTCCTTCGCTGCCGTCGACTACTTCGAACGCCGCGCACTCCCTTTCGTTGTCGGCGTCAATTGCTTCGACGGCGGCCCGATTTACAGCGCGGAAGAAGTACGCGCAGCGCTCGACCTCGACGCTGTCGTCCCGATTCTGCTGTGTGACGTACGGCGCCGCGACTCCGCGAAGGATTTGCTCCTCACCTTGGCCCAATTCCTGATCACACGATTCGAAAGCGATGGAACGCGCGATGTACCTCTTGGGAGCCGCTAACCGTGCCTGAGTTTTACAAAACGCGACACTGATGGATCACGAGTACTTTACGAGTTGATGGAGGCAAATATGGATGCTCTGGAAGCAGCGAACGTTCGAATTCCACGAACCTGGACCGCAGGCCAGGTTTGTCGCGCCGCGGTCGGTGCCAGCGCTGCGGCGTTCGGCGTCTGGTTGCTTGCGGTCTGGTGTGACGTGGTCGGCGGAGTGTCGGTGCTCGCTGTCGCGATATTGATCGGACAGGATGGTTGACCCCTGCGATCCCCAGTAGATTCGGCTCGAAGTCGGCCGTTGCCTTCACCCCTACGCAGTGCCGCAACATTCACCGCCGACGACGAAAGGGAGGACCCAGAACCAGCAGAACTCACCGCCTGACCGCATTTCGGATCGCACTGTGGCCACCCGCACGTGGCCATGAGATCAGTCCGGACCATCCGGGTGATCGCACGAGCGACCGAATCGTCAACGCGGTGGTGGCGGTCCAGCGCGCCCTCGACGGTGAATAAAGTGACTGTGAGCCTGGCCTCAACTGTGGCCTGGCCCAGCACTTCGCATAAGTGGCTCTTGCCGGTGCCCGACGCCCCGCGCATACGGAGGTTCTCCCTGTTCCGAATCCGTTCCAGGCCTTTCAGTGCGCCCTCGCGCGGGATCGAGGAGGCCGCTTCGTCCAAGTCGTCGATGGTCTTCCCTGCGGGGAAGACTGCGGCGGGTGCGAAGGTTGGTGGCGTCGCGGCTTGCGGCCTCTTGGGTTTTATAGTGGCAACGTCAGGTTGGCGGCAGTACTGTGCTCATGCAGGTCGGCCGTCCACTGTCAGAGATCGGTCGCAGGGGAGAAATTGTCAAAACCTGTGGATTAGGTATGTTTCAGGCGACCTCCGTCCGGTCGGTGTCGGCCGCGTCAGTTGACGGCGGCGGAATGATGTCACGGGCCGTTCGAGCAGCTTGCCCTTGAGGAACAGCGCCCCGTTGCGGACGAGCGCGACAACCTCGGGGGCGTTGACCTTGTGCGAGTGGGCCTGGGCGGCCTCGATCAGCTTGTAGGCCATGGCGATTCCGGCCGCGAGCCCGGCCCCTTGGGGACCTTGGTCCGCAACCGGACCGAAGCGAATGTCGACTCGATCGGGTTCGCGGTACGCAGATGGATCCAGTGGTCGGCCGGATATTGGTAGAATTCCAGTAACATGTCGGCATCGTCGAATATCTGTTGGCGTTCACGGAATTTCCCAGGTTGAGCCGGTTTTCGTTCACGTAATTGGCTCTGGCGCGAACTCCGTGAAATGCCTTGGTGCTCAGGCGATGTGGGTGTCGGCGAGTTCGGTGGCGGGGCTGTGGGTGAGTTTTGCCCAGGTGGTGATGGTGCCGGTGAGGGCGAGTGCGGTGCCGTAGAGGACGTGCAGGCCGCCTTGGCTGGCGATGACGGCGTCGTGTTTGGCGAAGGCGCGGTGTTTTCGGGCCAGGGCGAGCAGGTCGGTGGCGGCGCGTTCGCCAATCCAGTGCCCGCGGGGCAGGCGGACGGCGGCGGCCAGTCCTTTCGGTGTGTCGGGGTTGCGGCCGCAGAGCCAGTCGTCGAGCAGGCCGGTGCCGACGCCGATGCTGCCGGAGACGGTGGCGTCGTCCGAGCTGGTGGCGGTGGGTGGGATCGCGTCGAGCAGCTCGGTGGCGGCCGCATCGTCGCCGTTGATCAGGGCGACGACGACCCCGCGCAGGGTGGCGAGGGTGTTGTCGCGGGCGGCACCGACCGGGGTGGATTGGATCATGTTGAGGCGCTCGACCGCACGGGCGAACGCGGCGTTCAACGTCTCCAGGTCCGGGACGTCGATATTGTCGATATCGATGCCCTCCTCGGCCAGAAATGGCGCGAGCTCACGCATCATCTCATCGGCCATGCCCGGGGTGTGCTGGATCCGCATCGGGCCCGGTTCGGGTTCGGGTGTGCGCCGTCGTATGTTCGCCACCCGGCCCATCCTGCCAGCCCCGCCCGGCCGGTGGAATCAGTTGGGGTGCAGGATCCGGATGCGCAGCAGGTCGAATTTGGCACGCCCGTACATACTTCTCTTGAGGTGCTTGATTCGCGTCACGCTGCCCTCGACAGCACCGGAACTGTGCGGCAGGGTCAACCCGTTGGTGACAGCGTCGATGTCGCTGCGCAGCCCGCGAGCGAACGTTCGCAGCGCGGGCGCGCCGGTGCGGGTGACTCTGGTGATCCAGGACTGGATGCGCTGGTTGCCGGTGCGGGTGGTCATGATGTCGGCGAACTCGCGCACCTGCCGATGCGTCACCCGCAGCACCTCACTGCATTCCAGAACCTGCTTCAGCTGCACGCGATCGCCGTCGGTGAGCCGGTCCGGGCGACACGTCATCCACCGCGCGACCTGGCGCACGGTCGGCGGCGCCGGAATCGGGGCGGGCAGCGGCAGGTGTTCACGCAACGGCTGCACATAGCGGCGGACGGTGCGGACGCTGCCGCGATACCCGAGCGCCCGGATCTCGGCCGCAAGCGTCGCGGCGTCGCGGCAACCGGTGTTCAACCGGTCGTGCAGGTGGGCTCTGAACGGGTCGAGCAGGCTGTCGCGGACCCGCTCGGCGCCCAGTAGCTGATCGGCGGTGTCCGCACGGGCGAAGCGCCGCACCGTTTTCCGATCCAGCCGCAGTTCACGACTGATCGCCGAGATACCGTCCCCACGCTCGATACGAGCGCGGACAGCGGCATATCGTTCCCGTGTTCGTGTCGTCAATCGCCCCTCGGCCGGCGCGACCGATGGCAACGGAATAGACTGCGCGGCAGGTTTTTCCGGCATCTGCTCCATGGTGGCACGCAGGGCGGCTCGTTCGGCCACCACGGTCTTGTCCACCGCCTCGGCGAGGTTGTGCCACAGATGCCAGCGGTCGGCGACCTGGATCGCGTGCGGTGCGGCGGTCTTGACCGCCTCGGCGTAAGCCGAAGCGCGATCACGGCACACCACTTCGACACCGGCATGCCCGCGCAGCCACTGCGCCAGCGTCGCGGCGGTGCGGTCGGCGAGCACCTCGATCGGACGATGCGACTGCATATCCACCACGACCGTTCCGTAGGTATGTCCGCGGCGGAACGAAAAATCGTCGACCCCGAGTATCTGCACCTGGGCGATCGGCGGGTCCGGCAACGCCCGCACCAGCCGCAACAGCGTGTCCCGGCTCGTCGCGATCCCCAACTTGCCGGCCAGGCGGGCACCGGCCCGACCGGCCAACGCCAACCCGATCCTGGTCAGCGTCGCCGCCAGTTGGCTCGTCCGGCGCGCCCACTTCACCGTCAAACCAGCAACCTGCTCAGCGAAAGTCTTTGCTGCACAACCACTATTCGGACAGAAGAACCGACGAACCCGAAGGCGCAGCACCACCGCGCTGCCCGCGATCGACACATCCGCCAGCTGCCGTCGATACCGCGAATGCACCCGTGCCGAGTCACTTCCGCACTGCGGGCAAGTCCCCGATCCCGCCGCAACGGCGGCTTCGATCGTCACGGCATTCCGATCCCGCCGAACGTCGACGATGACCAGATCATCCAAGTGCGGCAACAACATTCGAGCCGCATCACCAAACCACGCTTCACACCCTCACCCACCCCAGCCCGGATCCAGCGGCAACACGCCGAACAGCGCCATCACGGAGTTCGCGCCAGAGCCACGTAATTCCCCAGGGTGTCGTTCACGTAATTCCCCACCGGGAAGACGAGCGCGGCGGTGAGGTCCTCGCAGGAGTTGGCTGCTCCCATCTGTTGGTGATGGGAGCCGGGATTGGCGAGGAGAACGTTCGACGTGGTCGATATCGTCGAGATCTTGATCCATTGGCATGCGGGTCGTTCGCAGAGCCAGATCGCGTCCAGCCTGGGTCTGGACCGCAAGACGGTGAGGAAGTATGTGGACCCGGCCGTGGCGGCCGGGTTGTCCCCGGGTGGTCCGGCGCGGTCGCCGGCGGAGTGGGGCGAGCTGGTGCGGGAGTGGTTGCCGCAGTTGGCTGATACGAGGTTGCGGCAGTCGACGTGGCCGGAGATCGAGCAGCATCGCGATTACATCGTTTCGATGTTGAAGGCCGGGGTGAGCAAGCAGACGATCTGGCAGCGGCTGCGTGACGAGCAGGGCCTGACGGCGTCGGTGTCGTCGCTGAAAAGGTATGTGGAAGCGAATCTTCCGGAGGAAGACCAGCGCGGGCGGGTGACGGTGCTGCGGGATGATCCGCCGCCGGGTGAGGAAGCCCAGATCGATTACGGGTATCTGGGTTCGTGGACCGATCCAGTCGGCGGGCGCAGGCGCCGGATCTGGGCGTTCGTGATGGTGCTGGCGGCCTCGCGGATGATGTTCGTGCGTCCGGTGCTGACGATGGACCAGCAGGCATGGACCCAGGCCCATGTGGAGGCGTTCGCGTTCTTCGGTGGTGTCCCGGCCCGGTTGGTGCCTGACAATCTGCGGACCGGGGTCGCGCGTCCGGATCTGTATGACCCGAAGATCAATCGGTCCTATGCCGAATTGGCCCATCATTACGGGACTTTGGTCGATCATGCGCGGCGCGGGAAGCCCAAGGACAAGCCGCGGGTGGAGCGGCCGATGCCCTATATCCGTGACTCGCTCTGGCGGGGCCGGGAATGGACCTCGCTGGCGCAGATGCAGGCCGCGGCGCTCGAGTGGTGCCGGGAGGTGGCCGGTGGCCGGTCGTGTCGACCGCTGGGTGGCGCTTCCCCGCTGTCGGTGTTCGCGGCGATCGAGGCCGAGGCGTTGAATCCGTTGCCGGGCAAGGACTTCGTGCTCGCGGACTGGACGACGGGAACCGTCGGCCCGGACATTCATGTCAAGGTCGGCAAGGCGTTGTATTCGGTGCCGTGGCGGCATATCGGGCGCAAGGTGGATGTCCGGTCGACGTAGTCGATGGTGCAGATCTTCGACCGCGGCGAGTTGATCGCGACCCATGTGCGCAAACCGTTCGGCAAGCAGTCCGACCTGTCGCACTACCCGCCGGAGAAGATCGCCTTTGCCATGCGCGGACCGACCTGGTGCCGCAACCGGGCCGCCGAGATCGGTGCGGCAACCGTCGCGGTGATCACCGAATTGCTGTCGGAGAACGCGCTTTTCCGGTTGCGTGCCGCCCAGGGCGTGCTCGGCCTGGCCGACAAGCACGGCATGGCGCGGCTCGAATTGGCCTGCGCCAAAGCGATCGCCGTCGGGGACCCGTCCTATCGCACCATCAAGGGCATCCTGGTCGCCGGGTTGGAGGCCGATCCGCCACCACCCTCGACCGGCGATGGAGGGGCCGCCGCGTTCCTGCATGGCCCTTCGCGGCTGTTCCGCAACGTCGTGGCCCTGCCCAACCCGAACAGTCCGGCCGCGATCACCGCCACCACCACGATCACCGACCGGGACGACGACGCCCGCGATGGCGTCGCCGAAGGTGAGCGCGGAGAAGGAGTTTCGGCATGATCGTCGATGTCGCCCTCGAACAAGCGTTGCGGACGTTGAAGCTCTCGGGCATGTTGCAGACCCTCGAATCCCGCCTCGCGCAAGCCCGCGCCGGAGACCTCGGGCATATCGAGTTTCTGCAGGTCCTCTGTCACGACGAGATCGCCCGCCGAGAGTCCCAGTCGATCGCCCGCCGCATCCGTCGCGCCCAGTTCGAACAACAACTCACCCTCGAACAGTTCGACTTCGCCGCCAGCCCGAAACTTCCCGCCGCCCAGATCCGCGATCTCGCGGCGCTGCGGTGGCTGCCCGTCGGGGAGTCGGTCCTGCTCTACGGACCAGTCGGGGTCGGGAAAACCCATGTGGCACAAGGACTCGGGCATCTGACGATCCGCCAGGGCGCCGAGGTCCGGTTCATGAAAACCAGTCGGCTGCTGGCCACTCTGGCCGGCGGCCACGCCGACCGGACCTGGGACAAACGATTACGCGAGTTCATCCGGCCCGCCGTGCTGATCCTCGACTTATCCCGACTCGGTGATTATCCCGATGTCGTGGGTCAATTTGGCGGGATTGCTTGTGTGGCAGTGGTTCTCCGGTAGCTGTTGTCGTGGATGTCGGGATATTCAGAGGCTCTCCAGGAAGGCGAGTAGGTCGTCCGGGGGCCGGTAGCGGCCGGGTTTGGTGGTGGGTGGTGTGGTGCGGGCCAGGGCGCGTTCCTTGATCGCCATGTCGGCGTGGAGGTAGGCGGCGGTGGATCGGGGGTCGGTGTGGCCGAGCCAGAGCGCGATGACGGCGGAATCGACGCCGCTGTGCAGCAGATTCATCGCGCAGGTGTGGCGAAGGGTGTGGGGTGAGAGTCGCTTGCCTTCCAACGACGGACATCGCTGGCGGGCGATGTCCTTGTAGAGGTTGAGACGTGCTTCGACGGCGTCGTCGCTGAGTCGTCGCCCGGTGCGGGTGGCGAATGCGGGCTGGTCGGGGTGTCCGTGGCGTTCGTGGAACCAGACGCGCAGGACCGCGGTGGTGGCCGGGGTGAGCGGGACGCATCGCTGCTTGCGGCCTTTGCCCCGGCAGCGCGCGTGCGCGCCGGGGCCGAGTTGGATGTCTCCGCAGGTGAGTCCGGTCAATTCCGACAGCCGTAGCCCGGTCTGGATTGCGAGCAGGAGCAGGGCGTGGTCGCGGCGGCCTTCCCAGCGGGAGCGGTCGGGTGCGGCGAGCAACGCGTCGACCTCGTGGGGTTGCAGAAACGAAACATCGGTTCTGTCGCAACGTTTTTGCGGGATAGCGAGCACTTGCCCGATCAGCTCGGCGTGTTCAGGGTGGCGAACCGCAGCGAACCGGAACAGGGACCGCAGGGCCGCCAGTCGCGCGTTGCGGCTGCGGGCGCTGTTGTGCCGGTCGGTTTCCAGGTGCTGCAGGAATGCCGAGATGGCCTCGGCGTCGAGATCGGTGAACTCCAGCGCCGAGGGCGCTTTGCCGGTGCGGTCACCGACGAACCGCAGCAGCAGTTGAAAGGTGGTGCGGTAGGAGGTAATTGTGGCCGGGCTGGCCTGGCGCTGGTTGATCAGCCGTTCGGTGAAGAACAACTGCAGGGTGGGCGCGATCGGGCTCATCGGTGCAGTCCTTCCGTGGTCGGGTTCTGCAGTCGCTCAGCGGCCAGCGCGAGCAGTTCCGGGTTGGCCGACAAGTACCAATACGTGTAGATAGGTGTGCGGTGACCCATGTAGGTCGACAATCGCGGCAGCAGCGCCGCGACGTCGTCTCCGTTGCGATACCAACGCACGAGAGTGTGGACCGCGAACGAATGTCGCAGGTCGTGGATGCGCGGGTGAATGGCCGAATCGGTGCCGACGCCCGAGACCGTCACCAGCCGCCGAAACAGGAATCCGAAGTCGGAGTAGATCACCGGGGTTCCCTTGCCGGAGCAGAAGTAGTTCCCTGTCGTCGAGATCGGCACGTGTCGGTCCCGGATCGCGGCGTAGGCGGTCAACGCGGCGGTGGCGGTGGGGTCCAGCAGGACCTCACGGTTCTTGGTGAATTTCGACGCGCGGACGGTCAGCACCCCGTCGACGCAGTCGACATCGTCACGGGCCAGCACGATGGCCTCGCTCACCCGCAGGCCGGTGCAGGCCAGCAACCCGATCATCGTCTCGACCGTGGCTCGGCGCAGCGTGGTGGGCACCACCACCGGCACCGCGCGCAGCAATGCCTGGATGTCGTTGGCGGAGTAGATGAACGGTGTTTTCCACTGCTGGCGGTGAGTTACGAGCCCATATGGGGGGATCTCGGTCGCCGGGTCGATGCCCGACATATAGCGGGCGAACCCGCGCACCATGGTCATCCGTCGTGGCCATATCGAGCTGGCAGGGCCGACGTCGCGACGTCGAACCCATTCCAGCGCAACGTCGGTGGTGATCCTGGTTGCGTCGATGGCATCGAGGTAGGAGACGAAGCGTGGAAGCAATCGGTGCGCTTCGGCCAGGTCATGGCCGAGGCTGCGGCGCAACCGTAGGTAGTCAGCGGCGTGGCTCGCGAAGTCGGTGCTCATGACCGAGCTGCCGGCCATGGCTGCACGACCGCGCGCAGCGCGGTCCGGTCGATCTTGGCGTAGTCGGAGGTCGTGCCGAGATCGGTGTGTCGAAGCACCTGTGCGATCTCGATCAAACTCCCGCCCTGGCGCAGTATTTCGGTGGCCAGCCCGTGACGCAGGCGGTGCCCGCCCACCGGTGTCACTCCGGCGCGGCGGCAGGCTCGGTAGACGATTTTGGGGATGGTGCTGGGATGGATCGGCCGTGGCGGCGCATACAGGGTCAAGATCGCTTGCGGGCAGGTGCAGCGTGGCCGGTCGTGGCGCAGATACTCCGCGACCGCAGCGCCCACCGAGGTCGGCAACGGCAGTCGGTCCAGGCTTCGTGCCTTGCCACGCACTACCAGTTCTCCACGCCGCCAATCGATATCACCGAGCTGCAGGGCAGCGACCTCCCCGCTGCGCAGCCCCAGCCGCGCCAGCAGACTCAGCACCGCGTAGTCGCGGCGCCCGCTCACCGTCGACCGATCGCAGCTGGCGAGCACCGCATCGACCTCCGCGACGCTGGGACCATCGGGCAGCCTGGTGCCCCGCCACGCCGCGACCGGCGGCATCGCCGAACCGAGATCGGCATCGATCCTGCCGCGCAGATACAGAAACCGCAGCAACGCTCGCAGATCGGCGGCCTCTCGTTTCGCCGACCCCACGACCAGACGCGCCCCGGCCGCCAGCAGGAAGGCGTTGACCTCCCCACCGGTCAGTCCCTCATCACCCACCTCGTCGCCGAGCGGTGAAGACCGTTGTGACAGAAACCTTTTAGCGAACCGCTCGTATCGCAACACGGTGCATGGCGTCAGGCCGCGCTCATCGAGCAAATAGTGCCGATACCCGGCCAGCAACACCTCCCGCGCGGTCGGGGCCACCGGCTCGACCGCACTGGTCACACGCCAGTCGGCCAGATACGACAGCAACGTGGCCGCGGTCGCCATCGTCGGAACCCGTCGTCGTCCACTGGCCCGTGCCTCGACCAGGAACTGCTCGACCACCGCCGCCCGCAGATCACCTGCCGCCAGATCTGTGCTGGTCATCCATCGGTTCAGCTGACCCATCAGGCCGAGATGCTTGGCAATCGCACCGGGCTTGTGCCCACGCGCGAGCAGCTCCTGCTCGAATCCGGCAGCGAACTCCACCAGCGGGCCCTCGCCAGCCATCCACCCAGTCGTTCCCATCGTCGCTCCTCTCCGACACGGAAGCACCGTGCTCCCGCAACCAAAGAGTGCGACCCCCGGAATTACCCCGAGCCAAGAACCAGCGACCAGAACTAATCACACACCGCCACAGCAACTCTCGTGTCAACCATGCAAGACAACGGGATAATCACCGGCTCGGGATAAGTCGAGTAATCCCGAGATCGGGATTAGTGGACGACTTCGGCATGCGGGAGCTGACCGCCACCCAGGCCGACGACCTCTACGAACTGATCTCCGAACGCGCCGCCGCCGGTGGATCCATGGTCCTGACCTCGAACCGCGCCCCGGTCGACTGGTATCCGCTGTTCCCGAATCCCGTTGTCGCCGAGTCACTGCTGGACAGGCTGATCAACACCAGCCACCAAGTGTTCATGAACGGCCCGTCCTACCGACCCAACAAACGTCCTCGTGACAACGACACACAACCGAAGGAGGCCATCGGGTAGAACATCAACCAGGACCCACCACCTGCGGAATTACGTGAGCACAGGGACCGGGAATTACGTGAACGTTGACACGAATATCTGCTTTGGGATATTTTGCGCCGTAATCGATATCGAACGCCTTGATGGCGATCGGGGCGTGGTCGATGTCCTCGGCATTGTAGATTCCTTCAAGGCCCCGAGCGCGCTCGGGATGCGCCGACTTCGGCTGCGCGGCAAGAACATTCGCCGATTTGCGAAACCAGCAGCGCTGTTCCCGAGATTGCTTGAACACTTCGCGCAGCGCGCGCCAGAACCCGAGCGCGCCGTCCCCGACCGCCAGCGCTGGGGCGGTCATGCCGTGGCGGCGGCAATCACGCAGCAGATCGGCCCACGATTCGGCCGATTCGCGGTCGACGCCGCCGACAACCCAGCCCTGGACCGAGGAACTGCTCCAATGCCGGACCGAAATCACCGGTGGATAGTCGTGCAGATACAGCAGTGGCAGCACCTCGGTGAGCTGCGGGGAGCGCCGTCAGCGGCGCCAGGCAGGCAGGATCGCCGAGGACAACCGTTGCCGCTCAACGCTTTCTGGATCCCCCCCGACCATCGTCGACTCCTGGTGCGGCCACGGTGACCGCGCCGGCGGCGGTCATGACCTGCCGTTCGGCGTGGTAGCCGTGGCCGCACCACCAGCCGCGGCCCGTTCTCGTCGACCTGGTCAGCGAACCGGTCGGTATAGACGGCGACCTCGGCTCGCAACGCCGCGGCCAGCATCTGCCGCGCCCTCGAGCACGATTTCGTCGATCGGCGAACCCGACACCGGACCCGCCGCGCCGTCCCGGCGACGCCGTCGATTACCTTGAGCATGGGACGTACCTTCCCGCCCGGCGTTGGCGCCGAACGGATTGAAACCCGTTGTCTTTCAGATCATCCGGGAAGGTACTCGCTCCCAGTCATCCACAGGTTTCGATCGTTGCTCGTCGCACGGGCGGAGGAGTTAGCTAAAGCCGACGATTCTTGGTGGGTTGGAGCTTGTAGCTCCGCGCCGGCCAAGCTAGCGAAGACCTGGGTATCCCCAGGTCGCGTGTAGAGCACCTTTGCTTTGGTGAGCAATTCCTCGTATTCGGCGTCCGGGTCAGAGCTCCAGGTGATCCCTCCTCCGCTGCCATAGACGGCGGTGCCGTGGTCCCGGTCGATGAGCGTGGTACGGATCGCGACACTGAAGCGGGCTCGGAACTCCTTGTCGGGTGGTGCTACCACGCCGATCGCGCCACAGTAGATGCCACGGGGAGTGTCTTCGAGTTCGCGAATCATGCGCATGGTGCTGCATTTGGGGGCGCCGGTGACAGATCCGCACGGGAACAGGGCTCGGAAGATGTCTACCAGTCCTAGGTCTGCTCGGAGATGGGCCGACACTGTTGACGTGAGCTGGTGAACTGTCTCGTAGCGTTCGACTGCACACAACGACGACACCGAGACGGTTCCCGTCGCGGCAAGTCGGGCTAGATCGTTGCGGATCAGGTCAACAATCATGACGTTCTCGGCCCGCTCTTTTTCGCTTGCCTGAAGTCGGGCGCGAATGATTGAGTCTTCGGTGCCTGTACGACCTCGCGGTGCTGTGCCTTTCATCGGACGCATGGTGAGTCGGTCGTGGCGTAGCTCGAAGAAGAGTTCAGGACTGGCGCTCGCGATGGCGTACCGCCCGAGATCGAGGTAGGCGTTGTAGACGCCGCGCTGACCGAGCGCCATGGCGGAGTAGAACTGCGTTGTGTCGCCGTGCATCTGGGCGCGGATGCGGGTGGTCAAGTTGCACTGATATGTTTCGCCCTCGGCTATTCGGGCGCGAACGGTCGCCACCCGATCTCGATGCGTGGCCCTGGTCCAGTCACACGACCAGCGGCCGACGGTGTAATCGTGGTCAGTGAACGAGGCCACAACGGGAACGTCCAGTGGTGCGGAGCTGACGCCGAACCACACCAGCGGCAGACCAGCTTTCGGCGGGTGGACCTGCAGACTCGTATCGAGCCCGGAGGCCGCCTCATAGGAAACAAATCCGTATGCCCACCAACCGTCTGCGGTCACTCGTTCGACCTCGGCCAGGACAGCGGCGACGTCTTCGTGGTGCCACGCAACCAGACAGAACGCGATCTCGGGAAACAATTGGGCACGCCCAGCGCGCAGATTGTCGAAACGTGCCCACTCGGACGGACGTCGCATCGGTTATCCCCTCCGCCGCAGGTCAGCTGAACGTCGGAGCGCGCTTGGCCAGGAAAGCGTCTATGCCCTCACGGCCGTCCGGACTGTCCACAAGTCGCGAAATCGCTTCTGCCTCTGAGTTCAGATGCGCTACGAACGATCGGTCGAGACTTGTCCACAGCAGGTGTTTGGTTGCGGCGAATGCTTCGCTGGGCCCAGCAGCGAGTCGCCTTGCGATTGCCCGTGCTTCGCTGACGACATCATCGGAGTCCGTCAGTCGGCTTACCAGACCCCACTTCTCCGCCTCGATGGCATCGACAGCACGGTTGGTCAGGGCGAGGTCCATAGCGCGGGCCATGCCGACTCTGCGCGGCAGGATCCAGGAAGCACCGCAGTCGGGCGAGAGACCACCTGCGGTGTAGGCCAGGCGCAGCTTCGCGTGTGGTCCGGCAAGAACAATGTCAGCGGCCAGGACCAGGCCCACGCCGGCTCCTGCCGCAATGCCGTGCAGGGCGGACACAACCGGCACCGATGCGGTGGTGAGGAGTTCGAGTGCGTCGTGCAATGCGGTCGCGACCTGTCGCATTCGTTCGCTGCGATCGCCGCTCCCGGAGAAGTATGCGAGGTCGCCGCCGACGGAGAAAACCTTCCCTTCGGCAGCGAGGACGATCGCGCGTACGGCTCCGCTTTGCGCACCGCGGGCCGCGCGCTGGACCGCGGCGTGGAGATCTTGCGCCATGGCAAGGTCGAATGCGTTGTGTTTGTCTGGCCGCGCCAATGTGATCACGGCAACGGACGAATCGATCTCCACCCGAACGTGGTTGTGCGCGAACTCATTCACGGGCCGCCACCTCGGCGTTGTCGCGGGCAGCGGGCTGCGCGGCGGCGATTGTGGCGAACAACTCAAGCAGCGTCGCGTCGTCGACCGATCGAGGATCTGCGACAGCGTCGGGGCTGGCGCCTTGCATGAGGCGTTTCAGTGGTATCTCGAGCTTTTTACCGGTTCTGGTATGTGGGATTCCCGGCACGGCGATTACTTCGTCCGGAACGTGTTTGGGAGACGCTCCTTCACGAACCGCGGTGCGAATTTTGGCACGGAGCTTATCGTTGAGTTCGACACCGTCGGAGAGAACGACAAATAGCGGCATCCAATATCTGCCGTCGGGGTACTCGACGCCGAGGACCAGTGACTCCTTGATCTCGGCGAGTTTTTCGACGGCTTGGTAGATGTCAGCGCTACCCATTCGTACACCGTTACGGTTGAGGGTGGCGTCGGAGCGGCCGTGCACAATTACTGATCCGTGACCGGTGACCGTAATCCAGTCGCCGTGCCGCCAGACGCCAGGCCAGTAGTCGAAGTAGGCGGCGCGGTAGCGTGCACCATCCGGGTCGTCCCAGAAGTAGAGCGGCATCGACGGCAGTGGCATTGTCACGACCAGCTCACCGACTTCGTCGAGCACCGAACGTCCTTCGGTGTTCCAAGATTCGAGCGCGACGCCCAGGCATGGCGCCGACAGCTCGCCGGCCCGAACCGGTTCGGTCGGAACGAATCCCGCGAAGGCGCTGACGACATCCGTTCCGCCGGTTGTGGACGCCAATGCCACGTGTTTGCCCAGTTTGCGCGAGACCCAGTCGTAGGAGCCTGGTGGCAGAACCGAGCCGGTGGCTCCCAGAGTGCGCAGTGAGCTGAGGTCGCAATCGTGCCTCGGATCGCCGTCCGATTTTTCACAGGCCTGCAGGTAAGCCGGGCTGGTGCCGAGGACTGCGACTTTGTGGCGCGCCGCCAGCGACCAGAGCATATCCGGATTTGGGTGAGAGGGGCTGCCGTCGTATGTCACGATCGTCGCGCCGACCAGTAGTCCAGCGACCTGGAAGTTCCACATCATCCAGCTCGGCGATGTGTACCAGAAGTAGATGTCTCCCGGCCGCAGGTCGAGGTGGAAAGCCATCTGCTTGAGGTGCTCGAGCAGAACTCCGCCGTGACCGTGAACGATACCTTTCGGCCGACCGCTGGTCCCGGAAGAGAACAGTACCCACAGGGGGTGCTCGAACGGTACCTGCACTGGTGTGAACTCGTGCTCGCCCGCGCTGGCGTGCGACCACTGGACTGTGTCGGTGATGTCATCAAGCGTCAGACCGAGTCGGTCGATGACAATGGTGGCCCGCACGGTTGGCAACGCCTCGCGTAACGCAACAATCGAGGTGCGACGATCGGCTGCCTTACCGGCGTATCGGTATCCATCGGCTGTGATCAGGACCATCGGGTCCAACTGGCCGAGTCGATCGGCAGCCGCGGACGCGGAGTAGTCCTGCCCGCACGACGACCACACCGCACCCACACTTGCCGTGGCCAGGAAGGCGATGACCGCCTCGGCAATGTTGGGAAGATAGCCGACCACACGGTCGCCTTCGGTGACTCCGCACTCTCGAAGGTACGTTGCGATTGCGGCAACCTGCCGCCGTAGCTCTCGCCAGGTCACCTCGCGCGGACCGGCGCCGCCGGGTTCCGAATCGTCGACGATCGCGACGGCGTCGGCATCCGCATGGCGCAGAACCTGGTCGACGTAGTTCAGGTGCAGACCGGGAAACCAGTGGATATCCGGCATCCGGTCTCCGAGGAGCACCGGATGGTCGCTACCCGAGCGGATGATGCCGAAGTACTCGCACAACAGGACCCAGAACCGATCGGGCTCGCTGACAGACCATTGGTGAAGAGCCCGGTAGTCGTCGAAGGCGAGATCGTGTCGCCTGGCCATCCATGCCTGGAAGGCGACTATGTTCGACCGTTCTACTGTCGACGGGCCAGGAATCCAGATTGGCATGTCGGACAACGCTTCCGGCACGGTCAATTCCCTTCAGAAGATTAGGTGTCGTTGGCGCGCGGTGTAGTTGCACGTGGCAGCCAGTTCTGCCTGAACAGGCCGAACTGGCTGGAACGAGTGCTGCGCGCGGCGTGTTCAGACGGTGAGTGCCGGTTCTGCGGACAGGTCGCGGCGGCGGTCGTCCTTCTTGTATGGGGCGGGTGCGACCGTCGCGCGAAGCTTCATCTGGGGTTCGCCCGGATTTCCCCAGAGCACAGTGACCTGCGTACCCGGCTCAGCGTACTGCACGTCGATGAAGCTGAGCGCCAGCGCCTTGCGGAAATGCAGGCTGTAGCCGGGGAACGTCGCGTGGCCAATCGTCTCGCCGTCGGCGTTCAAGATCTTGTCGACCCATGCGGTGGCATATGGAGAGTGCGGGATTTCGAAGGGGCGGATGACGTCCCCCTGACCGAAGAGGGTGGCATACATGGCGATGAGGTCGTCGCTGTTGAACTCCAGGGTGACGACCTTACGGCGTGGGTTGGCGACTTCTTCCTCGAGTGCCTCGCGCCCGATGAAGTCGTGGTCGAACTTGATGTTGGCTGCCCAGCCCATCTCGACCGGGCTGCGGTAGATCTCGCGGATGTCCTCGCCGTCCCAGCTGCCGGTGAAGGAGGTAGAGATGCTGTAGGGCCAAGCCTCCATCGCGGTACCTCGCCAGCCGTCCGGGAGCGGGTTGTCGTCGACCCACTTTCGGAATTCCGCCTTGCTGTCGTCGGCGAGAGCGTTGAAGAAGTGGATGCAACCGGTGGGGTACGAGGCCTCCATGTGGTTGATCATCAGATTGCGGCGGCCGAGCCTGCGGATTCCGAACTCCTTGCCGGCTTCGTAGACGGCGTTCCAGATCTCGTCATGTTGCTGGATGGGTCCGTGGATTTCGAAGCCGATCTCCCCGGCCATACCCTGGCGCAGGAACGTCGTGTCGTGATCGGCGAGCGGAACCGGTTTGTGCGCCATGAATTTCACGTCCCGCAGTCCGGTTCGGGTGAGCTTCTCCAGCAGGGCGAGCGAGGCTGGTCCGGAGACCTGCAGCTTGTGCGACAAGGGGAAGCTGGTCTCGACGTCGTAGCCCTTTGTGGCGATGTTGTACCGGATCCACTGGGGGGTGCCACATTGGTACTCGAAGTCGTCCTCGCCGTGGCGGAACAGGATGCCTTCGGAGATGACCTTGCCGTCCTCGTTGACCTGCACACAGTGCTTGGCCCGGTTCAGCGGGAAGTTATCGAAGCTGTTCACCGACAGATCCTTGAACAACTGCAGTGCGTCGGGGCCTTTGACCCGGATCTGCGGTACGAATGTCCAGTCGCCGATGTAGCAGGTCTTTTTCCACGACAGCTGCTCGTCCATCCATCCGGTGAACTCGAGCCGGTTGATCTGTGGGGGAAATTCGATTTGCGGGGCGGTTTCGGAGAACGCGCGATATGGCCTGGGGTCGTTCATGGAGATCCTCCTGGGGCAATATGACCGCGACCACATTGGGCGGTCTTTCGCAGGTTATGAGCAGCGTCGGCCTGCATTCCACCCCCGCAGGGTGGGGGGTTTCATCCCCAGGGGAGGGCAAGAGCCTGGTCATCGATTCGATGCGGGGAGTTACGACCTTGGCAGCCGCCGCAGGGTGCTGGTCCAGTGCTCGTCCGGGAGCCGCTACGCCGATGGGTTCAGAATGCGGGCGGGGCGCTGCTGGGAACCGAAACCTACCCGGGTGGCTCTGAAATCCCAGGGGTGCAACCTATAGATCCGAGGGCGAAGATACGTCGCCCCCTGACCACGAGCGAGTAACGTCGATCACATCCTCCATCGCGCCGTTCACCTTGTCATGACCGACTCGACAGCAGGTGTCGCCGAGGCGCTGCGACGTTCTGCGGACCGATACCGGAGCTATTTTCAGATGCGAGACACGCGGCAACGAGGCCGACACGTACAAGCGGATGAGCCGACGTCGTCGCACCGGCACCAGGGGCAGCTCATTCATGACGTTCCGCTGCTAGAGCGGGACAGCGAGATCGAAGCGATCGAGGCCGCGATCGATCGAGGCCGCGATACCGACGGGCGGTTGTTGATCGTCGAGGGGCCGAGTGGTATCGGCAAGTCGAGGCTTCTTGGTGCGGCCCAGGGGATTGCTTCCAGAAAGGAGGTCGAGGTCCTCACCACCTACGGTGGTGAGCTGGAGCGCGAATACCCCTTCGGTCTGGTCCGTCGCCTGCTCGAAGCTCGGGTGGCCCGAGCCACCGAGACGGAGCGATGCTCGCTATTCCAGGGACACGCCGCCCTCGCCGAGTCGCTGCTCGAACCATCTGCGGCGCCCGGCGAGTCGCCGTTGACCGACGAGTTTCATCTCATCCACAGTCTGTACTGGCTGGTAGCGAACCTGGCTGATCACGCGGATCTCGTCCTTATCGCCGACGACTTGCAATGGGCCGATGAGCTGTCTCTGCGATTCCTCCTCTACCTCGCTCAGCGGCTGGCCGAACTACCGATCACCATCATCGGCGCGATTCGTACGGGCGATCCGGCTAGCGAAACCGAGTTGGTCGAACGGTTACTGCTCCAGGCCGACCGCAACTTGCGACCGACGGAATTATCCGTCGATGGGGCCAAGCGGCTGTTCACGGCCTTGCTGCCATATGCCATCGAGGATGCCGAGGTTGTGGCCGAGAGCTGGACGGCCACGCGGGGTAACCCGTTTCTGCTCGGACAGGTCGCCTCATCGCTTGCTGCGGTGGGCGACGAAGGAAGACAAGATCTGACACGGCATATATCCGATCTGGCGCCAGAGTCGGTTGGGCGCAGCGTCATGCTGCGGCTAGGCGGGTTGGGCGGCGGCGCCGTCACGTTGGCACGCGCGGTATCGATATTGGGAACCTCCACCCCGCTGATCAACGCAGCCGAGCTTGCGGAGCTCGACTTTGCATCGGCGTCGGCGGCAGCCGACAAACTACGGGCGGCACAGATCTTCTCCGGCGGACAGGACCTCACCTTCTACCACCCGATCATTCGCTCAGCGGTCTACAATCGCTATCCGACCAACGAGCGGGCCGAAGCGCACCTGCGTGCCGCCGAACTGATACGAGCCGGAGGCGGCGAGAGCGATCACGTCGCGATGCACCTCATGCGGGGCGCCCCGACCAACGCGGACTGGGCCCGTTCGGCTCTGCACGACGCGGCGCGGGACGCCGGGAGGAAAGGCGCGCCGGCCACAGCAGCCGGATACCTCCGGCGGGCTTTGCTCATACCCCGCCCCGACCGACAGCAGAATGCCAGGCTATTGGTAGACCTCGGCCTGATGGAGGCCGCTGCAGGGGAACGAACCGCTTTGGCCCATCTGGAAGCGGCTCTCGATCTCATCGAGGAACCCGCCGAACGGGATCGGGCAATGTATGCACTCGGCCAGACACTGTTCCGCTACGGGCGTTCGGCTGAGGCGCGGACCGTGTTCCGGCGCGGCGCAGACGCCTTCGCCGACAATCCCGAGGTATCACTGCGGTTCGAAGCCGGATTCATGGCTTCCGCGGCCTACCTTGTGGACCGCGCATCCGAGGCCCACCAGCGAGTAACGAAGCTGACCGCATCTTTTCTCGATTCTCCCGATCTGTCATTGTCGGAGCGGCTTCTCGTCCTGCACCTCGGGGTTTTTCGCGCGATGTGTTCTCCCGGCTCGCAAGAGCATGGGAAGTTGCTGTTGCGGGCACTCGGCGACGGCGTTGAACTTTGGCGCGCGACATCCGACGGGATGACGATGAGCCACGCCATGCTCGCGCTCACGTGGTGCGGCTTCGGGCAGGAAGCATCCGACCTCGGTGAGCGCTTGCTCGTTGAAGCCCGATCCCGCGGTGACTCCCTGATCTTCGCTGAAGTCTCACTCGCCAGATCGCTGGCCATGTACTCACTCGGCCGAGTCGGCGACGCAATGGTCGATGCCCAAGCAGCGATCGTCGGCATGGGCCGGGGCTGGAACTCGACCGTGCCCGCTCCGCAAGGCGTGCTTGCGTACTGCTTGATCGACCGCGATGAACTCGACGAGGCTGCGGCGGTACTCAACGATGCTCACGATCGGCTTCGTAGCGGCGAGACACGCACACTGAATGTCTGGTTTTACATGGCGCGAGGACGATTGCGACTTGCCCACAGTGACTACCGAGGAGCGCTCGACGACTTCCTGCTCGTTGGCTCCTTGTTGCAGGCGAATACCTTCGTCAATCCTGGCTATATGCTGTTGCCTTGGCGCTCCCACGCAGGTCTGGCTGCCCACGCACTCGGCCAAACGGGCCACGCACGCACGCTGATCGATCGTGACATCGAGTTGTCACGCGAGTTCGGGTTGCGATCCACTTTGGGTGCCTGTCTGCGAATCCGGGCGATAGTGGCCGACGGAGGTCCCGACATGGCGCTGCTGGAGGAATCGGCGCACGTCCTTGAACATCCTCGCGCATCGACGCTCGAACTCGCCTATACGTTGTGTGAACTCGGTGCCGCGCAGCGCCGTTCGGGCCAGCGTGTGCGATCACGGGAGCCACTTCGGAAGGGACTTGACCTGGCCCATCAGTGCGGTGCCGTCGCGCTCGAACGACGCGCCCATGAGGAGTTACTCGCAAGCGGGGCGCGACCACGCCGATCTGTCCTGCAGGGAGTCAACGCGCTGACTCCAAGCGAACACCGGATCGCATCGCTGATGGCGAAGGGCATATCCACTCGCAACATCGCCGAGAGCCTTTATTTGACGATGAGCACCGTCGAGTGGCATCGACGCAATATCTACCGCAAACTCGAGGTAGCTACTCGGGAAGGCCTCCGGGACGCGATGGCCGAATACTCCGACTGAGGCCGCCCGCGACATCTGCGCACGGCGCAGATCTTCGCTTCACCACCGGCGCTTGCACCACCCCAGGGGATCGAATCCCCCTCCTTTCTCGAGGGCGAGCTGGGGCTACCTGCGGCCATAGTGTGATGTCAACCACCCAGAAGAACCTGCTGGGAGGTGAAGTCGAAGGACGCAGGAGGAGCCATGCCAACCACGGTCCAGGCCCGCTCAACGGAGAGCCGGCCTCCCGCACCCCGCACGATCAGCGGCGCGACCACGGCGGTCGCGAAGGACCTCGGTCGCCTTGTCCTGCAGTGTGAGGACCGGCCGCGCATCATCGCCGCCATCTCTCAGTTCCTGTCCGACCACGACGCGAACATCGTCGAGTCCGACCAGGCTACGACTGATCCAGAAGGTGGCCGGTTCTTCCTTCGAATGACCTTCCGCCGCGACGATCTGCCGGTGCACCTCGAAGACATCGAGAGAAGCTTCGCGCAGACAATGGCGGAACGGTTCGACGATGCCGAATGGCGATTCACCGAGGCGGCAACCCCGAAACGAGTCGCGATCATGGTCTCCAAGACCGATCACTGCGTACTTGACCTGTTGTGGCGCGCCCGCCGGGGCGAGATACCGATCGACATCGGGCTGGTCATCTCCAATCACCCTGACCTGGCTGCGGATGTGCGCAGCTTCGGCGTGCCTTTCGTGCACATTCCGGTAGACCGGAACGACAAGCCCGCCGCTGAGGAGAAGCAGCTGCAATTGCTGTCCGGCAATTTCGATCTCGTGGTAATGGCGCGCTACATGCAGATCTTGTCCGCCGATTTTCTGGAACGTATCGGCTGTCCGGTCATCAACATCCACCACTCGTTCCTCCCGGCGTTCGCCGGCGCGGGCCCATACGAGCGAGCGAAGGACCGTGGTGTCAAGCTCATCGGCGCGACCGCTCACTACGCGACCGAGGACCTCGACGAGGGCCCCATCATCGAACAGGACGTCGTGCGTGTAACTCATGCACTTGATGTCGCGGGTTTGACACGCCGTGGTGCCGACGTGGAGCGCGCTGTGCTGACCCGCGCGGTCCAGTGGCACTGCGAGGACCGTGTCTTGCGGTATGGCAACTCGACGGTGGTGTTCGCACGATGACCGCCACATTGATCGACGGCAAGGAACTTGCGGGAATTCTTCGCAGAGAGGTAGCCAATCGCATCGCCGCGTCGGCGATAACGCCTGGCCTCGCCACTGTCCTGGTCGGCGACGACCCGGCCTCGGGAATCTACGTCGCGAGCAAGCGCAGGCTGTCGGTCGCGGCCGGGATACGTGACCATCATCGACACCTACCCAGTGACGTCACCCAGGGCGAACTGGAGCGGGTAGTCGACGAACTCAACTCCGACGCCGAGGTCGACGGCATCCTGGTCCAGCTGCCATTGCCCGCCCATCTCGACACTGCTGCCGTGATCGCCCGAATCGATCCTGACAAGGATGTCGACGGGCTGACCGAGGTCAGCGCCGGTCGATTGGCACTGAACCGGCCCGGCCTGCAGCCATGCACGCCGTCGGGTGTGATTCGGCTTCTCGACTGGGTAGGGGTCGACATCAAAGGCACGCGCGCTGTAGTGGTCGGACGATCGGATCTCGTGGGGCGGCCTCAGGCGCAACTATTGCTCGCGCGAGACGCGACGGTCACTGTGTGTCATCGCTACACCACAGATCTCGCCTCGGTGACGCGAACGGCCGACATCCTGGTTGTCGCGGCTGGAGTTCCGCGACTGGTCGGAGCCCAGCACATCAAGCCAGGCGCTGCGGTCATCGACGTCGGAATTCATCGTACCGACGACGGCCTGTGCGGAGATGTCGATTTCGATGCCGCACGACAAGTGGCCGGCTTCGTGACACCCGTGCCCGGCGGAGTAGGACCGATGACGATCGCCTCACTCCTGCAGAACACCGTCACAGCCGCGGAGCTTCATCGCCGCCGCCGGTGACCCGAGGTTCGCACCAAGCACCTGCGGACGGGTCGCATCACTGTGCCCGCTGAACCTATCCGCTTTTGAGATCAAGGAATACCGACGTGCCCTATGGGAAAGACGACCTGCGCTCGCGCCTGACGACCACGCCTGCAATCGCCGGGGAGCCTTGCGCAGCGCCCCAGTACTTCGATTTCACGCTCCTCGAGCCCGAAGTGGCCGAACACGGTAGCCGAACGTGGTGGGTTCGCGGTCAGAACTTCGCGCTCGCCTACACCGTTGCCCAGCCCGGTGACATGCTGACCCGTCACGGCCAGCCGGACGAATACGTTGCGCTGTTCCCGACAGAACCGGCCAAGGCCCGTGTGACCACAAAGTCCGATTGGACTGAGGTGAATGCCGCGACGCTGGTGGTGGTGCCACCCGGAGACAGCGCGGTTGAGGTCGAGCAGGAGACGCATGTGGTGCGTTTGTTCTCGGCCGCATCCACAGACTTGCTCGTGAAGTGCCGAAATTATGCCGAATACGAAGAGCCACATGCCAACGTCACGCCGTTCATCCCTTGGCCGGAACCTGCCGACGGATATCGGCTGCGCGCCTACCGGATCGCGGACTATCCCTACAAAGAAGGGCGTTTCGCCAGGATTTTTCGGTGCAGCACATTCATGGTGAACGTTTTCGACCCCGATTTGGCGCCCCGTGATCCCGCCAAACTGTCTCCTCACGCGCACGCCGATTTCGAGCAATGCTCGTTGGCGGTGCGAGGTGAGTACACCCATCATATCCGTTCGCCGTGGATGTCCGATCTCGCGACATGGCGCGAGGACGAGCATGTGCGCACGGCGAGCCCGTCAGTGGCGATCATTCCGCCACCGTCGATTCACACCAGCCAGTCGATGAGCCAAGCGGGCAATCAACTCATCGATATCTTCTGCCCGCCGCGCGTCGACTTCTCCGCACAACCGGGCTGGGTCATCAACGCCGCAGAGTATCCGCCACCTTCCGATGGGAGCTGCGGTGAATGACAGTTTCGCCGACCTATTGCGTCGGTCGAATCGAACTTTGTTCGGTACCTGGGTGAAGATGCCGACTACTGTCAGCGTGGAGCTGCTCGCGCTGGCGGGTTTCGATTTCGTCGTCATCGACATGGAGCACGCTCCACTGGGACCGGAGACCGTCCACGAGCTGATCGGAGCCGCGCGGGGTCATCGCATGCCCCCGCTGGTGCGGGTGCCGGATCATCAGGCCTCGACGATCTCGCGGGTGCTCGATTCGGGTGCCGCGGGAGTGATTGTGCCGCATGTCGACAGCGCGGCGGAAGCCGCAGCGGTGATCTCGGCGGCTCGATTCCCACCTCAGGGATCTCGTGGTTTCGGACCGACGGTCCGAGCCGGTGCTTGGGGCGCCGACGTCGAAACCTACCACGCGGCTGGGACCGAAGCCTTCGTCGCCCTCCAGCTCGAAAGCCGCGCAGCGATCGATGAAGCGTGCGCAATTGGAACTACGGCTGGCATCGGCGGGCTGTTTATCGGGCCGGTCGACTTGGCGATCGCTACCGGCCTGGCACCGGACTCCGCACCGTTTCACGAACTCGTGAACTTGGCGGAGTCGACCGCCAAACGTCTCGGAATCCCGCTCGGTACCGCGATCGGCGCCGATACCGCGGCAGCTCGTGAACTCGCTCACCGCTACGACTTCGTTCTCCTGGCCAATGATGCTTCGTTGCTCCGCGCGGCCGGTACCGAACTGATGACGACGCTCGTAGCGCGCTGACCAAATACCACCGACCCCATCCGCGGGCGATTGCCAGCGGATGACACAGAAAGAATGCTCGAGGAGGAGCAATGGCAATCAATCGGATCGATCACGCCGCCGTGAGGGTCAACGACCTTGGACAAGCCCTGGAATGGTACGAAGGCGTCCTCGGCCTCACTGTCTTGGACCGAAACTCCGAGCGAGCATTGCTGGCCTGCTCCGGCGAAGAAGCCGACCTCACCCTCATCAACGGCGGCCAGAGCGTCGTCAGCTTCGCCTTCGGCGTCGATCACGGCGACGACATCGATGAGGTCGTGTCGCGCCTGAAGGCCAACAGCGTCGAGTTCGAGCGCTACAAGGAGCCTGACCGCCCGGGTCACGGGGAGATTCTCGGCTTCGACCTGCCCAGCGGACACCGGATGGAATTCGTTGTGGGATACGGCAACCGAGTCGCGGGCAAAACCAACACGAAGTCAGACGGCGGCTTCCGGCCGACCGACATCGACCACATCAACCTACTCGGCGAGGCTGACCCGAGGGAGGTGTCGGACTTCATGAAGATGGTCCTGGGCTTCAAGCAGTCTCTTGCGCTGACGATGGCCGGCAAGTGGGCGGCGTCCTGGTTGCGTGCGACCAAGCTCGACCACGACATCGCCTACATGCAGGCCCAGCGTTCCTCGGACCGCCTGCACCACATCGCGTTCGCTGTAGAAGACGGCAACCACTACTTCCGTCTCAGCGATCGGCTGGTCGAGACAGGCAATCGCTGGGAATTCGGTCCCGGCCGCCACATGGGCGGAATCCCTCGTGACACTCACGGATTCGGAACGAACTGCTTTGCCTACGCGTTCGACCCGACCGGTAATCGCAACGAGTTCAGCGCCGGCATGAACGAGTTCGAGGACCACGAGTACTACATGGCCGAGACCAGTCCCGAAAAGTTCCCGGAGATCATGAACGGCTGGGCATACAACATGCCCGAGACCTTCATGACGATCGGCTCGTAAGCTCCCTTGGTGAAGCCGTGACCAATTCAGGACACACGACGCTGCATAGCAGAGCCGCCATCGTCGAGGCCGTACACCGAAGCTGGTGGAACGTCGATCGAGAACTCGGAGTCGGAAGCGAACTTCAGTTCGTTGAGGACGGAGTCTGCGTGATGCCCGCACTCACGATGCGTGGTCGAAGCGAAATCGCCGAAGGGTACGCGAAACGGCAGGCCAATGGACCCCGGCTGTCGCGGCACTTGGTGTCGAACTTGGTCACCGCGACCACGAATACCGATCGTGCCTCAGCAACCTATGTGCTCTCCCTGTTCGCTGCCAACGGCGTCGCTCCCCTCGAGGTGACCTCGCCCTCGGCCATCTGCGACGTCGAAGACCGTTTCGTCCTCACCGCTGGCGGGTGGCTGATCGAAAGCCGCCGACTCACAGCCGTGTTCGTAGCGCCGGGCAACGACTCGGTCATGTTGCGGGGCAGAGGAAATCGATGACCTCGAGGCTTGCCGGACCCGCCCCAATCGTGCTGCTGCACGGTTGGGGCGGGTCGTACGCCACTACTTGGCGTGGGTCGCGCTTGGAGAAGGTACTGAAGGGTGCAGGCCGCGAGGTACTGGAACTCGACCTGCCCGGCCATGGCATACGGCCGGCGTCCCACAGCCCCGCGGACTATGAGTTCCTCACCGACCAGATTGACGAGGCGCTTCCGCCAGACATTGTGCTTGACGGCGTCGGGTTCTCGCTGGGCGGCAAACTGCTTCTGCAACTGGCTGTCCAGCATCCTCGTCGATTCCGGCGGCTCGTGATCGGCGGTGTCGGCGCAAATCTGTTCCGCCCGGAGGCCGGCGAGGCCGTATCGCGAGCTCTGATTCAGGGTTTGGGCCCGGATGCGCCCGATGCGCTGCGATCGGTCGTGGCGGAGGCGCTTGCCTCCGGAAACGATCCGCTGGCTATGGCAGCTGTGGTCCGCAGGCCACCGCGCCTGGTCAGTCGGGATGCGCTGGCCACGATTCGCTCCGAAGTTCTGCTGGTAGTCGGAAGCAACGACCGGATCGCGGACGGTGCCGATCCTCTGGCGCGGGCAATACCGTCCGCACGCACGATCATCGTAGAAGGGCTCGACCACACATCCACGCCCTCGTCGACCGAATTTCAGGACCAGGCCGCTGGCTTCGTCCTCGCGAACGAGCTCGACGACCGGTAGGCCTGTGCCACACCGCCCCGCGCAACACCGGTCATGTACCAGTGCTCCCCATCAGACGCCCGACCGCCAACGGCAGGACAACGCCCAGATCGTGGCTGAAGTGCGCTGACTACCCATTACCACCCATTCACACCCTCATGTGGAGGTCACATGCCTGAAGCAGTCATCGTTTCCGCGGCACGCTCACCTATTGGACGCGCACGGAAAGGGACGCTCATCTCGGCACGCCCCGACGACCTCGCCTGCCAGGTCGTTCGTGCTGCGCTGAGCCGCGTTCCGGAACTGGATCCAGTCGACATCGACGACATCCTGCTGGGCTGTGGTCTGCCCGGCGGTGAACAGGGCAACAACCTGGCGCGAGTGATCGCCACCCTGCTCGGTTTGGACACCGTCCCAGGCACGACGATCAACCGGTACTGCTCGTCTTCGGTGCAAACCACCCGGATGGCGCTGCACGCCATCAAGGCTGGTGAAGGCGATGTATTCGTCTCAGCGGGGGTCGAAACCGTCTCTCGGTTCGACAGAGGAAGCTCCGACTCCCTACCCGAAACCCAGAACCCGCTCTTTGATCAAGCGCAGACCCGGACAATTACCCATGCAGAGCAGGGGGCTGATTACTGGGTGGACCCCCGCGAGAAGGGTCTCCTGCCGGATGTCTACATCGCCATGGGGCAGACCGCGGAGAATGTGGCGCGGTTACGAGGGGTGAGCCGCGACGAGATGGACCGGTTCGCTGCTCGTTCCCAGAACCTCGCCGAGAAGGCAATCGCTGACGGGTTTTTCGCCCGCGAGATCACACCGGTCACGTTGGCCGACGGAACGACGGTCAGCGCTGACGACTGCCCGCGGCCGGGTGTCACGCTTGAGGCTCTATCTGGGCTCAAGCCGGCTTTTCGGCCAAACGGCTTGGTCACTGCCGGAAACTGCTGCCCGCTCAACGATGGCGCCGCAGCCTTGATCATTATGTCCGATGTGAAAGCCCGCGCGCTCGGCATCACACCGTTGGCGCGGATCATATCGACTGGGGTGACCGCGCTCTCACCCGAAATCATGGGGCTCGGCCCGGTCGAAGCATCCCGGCGTGCGTTGGAGCGCGCCGGAATGACGATCGACGACGTCGATCTGGTCGAAATCAACGAGGCATTCGCCGCCCAGGTCATCCCGTCCGCACAGGACTTGGGCATCGATCCGTTCGGCGACAAGCTGAACGTGCACGGTGGCGCAATCGCTCTCGGCCACCCGTTTGGCATGACAGGCGCTCGAATTGCCGCCACCCTACTCAACGGCCTGCAGGCCATGGACAAGAGTGTGGGACTGGAAACCATGTGCGTTGGCGGCGGTCAAGGCATGGCAATGGTCATCGAGCGCCTCGCATGAGTGCCTCTGCCTGAGCACAGCCTCAGATGTGTCGCAAAACCGAAAGTACTTGTCAGGGCACGAGAAACCTGCACTGTGCCGGCCTTCTCGATCTCTCCCGAGCATTCGGCCCACCCCCCTGGGGGCGAAATCCTCTCGTCTGGAGAGGGCGAGTCATCCAGCGTCCGATCATAGCGTGGCCAGTACGAAACGATCGACGGCGCCGGGCTCGTCAACCACACCGAGAATGTCTGGACCGCCGACCGCTACAACACGGCGTAGAGCAAAATGAGATCGACGGGCATCGCCCGAAGATGCCGAATCCTGTTGCCGAAACGCCTTCGCTCGAACATTTTCGTCTTCGCGCGAAAGTAACCACAGTGACCTCGGGTGATAGCCGTGCAACAACTAATGCATCTAAAAGAAGATCTGCCTCGGAGTCGAGAACGTCTGGAGGTCCCCGCAATCGCGGGATTGCCCGCAGCCAGCCGGAGTTTGGTGATGGGCATCCTGAATGTCACGCCCGATTCGTTCTCTGACGGCGTTCCGAATGCTCAGGTTGGGGCGCTGATCGCCCGCGGCCTTCGTTTGGCCGCAGATGGGGCTGACATCGTCGATGTCGGTGGTGAATCGACCCGGCCGCACGCAGCGCGCGTCTCCGCGGGAGAGGAGCTACGCCGGGTCCTGCCTGTGGTGCGGGAATTGGCTGTCGCAGGCGTCACCGTCAGCATCGACACGATGCGTGCACGCGTGGCCGTTGCGTGGCGACGTCATGCTAGTCAGCGGCCGTGTTTCATTCGAATTGACGCAGAAGGCCGTAATGGCTGGGGTGCCGATTCTGGCCGCGGTCTCGGCTCCCACATCCCTCGCAATAGAACTCGCTCAAGAAGCAGGACTCACGCTGGTGGGCTTTCTTCGCGGACAGTCTATGCACGTCTGCACCCACGCAAGCCCCATCCGATGACAGCGACGCCACCCCCGACCCGGTCACCACATTCCAGCCGGCCACACCCAGTCGTTCGGCAACACAGCCAGGAGCTGACTCCCCTTGTGCCTAGTCCTGAAAGGTCGACATGGTTTCGGGCGCGGCCATGAGAGATGGGTCATGGTTTCCGCCCTGCGGAGATGTGCACCTGCGGATCTGGCTGGGCGGCACGGTCTTTGACTTCAAGGCCGCCGCAGCGGCGGCACGCAATTTGATCCAGGATTGGAGACGAAATCATTGGTGCACAATCGAATTACTTCCCGGCTCGATCGAAGACTTTCTGCTGCTGCCACGGTTGCCGTGCGAAGGACTCTTTCTCGGGCCATGACCACCAGGGCCGACTACAGAAGGAACCCTCCCCGACACGGCACTAGGTAACCAGGTACTGCAAGCAAAGCCAGTGGCGACCGAACCTTCTGACTTCTGCCCTACGGAGAAATGCCATGGACCTTCTGATTGCTGTCTACCTCGTCCTAATGAGCGCCTACATCGTTGCGCTGGCACTGACCCGCCCCTCCACGCACTATCGGCGCGGCGCGCCCACTTCTGGACGAGCCCACCGCCATATTCCGAGTAGCGGATCCTTGGCAGCTCATCGGCCACTGTGAGCAACCTCCCGCTGCGCCACTGACACCGGACAACGCTCACACGGTGATGCGGTTGCACCGGCAGTGCCGAGCGGACACCTGCCGCCGCAAACCGCGTTTCAAGAGTTGGTGTCAGCCGGCCGTCTGGTTACCGACCAGCGAGCCGAGGGGTATGTCTCATGAACCCCTTTCTCGGTTCGCCGAATTGGCGATCAGCGGCGCGAGTCGTCACGGACCCCGGGAAAAGAGATCGATCCTGCTCCAGCCGAACAAGAAACGACCTTCGAGGATAGGCCGAGGCCATTTCGGCGGCAGCTTCAGTCTCTCGGCTGCTGCCCCGCGGTTGCGGCACAGCAGCTCCGAGACGTCGTGCAGGCCAGCCGGTCTGAACAGTCACTGGATGGTGATCTGGGTCGGTCAACGGCGGGAGCGGAGGGTGGATTGCGGGGTCACCGGACGATCATGGACCACCGATGTCGCCTCAGCGTCAGAGGCGAATCTGGGCCGTCGAACTTCGACGGCCAATTTGGGCCATCTCGACCAGCGACCTTTGCACCCGCACCCGCGCAACGCTCTAACCCTCTAACCCGCGCTCTCGATGTAATCCGCGGAAGGCACGCTGCCAGTTCGGCACTACTATTCGCTTGGGAATCGCTGATCTAGTTCTTGGAGCGCTGGTAAGCGTCAACGATCTCGGCCGGGATGCGACCGCGCGTAGAAACCTGGTACCCCTGAGCGCGCGCCCATTGGCGGATAGCCGTGCTCTCCTCACGGTCCACGGTCGGCTGGTTACGCCCAGCTGCGGGAGCTTTGTTGGTGCGCTTGGAACGACCGACCTTGCGGGCCTTGTCAGTCCACGGTTGCAGGGTCTCCCGCAGCCGCCCGGCGTTCTCGTTCGACAGGTCGATCTCGAAGTCGCTTCCGTCGATCGAGAAGTAGACGGTCTGGTCGGCCCTCGATTCGTTGTCGTAGTCGTCTACGAGAGTTACGGTGACCTTCTTTGCCATGGACAGCCCTTCCGTGAATGACTTGTTCGAGGAGGCGGGTGATGCCCGCGACCACCCCGGGTTCAAGGTGAGATTACAGCGCGGGGTGACCCGCCTCTTGTCCTACTGTGGCCCTGGCGATTAGGCCGTCGTTGCCACGGTCAGGTCATCGATATCGGAACGTCGGGATCGGCCAGCCGCCCGGAATGCATTGTGTTGCGTTCCGCATCGCGCGGCGGGTCGCCGCGAGTCCCTTCGGCCGGTCGGCCCAGAGACCGCGGCCACGCAGCCGTTGGCAGCCAGCCAGCAGCCGTGGGAGCTCCGATGTGCTGCTCGCGCCACTGGACTCGGAGTGCGACTTTGGCCACGTCCTGGCCGCTTAACGATCGTGGATGCCGTCCCTCAGGAGAGACCACCCTGGCGATCAAGGAGGGCTAGAATCATCCGGCCAGCAGCATGAGCGCCAATTCCAGACCAGAGCGATCCTGCATCGGAGTGGTGCGCGAGGTCAGAACTTCGGGCCCGCACCCCGCCTTGCAGGCCGCGTGGTCCACCAACGCTGAATCGTCCTCGGCTATCTGGACTTCCAGGAACCTTTCGAGCTGGGCCATTCCAGCGGCAACGTCCTCAGCAGACGGGCCGGCGGCCAGGCGGCCGAGGACACGTTCGACACGATCTCGAACCCTCGGCATGCTCCCGGAACACGCGCTCTTGGTAGAACTCACCGTCGTCGATCATTGGCTCTGGTCCTCCGGCCTGGTCGGGGTCGGCGGTGGAGATGACCGCTGAATTAGCAGGGCCCTCAAGAGTTTCCCGCAGACCAGCCGCGATATCGAGCTTCTGGGCACGTTCAGCGTCGGATTCCGAGCTGCGCTCCCGAAGCCACGGGTCGACGCACTCAGTTTCGGATTGCGAATCGTTGCTCTGGGTTCGCCCTTCTCGCATCGACGGGTGTCGTTCGGCCGCTGCACATTCGGTGATGGCCGGCCGTTCGATGGTTGCTCACTGCTGGTTTCGTCGCTGCTGCACGAATAGCAGGATCACTGTCAAGCAGCCCAGCCGAGTGCGTAGAACACCGCCCAGATGGGACTGCAATCGTTGATCAGAAGTGTGATGCCGAGTGCGGCGAGGCCAACAGAGAGGCCGGCGGGTTGGATCCAGCGGTTCATGATCGATCACCCTTCGGTGTTGAGCCGCAACCAAGCATCGGTCAGATACAAGTTCACTCGGATCGTCCAGGACAATGGCGGTCGCGTAGAGCGAGATCAGTTGCAAGACAGGCGAGGAACCCTCGATATCGCCGTTAATAACCTGAGCTGAATTCTAAGCGCGCGACCAAGCTGCCTTGCGTGGCGTCGACGGTCACAGCCAGGTAGAAGTCATCGGACACCGATTCCGGATGGATCGAGCGCGGCCGGTGGGGTGGAGCGCGACCTGAGGTGTCGCTGCCCGAAGGGGAAAGGCCACTGTGATGACACAGGTTGCCAGCCAGACCATAGTCGAGGTCCGAACTTCTCTCGGAGACAGGCAATCCGGTGATCGGCCTGCGCTCGATCGGTGGGAATGTTCGCTGCGGTTCGCGCGGCCATAGTTGTCCTAGGAATTCGCACCGATGCGTTACGGCTGTGGAACGGGTGGTTACGGCAGGAGCAGATCACTCGAGACCGGCATGCAGGAGCCGTCCGACCTGCCCCACGCGTGTCTGACTGGGCCATGCCCCAGCACCACAACCACGACCGGGCCGGAATGCGTCAGATCGAAGTCGGAATCCCGTGCCACGAGGACTGGCCCCTCCGCGTTGTGGCGGGCACCGGACGACTCCCATGCAAGGGGCGACCCGGCAAATGCCAGGCTCGGCGACAGCGCCGCGGCCCGGACTTCCACCATCCGCACAAAACACTCTACCGTCGGAAAACTCTATACCCCCAAGGGTTTCCAGAGAGCCTTCCAGGCGGACCGCCTTGGGCGGAGACGGTCAAGAACTGTCCAAGATCTCTGCCGCCCACGCAACCGTCACGCCATCTGGACCCGCGACGCCCATGCAGGACAAACTCGACAACAGGATACCGGCCGCGATGAAACAGCGGGATTCGAGGACAGAGGCGCCGGTCAATTCACGGATGAGGGCGTATATGTCCGCGGAGCGCCGTCGGACCGCCTCGCCGATAGCCGGATCGGCGGCAGCGGCGATGCCCTGCAAAAAGATGCGGGGCAGCACGGTGTGCGCGAGCAGGTCATGATACCGCTGCCCCATGGCGGCGAGCCGCTGCTGGGATGTCGTACCCGTGGCAGCGCCGGTACGCAGCGTCTCTTCGATACTGTCGTAGGCACGCTCCAGCGCGGCAAGGAAGAGCCGCTGTTTGGTGCCACACAGCCGGATGACGTAGGCCTGAGAAATACCAGCGCGGCGCGCGATCTCGTCCGTTCCCGTACCGGCGTAGCCGTATTCGGCAAACGCACCGATCGCGGCCGCCAGCATCTGCTCACCGCGCTGTTCAGCGGTCATGCGCGACCTCACCATGACCGCTGGCACCCCTGGCACCGGCGGACCTGGAACAGCATTTTGACGTAGGTACTGATCAGCTGTGCCATGGCCCGCAGTGACCGTGGCGAGACGACCGTCGATCAGACGGACTCGGTTTCACCAGGATTCATCTCGACCGGAGGTTTGCGGCGGCATGCGTGGCGGTCTCCTTCGAGTCGAGATGCATCAGTCGGTCTGTCGCCCAAGCCTTCACAGCGTTGAGGCCACGCGGGTGCCCTGGTCGATGGCGCGCTTGGCGTCCAGTTCGGCCGCAACATCGGCACCGCCGATCAGGTGTGGAGTAAGTCCCCGGGCAACGAGCTGGTCATGGAGGGCGCGCTCGGATTCCTGTCCGGTGCACAGGATTACGTTGTCCACAGCGAGCACGTGCTTCTCGCCCTCGACACGGTAGTGCAGTCCCTCGTCGTCGATGCGGTCGTAGCTGGCGCCGGCGATCATGGCCACACCTCGGTGTTTGAGTTCGGTGCGGTGGATCCAACCGGTAGTCTTGCCCAGCCCGGCACCGACTTTGCTCGTCTTGCGTTGCAGCAGGGTCACCGTACGGCGTGATGGGCGACGTGTCGGCACGGTCAGTCCACCGGGGCCCCGCTGTTCGATGTCCACGCCCCAGCCGGCGAGGAAGGTGGCGATGTCCTCAGTGGCATGATCGTCTGGGTCGGTGAGGAATTCGGCGACGTCGAATCCGATGCCGCCGGCACCGAGAATCGCCACACGCTCGCCGACGGGGGCCTTGTCGCGCAGAACGTCCAGGTATCCCAGGACCTTCGGATGATCGGCACCGGCCAATTCAGGAAGGCGAGGGAGGGTGCCGGTGGCCAGCACGATCTCGTCGAAGGTGTCGGTGAGATCGTCGGCGGTCACGCTGGTGCCGAGCCGGACTTCGACTCCGGTGGTGTCGAGCCGGTTGCGAAAGTAGCGCAGTGTCTCGTCGAACTCCTGTTTGCCGGGGACCTCGCGGGCGACGTTCAATTGGCCGCCGATGCGTTCGGCCGCGTCGAAAAGCGTTACCCGGTGGCCACATTCGGCGGCTGCCACTGCACACGCGAGCCCTGCCGGACCTGCACCGACGACAGCCACAGACTTGGCCTGACGTGTCGGCCCCAGTACCAGTTCGGTCTCGTGGCAGGCGCGTGGATTGACCAGGCACGAGGTGATCTTGAACGTAAAGGTGTGGTCCAGGCATGCCTGATTGCACCCGATGCAGGTGTTGATCGCTTCGGGCGTGCCAGCGGCGGTCTTGGCAACGAAGTTCGAATCGGCCAGGAATGGGCGGGCCAGAGAGACCATGTCGGCGTAGCCCTCGGCGAGCAGTTCCTCGGCCTTGTCGGGGGTGTTGATGCGGTTGCTGGCGACCAGCGGCACTGAGACGGCGCCCATCAGCTTCTTGGTGACCCAGGCATACGCACCCCGAGGCACCGAGGTGGCGATGGTCGGAATCCGGGCTTCGTGCCATCCGATCCCGGTATTGATGATGGACGCGCCGGCGGCATCGATTTCTTTTGCGAGGGTGACGACCTCGTCGAACGTGGAGCCGTCGGGGACGAGGTCCAGCATCGATAGCCGGTAGACGATGATGAAGTCCTGGCCCACCGCTTCGCGCATGCGACGCACGATCTCCACCGGGAATCGCATCCGATTCTCATAGGATCCGCCCCACCGATCGCTGCGGTGGTTGGTGCAGCTGGCGATGAACTCGTTGATGAGGTAACCCTCCGAGCCCATCACCTCGACACCGTCGTAGCCGGCGCGCTTGGCCAGCAACGCGCACCGGACATAGTCGGCGATGGTTTGCTCGACCTCGGCGTCGGTGAGTTCGCGCGGTACATGCGCGCTGATCGGAGCCTGGATCGGGCTGGGTGCAACGAGTCCGGGGTGGTGGGCGTAGCGCCCGACATGCAGGATCTGCATCGCGATCTTGCCGCCGGCGGCGTGCACGGCGTCGGTGACCACCCGATGCTGCGCGGCTTCCTCGACGGTGGTCATCTTGGCGCCGCTGATGGCGGCGCGACCGGCTTCGTTCGGCGCAATGCCCCCGGTGACGATCAGACCCACGCCGCCACGCGCGCGTTCGGCGTAGAACGCCGCCATCCGCTCGAACCCGTCCGGCGCTTCTTCCAGGCCGACGTGCATCGACCCCATCACGACACGGTTGCGCAGCGTCGTGAAGCCCAGGTCGAGAGGTTCCAGCAGCCGCGGATACAGTGAAACCATCAGATACTCCATTAGTCAATTTGTTGATTAATGGAGAATGCTAGCGTCAGGCGGGTCGCCATGCAACGGGTCCCGAGTAGGTGGTCCACCTCGGTGGGAAGTCACGCCCGGCCAGGCGCGCCTACTCGGCGCGCTCGTGCCCGCTATTTCGGTTGATTCGGCGTCCAACTCGCTCAGCAGTTCGCTGGCGCGGACAGCGGACTCGAGGTCACCGAGTACGGCAAGCAAGGTGTGGTGGAGTCCACCTGGCCGGAGGTGCGCCGAGAAAACGCGTCGAGCAGGCGATCGGTGGGATAGACCAGGGTTCGGCGCCGATCGACCGGGTCGGCATCGACGTAGTGCATCGCACGTTCGGTCCAGCGGGCGACGCGCACCTATTCACGGCACTCATCACAACCATCGACACCCTGCCGGCCAATGGATCCTGGCAATGCCGCCACCCCGAGCCGCCCCGGCGACGACGCTGCGACCCACCAGTGCGGCGCCGAGTGCGCACAGGCGAAGACAGCCGCACGGTGAGACCTAGGCGGGCGCGGATGCGCGCCGATCGATGACCGATAGCGTGAACTCGGCCCAACGAATGTTCTCCTGTTCGAAGGCGATCCCGCGCAGCAACGTCAGATACGTGCCAACCCGCTCGGCCTCCTCGAGAAACGCCTGCTCGCTGCGGCCGTTCAGCAAACGTGTGCGCAAGCGTTCGTGGCGGTTCAGCTTCGCCGTCGACCACTCAAGCTGCTCGGCCACCACCGCCCGCACCTGCGGCGCATCCTCGGCCTCCATGCTCTGGACCTTGACCATCATCTCGTCACGGATCGCCGTGGGCTTAGCGGGTTCGGCGATGAACTCACGCAACGCCGCCCGCCCAGCCGGGGTGATCGAGTGCAGGCGTTTGTTCGGTCGGCGCTCCTGCTGCACGATCCGGGTCTCGATCAGGCCTTCTGCCGCCATCCGCTCGAGCTCCTTGTACAGCTGCTGTGGTGTGGCCATCCAGAAGTTGGCAACCGATGCATCGAAGCCCTTGGCTAGGTCGTAGCCGGATGCCTCACCCTCTAGCAGTGCGGCCAGCACCGCGTTTCGTAGCGCCATCACCCAAATCTACCAGTTCAAGAGACTATTCAACTATTTTGCAGATGAAGGCTAGGCATGCACTGTAAGATGCGCTGATTTCACTAGAAATGTATACAAATAATTGACTACATGGGTAGGGTTTTGGCTCCGTGTCGAACGGCCATGGAGGTTAGCGACTGAAACAGCGATCGAGGCATTGCTGGCCGAGAACGGGGGGTTTGCCAGCCCAGTGCCTTCAAGTCCTATGCTGGCAAGGTCATCGTCGCAGCTATTCTGCGCGGCGCATCGACGAGGCCGACGGTCGCGATCATGCCCTGATCGTCGGGGCCAAGGTGGAGGGGCAAGCACGTCACCGGCTGTGACTTCCTGCATATCGACGAGATGGCCGGATCGACGACTTCATGGTCATAGTACGACCGCTCTCGCTCGCCACCGCCCTCTCGGCTCGAATGGGCGAGCGGTTCGAGCGCATCGAGGCCGAGGGGACGCCTAGGTTCTGTCTCGAAGTGTTGAGGGCGGGCCTGTGGCCCGCCCTCAACTGTGTCGGAGCCACTGATTGATGACAGCGATATGGATCGTGGCCTGGTAGCGGACAGCGAGTTTGTCGAACCGGGTAGCCACTGCCCGATGCTGTTTGAGCTGGTTGATGCCCCGCTCGACGGCGTTGCGGTCCCGGTAGAGGACCGGGTCGAACGCCGGTGGCCGCCCGCCGGCACTGCCACGACGGCGCCGATGCGCGGCCTGGTCGGCCGGGACCGGGATCGTTGCTTTGATCCCGTGTCGCCGCAACCATTCCCGGTTGGCGCGACTGGAATACGCCTTGTCGGCCAGCACCCGATCTGGTCGCGCCCGCGCCCGCCCACCACCGAGTCTCGGCACCGAAATGCTATCGAGCACCGCGGTGAACTGTGGACTGTCACCGGCCTGCCCTGCGGTGACCAGCACCGACAGCACCCGGCAGTCCCGGTCACACGCCAGATGCAACTTGCTGGTCCACCCGCCACGCGAACGCCCCAACCCATGATCGGCGGGCTCGTACTCACTCGGCCCGGCCGGCGGTTCACCCCTGCCCGCCACTGTCATGGCGGGCACCGGCGGCATGCGGGTGCGCCCGGGCGGTCGTCGAGTCGACGCTGACCTGCCAGTCGATCACCCCGGCCGCGTCGGCCAGAACTTGCAGTGACGTGACGATCGCGGCCCACGACCCGGCCCGCTGCCAGCGGCGGAACAACGCATACACCGCTTGCCACGACCCGTATTCGGCTGGAACGTCACGCCACGGCACCCCGGCCCGGCACCGCCACCGGATCCCGTCGATGAGCTGCCGTTTCGTCCACTTCGGCGGGCGTCCCGCCTTCTTCCCGCAGGGCAGCAACGGCTCTAACCGGGCCCATTGGGCATCGGTCAGGTCCGCTCGCCCCGCCACCGCTACGCTGGTCAACGAGGTCTCCGGTTGGTCTCCGGTTTTGCTTGGTCGCTAAACCACCTACCGGAGACCTCGCCTATACGCCAACGCGGCCAACAACTTTCATCAAACATGCTGATGGGGCGGCACCGCTGCGCGGTGCCACCCCATCACTCACTTCGAGACACAACCTAGCCCCCACGCGACCCGACATCCAGTCGCAGCGGTTGCCTGTGGGCGCAGTTGCATAGCTGCACCCGCAAGTGCTTCGCTGACCCCCAAGCGCTCAGTGTCGATCAACCGGGACCGCTACTACACGATACCCAACACCATAAATAGAAAAATAATTGATTAACGAGCTAATTTGCTCTTCATGCTTGCCGACCGCTTCTCGTGCGCGGCGAGTGCACCGACCTACTCCCGCTTGCCGGCCCCGGAGACAGTCCGACCGAGAGTGTCGGCGACGGGGACAACCGTGCGGGACTTCGCGGCACCACCGAAGAAGAAATCGCCGTCGGCTTGAAACAACCATGGCGCGCTTGCATTCAGATCTCGCTCACACAACGCGCGGACCTGGGACCACCGTCGAGCAATCCGGCTGCAGCAGTTGATCGAGATGGGTATAAACGGCACGCCAATTCTGATCACTTCACGCTATGCCACGTGGGGGTCAGTATTCACGCGCTCCCGACAATGGGCAGGTATGCCTCGCGCACGCAGGGTGGGTTTGGTTGCGTTCGGTTGAATCGCAACGCGACAGACCGCAACCCGACGCCATTCTGGTAACTTCGCCCTATACCGGAAACCCGCCACACAGCGCTTGGTCTCGACGTCGCCTCGGTCAAACAGACTGGTTGGGTAAGTGGCGCCCGCCCGGATTACATTCCAGTGACGTCCAGGAACCCCAATCCTGCGAAATATGCCTCCGTGCTGCACTTTTCAGCTGGTTCCTGCGAGGTAGTGCCGTAGTGCCGGCGCGAGTCGACATCAGGGCACGCGCCGACTTGCCCCATTGATCCGCGCGCCTCCGCAAGATGAGTCCTACTGCCGCAATTGCGATCGCGTCGGGCAGTTCAGCGCCATACACCAACTGTCACCGACTTCTATCGGCGCCTGCTGGCCGAGAACCTCTATGTGTCCTCTGTGATCATTCCGGTGTCAACTGTGTGCGGGCCGGCTCCGCTCGGCGATCCAGGCGGCGATCTGGGCGTCGCCTTGCCGGTTTGGATCGGGCGTCAATTTCGGTACGTCAAGCGGCAGTTCTCAGTGGCCATCGTTCGTGAGCGGGCTCGCCTTGCGTTTGGCGACCATCGCAAGACTCGCCGGTTGGATGTCCGTTCCGAACTGGGGGCTCAATGGGGCTCAAATCCACTGGTGGGGCAATGAGGTGAATCGAGACTGCCCCCATGGTCGGGGCCGGTCGTGCATCAGTGCATATCAGGGCGGCCGGTGAGAGCGTGGTGCTCGTGGCGAATGACGTCGTCCTCAGGGATCAGGAGAGCGACGGCGTAAGCCGACGACACACATGGGGTGAAATTCAGATCAGAACTCGTTGATGCGGTACATACGCATCTTCGCATACAGCGTCGTTCGGGAGATGCCGAGTTCCTTGGCGGCTTGAGCTTTGTTGCCGTCGCAGGTGCGTAGGACGTGGAAGATGACGTCCCGCTCCGCCTGATGCAAGGGGCGCTGCGGTGCCGAAGCCGTCCGTCCTGACGTAACGGTGGCAGGCAGGTCCGCTACAGCGATCGCTCCTACTTGCCGACCTCCCCTGGCATGCTCCAGGGCCCCGCGCAGTTCCCGCAGGTTTCCCGGCCAATTGTGCCTTGCCAGCGCTGCCTCCGCAGCTGGGGTAAGGAAGAGATTGGTCCCCATATCAGCGAGCATCTGGTGGGCCAAGGTCAGGATCTGGTCGCGGCGTGCGAACAGCGGAAGCGTCTCCTCGCAGCTGGTTGCCAGGGCTGCGACCGCGGCTGGGCGGACTGGCAGGAGGTTTCGTGGCCCCGAGATCATCACGAGCTCGGGGCCGCGGTCCAGTTCGACCTGTTGCACCAGGATGTCGAGTAGCACGTCGGAGAGCAACTCGATTCCGTCGATGATCACGGTGCCGGCCGGTGACAACATCGCTTGGCGGAACTGCAGTGCCCACTCCTGATCGCCGTTCAACAGGGCTGCGGCTGCATTGAGAACAGTGACAGGAGTGTTGGTCGCGATCTGCCGCGCCCGTGTTGTTCTGCCCGAGCCGGGCGGTCCCGCGACGAGTGTCGGCCCATTGTATGGCGAGCCAGGCAACCGCAGGGGAGTGGTGACGTGCTTGCTCCTCTGAGGCTCGATCCGCAACAAGGCGGCCGAGCATCTGGGGTCCAGGACGTCGGCATACACCCGGGCGGTTTGACCCGAGACCAAGCGCAACTCGGTCTGCGCGCTGACAGATCCTCGCAGCTCCTCCACCAGAATCCGGAGGTGTGCGACATCGGACGAGGTCAAAAGGTCCTGGGCGGTTCGATTCGAGACCGTCATGTCGTCCCCGAATGCAACGAGGGCAGAGCGGCTGCGCAGCGCTGCTTCCCGGAACGCCGCCATTATCCGCGAGTCGGAGGTTCGACTGCGCTCCTGTAGCCGGCGCTGGATGTCCTTGACGGCGTGCTCGAGTAGCGGACGCAACAACGGGCTCGCGTCCGCCGAGAAAGACGAGATGTCCAGCACACCCTCCACGCGGCGCGTCAAGGGGTTTCGGATGGGATGGCCATAGCAGCTGAAGTCTTTGAGCCCGTCTGCGAAGTGCTCCTCACCATGGATGACTACCGCTTCCCGCGTCTCCAGCGCCGTCCCAGGTGCGTTCGTGCCGATGCGGGTTTCGAGCAGGCTGGCCCCCAAGTCGATCCCGACGGCGTCGAAGGCGGTGGCTACTGCTCTCCGCCCGCAGATGCGGTGCACGACTCGACACTCACGGTCGACGAGCAGGGAGGCGTAGGCAGTGTCCGCAAGATTCGCTCTCAACTCCTCCAGCACTGGCTGTGAGGCTTCGAGCAGGGGAGTTCGATGCGAATGTCCGTCCGGCGTGAGCGCCTCGAGCGCATGCGAGGGATCTACCCCCGCCAAACCTGAGCGGTACCACGATGCCTTGATGACACCGCGCGACGGCGGAATCGTCGCACTGGTCACAAATGCTCCTCGTACCGGGAATGCATGAGCAGTCATCGGAGAAGAGTGACCGCCGCTACATAGTGTGACATGACTGATCCGTTGACAACCAGCGCGACGCGGCGTTGCGCGGAAGCCCAGCTCACCCGCCGGAGCGTGGTGAACAAGTATGTCCCTCACGGCGTGAGTCAATGTCGGTTGAATGGTGGATCTGGCACGGTTTGCGTGATCAACCAGTTCAAAATCCGTTCGGGCGCTTGATAGTTGAAGATGTCGCGGGTCCCCTGATCTTGGACTGTCGGCGGTCCTGTTCCCGCATCATGCCCAGCTGTCGATCGAGCGCCTCTATGCATCCGACCGGGTACTATCCATACAGGCAGCAGCTGCGACGAGCCGGTTGCCTGCCCTGGATACGGAGCGAGGTCGCAGCGGGCGCACAGCCGGTCTGAACGGCGGCTGTCCTCCGCCGCCGTTGCCGGCCGCGAGGTACTGATCAAGCTGCGGGTACACCGTTGTTTCGGTGACAACAGTGTTTGCGCGACAAGGACTTTCGTGGAACAGGTGCCCGCTGTGTCGGTCCGGCGTGCTCGGCGCACGACGCTGCTGCGGCGGATCGGGTGTCCGAAGCGATACCGGCTCGAACGGTATCTGCTCGGAGTCCGCGTCGTGGGCGATCTACTCGGCCGGTCGGACACCGAGCTGCTGGGGATACCCGGGATCGGCGGACACGGTGTCGCGCTCGTCGCCGATGCTCGCCACCCGCTACGCCGCGGACCGGGCCGTGGTGAAGCACGCGGACGGCTGGAACGTCTCCCGGTGGGCGACACCGCGCCCAGCTAGACCGTGACGATGATCTTCTTTCCTTTGTGGAGCCCCTGCTCGAGGTGGCGGTGTGCCTCGACGACGTCGACGAGGGCGAACACTTTGTCGATGGCGGGCCGCAGCGCGCCGAGGCGTACACCAGCGTTCAGGAATGCCGCCATGCGCTTCACCACGACCGCGTCGAGGGTGTGTTCGAAGCTCCGGTGGCTGAAGATCGTGAGTGGCGCACTTCTCGGGAAGGGGGTGGGCCGAGGGTCCAGGAAGCCTGCGGCGACCAGTGTTCCGCCGGGACGGGCCGCCTCGAGGAGGTCCTGCTGGCCGGGGCCCATGACAACGTCGAGGATTATGTCGGCGCCGGTACCGCCGGTGTGGTGGCGGACGGCTTCGGCGACGTCTACGTGGTCGGTGGCGATGACCGCGGCGGCGCCGGCGGCGACCAGGTCGTCCTTGTTCGCAGTGTGCCGAGTGATGGCGATGGGCACGGCGCCGATCTGATTGGCGATCTGCATCGCGGCCCGGCCGACGCCGCCGGAGGCGGCAGTGATGAGGACGTGGTCGCCGGGCCGCATTTTCGCCTTCTCGATGAGGGCGCCGTAGGCGGTGGAGTACGCGACCCAGATCGCCGCTGCCTCGGTGATTGCGAGCCCGGCCGGCCGAGCTATGACCCGGCTCGCGGGGACTGTGGTGTATTCGGCGTAGCTGCCCCTGACACTCGCGTCCGGAATGGCCGTGAGGATGACCGGATCGCCGACCTGCAACCCGGCGATCTCGGAGCCGAGCGCATCAACGACACCGGTGCCTTCGACGCCGAGACGAGCGTGTGGCAGGGGGACGCTCGCGGACGAGGCGCCCGAACGCATCATCTGATCGAGCGGGTTGACGGCGAACGCTTCGATCCTGACCCGTACCTCGCCGGCTCCGGGCTCGACGACCGGTTCCTCGACGATGTGCATGACATCCGGCCCGCCGAACTGGTTGAAAACGACGACTCGTGGCATGGACGCTCCTCCACATCTGTTGCTGGTTTCCCTACTCGCGGAAGACGTTACGGAGTCGTGAGTTACCTCCTGGTACCTTTGATTTTCATGCAGAACCCGGCTGGACCTGCCTTCCTCGCCGACTGCCCCACGCGCCTGGCGGTCGAGATCATCTCCGACAAATGGGCCGTGCTCGTGCTCTTCGGGCTCAGCCATCAGCCTCGCAGGCATGGTGAGCTCGCCGGCCTCATCGGCGGCATCTCGCGCAAGGTCCTCACCCAGACGCTGCGCCGGCTCCAGCAGTACGGTCTGGTCGAACGTCGTGCCGAAGCGCCACGGCGAGTCGAGTACAGCCTCACTGACCTCGGCTGGACCCTTGTCGAGCCGATCGAGGTCCTGACGAACTGGGCGAGGAACTACGGCGGGGCCATCATCGACTTCCAGGAGGCGAGGTCAGCCGCTACTTCTGCTTCGGCGGCGGGCTGATCTTGGTGGGCGGCCTCGCCGGCGGGGCCGCGACCGTCGATTTGCGCCGCATCTCGTCAGCCAGAGGCTCGTCGGTGGTGGTCGAGGGGGTCCTCGAGGTTTTCGCCGAAAGTCGGGCGGATATCACGTAATCCCGATAGCAAGGCATTAGAGGAACGACCGGACCGCGTCGGAAACCTGCCGTCACCGAAGCGGCACAGAGGCCAAGCGGATTCGGGCGCGTATTGCCGGGTCACCGGAGTCAGGTGGTGGACACCTGCCGCCACCACCCATTATTCGCATCAGATGCGAGATCGGATTGATTGACGGGGTTCAGCGGACCAGGTCGTGGAACACCTCGACGGAACACCCGTGACCAGCGATCGATCCTGACTCAGTCCCTGCAGCGAAAGCGTTGCGGCGCAGTCGCATCGGTGTTTCAGGCGTTGCCCCGCCGTCCGCCGCTGGCCATCTAAGCAGCCGCACGAGGTCCGGTCCGGCGCCTCGGATGGGTCGTCGTGCCATCGTCGCGAGCGAGGCCGCGACGACATCCGCACAGCGTGCTCATGATGGTGCGGATCGTCGGAGACGTACTCGCCGAGCAGGCCGATCGCGGTCATCGCGCCGGCCGCCCGCCGTTGATTCAAGAAAGAAACTCGAAAGTAACCCCAAGTATCAGTACCAGTCGGTACGCTTACTCGGATCCTGTTCATCTTCAGAAGGTTTCTCCATGCCGCTGCGTCGTCGTCTGTCAGTCGCTCCGTTCCTGTTCCGCCATCTGTACCGGTTGACGATCGGGAAGAACCCGAACCGCCCCGCCTCGATGGATGACATCGGCCTGTTCACCGGTGCGCCCCAGCACGAGAACTTCGCACGAGTACGCGACCTGGCTCCTACCCGGAAGATGGCCGCCTCCGCCAAGCCCTATACCTGGCCGGTCGGGGAAAATATCGAGCTGCCCGAGTCCTACATATTCCAAGGCGAGACCCGCCTCACGGGGCAGTTCCTCGTCGACACCGACACGTCGGCACTGCTGGTCCTCATCGACGGGAAAGTGCGTTACGAGCGCTACCTGCTGACCGGCGGACCGACCGTGAACTGGTTGTCGATGTCGGTGGCCAAGAGCTTCATCTCCGCCCTGGTCGGCATCGCGCTCGAGGAAGGCCACATCAAGAGCATCGAGGAACCGATCAGTGACTACGTGCCGGTCCAGCCCGGGTCGGCCTATGACGGCGTCTCCATCAAAGACGTCCTGCAGATGTCCTCGGGCGCCCGCTGGAACGAGGACTACAATGACCCGGAGTCCGACATCTACCAGCTCGGTCTTGCACTGCGCGGCTCCAAGGGTGGCCTGGACGGCTTCGTTGCCCGGATGGTCAGGGAGAGCGAGCCGCAGAAAGTCTGCCGTTACAACTCCGGCGAGACCCAGATCCTCGGTGCCCTGCTCTACCACGCCACCGGCCGCCTCGTGGCCGACTACATGCACGAGAAGCTCGTCGAACCTCTGGGCTTCGAGTCGCCCGGCTACTGGATCACCGACATGCTCGGCGTGGAGATGTCGTTCGCCGGCGTCAACCTCACGGCTCGCGACTTCGCCAAACTCGGCGAGCTCTACCGCAACGGCGGCATGTGGCAAGGCAAGCGCATCCTCTCCGAGGAATGGGTCGCCGCATCCACCACGATCGACTCCCCGATCCGCGAGGCCGGACACCCCATCGTCGGCGACCACCAGTTCAACCTCGGCTACGGCTACCAGTGGTGGATTCCCGGTGGGCATCGTGGCGATTTCAGCGCCATCGGAGTGCTCAACCAGCTGGTCTACGTCGATCCGCCGACCAAGACCGTCATCGTCAAGCTCTCGGCGAACCGCTTGTACGGAACCAGTCCCCACGAGGCCACCAACCGCGACGAGGAGAACGTAGAGTTCCTGCGTGCCATCGCACAGCATCAGCACTGACTGTGCTGGTCGAGCTCTGGCCACCAACTTTCGGGCCGCGCCACCACCGCGTGCGCCATCGCGAGTTGGACAACATGCACGCCGTCGGCCTTAACGCTGCTCGGGGCAGCAGAACCGGGCCAACCGCAATCCGTGATGAGCTGCTGGTTCGGCTGGAGGTGCCGGACGACGACTATGTGTGTTCTGTACCAGTCATGCAGATCAATGTGTAGATGACATCTGAAGCCAGCAGGAACTTACCGAGAAGGCCACCTCCAGCGGACAACTGTTGACGATAATGAAAACGGTCGTGCCGCTCATGCTTCTCATAGATCCTGCTGGTCATCGTGGTCCTGCGTCGCAAGCCCAAGACCCCAGCGACTGCGCGTCGTCTGCCGTGTCGGAGCTGACCGACGTTCGGCACGTTCGGGCGAAATGGGATGCTGCGAATGCCGGGACTGCGCGGCCTTCGTCGCTCGGCCGTGATGTTCGAATTGTCGATAGTCTCGCTGGAAGTTAGATGGAGCCGACGGGAAATTCTTTGCCGTTCGCACTGCATATTCGGATCGTTCCCGATGCCGCGCCACCGACTGCACCAGCAGGCTGAGCTGTTCTCTCGAAGGTCGCCGCGGTAACTCCCGCACCTTCGGCCGACGCACAGTGCTAGAGGAGCATCGAGCCGAACCACTCGATCATTGCCCGCGCCGGCCCTCCGGCGGACACGGTGGCGCGGTATGTGGCACCAGCTCCACCGTGGAGATGTCGTGCGAGAGCCGCTCGTCTCCGAACCGGAAGAGCCCGATGAACATCGTAGGGACCACCTGCGCCACAGTGATCTTGTTGCTCTTCTACGGCTGCGAGGCAAGCCGTTGGCTCTCCTTAGCGGAGTGGCAATCAGCGCCGAGCCGGCGGCGCAGGAGAACCTCTGCAACGAGGGGGAAGCGGGCCTGCATCAGGTGGGCGCCACGAGGGCCTCCGAGATGGAGATCCACTCGGTCAACCTCGACAACTCAGACCCGAAGGCCGGCAAGGTGCCCACCGTCCAGGTCGATCTGCGCTCCGGCATTTGTTCACGGAGGAGCGATGCGCGGCTTCCACACCACCGTCGAGGAGTCGGAGCGCTACCAGCGGGGTGCCAGCTCAGAGCCTTCTTCCTGCCTGCCTCGTTTCCGTGCGGTAACGGCCCGTCACGCAGATGTAAATATACGTTCCATCTGGTACGCATACCGATTGGTTCTCGATACTCTCCGGGTGACGGGTGTGAGCACCCCGAAGCGCAGCACGATAGGAGACGGCATGGACACCAGCATCGGCAGTTCGGGGGGGCGAGCCACGATGGGCTCGCAACGCCTCAGCGGAGGGCTAGGGCCAGGAGCCATCGTCTTCATGGTCGTGGCGGCCGCGGCACCACTGACGGTGGTCGCTGGCGTGGTTCCGGCGGGAATCACCCTCGGCAACGGTGCCGCGTATCCCGCGGCGTACGTGGCCTGCACAGCGGTGCTGCTGCTGTTCGCCGCAGGTTTCACCGCCATGTCGCGCCATGTGAAGGATGCCGGTGCGTTCTACACCTACATCGCCAAGGGCCTGGGCAGGAAGGTCGGCGTCGGGTCGGCCATGCTTGCGCTGGTCACCTACGCCACGGTGCAGCTCGCCGTGTGGGGATACATCGGCTTTGCGATCGATGACCTGCTGACATCCCACAGCGGCCCCCACCTGCCGTGGTGGGTGTGGTCACTGGTGTGCATGGCGGTGGTGGGCTGGCTCGGCTACCGCAACATCGATCTGTCGGGCAAAGTGCTCGGCGTACTGCTGGTCAGTGAGGTGCTGATCGTACTGCTGGTCAACGCTTTCATCGTCGGGAAGGGAGGTGGCCCGGAGGGAATCTCGACCGCGGCCTTCCAACCATCGCAGTTCTTCAACGGCGCGCCCGGTATCGCGCTGACCTTCGCCATCGCGGGCTACATCGGCTTCGAGGCCACCGCGATCTTCCGCGACGAAGCGCGTAATCCTGACCGCACCATCCCGCGCGCCACCTATCTCGCGCTGGTCGTGATCGGCGTGTTCTACGCCATCAGCTCGTGGGCACTGGTCAGCGCGTTCGGTGACAGCGCTGTCGTCGATCAGATCGGGGCGGGCAAGGGCATCGTCAGCGTCGCGAAGTCCTTCGTCGGCTCGGGGGCGTCCGACCTCGTACAGGTCCTGTTGGTGACGAGCTTGTTCGCAGCGGCACTCGCCTTCCACAACGTGCTGGCTCGCTATGTCCACGCCCTGGGCAAGTCTGGTGTGCTCCCGCAGCGGTTCGGTGCCACGCATGAATACCATGTTTCCCCGCATGTCGCCTCGGTGGTCCAGTCGCTCGCCGCGCTGGTCTGGTTCGCGATCTGTGTGGTCGCTGGCCTCGACCCGGTCGCTGAGATCTTCACCTGGTTCGCAGGTGTTGCCGCTGTCGGAGTGATCGTGCTGATGGGCCTGACTTCGGCGGCCGTGATCGTGTTCTTCCGGCAGCGCCCCGGGCTCACCTCCCGGTGGCACTCCTTGTACGCGCCTGCCCTCGGTGGACTCGGCCTGATCGTCTTCCTCGCGATGACCATCCAGAACCTGCCGCTGCTGGTTGGCGGTTCCACGGCCATCGCCTGGTGCGTCGGCATCGGGCTCGTCCTGTCGTTCGTCGTCGGCTTCACGCTGGCCCAGATTCGTCCCCATGTCGCCAACGACATCCTCGAGGAGACCGCAGCATGACCATTCCAACCACCCCCGCTGTCAGCAAGCCGCTGCTGGTGGCCCACCCGCTGGAACTTCTGACGCCGTCGGAGATCCACGCGGCTCGTGAGATCGCGGCCTCGGCCGGTCTGCTGACCGAGACGACCCGCTTCGTCTACGTCGGACTGGCCGAGGGGCCGAAGGCCGAGGTGGTGGCCCATCAGCCCGGTGATGCGTTCCACCGCACCGTCTCACTGATGCTTCTGGACCGCACGAGTGGCGTGGGCACGATCGCGATGGTCGACGTGACCGCTGGCGACGTCGTCGCCAGCCGCACGATCGACAGGTCCGAGGGACAGCCCGCCATCCTGGACGAGGAGTTCGACGAGATCGAGGGTTGGCTGATCGCCGACCCGATCTTCCTGGAGGCGCTGGCCCGCCGCGGCATCGACCCCGCGACAGTCCGGGCGGTTCCACTGTCGGCCGGCAACTTCGGCAACGAGGCGGAGAACGCCCGCCGTATGTGCCGCGTCATCGCGTTCGTGCAGAGCGACGAGGCCGACCTGGCGTGGGCGCACCCCATCGACGGCCTTGTCGCGCACGTCGACCTGATCGAAGGCACGGTTTTCGAGGTCCTTGACCACGAGAGCTATCCGGTTCCCGCGGAACGAGGCGAGTGGAACGCGGCCCCCCACGGTGACGGCGTCGCCCGCACCGACCTCAAGCCCATCGAGATTGCCCAGCCCGAAGGCCCTTCCTTCGTCATCGAGGGTAACAAGATCACCTGGGCCGACTGGGAGTTCCGGTTTACCTTCGACGCCCGCGAGGGTCTCATCCTGCACCAGCTGAACTGGAAGGACGGCGAGATCGTCCGTCCCGTACTGAACCGTGCGTCTATCCCCGAGATGGTAGTTCCGTACGGCGACCCGCAGCCGGCTCGCTACTGGATCAACTACTTCGACCAGGGTGAGTACATCTTCGGCCGCTACACCAACTCGCTCGAGCTCGGCTGCGACTGCCTGGGCGAGATCCAGTACTTCGACGCCGTCATCTCCGACGAGAAGGGTCAGCCGCGCTCCATCAAGAATGCGATCTGCCTGCACGAGGAGGACTACGGCGTGCTGTGGAAGCACACGGACATGTTCAACGGCATGAACGAGACCCGACGCCAGCGCCGCCTCGTGATCTCGTTCTTCCTGACCATCGGCAACTACGACTACGGTTTCTACTGGTACCTCTACCTCGACGGCACTATCGAGCTGGAGGCCAAGGCGACCGGCATCGTATTCCCGTCGGCCTACACCGGCCCCGACGGCTTCGCGACGGAAATGGCGCCGGGCCTGGGCGCGCCTTTCCACCAGCACCTGTTCTGCGCGCGGCTGGACGTAGCGGTCGACGGCCACAAGAATGCCGTCGACGAAGTCGACGCGGTGCGCATCCCGGTCAGCGACATCAACCCGCACGGCAACGGGTTCCGTCAACAGTTCACCCGCCTGACCACCGAGACCCAGGCCCAGCGTCTGGCCGACAACATCAAGTCACGGTACTGGCTCATCTCCAACCCCGAAAAGACCAACCGGCTCGGACAGCCGACCGCGTACGCGCTCTACCCCGAGGGCCAGCCCCCGCTGCTGGCCGACGAATCCAGCGCCGTCTACAAGCGCGGAGCCTTCGGTCGCAACCACCTGTGGGTGACCCAGTACGACGCCACCCAGAGATGGCCGTCGGGAGAGATCATCAACCAGGCCCCCGGCGATGACGGTCTTGCCGCCTGGGTCGAGGCCGACCGGCCCATCGACGGCGAGGACATCGTGGTCTGGCACTCCTTCGGCCTGACCCACTTCCCCCGCCCCGAGGACTGGCCCGTCATGCCCGTCGACTATGCAGGGTTCAAGCTCAAGCCCGTCGGGTTCTTCGGCCGCAACCCCGCGCTCAACGCTCCGATGGCTACGCGTGGCGACCATTGCAGGTCCGCGGCCGGCCACAACGAGCACGCAGGGCACCACAACGAGCACTGCGGATGATCAGGCTTCTCGTGGCCAGGCTCGGCACCGGCCTGGCCGCCGTGTCAGTGGCCCTGCACATCGCCGGGCTCGGTGGCATGGCACCGCCTTGGGCTATCGTCATGCTTGCGTTGGCGCTCGTCTGCGCCGGCTGTGCCATCCATCTGTGGCACGGCGGCACAGCGCGCGCTTGGACCCTCATGGCGACGTGCAGCGGTGCCATGCTCGGCATCCATGCCCTCATGATGAGCACCCCCAGCGGCGACCATGGGAGTGCCGACATGCCGCGCGATTCGATGGGGACGTCGACCGGGCACACGTCGATGGGTGAGCACGCCACCGCTCACTTACACGGCCAGGGCTGGGACCTCATGCACTACGCCTCGGCCGTCGCCGTCGCCGAGCTGCTCCTCGCAGTCGCCGTACTCGGGATCGGACTGGCGTCGAGGCAGAGCCAAGCGACGGGTCAAGAGGTTCCCGCAAGTTCGCCGGGATAGGACGGATTGCGCCGGTCGGTCGCCGACTGGGTTGCAAGGCTCGTCCTTGGGTTCGAACGTTGGACCGGGTCTCAGGGTTGCGGCGAGATACCTCGAACTCCGTAGCGCGTACTCCGATCAGGCGGCACCGAATCACTTTGATGCCCGGCGATCCTCGGAAACGAGTTCATCGTCTCGGTCAGCTGTGGCTTTCCGCCACTTCATCGACCGACCGCGGATTCGTTGTCCCAGACCAGAGCTCGGGCGACCCGGCCCCACCTTGAGACCAACAGGCAATGCTCGGCCAGCAGATCAGGACTCTGCCGGGTCGGGATCATCGTCGCTGCCATATTCCGCGAATAGCCGCTGACCCCACCATCAACGGCGGATGACCGACATGCCCGAGCCCCAGCAGAACATCGGCCGGTGGGAACCACAGACCGCGGTGCGCGAGCTCACCAGGCTGATACGCGGTGCGCGTGGCCGGACCCACCGGCTTGAACAACAGCCGCAACTGCTGCACCCGCTCGAAGAACACCGTCATACCACGCTGCCGCCGACTCGTTCCATGATCACTGTCGTCGGCCTGTCAGGGAAGTCGGTCAGCAACGCCTGGATCTGCGGCTCGAACTCATCGACCGCCGACCCAGCTTGCGCTGATACTGCGGTGCACATGCGAACCCAGCGCCTTCTTCACCGTGTTCTTCGAAATATTCATCCGACGAGCGATCGCGCGAATCGTCCAGGAAGTGAACAATCCGCGGTCCTTTCGGCGACCAGACTTCAACCGTCAAGGGATGGCGTGCATTACGCCGCCCAATCCGAAGGAGTCGCCATGACCGATCTCACCACACCGCCCGCCGCCGTGCTCCTGCCCGCGGTTCGGGACTTCCTCAGCCGCCCGCGTCAACTCTTTATCGGCGGCAAGTGGATCGACGCTGTTGCCGGTGAGACTTTCGAGACCCGTGACCCGGCGACCGGAGAGGTCTTGACGACGGTTGCGCGCGGTCGCGCCGCCGACGTAGACCGCGCGGTGGCCGCCGCGCGGCGGGCGTACGAGGGTGAATGGAGCCTGTGGACGCCCGCCCAGCGCCAGCGGCTGCTGTACCGCGTGGGCGAGGCCCTGTATAGCCGGGCCGAGGAGTTCGCGCAGCTCGAGTCGCTCGACAATGGCAAGCCCGCCACGGTTGCCCAGGCCGTCGATGTGACCTGGAGCGCCGAGCTCTTTCTGTACTACGCAGGATGGGCGACCAAGATCGAGGGCAGCACCGTGACTCCGTCAGTGCCGTGGGCGCCTGGCGCGCGCTTCCATGCGTACACGCTGCGCGAGCCGGTCGGCGTCGTCGGCGCGATTGTGCCGTGGAACTTCCCGCTCGTCATGGCCGCGTTCAAGGTGCCAGTGGCGCTTGCGACCGGTAACACCGTCATTCTCAAGCCTGCCGAACAGACGCCGCTGACAGCGTTGCTTCTCGCTGAGGTCCTCGCGGAGGCGGGCCTTCCCGACGGTGTCTTCAATGTCGTGACTGGTTACGGAGACGCCGGCGCGGCGATCGCAGGTCATGACGACGTGGATAAGGTTGCCTTCACCGGCTCGACCGAAGTGGGCAAGCTGATCGTCGACGCCGCCAAGGGAAATCTGAAGAAGGTCAGTCTCGAGCTCGGCGGTAAGAGTCCGCAGGTGGTCTACGCGGATGCGGACCTCGAGGCCGCGATCCCGGGTACGGCGTCGGGATTCCTCTTCAACCAAGGTCAGACTTGCACGGCTGGCACCCGCATCCTGGTTGAGGACAGGATCTTCGACGAGTTCACCCAGGGCGTCGCGGAAGTTGCGAAGGCAACCAGGCTCGGCCCCGGGCTGGACCCGGCGACCGAGATGGGGCCGCTGGTCTCTGAGGAGCAATTCGCCCGAGTGTCCGGCTACATCAGCCAGGGTCTGCAAGATGGCGCCCGCGCGCTGACCGGTGGCGGCCGTCACGGCGACCGTGGCTATTTCATCGAGCCCACTGTTCTGGTCGACGTCGACTCGTCCTTCAGCGTCTACCGCGAGGAGATCTTCGGCCCCGTCGTGGTCGCGACTCCGTTCAACGCAGCAGCTGGTGTGCGCTCGGCAGCCAACGACACCCCCTACGGGCTGGCCGCCAGCGTGTGGACGAGCAACCTCTCCAAAGCGCACCGCACTGCCGCGGAGATCAAGGCTGGCACCGTGTGGATCAACTGCCACAACGCTTTCGACTGCGCTATCCCCTTCGGCGGATACAAACAGTCCGGCTGGGGTCGCGAACTCGGCGCTGCAGCCATCGAGGAGTTCACCCAGATCAAGGCTGTGAACATTCTCCTCTGACGTCTCCCGACCCCTCCAGCTCCTCTGAGCCGTCCCTTGGTTGCCGTGGTGGCTCGGGCCTCGTATCAACAATCGACCAGAGCCGCCACGTGCATCCACGCTGGCAACCCCTCGAGAGAGCTACTGACAACGACTGCACGTAACGACCGCCGGAGGAACACAATGCCGACCAACACCGAGCGACTCCGAGCAGCCAGGGATCTGCTGGTCGCCCACGCCCACGACTGGACGAGCGCGACCACGAAGTTCACCTGGCCCCGAATCGAGGGCCGGTTCAACTGGGTCTTCGACTGGTTCGACCCTCTGGCGCGGGACAACAACGCACCCGCCCTCGTAGTCGTCCATGAAGACGGCAGTAGTGAGAGTTACAGCTTCACCCAGCTCTACGAGCGCTCCCTCGCCGTCACCCATCAACTGCGCTCCCTCGGCATCGGGAAAGGCGACTCTGTGATGGTGATGCTGGGCAACCAGGTCGAGCTCTGGGAGTCGATGCTCGGCATCATTCGGCTCGGCGCAGTGGTTATGCCGACCACGACAGCCGTCGGCACCAAAGACCTCATCGACCGCGTCAATCGAGGCAACGTCCGAGCAGTGATCTGTGGAGCGACCGACTCCGCCAAGTTCGCTGAGGTCCCAGGCGAATTCACCCGGATCGTGGTCGGTCAGCCAGTCCACGGATGGACGTCCTTCACCAGCGACCGCGCAGCAAGCGAGGCTCCCATCGGCCACCCTGGGACCGCGCCGGACGATCGATTGCTGCTCTACTTCACCTCCGGCACCACCAGTCGCCCGAAGCTCGTCGAGCACACCCAGATTTCCTACCCCGTCGGCCATCTGACCACCATGTTCTGGATCGGGTTGCGTCCCGGCGACGTTCACCTCAACATCTCTTCACCGGGGTGGGCAAAGCATGCCTGGTCAAGCTTTTTCGCACCGTGGCTTGCCGAAGCGACGATCGTCGTATTCGCTTATGCGCGCTTCGACCCGCAGAGCCTTTTGACCCGACTTCACCAGCATGGGATCACCACGATCTGCGCCCCGCCGACGGTGTGGCGAATGCTCATCAACGCCGACCTGTCTACCGGTCCAGGCCAACTCCGCGAGCTCGTCGCCGCAGGAGAGCCGCTCAATCCCGAGGTTGTCACCCAGATCTGGGACGCCTGGGGACTCACGATCCGTGACGGATTCGGACAAACGGAGATGACCGCCGTCGTCGGCAACACACCCGGACAGCCGGTCAAGGCCGGTTCGATGGGGCGCCCGTTGCCCGCTGTCCCAGTGGTCCTGGTCGACCCACGAACCGGTGAGGTGAGAGACGACGAGGGTGAGCTCTGCCTGGATATGCGGGACGGCAAGCCATTACCGCTGATGACCGCCTACGGTGATCCCGTCAAGGACGCGGAGGCCAAGCGTGGAGGCTTCTTCCACACCGGTGACCTCGCTACCCGAGACGAGGACGGCTACATCACCTTCGTCGGACGCACAGACGATGTGTTCAAGTCCTCCGATTACAAAGTGAGCCCTTTCGAGTTGGAGTCGGTCCTGATCGAGCATCCGGCCGTGGCCGAGGCCGCAGTCGTCCCTTCACCGGACCCGATCCGTCTCGCGGTGCCCAAAGCGTACGTGGCCTTGGCGCCCGGTTACGAGCCTTCCGCGGAGCTGGCGGCGAGCATCTTTGCCTTTACATCCGGCCGCCTGCCCGGCTACCTCCGAGTTCGTCGGCTGGAGTTCTTCGACTTGCCGAAGACCATCTCCGGCAAGATCCGTCGAGTCGACCTTCGTCATCGCGAGTCAGCAGATCAACCCGCCGGCGAATGGCGGCTCGAGGACTTCGCGCTCTAAACCGTGACGATGATCTTCTTTGCGGAGCCCCTGCTCGAGGTGGCGGTATACCTCGACGACGTCGTCGAGGGCGAACACCTTGTCACCGCGAGAATAAAGTACATGAGAATAGAGTAAATAAGGACACAGGTATGGAGAACGACAACTATCGACACGCGGATCTTGCGGTGCTTACCAATTCCGAATTCGTTGTGGAGCAGAAATGGCGCGAGGTGCTCGACCACTTCGGTCTGTGCCCGGAATGCGGCTACACAGCCCACGCATTCATCGCCACCGCACGTCATGTAGACGGCACCACGAAAGTGATGACCGTCGGTTCCTGCGGACTACCGTGTGGGTGGTCGGGGCCCACGGAGATAACGAAGATGACCGAAAACTGACCGTCATCGGGTCGTGAATAATCTTCGCCGGAGTCATGAATTCGGGCGCGACGAGCTCGTCGTAGTCGAGCGACCTCATCACGCCGCTTGCGCCCGGGGACTTACTCCACACCTGATCGGTGGTGCCGACGTTGCGGCCGAACTGGACGCCGAGCGCGCCATCGACCAGGGCCGACAAAGTCGCATGCATCCAGTCGCTGCACTAAGCCCGGTCGGCGTCGTCGGGCGATCCCAGTAACCGAGCATTCTCGGGCCGCCCCCCGCACCGTGATTTCTCCGACGACGCCGGATTCGACCTCCATCTCGGATTCATCGACGCCGCGTAGGCGGGCAGGACGTTAGCCGCCCAGATTGGCTTCCGCAGACGATCTGCCGCGGAGCGCGGCCGGATTGTCCGGAACGAACTGCGGAGGCAGACCCTCCAGAAGTTGTCCGGTGTCGGCAGACCTGACGGGTCTGCCGACACCGGAGGGCAGTCGCCCTCTTATGATGCGATCGGTGGAGAACAAGAAGGTAGACAGACGCACAGTGCGCTACCAGCATGTTCGGCCCGAACTGTTGGAGGCGGCGACGCAATACGTCCTCGATCACGGTGTGAGCGACCTGTCGCTACGGCCCTTCGCTCAGGCGTTGGGGGTCAGCCACGCGACGTTGATCCATCATTTCGCGACCAAGCAGGCGTTGATCAACGAGGTCCTGGGGCGAATCCGGCTCGAGTTCGAGCAGACATTGCAGGCCGACGAGCTGCGTTTGCCGGACTCGGGGGAAGAGTTGCTGTGGTCGACCTGGCGACGGCTGTGCCGTCCCCGTGAACAACGTCAGTTCCAGGTTCTGTTCGAGTTGGCCGCGAACTTCGGGCGGACCGACCGATCGTCTGAGATGGAGCATCCGCTGGTCGGCGACTGGATCGAGATGACGATCGGCGCGCTGGCACGCCACGGGTATCCGGCGGCTCGCGCTCGGGTCGCCGCCACGTTCCTGCTGGCCCAGGTGCGCGGGCTGCAGCTCGATCTGCTGGCGACCGGCGAGCAGGCACGAGTGGACGATGCCTTCGCAATGACAGTCCGGACACTGGTGGCGGACGGACTGACGACCCGCGGCGACTGCTCGTCGGGGCCCGTCGGTCCGGGGACAACGGGGGAGGACGAGCAGTGATCGAACGGAGCCCCACACTCATCTGCCCGCCCATGAACTGATCGCGTGCTCCAGGATTCCTATCAGTACCTGTTTGGAAGACTCGCGGTTTCGGACATCGCAGAGTAATACCGGCGTATACGGCGAAAGGTCGAGGGCGTCGCGGATCTCGTCCTCGTCGTAAATGTCGGAGCCGTCGAAGCAGTTGACCCCGATCACGAAGGGGATACCTCGTGATTCGAAGAAGTCGACCGGCCCGAAGCAGTCCTCCAACCGCCTGGTATCGGCGAGCACGACAGCGCCCACCGCGCCCACGGACAGTTCGTCCCACATGAACCAGAATCGCTCCTGCCCAGGCGTCCCGAAGAGGTAGAGAACTACCCCGGATTCCAAGGTGATTCGGCCGAAGTCGAGGGCGACGGTGGTGGTCGTCTTGGACGCGACGCCAGTGAGGTCATCCACCCCCGCGCTGAGCTCGGTCAATTGCTCCTCGGTGCGAAGTGGCGTGATCTCGCTGATCGAGGCCACCATCGTGGTTTTCCCGACACCGAAACCACCGGCAACGAGAATCTTGGTGACTTGCGCGAATTCCACAATCCGTCCGGCTTGATAATCAGAGTTTGCGAACACCGTCGAGAACCGCCTGCAGTAGGTGTAGATCGGGGGTGGATTCCGGTGGCGCCGGGGACCGGAAGATTACGTGGCCGGCGTCGATCAGGTCGCCGACGAGGACCTTGACCGAGGCCACGAGCAGGCCCAGGTGCGCGGCCAGCTCGACAATTGAGATTGGCCTGCCACGGCACAAGCTCATGATCTCGCCGTATTCGCGGTCGTATCCGGTGAAGTCTGTGGCCGACGGGATCGCCACGACTAGTGTGAGAAAGTCGAGGCGATGCGTATTGTTACCCGCACGGCCACGGGTGACGGCGAACGGACGCACCAGAGGCCCGGGGTCCTCATCGAAGTCCTCCGGGCTCACGTCGCCGTTCATGAGAATAACCGTGCGTGCTGTGTGTTCGTCTGCGACCGGGGAGCCGCCGACATCTGATCCCGGACTTGTCCGACTATCACGTTCATCTCGTAGGCGACCAGCCCGAGATCGGCGTCCGCGGCCGTGAGCATGGCCAGGCAGGCGCGCGGGCCCGCCTCGGTGACCACCAGGTATCCGCGATCCAACTCGACGACGGTCTGTTGGTGAGGTCCTTTGTTGAATCGTGTGCCGACGCCGCGCCCGAGGCTGTGTAGCGCCGAGGCCATGGCGGCCAGGTGTTCGGCATTCTCTCGATCCAGGCCGTTCGAGCCTGCGAGGGCCAGTCCGTCGGCGGACAGTACGACGGCGTGTTCGGCGCCGGACGTGCGTTCGACCAATCCGTTCAGGAGCCAGTCCAAAGAGACGATTGCTGGGCGGTGGCTGCCGTCATTGATCATGTCATTCGTTCATTTCGTGAGGGGGTGGGGTGAAACGGCGTCCGCGACGTGTTCCCTGTTGGAAGGAAGCCATGGAATTTCGCACCGAATCGGCGGCGCGAGGCTGGTCGGCTTCATCGGTCATCGGGGAGGTCGTGATCTCGGTGTGTTCGCGTCGCAACTGTGGCGAGAGGTGGCTCTGCCGCTGTCGCCGTGGCAGGGCCGCCCGCCCACGGGAGGGAATCGAGCGGCGATGGAGCCCGGCGCTCGGATTTACCGGGTGGCGTGCATCCTCAGCCGGAAGTTGCAGTGCAGTTTGCGTCACCGTGTTCCGGGCTACGAGCACATCCGAGGCGCCGACTTCCGGTGTGGGAGCGGGTAGCGGCACGGACCTCGGCGGTTCTTGCACCGCACTCACCACTGTCGTCGGGGCGCTGTCCTGGCCGATCAGCTCGGCGGGAATCAGGACGACAGCCTTGACCCCGCCGTACGCGGACTCCTGAAGGGTCACCGAGATATCGTGGCGAAGCGACAGTTTGCCGACAACGAATAGACCCAGGTGACGGCGACCCTGCAGTGCCATCTCATGGAATCCTGGCGGCTGCCGCAGCAGTTCGTTCAACGCCGCGCGCTCCTCGAACCGGATGCCCAGGCCTTGGTCTTCGACCTCGATCACGACGCCGCGGCCGACGAGGTTGCCGCGTACCGATACCGGCGAATCAGGCGGCGAGAACGCGGTCGCGTTGTCGACGAGTTCGGAGAGTAGGTGGATCAGGTCGGCGGTGGCGCTGCCCGCCAGGCTGACGTCGGGCAGTCGCAGCGCGCTCACACGCGCGAAGTTCTCGGTCTCGGAGATTGCGCTGCGCACGATCTGCTCCAGCGCCACTGGTTTCCGCCATCGTCGGGCCGGCTGGCCTCCGCCCAGGATCAGGAGGTTCTCCGCGTTGCGCCGGGCACGGGTTGTTAGATGATCGAGTTGGAAGAGCAGCTCGAGGTGTTCAGGATCGTCTTGTTTGGACTCGGCGACGTCGAGCAATTCGAGCTGTCGTCGCACCACCGTCTGACTGCGATAGGCGATGTCGAGGAAAACCTTGTTGAACCCTTCGCGGGTCCTGGCCTCGTTGACTGCGGTGTCGACCGCAGTGCGGTGGGCGATCGCGAAGGCGCTGGCCACCTCTCCGATCTCGTCGGCGCCGGCGTCGGTCATGAATGCGCTGTCGACGGAATCGACAACCTCGCCGGCCTGCGCCTGTTGTATAAGCGCGGGAAGATCTTCGTTGGCGACCTGCAGAGTACGTGTGCGCAGGGCCCGGAGCCGCCGCACCAGCCGGTTGGCGAGCGTCAGTGAAATCAGAAACGCCGCGAGCCCGACCAACACGACTCCCGCACCGACGGTGACGGCGCGAGCGATCGAGCTCGTCGTCGAGTCCTCGCCGGATCGGAAGGCATATGCCGCGTGGCTCGCCAGCAGTTTGGTCAGCACATCGCCGACTTGTTGCTCGGCCGCCTGCCATTGCTCGGAGGTCCCGATCAACTCACCGCGTTCAGCAAGAGAGTTCTGTTCCTCGCTCGCAGTTCTCCATGCCTGGCTGTTCACCAGAGACCCGTAGAGCGATCGCTCCGATTCGGTCAGGCGGGGAACAAGTTCGGTCAGTTTCTGTCGGAATGCACCGTTCAGTTCCGCGATCGTCCGTCGCTCGCCGGGATCGAGTTTCCGTATCGATACCACAGCAGCGACGCGTTCAGCAGCCCTGGAATGCAGATCGAGGATCTGCGCGAGCGCCGCCGCAGTGAACTCCTCGGCGAGGGTTTTCGGGTTAGGGGAGTTGTGAACGGCGCTCTCCTGCATGCCGCCGGCGATCAAGTCGACCAAACTGGTGTAGTAGGCGTCGACGGCGGTGACATCTGCTTGACGCACATCGATATCCCGGCGCTGCAGGGGAAGTTGTACAAGTAGTTGATCGAAGATTGCCGAGCTCTGCTTCGTCGCCGCCGGGTCGAGCCGGTTCTGCTCGGACACCATGTCCCGCATACCGGCAAGGGAGTCGTCCGTGGCCCGGCGGGCACTCGGCAAACGGCCCGCGGCCTGTTGATCACCGACCACTGTCGCGATACTTGCCCCGCGTTCATTCTGAACTGCGGCTACGAAAGCCGAGGCCGGCGCGATAACCGTACTGCGGTAGCTGGACCACGCTCGACTGGCTGCGGCCTGGTCGGCAAGGGTCGCAGCGGTGATGATGCCGGTGATCAGGAGCACGGTGCTCGGTACCAGCGCGATCGCCAGGACGTACGTGCGAATACTGCGGCCGCGCCACAGCTTCCGGGGCCGTCGCGCAGCCGTCTGCGGGCTGGATTCGTTCATGCGTGCGGTGTCTTCGGCGCGAGGGCGTCGTGGGGGAACTTCACAGGCCCGTCCTTCAGGGCTCGGGGGTGACTGATGGACGTAGACGATAGACCTACCAAACGGTTATGCAAACCGGAATGTCTGCCGGGCCGGGCGGACACGCCGTGTCACACCCGGCCTCGTCGGTGCCGGCGTACGTGTCTGTGCGTCGAATGACCTAGGCCGACCAGGTCGTGAATCAACTGCATCGAAGTCATCCTCACCGTGCGCCCGAGCGGTTCTCGGACTTAGCGTGAAACGAACGTAGGCGGCCTTCCCTGGTCCGCCGGTGGCACAGATGGGAAGACGATGGCGTTCACTGTCGACGGAATGCGTACCGCACCGGAGGTATACGCATGGAGCAGATTCGGACAACAGGAATACACAGACTGGCTCGACGAGAGCATGTCGTGGAAGAACACCTGCTACATCGGTGATTGGTCGTTCCTGTGGCAGCATCGCTTCACCGGCCCGGACACGCTACGGCTCTTCTCGGACTACTCGGTGAATACCTTCGGAAAATTTACGCACGGTCAGTCGAAACATGTAATCCACACGAACTCGGGCGGAAAAGTTATTCACGAAGGAATTCTCACCCGCTTCGGCGACGAGGAATTCGTGTTGCACGGCCGTGGCGGCTTCTGGATGAGCTATCAGCTGGCGCGAGGCAACTATGATGTGACGGTTCAGCAAGAGGACTGGTTCATATATCAGGTGTCGGGACCGAATTCCGTGAAGGTTCTGGAGAAATTGTCGGGGGATACCGGATTGCGTGACACCGGCTTCATGCGGGTGCACCCGATCACCATCGGAGGGCACCAGATCTGGGCGTTGCGGCAGGGGATGTCCGGGGAGATCGGCTTCGAACTACAGGGTCCGAGAGAGATCGGACCCGAGATCTACGACTTGATTGTCGAGGCCGGACAGGAATTCGGGCTACGGAAGCTCGGTGGCCGAACCGTGATGATCAATCACCTCGAGGCATGTTTTCCAACCATCGCAACCGACTACATCCCGGCGATTTTTGATGAGGATACCGCAGAATATCTCGATAGCTTCACCTCGTCGATGCCCTCCTATGCCCAGCCTGCGTATATCGCGGGTAGCTACGACGGTCGCGAAATCTCCGAATACTACCGGAGCCCGGTCGAACTCGGATGGGCTCGGAATATCAACTTCGATCACGATTTCCTCGGCCGGGAAGCACTAATCGCGGAGAAGGCGAACCCGCGGCGAGTTATCCGGACACTCGTATGGAACGCAGAGGACGTCCAAGACGTGTTCGCGTCGTTGTTCCGCCCCGGGGAGAACTTTCCGTATATGGAGATGCCGCGGGACCAGCGTGGGTTCATGTGGGCCGACAAAGTGACCGCCGGCGACGACATCGTCGGGGTCGCGACCTCGCGCGGATACAGCTACTACTACCGGGAAATGCTGTCGCTGAGCACGATCGATGTCGCCCACAGTGACCTCGGAACGGAACTGACCGTGCATTGGGGCCTTCCTGGCGGTCCGCAGAAGGCCATCCGCGCCACGGTCGCGTCCGCGCCCTATAAGCCAGATCGTCGCCGCGCCGACCTGCACATGATCTGAGTCGCGAGGCGATGTCGAAAGGAGACGCCCAGAAATCATGTCGAATTCCCATGTTCTGACTTTCTCGTGCGACGACGAGCCGGGTATCGTCAGTGCGGTATCCACCTGCCTATTGCAACTGGGTTGCAATATCATCGATGCGCAGCATTTCGACGACCACCTCACCGGGAGGTTCTTCTCCCGCATAGAGTTCGAGACCGTCCGTGGCGAACTGACGAAGTCCGACATCACGATCGGGCTCACCCCGGTACTGACCTCGCTCAGTGCCTCATGGACAGTCAAGAGCACTGCTGAACGGACCAGGGTACTGATCATGGCCTCCAAACTTGATCACTGCCTGGTGGATCTGCTCTATCGCTGGCGCATCGGAGAGCTGCCGATGGACGTCGTGGCCATCGTCTCCAACCATCCCCGTGAGGTGTACGGGAACCTCGACTTGGGATCAGTGCCGTTCCATCACCTGCCGGTCACCAAGGAGACCAAGCCGGAGCAGGAGGCCGAGTTGCTCCGGCTGGTGGACATCTACGGAGCGGATCTGGTGGTGCTCGCCCGCTACATGCAGATCCTGTCCGACGAGCTGTCGGCTCGATTGTCCGGTCGATGCATCAACATCCACCATTCGTTCCTGCCCGGCTTCAAGGGCGCCAAGCCGTATCACCAGGCCCATGCCCGGGGCGTGAAACTCATCGGCGCGACGGCGCACTATGTCACCGGCGACCTCGACGAGGGGCCTATCATCACTCAGGATGTGGAGCCGGTCAGCCACCGCGACACGCCGGAACAGCTGGTGCGCAAAGGGCGTGATATCGAGCGGCGGGTACTGGCCGCCGCGGTGCGCGACCACGTGACGGGACGGGTCCTGACGAACGGCAACACCACCGTGGTGTTCGCCGACTGACTCGATACGGGTGAATGGGCGTGGCGATCCGGGCGGGTCGCCACGCCCACTCAGATCCGGACCAGTCCCTCCCGCACGGCCACGAGAGCTGCTTGGGTGCGAGAGTCGAGGTTCATTTTGGCGAGTACATTGCACACGTGGGTGCGCGCTGTGCGTTCGCTGATCGACAACTCCGTCGCGATGGCACGGTTGGACAGCCCGCGCCCGACCAGCGCGAGTACCTCACGCTCTCGGGCGCTCAGTGAGCGCAATCCGATCGGAGTGGCGACCCGGGGAGTGAGATGCCGCGCCACGGCCGTATCCAAATAGACCTCGTCGCGGACAGACGCACGGATCGCTGCCTCTACTTCGGACGGGTCGGCGTCCTTGAGCAGATAGCCCGACGCGCCGTTGGCGAGCGCGGCGTGGACTCGCTCGGATTCGCCGAAACTCGTCAGGACGACAACCCGGACGTCGGGGTATCTGGTGGTGATCTCTCGTGCCGTCTCCACCCCGTCCATCTGCGGCATCATCAGATCCAGAAGGGCGACATCGGGCAGCGAGTGATGTGCCGCCATCACCGCCAATCGCTCCAAGGCTTCGACACCGTTCGAGGCTTCGTCGGCGACGACGATATCCTCGCTCGACTCGAGGAAGGCCGCGATGCCGCGGCGAACCACGACATGATCGTCGATCACGAGAACCTCGATCGTGTGCTTGGATTCATTCATCATGTAGTCCTTCTGGGCGGGCAGGCATGAGCGATGCGTGGACCCCGGTACCGCGACCGGACGCGTTCGCCGTAATCTCGATGTGCCCGGACCACCGTGCGACGCGCTCGCGCAGTGATGTCAGGCCGTAGCCGCTCGAGTCCGAGGCCGGCTCACCCGGGCCGATCCCGTCGTCGACCACGTCGACGGTGACGGCGCGCGAGTCGGGTGCCAAGCCGACCGAGATCGCTACGGTCGCCGGTGCGGCGTGTTTGACCGCGTTGTGGACGGCTTCGCTGACCACCTGGTAGACGTCTTCGACCAGGCTCACATCCGACTGCGGGAACGCCGGGTCCACCGAGAGCTCGAATCGAACATCGGTGCGTCGGGCGAGGTCGTCCACCAACAACCGCAGTGCGGCGGGAAGGCCGAGCTCGGCGGATATCGAAGGTTGCAGAGCCAGCACGATCCCGCGTAGATCACGTTGCACGGCGCGGCCCAGTTCTGTGATCTCGTGCGCGATAGCGGCGACGTTGCGACCCCATGGTCCCGGAATCTTCGCCCCTTCGCGTTGCAGGGCTCGCGCCTGCATTCCGATCGAGAACACCTGCTGCACCACGGAATCATGGAGATCGCGAGCCAGTCGTTTGCGCTCCTCCCGTCTGATCGCGATGCGGTCACGCTCGAGCAGTGTGGCGTAGTCCACCGCCAGTGAAGCCTGCTCTGCCATCGCACTGAAGAATCCGAGCATCGACTCCCCGGCATGAAACCCCGGCGCCATGTACACGTTGAGAACGCCGACAGGCTCGCCGCGGACCGTAAGCGGAGTGCAGACGAAGTCCTCCCAATCCAGCTGTGAGATGTACTCATGCAGGGACTGCCAGTTCGGATCGGTCAGCATCGCGGCCTTGCGCCGTGGGTAGACAATCTGTTTTCCGCTGTCGAGGACCTCGTAGGTGGCCAGGGTCGCACCGCGGCGGCCTGCGGCCATCAACAGATCGAAGAAGGTCTGTGGCTCGGAGAACCCGGCCGATCCCATGATCTGTAGTTGCTTTGTCAACGGTGAAACCGTGAACAGTTGAGCGCCCGCGACACCCTCGGAGCCTTGCACCTCTCGCGCCATCGCATCGAGGACCGTGGCAACCATAGACCCCTGGGAAGCGAGATTCGCCGCTGTTCGCGCCAGCGCGGCCACGCGGGCGTGCTGACGGTGCTGCTCGGTCACGTCGCGGAACGTCACCGCGACACTGTCGGCCGTGGTGCCCCCGATCCGGTAGGCGAGCAGAGAGTATTCCTCTTGGCCGATATCCCAGAATGCAGTCCGCTCGTCGGCACGCGAATCGTAGCCGGCCACGTCGGCCTCGTCACCCGTGCCGAAGGGACTCTGCACTCCATGCAATTCGCGGGGATCGGCGTAGCCGAGCAACCTGGCGCCGAAAGAATTGATCGAAACGAACCGTCCCGCGGCATCGAGGACCGCCACACCCGAGGGAAGTAAATCTATGATCAGTTCGTTTTTCATCGTATCCAGAATAGAGCACTCGACAATGTCTCGTGCCGGATATACCGGTAGGTCGAATGACCTACATTGACAAGCCATTTCAGGCGAGGTTCTCGCGTCGGACGCCACTGCTGCGAATCCGGTGCTCCCGATAGCCTCGATCGTGTACGAACGGCTCGCGCGCTGTACGCCGTGTGTGAGTTGCCGAACTACATTTTCGCTTTCTGTACTACTTGAAGGGGCAATTTCGGTGGGCATATTCTCCACGATGACGAGCACCTCCACGGTCGCTCTCGACGGCAAGATGGTGGCGAAGGCGATCAGGCGCGAGCTCGCCGATCGAGTAGCGCAGATCCGAAGGGACGTGGGCGCGCCTGGGCTGGGAACAGTCCTCGTCGGAGACGACCCTGCCAGCGCCGCGTATGTGGCAGGCAAGCATCGAGACTGCGCGGAGATCGGGCTGTCGTCGTACAGGATCCGATTGCCCGCCGAAGCGAGCACCGCCGATGTCCTGAGTGCCATCGACGACCTGAATTCCGAAGTCTCCTGTACCGGATACATCGTTCAACTTCCGCTTCCCGCCGGGATCGATCGGGCCGCCGTGCTCGAGCACGTCGACCCGGACAAGGACGCCGATGGCCTTCATCCGATCAACTTGGGGCGTTTGCTGCTGAAGACATCCGGTCCACTGCCGTGCACTCCACGCGGCGTCATCGAGCTGCTCCGCCGCTACAACATCCCGCTGGACGGCGCCGAAGTGGTCGTCGTCGGATCCGGCATCACCGTGGGGCGTCCGCTCGGGTTGCTGCTCACGCGTGAGTCGGAAAACGCTACCGTCACGCTGTGCCATCGCGGCACCCGGGATATCCGGGAACACCTTCGCCGGGCCGACATCGTGGTCGCCGCCGCCGGCAGTCCGGCCCTGATCACAGGATCCGACATCAGGCCGGGGGCCGTTGTCCTGGACGTCGGGATCACGCGCACCGACGAGGGCATCGTCGGTGACGTCGCACAGGACGCATGGGGAGTGGCCGGGTATCTGACGCCGATGCCTGGCGGAGTGGGGCCGATGACGCGGGCCATGCTGCTCTCCAACGTCGTCGAAGCCGCAGAACGCCGATACGTGCTGCGCTGAACCATCGTCCCCACGCGGGACCGGGCGAATGCACAAAGGGCGAGGCCATGATCGTGGCCTCGCCCTTTTGCGCTCACTCGTAGTATCGCAGGACGGCTTCTGCGACGCAGACGGGCTTGTCACCACCTTCTCGCTCGATGGTCACCGCGGCGATGATCTGGACTCCGCCCTTGATCTGTTCTGCCGCGGCTACGCGTGCACTGAGCCTGACCCGGGAGCCGACGAGAACCGGTGCGGGAAACCTCGCCTTGTTGAGCCCGTAGTTCACCCCCATCCCGAGGTTCGTGATGTGGAGCACGTCGGCCATCAGCGGAGCGATGAGCGACAGGGTCATGTAGCCGTGCGCAATGGTGCCCCCGAACGGACCGCTCGCGGCCCGCTCGACATCGATGTGAATCCACTGCTCGTCACCGGTGGCCTGGGCGAATCGGTCGACGTCGGGCTGGGTGACTTCTCGCCAGTTGCTCGTTCCGAGTAACTCACCGACGAGACCCAGGAGCTGCGCGGGTGACTCGACAGTGGTCGAGGTGGAGATATCAGTGGTCATGGGTGGACTCCTGTGTCGAATCAGGCCTTGACGCGCAGGGCGTTGAGGGCATTGGTCTTGAGGATCAGGGGCCGAACCTCGGGTTTGAGATCGAGGTCGTCGAAGTCGCTCATCCACCGATCGACCTGGATGACGGGGAAATCGGAGCCGAACAGAACCTTCGACCGCAGCAGCGTGTTCGCGGCCCTGACCAATTGGGGCGGGAAGTACTTGGGTGCCCACCCGGACAGGTCGATGTAGACGTTGGCCTTGTGTGTCGCGATCGCAATCTGTGCGTCCACCCACGGCACCGAGGGATGTGCCAGGATGAGCGTCAGCTCTGGGAAATCGGCAGCGACGTCGTCGAGCAGCATCGGATCGGAGTATCGAAGTTTGATGCCGTGCCCGCCCGGCAGTCCGGCGCCGATTCCGGTCTGCCCGGTGTGGAACAGCGCGGGCACACCGGCCTCGGCCATCGCCTCGTACAGAGGGTAGAAGCGTTGATTGTTCGGTTCGAAGTTCTGCATGCTGGGATGGAACTTGAACCCTCGGACGCCGTATTCGCCGACCAGATGACGAATACGGCGGACCGCCGCCTTGCCCTGCCACGGATCGACCGATCCGAACGGGATGAGCACGTCGTTGTTGCGAGCGGCGCCTTCGGCGATCTCCTCGACAGAGTTGGCCTGATGTCCGGTGCCGGACGCGGCATCGACGGTGAACACGACCGCGGCCATGTTACGGGCCCGGTAGTGTGCGGCGACGTCATCGACGGTGGGGTTCTGGTCCTCGGCCGACTTGAAGTAGCGAGATGTGGCGTTGAGCAGGACCTCGTCGAGAGCGTGCTGACCGCATCCGTCGAGCTGGACGTGGGTGTGGAAATCTATCGCATCGATTCTTTCGAAATCTATGCCGTACTCGTACCTGCTCATCGCGTGGTCAGCTCCTCGGGGAACTTTTCGCCCACTGATTCCATGGCGTCGGCGAAGGTGCCCGCCCACTCGGCGGCGACATCATCGGCGGAGAATCCGCCGTCGTGATAACCGGTTGCGGTGAGCTGCGGGTGAGACCACAACGCGAGTCGATCACCGCCGACGGAGATCGCTTGGCCGGTGATGTCGGCGGCGGCGTCGCTCGCGAGGAACGAAATGATGCCCGCCGCGTCTTCCGGGGTGCCCATACCGACCTCGCGACGGATAATCGCGGGGAGCGCCTCGCCGTTCTTCATGGCGTCGATGTACGGGGCGAGGAAGGGGATCGTCTCGGTCATCGCGGTGGCGGCCACGGGACACACCGCATTAGCGGTGATGCCGGCGCGCTGCAGCTCCATTGCCCACGTGCGGACCATCCCGACGATCGCGGCCTTCGCACCGGCGTAGTTGGTCTGCCCGAAGTTGCCCCGTTGTCCGGCGGGAGAGCCGATGCAGATGATACGACCACCCTCACCTTGCTCTCGGAAACGCTGTACGGCTTCCCGGACGCAGGTGAACGTGCCGCGCAGATGCACGTCGACCACCGAGTCGAACGCCTCATCGGTCATCTTCCACACCACCGAGTCCCTCAGGATGCCGGCGTTTGTGACCATCACATCGAGTCGGCCGAACTCCTCGACGGCGGTGGAGACGAGCTGCTGTGCGGTCGCGGTCGGACCGACCGCGGCGACCACGGGCACAGCCAACCCACCCGACTCCCGAATCTCGGCGACGGCCTTGTCGGCGGTAGCGGGGTTGACGTCGTTCACGACGACAGCGGCTCCATGCCGGGCGAGATCCTTGGCATAGGCGAGGCCCAGTCCTTGGCCGCTGCCGGTGACCACGGCGACCTTACCGATCAAGTTCATTGCGATGAGTCCTTTTCTGTCTCAGGGGCGGATTGCGGATTGGATTCGGGGGCCGTTCGCTCTGCTGCGTCGGCTTCGGAATCTCGCAGGACGCGCCGCAAGATCTTGCCTGCGGGGGACTTGGGGATCGTGTCGACGAATTCGAGCCTGCGGATACGCTTGTACGGCGCGACCTGTGCTGCCACCCAATCCATGAGGACGTGAGCCTCGAGGTCACCGCTTCGGACGACGAAAGCCTTGGGGATTTCACCACCGGCGGCATCGGGCACGCCGATGACCGCGGCATCGCTGATCAGGGGGTGAGTGAGCAAGAGAGCTTCCAGCTCAGCAGGGGCGATCTGATAGCCCTTGTACTTGATCAGTTCCTTGATCCGGTCGACGATATAGAAATCGTCGCCGTCGACCACCGCGATGTCGCCGGTGTACAGCCAGCCGTCCACAATCGTCGCGGAAGTGGCTTCCGGCCTCCCCAGATATCCGCGCATCACCTGTGGTCCGCGGACCAGTAGTTCGCCCCGCTCACCGGGGGCGGCATCGGTGCCGGTGAGCGGATCGACGATGCGTGCTTCGGTGCCGGCGACCAGGCGACCGACCGATCCTGCTGGGGTGCTCTCGAAGTCGCGAGTGAAGACCATATGCGTGGCCGGGGACGCTTCGGTCATACCGAAGCCTTGGCGGATGACGATTCCTGTGCGCTTCTGCGCGCGGGCAACCGCTTCCTCGTCCAGCGGTGCGGCCCCGGAGATGGCGAATCGCATCGATGACAGGTCGTATTGGTCGACCTCGGGGGCGTGTGCAAGGGCCAGAACCATCGGCGGCGCGAGGTGGCCCACGGTGACCTTGTAGTCCTGCACGATGCGCAAGTAGGCATTCATGTCGAAGCGTGGCATCGTCACGATCGTGGCTCCGGCCAGCAGCGACGAGTTCAGCACCACGGTGAATCCGTAGATGTGGAAGAACGGCAACGCGGCGCACACTACGTCGGACCCGTCGGTGGTCCACCCGTATCTGATCTGCTCGAGGTTGGCGACAAGGTTGCGGTGCGAGAGCATCACACCCTTGCTCGCGCCCGTCGTGCCACTCGAGTACGGCAGAGCCGCCAGGGCAGTGGCCGGATCGATCGCTGCCTCAGCGGAAGGTTGCGATTGCAGCAGGGACGAGAACGATTCCGGGTCGTCGCTGCTCAACACGAATCTGCGCTGCACCGCTGCCCGCTCAGCGGCATCGAACACGGTGTCGCGAGCCTCGGCAGACGTCACGACCGCCTTCGCGCCCGAATCGGTCAGCTGTTTGCTGATCTCGGTGGCGGTGAGGATCGGATTCAAGGGAGTAAGAACAGCACCCGCCCGCAGGACCGCGTGCGCGACCACCACCCAGGACGGCTGATTGTGACTGGCCAGCGCAACGACGTCGCCTGGACGAATTCCGGCAGCGGTCAGACCCGCCGCTCCCCGCGCAGTGAGCTCCTCGAGCTCTGCGTAGGTGATCGTCTCCCCGGTAACGCCGTCGATCAGCGCGGGCTTACCCCCCAGTTCCTGTGCCCGCTCGAGAACGTGGGCGGAGACGGTACGTGAAGGGATATCGATTGTGACGGACTCGGATCTGTAGATCATCGAGTGGACTCCTGTGTCGTCCCGAATGAGAGAGAACGGCGGCACGCCCGCCGCTGAATGCCGCGAAAACGTGGTGCGCGTCGCTCAAAAGCTACGCACATTCATGACGAACGTCAAGAATGTGTAGATTGAATGATGTGGCACGCTGAGGTTGCCCCACAGGAACGACTGGAGGTTCACGGATGTCTCTCGCCCCTGGCGTGGTGCCCGACACGGGAGGTGTGCGCGGGGTTCCGGCGCCTCCGACTCCTTCCCCGCAACGTCTGTTGCTCGCCTTCTACGGCTCGCTGGTACTCGATCGGGAGGATCGGCAGCGCGTGCGATCCCGGATCTTGCTCGACATGCTGAACTCGCTCGGTGTCACCGAATCGGCGGCCAGGGCGGCGCTCAATCGCATGGTCCGGATCGGTCTGCTGGATCGGACACAGCGGGGTCGGGTCGCTGAGTTCGGGCTGACCCCGCAATCGTTGGAGATGCTCCGGGAAGGCCGGGCTCGCGTGGAGGCAGAGGATCCGTTCACGCCGGACGCTGAAGAGTGGACGCTGCTCGGTTACACCGTGCCGGAACTTCGCCGGGACATCCGCCACCGACTGAGATCCGAGCTGGCCTGGGCGGGGTTCGGTCGTGTCCAGGACGGATTGTGGATCGCGCCCGGCGTGGTCGATCCACGCCGCGTACTCGAGCGTGTGGATGCCACCGACGTGGTCACCTTCGCCTTTGCCGGCCGTCCGATCGGAGGGTCGGCGTCCGAGCATTTCGTTCGCGAGGCATGGGACTTGAACATGATCGAGTCGGAGCACCGCTCGTTCGCTTCTATGTGGTCCGATCTGCGCGGCCGGTCCATGAATCCGGTTGCCGCGTTCACCGCGCTCGTTGCGGATTGGCTTCACCTGCTGGCACGAGATCCGGGTCTGCCGGCCCGGTTCCTGCCCGAGGATTGGCCGTCGTCGCAGTCGGTCAGGGTCTATCGCCATGCCCACGAAATGCTCGGACACCCGGCGGAATTGATGTTGACCCGCATGCTGGACTCGTCGTCCGCCACTCGGTAGTGGGCGCGAACCAAAAAGATATAAAACAAGATCTTAGATCGTAGTAGTGTGAAGTGCCGGGCCGTTCGGTGGGCGCGGCAGACGGTCACCGGGTCGGCCGCTACCAGAGTGCGGAGTAGAGCCGGGTCGTCGAATTTCTCAAACCGAAGGTGACGATCCGTTGAGTTCTGTTGAAGCGACCACCTGTATAGGACATGGTCCGTGCGTTCACGCTCCTGGAGCCGTGGGCCCCTCGCACCGGTCGACAGCGGATTCGTCCGCCATCGGCGGCCCGGGCGTCTATGGCGGATGCTCGCGTGATCCGCTGGTCAAAGTCGCGGGGGATCTCCTGGAACGACTGTCCGCGCTGGCAGACGAGACGACGGCGGCACTCGCGCTACGCTTCACCGAATTCGGCGAGGTCGGCTCTACTCTGCGGCATCATGCCCGGGCCAGTTTCATGGCGAATCTACGGAACATTCTCACGATGTTCAGGTCCGATATCGACGGCGGATCGCTGGGACCTCCACCCGAGGCTCTCGCGATCGGTCGGCTCATCGCCCCCATCCTGCCCTCGGCCGATGATCTCTTGGTGCGGATCTACCACGTGGGCGAGAACTTCGTCTGGGACCGAGTGTTGTTCCCTGCGCTCGTCGCGGAATGTTGCACAGCCGAGGAACTGGTTGTATGCACGGCGTTCGCGCGAGAGCAATTGGCGGCCTATCTGGCGCGTGCACTCGACGAGGTGGTGGGCGAGTACAAGAGGCATCGGGATGTGAACGCACAGGATCCGCAGTCGCGCCGGGCGACGCTCGTCTCCGGGATCGTGGCTGATCGTCCGGTCGACCGGAGTGTGTTGCAGACGATCCCCTACGACTGGGACGGCGAGCACGTCGCCTTCATCTGCTGGTCGGATGAGCCGGTGGAGCACCGGAAGTTACAGGCCGTCGCCGACCTGCTGAACGCGGGATCGCCCGCGCGCAGGCATCTTGCGATCGTCACAAGCGGACGCGAAATGTGGGGGTGGTTCCAGCGGCCCCGCGGATCTACCGGCATCGACGAAGCCGCACTCCTGCGAGCAATTCGGTCTCATGGGCTGGCGGTGCATGTTGCGATCGGGGAGGTTGCTGGGGGGATGGCGGGATTCCGACGCGGGCACTCTGACGCACGCCGCGTGCAAGAGATCGTCTCCTACAGTGGCCGTCCGGCACCGACAGTAACGACTTACGAAGGTGTGGCACTTGCCGCTCTCCTCGTCACCGATCGCGAGGCGGCGCTCGAGTACTCCCGGCGTGTGCTTGGCCCGTTGGCTGAGAATGGTCCGAACCAGCGGGTGCTGCGCGAGACAGTGCATGCCTTCCTACAGAATGGCTGCAGCTATGCGCGAACTGCGCAACATCTTCTCGTGCATCGCAATACGGTTCTCTACCGAGTGCAGAAGGTAGAGCGGACCCTCGGATACGCAGTGAGCGAGCGGATGGCTCCACTGAGCAACGCCCTGTTGATCGCGGAATGGCTCCCGGGCGACGGGCAAGGGCACGTTATGGCCGGCTCGGCCTAACGAGCGGTCAGGCCGCGTCCGTCCAATACGCCGCGGCCGGCGCGGATCAGTAGTTCCAGTTCCACCTGGTGGTGCGCGCTCAGACCAGGTCCATCACCGCACCGTAGGAACGGATTTCGGCGACGACACCATCGAAACGTCGAACGCCTCGACGAGGAAACGGAGCCGGTCCCGGAACAGGCCGGGGGTTGCCGGTTGTGGCAGTAGCTTCGATAACGACGTCGGCCGGTGCCGTGGCCAGCGGTGGCGCGCGGTCCGGACAGAGAATGATTGCCTCAACCGTGTGTCATTGATGTCTCATGGCGGTGTCCTTCCATCGCATCCCGTCGATGCGGCGAATCTACGATAGCGCAGCGAGATTCGCGGTCGCCGTATCTGCCAACCATGCGCTCGATGTTGTACGACCCGGACAGTGCTCTCGGCATCACCCACTTCGTACAGTCCGAATCGACCGACAGCAGGACACCACACGCCCACTGTCCCGACACCCGTCGTGTGCACGATCCCGAGACGCCCACGCCGTTCGGTGCTGTGACTGATCAAGTACGAAGGACGACCGACCCTGTGACCACTACCTCGCCTACCGTGCATCGCCGCACCGAACCGATACGGCCGCTCGACCTGTTCGACATCGACCGACTACTCGAGTCCGACGAGCGCGACATCGCTGCCACCGTGCGGAAGTTCGTCGACACCCGCCTCCGGCCGAATCTGGCGGACTGGTTCGAGTCCGCGACCCTGCCCAAGAAGCTCGCCAAGGAATTCGGCTCTCTCGGCCTGCTGGGTATGCACCTGCCGGGCTACGGATGTGCGGGTACCACTGCAGTCAGCTACGGCCTCGCCTGTCTCGAGCTCGAAGCCGGCGATAGTGGTTTCCGCAGCTTTGTCTCCGTGCAGGGGTCGCTGTCGATGTTCTCCATCCACAGGTACGGCTCCGAGGAGCAGAAGCAGGAATGGCTCCCTCGGCTCGCCGCTGGCGATGCGATCGGCTGTTTCGGCCTCACCGAGCCCGATTTCGGATCCAACCCTGCCGGATTGCGTACCCGGGCGCGTCGCGACGGCACCGACTGGATTCTCGACGGCACAAAGATGTGGATCACCAACGGCAGCTTCGCCGATATCGCGACTATCTGGGCGCAAACCGACGAGGGAATTCGCGGCTTCCTCGTCCCTACGGACTCGAAAGGGTTCACCGCCAACACGATTCACAAGAAGCTTTCCCTGCGCGCCTCCGTCACCTCGGAGCTCGTCCTGGACGGTGTGCGGCTGCCCGCGTCGGCGATGCTGCCCGAAGGTCGCGGTCTGAGCGCGCCGTTGTCCTGCCTGAACGAGGCGCGATTCGGCATCGTGTTCGGTGCACTCGGCGCCGCCAGGGACAGCCTCGATACGACCATCGCCTACACCGCAACCAGGGAGGTGTTCGACAAGCCGCTGTCGAGCTACCAGCTCACCCAGGAGAAGCTGGCGAACATGACGCTCGAACTCGGCAAAGGCGTGCTGTTGGCACTGCACCTGGGGCGGATCAAGGATCGTGACGGGGTACGACCCGAGCAGATCAGCTTGGGCAAGCTCAACAACGTCCGGGAGGCACTGTCCATCGCCCGTGAATGCCGGACACTGCTCGGCGGCAGCGGCATCACTCTCGAGTACTCGCCGTTGCGGCACGCGAACAATCTGGAATCGGTGCTGACTTACGAGGGTACGAGTGAGATGCATCTGCTGTCGATCGGTCAGGCGCTGACCGGATACGGCGCATTCCGTTGACCGCCGGCACCGATCTGCAACCGGAGGTGGAGTCATGACCGAACCTGTGCAGCTGCAAAATCTCATCGGCGGGCGCTGGCGCGAAGGCCGCGGGGGCACCACTGCTGCCAGTGTCAACCCGGCCGAACCCGAACTGGTGGTCGCGTCTGGGACTGCAGCCGATGCCGGTGACCTCGACGACGCGGTCATTGCGGCTCGTGCGGCGGCGGCCGACTGGTCCCGCACTCCGGCACACGAGCGAGGTGCGGTTCTCGTCCGGGCCGCCGCCGTTGTGGAGGCGGCGGCGGGGGAGTGGGGACCGGAACTCGCTCAGGAGGAAGGCAAGACCAGGGCAGAAGCGATTGGTGAGGTGCTGCGCGCGGCGCATATCCTGCGGTACCACGGCCAGGACGCTGACCGCGAGGCTGGAGAGGTGTTCGCCTCGCCTCGACGCGGCGAACGGATCCTGGTCACCCGCAGGCCCATGGGCGTCGTCGGTGTCATCACACCGTTCAACTTCCCTATCGCGATTCCGGCGTGGAAGATCGCGCCAGCGCTGACCTACGGCAATACCGTCGTATGGAAGCCCGCGGGCACCGTACCGCTTCTGGCCACCCGACTAGCCGAGGCCCTCGTCGACGCGGGGCTTCCGGACGGAGTCCTCAACCTACTGATCGGCAACGGTGCCATTGGTGCCGCCATCTCCGAGCGAGCCGATGTCGACGCCGTCACTTTCACCGGATCTACCGGGGTCGGGCGCCGGATCGCCGCGTCCGGAGCTCTGCGCGGCGTTTCGGTGCAAGCGGAAATGGGTGGCAAGAACGCCGCGGTGGTTCTGGGTGACGCCGACATCGAACTCGCTGTCGACCAGGTGCTGGCGGGAGCATTCCGCTCCACGGGCCAGAAGTGCACGGCCACATCCCGGCTGATCGTCACCGATGACATCGCGGCGGACTTCCTGTCCCTGCTAGGCGAACGCGTACAAGACCTGCGGGTCGGGAACCCCATGGAGGAGGACACCGATCTCGGGCCGGTAATCACTGCCGATGCGCGGCAGTCAATCCAGAAGGGCGTTGATACTGCTCTGACGCAGGGAGCACGACGCATCGTCGGCGGAATCGCCTACGACGACGGCGAACTCGCGACCGGATACTACGTCCCGCCGACCGTGCTCGAACTCTCCTCGAATGCTCCCGACCTGTGGCGCGACGAGCTGTTCGGTCCGGTGCTGGCGGTGCGACGAGCAGCCAACGCCGACCAGGCGTTCGCAATGGCGGCTGACAGCGAGTTCGGGCTCTCCGCTGCTGTGTTCACCCAGGACCTCACCAGAGCATTGCAGGCTGTCGAGGAATTGGACGTCGGGGTTCTGCACATCAATTCCGAATCCGCAGGAGCCGATCCACATGTTCCGTTCGGAGGTGCGAAGAAGAGCGGGCTCGGACCGAACGAACAGGGACGTGCGGCGCGCGAATTCTTCACTCACACGTCGACGGTCTACCTCCGTGGCGGGCGGGCGGGCCTATGAGCGCAGGCGCACTCGACGGCATCGTCGTCGCCGATTTCAGTAGGGTGCTGGCGGGACCGTACGCGACGATGCTGCTCGGCGACCTCGGTGCCGAGGTTGTCAAGATCGAACGCCCCAACACTGGTGACGACACCAGGGCCTGGGGGCCACCGTTCGACCCCAACGGGACCGCAACCTATTTCAACGCCGTGAATCGCAACAAGTCGTCGCTCGTACTGAATCTCGGTGATTCCGGTGACAGGGATCGTGCCCTCGAACTGGTCCGTCGCGCTGACGTGGTCGTCGAGAACTTTCGGTCGGGGACAATGGAGCGGCTGGGCCTCGGCTACGAGGATCTTCGCAGGGTCAATCCGGGTCTTGTCTACTGCTCCATCACCGGCTTCGGTGACAAGGGTGGTGCCTCGCTACCGGGATACGACCTATTGGTCCAAGCGGTCGGTGGGCTGATGAGCATGACCGGACCCGAGCCGGGGGCTCCGACGAAGACCGGGGTCGCGCTGGTCGATGTGCTCACCGGTCTGCACGCCCTTGTCGGGATTCTCGCGGCGCTGCGTCATCGCCAGCTCACCGGCGAAGGACAGCGCGTCGACACCAACCTGCTGTCGTCCTTGTTGTCGTCCCTGGTCAATCAGGGCTCGGGATATCTCGGGGCAGGAGTAGTTCCGGGTATCTTGGGGAACCGTCATCCGAGTATCGCGCCCTACGAAGTGTTTCCCACCTCGGATCGTCCGGTGGCGCTGGCTGTCGGCAACGATCGGCAGTTCGCCGACCTCATGACTGCACTCGGCAGGCCGGAACTGGTCCATGATCCGCGATTTGCGACCAATTCCGCTCGCGTGGCCCACCGTGACGAACTCACGAATGTTCTCGATACATCGCTTGCCGCGCACGGAGCCGACTACTGGTTCGCCACCCTTACCGCGGTGGGCGTGCCCGCCGGACCGATCAACGATGTCGCCGAAGCCGTGGCACTGGCCGAGAACCTCGGTCTCGAGCCCACTGTTCGCGTCCCCGGCAGCGACACCGCCCAGATCACCAACCCGATCACGTTCTCGCGCACTCCCGTGCGCTATCGCTGTGCCCCGCCGGCCCTCGGCAACGACGAGCCCGAATGACCGTCGACCCCGTGGCTCTCGACGACGTGCTCCCCAGCGGGTGCAGACGGCGGGCGGACGGCTCGTTTCGGCTCCGTACCACTGCGCTAACCCGCTATGGATGACGAACGCTATGAACTCGTGGTCTGCTTCCCCGGGCCACGAACGGTATGCCGGACGGACTCGGTGTGTCCGGCATACCGTTGTCAGCCCGCTGTACGCACGACGATCAGCGACCACGGAGTGGCCCGAACCGTTACCGCCCGCTCGGTGCGTGCGGTGGCTCCCACCCGCAAGCCGGTGAGGTATTCGGCGTCGTTGCCGACGATGACCCTCCCGTCTGCGTTTGCCAGTACCAACGTGGCCGATGCCTGTTGCAGGTAGGGCCAGAGAGCCGATTCGATGGTCGATATCGAGATATCGGCGCCGGCAATACCCAGAAAAGTTCCGTCAGCGAGCCGCAATGGCATCGAGAACGTGCAGACATACAGATCGACCCCGGTGTAATCCAGATACGGGCCGCAGATCCATCGCCTGTCCTGGTCCCGGGGTACGGCGAACCACTCCATGTGCGTGTAGTCGTAGAAGTACTCGCTGCGCGGGTTCAGATCGACGACGAGCCGTTGTGCCTCCGAGGCCCCTGTGGTGGTTGGATGCCACCATTCAAGATGTCGGGCCCGGTCAGGCAGCACATGGTCCGCGAGGACGACACCGGCGCCGTTGAGTAGTGCCGCCTTGGCGCTGAGCTCGCTGTGGATCACGGTCGCGAGTGATGCGAAATCTGTGGAGCCGGGCATGGCGCCTTCGGCAGACATTCGAGTCCATAGTTCGAGGAAGGCATCTCTGATCACCGTGACGGAACCGTAGACCGTCTCGACGAGTTCCGTCGTCGCCCGGCCGATCGCTTCGAGGTCGGCCCGCGGCCGCGAGTCGTCGACGGCGTTCATGCGTTTCTCAGCTCCATGAGTAATTCGACCAGTCGGCGAAGGTGTGCGGCGCTGTGTGCTTCGGCCAGGTCGCGTGCGCGGCGAGGGTCTTCGGCTTCGATCGCCTCAACCAGTGCTTCGTGATCTCGTGCTTCTTTATCCGGGTCGATCGCGATTTGCGGGAGCCAGATCAGGGCCGATGTCTCAGCTTGCAATCCGACCTCGGCGCGGGTCAACCGTAGCGACTGCGCGCTGACGGCAACTTCGATGTGGAACCGGCTGTCGGCGCGTTTGCACTCAAATCGGTTGGTGGCGTCGCGCAAACGGGCGATCAGCGCCCGCATCCGGGCAATGTCTGCGCTGAGGCTGCGTTGTGCGGCGAGAGCGGCAGCCGCACCGGAGATCGCGAAGTGCTCATCGCCGATATCGCGAATCTCTTCGACACTCAAAGTCTGTAGCCGGGCGAGCGAATTGCTCTGTACGACATCGGGGGTCGCCTGGACGAAACTGCCGCCCCCGCGACCGCGCCGCGTGACCACGAGGCCCTGCTCCCGTAATACGGCCAAGGCCTCACGCAGGGTCATTGTCGACACGCCGAGCTGGCCTGCCAGGTCGGTCTCGGTCGGCAACTGTTCGCCGTCGACCATCACGCCCAGCCCGATAGCCGCCGAGATTCGCTCGACGACTGCCTCCGGACGTGGTCCTCCGCCGTCGAGCGGAGCGAGGATCGCGCCGAGTGCGGTCAGACCTCCCAGCCGATCGGCCGACAACGGTTACCCCCTCTGGGGTCGTAGGTGCTAACGCGATCGTAACGCAAGAGACTTGAGCTATGAACTATGAAGCTATATGTTTTGCTGGCGGATGTGATCCGCCGCACACCGGCCCTTCTATGTGGCAAATCCTCACGAAAGCACGAATGCTGTGGACCAGAACGCTTCCCACGCCGCCGCCGCCGACGGCGTCCCTGATGACGACGATGTTCAACTCGCCGCTCTCGGCTTCACCTCCGAGTTCAAACGAGACATGAGCCCATGGGCGAATTTCTCCCTCGGATTCACCTATCTGTCGCCGGTCGTCGGCATCTACACGGTGTTCGCCATCGCCCTGGCCGCCGCTGGTCCGCCGATGTTCTGGAGCCTTCTGATCGCAGGCGCCGGCCAGCTGTTGGTGGCCCTGATCTTCGGCGAGGTCGTGGCACAGTTCCCGGTCGCTGGAGGGGTGTATCCGTGGGCCCGCAGGCTGTGGGGTCGCAAATGGGCTTGGATGACCGGTTGGGTGTACCTGTTCGCGCTGCTCGCCTCCATCGCCGGCGTCGCCTACGGTGCCGGACCTTTCGTCGCGGGCGCCTTCGGGTTCGCCCCGACGTCGACGACAACCATTGTGTGTGCCCTCGCCGTGCTGACGCTGGCCACGATCGCCAATTTCGGCGGTACCAAGATCCTGGGCTATATCGCCATCTTCGGATTTTCCGCCGAACTGCTGGGTGCGGTCGTGGTGGGCGCCTGGCTCCTACTCACCGAACGCCATCACGGGCTCGATGTCCTTTTCAACAGCTTCGGTGCCGAGGGCTCGCACAGCTTTCTGTACGCCTTCCTCGCCGCCAGTTTGATCGGAGTGTTCCAGTACTACGGATTCGAGGCCTGCGGCGACGTCGCGGAGGAAGTGCGCAATCCGGGGGTGCAGATCCCGAAGTCGATGCGCCGGACCATCTATATCGGCGGTGCGGCAGCGACCTTCGTCTGCCTGTGCTTGATCCTGTCGGTAGTCGATTTCGGTGCTGTGATCAGCGGTGCTGACCCGGATCCGGTGAGCACGGTCCTGGCACGGGCATTCGGGCCAGTGGGTTCGAAGTTGGTGCTCGGTGTTGTACTCATCTCGTTCGTGTCGTGCGCGTTGAGCCTGCAGGCTGCGGCCAGCCGTCTGGTGTACTCCTACGCTCGCGACGAGATGATCGTCGGTAGCCGGAAGCTGTCGCGATTCGATCAGCGTCGTGCGATCCCGCCGTATGCGCTGTTGCTTGCCGCCGTGATTCCCGGCTTGCTGATTATCGGGTCAGCGATGTCCGCTGACGCGCTGGCCAAGTTGATCAGCTTCGGTGCGATCGGGATCTACATCGCGTTCCAGATGGTGGTGTTCGCCGCCCTGCGTGCTCGGTTGAAGGGCTGGGTTCCCAATGGGCGATACCGGCTCGGCCGGTGGGCGTTGCCCGTCAACATCGCTGCGCTGGTCTACGGGCTGGCAGCCATTGTCAACATTGGCTGGCCGCGCACTCCTGAGGCGTCGTGGTACGACAATTTCATTGTGGTGTTGCTGAGCGTAGGCGTTATCGGCTCTGGCCTGCTGTATATGGGCATCGCTCGGTCACACAACAACGGAACTGCCCCTTACGGTGATGCCATTCCAGCACGTGCAGTCCCCGAGCCCGAGGCCGCCGCACCCCTCGCGCACCCCGAAACCACAGGCGCCGGTGATGCTCACTGACCAATCAGCCGATCCGATGCGCTGCGGCTCGGCCACCTCCACCCGCTCGGTCCGGACCGAGGTCGTTCGGAGGTGACCGGCGAATTGCGACTGATATGCGCCGATCTGGAAGCGCCACCGTTGTTCAGCAGGGCGACCGTCAATGGCACACGAGTCGGCTACGAACCCGCGGCGGCCGAGTTGGTCGGCTCACGGCTCGGCCGCACCGTTCATTGGGTTCACACCGTGTGGCGCGATATGGTGCCCGCGCTGTGGGACGGTCGGGGTGATGCCATCTGGTGTGGTCAAGGCATCACCCCGGCCCGTGCTGAGCTGGTCGATTTCACACGCTCGTACGCGATCTTCGATGAGTCCGCTCTGGTTGTCGCCGACAGCGGGATCGGTTCGGTAGGTGATCTGGCCGGCATGCGGGTGGCGGCGGTCGCCGAGACCACGAATCTCGCACTTTCCGAGACCTTCCCGGATGTCGGCATCGTGTCCTTCGACGGGAGTTCCGCAGATGTCCTGGGGGACATGGTTCGGGCGCTGCGCCGAGGCGTGGTGGATGCCGTTGTCCTCGACCACGGCGTCGCCGTCCCGCTGAGCGAGCAACCGAATCTCGCGATCGCCTTCACGATCGCTACTCGCAGCAGCTGGGGCGTGTCGGTGCCGAAAGGTCACCGGGAGCTACTGGCCGACCTCGATTCGGCGTTGGGCGAAGTCATCGGCGACGGTTCCCTCGAGCGGATATGGAAGCAATGGATGCCGACTCTTCCGTTCCCGCTCACCCACGACGAATGAGCGGTGTCGGCGCTTCCGTCTCATCACCGTTCCTTGTCGCAGGAACGAGATAACGGATCCTTCGGCCCGGACATTCCGTTGGACGATTTCGGTGAATACACGAACTTTTTGGAACGGCGAACAGGGAAGTACGCGAACCGAGAGCTTCTATCTCATGGTCCGACGCAGCTCGCGCGCCGACAGCGCGATCAACAATTCCGCCCGGACATGGGCCTGATTCAGATCGCGGGCCAGCAACTCGGAGATCTTACCGAGGCGATTTCGCAGCGTATGGCGGTGTACTCCGATCGCGTCAGCCGCACCTTCGATTTGCCCGTTGTGCTCGAGATAGGCCACGAGGGTCGTCGAGAGCGTGGTCGTACCCGCATGCGTCGCGTCGTAAGCGTCGAGCGGTGCCAGCGCTGACTCGAGAACCTCCAACTGTTCGCGGCTCTGGCTACCCAGCAATACCGAGAAGGTTCCGAGCTCGGCGAAATCGATCATGTGGCCGTGCAGCGCGGTATGACTTCGAGCTGCGGCGGCAGCAGCTTGACCGACACTGGCGGTCGCGTCCAACACCGGTACCGGCAGACCGACCCCGCCGTGGACTGGATGGTCCAGCTGCTTGACGAGCCGTTGCAGTACGTTCTGCCGCAGGTCCAAGGCACGGTCCTCGGACACTATGATGACCAGCCCCTTGTCGCGCGGCGCCATCAGGAACGAGATGCCGTGGTTATTCAGCAGCATGGTGATCCGACGTTCAGCGGCCGACCACGGGCCGATGCCTGTGACTACGAAAGCGACAACCCGGGAATCGCCGTCGAATCCGAAGTATCGAAGTGTGCTCGGATCGAGCGAGGAGCCGAGTTCGAGCAGGCTCCTGGTCACCGCCGCGCGAAGTCGCTGCTCGGTGTCCATGACGTCAGCGGGCTTGCCCATTTCGATCGAGATCAGCGACACCGCGTGAGTGGCGAGCAGCCGATCGGCGGAAGAGAGCGGCTGATCGGTGCCGATACAGAGGTAACCGTAAATTCCGTGCACCGCGGGCAGACTCTGCGCGGTGTAGTGCCCGTAGTCGTCGACGAGGACCTTGCTGGCCCGTCTACCACGATTCGGCCCAGACCGTTCCACGGCATTCAGTGCCTGCGCGTGGGCGATCACCCGCGCTGCGGCGTCGGCGCCATGGACGGCCAATACACGGTTGTCGTTGTCGAGGACTGCAACGGCCGACGACAGCGTGTGTCCGAGAGTGGACACCACGCCCTGGATCCCGCTCCGCAACGCCGCACGAACCAGCATCTCCTGTTGATCGACCACTCGCTTGACCGCACGTACCTGGTCGGCGGTCAACTCCTGGATGACCGCACGCGTGATGGCGACAAACGGCGTGGTCGGCGGAACGGCGAGCACAGGTAGGCCCAGGGTATCGCCGGCTTGGCGGATGCCGTCGGGCATTCGCGCGACGGTGGTACCCGTGTCCAGCGCGAGCGCGACGCATCCCGCTTGGACCAGGCGGGACACGTAGTCGAATTGTTCCTCCGCGGTGACGCCAATTCTCATGCCGGTGGTCATCACCAGTTCGCCGCCGGAGAGCCACGGACTCGGATCCGCCAACTCGATCGAATGAGCCCAGTCGATCATGCGATCTGCATTCTCATGCCCCGCGACGAGCGACAGCCCTAGGTCGCGCTGATGGGTAAGACGCCGGACTGTGAGCGCCACGGCACGCCTCCTCGTCGACAGTTTCCGCCAAATTTGATGTCCTCCCGATTATTTGTTTCTTCGCCGACGTGGTCTCTGTGCGGACCGCACAGAGAGTCTCGGAACGTTGTGCGCAGCGTACATGTTCTCGACGTTGCTCTTGGGTCTACGGTTTTTCCACCGGCTCATCGTCGTAACTTCAGGAATAAAATCGTCTCGGGGCGTTGGAGTGAAACCGATCGCTGGTCCACGACAATTCATTTTGAATTCGGGTGCCTCGTGGATCCGAAGAACTACTCCGAAGCCGATCCATGGGACCGGCAATCGCTACACAATCGGATCAATCTTGAAACGCAGTCGACCACGATTGATCGAGAAAAGAGAGAGACAATGACTTCCACCTTCGCTGTCACCGGGGCGACACTGATCGACGGGCGAGGCGGCGCGCCGGACATCAACTCGACCATCGTCGTCCGGGACGGGCGCTTCGCCGAAGTCGTGTCGAACGGCACGATCGACCTGCCCGACAATGTCGAGATCATCGATGCCACCGGCAAGTTCCTGCTGCCCGGCTACATGAACGGCAACGTCCATCTCCTCGATGGCATCATGATGATGGGTACCGGCGGCGTCGAATATCTCGCCCGCTACGAAGGCTCGTTCGTCGAGGTCATCGAAGAAGGTGCCCAGCTCACCCTCCGTAACGGCGTGACCACAGTGTTCGACACCTGGAACGCGCTGGAGCCGACTCTTGCCGCCCGCGACCGCATCGCCGCGGGTGTGACGCAGGGGTCGCGGATCTTCGCCGCAGGCAACATCGTCGGCATGGGCGGCCCTTTCAGCCCGGACTTCAACTTCCATGCCCGCCAGGTGATCAGCACGACCTTCGCCGACCGTATGGACGCACTGTTCGCCGCTGGAGTCGGAGCCGAACTCGCCTGGCTGCGGGAGGCCGAGGTCCGCGCCGTCCTCCGTGACTACATCTCCCGCGGAGTTGACATGGTCAAGCTCGCCATCAGTGACCATCTGACGGCAATCGGGTTCACTCGGACCTACCTCACATTCCCCGAGCGAATCCTGCGGGTTATGGCCGAGGAGATCCACAATGCCGGCCTCCCGCTACTGTCGCACACCTTGGCCCTCAACGCCTTGGAGATCGCCGCCGACATCGACAGCGACGTGATGATTCATCCGACGTGGAACGGAGGCATGCCGATCCCCGACGACGTGATTCAGAAGATCGTCGACAAGCGTATCGGCACCGGCATCCAGCCGCTCACCGACGACTACGGCAAGCGGCTGCTCGACGCGGGGCACCCGTTCGGGGGACTCGCTAATGAGGGGCATGTGCTCAGCGAGCGGAAGTTGATCGAAGCCGGCGCGAACCTGATCGTCGCAACAGATGCCGGCTGTACCACCCACGATGTGCTCAACGACCTCGGTGCCAACCTGCACGAGGATCGCCCATGGACCCTCGGCGAGGACCACTTCACCTGGGTCAAAGCACTGCGTAGTCGTGGTCTCAGCCCGATGGGCGCGATCCAGGCAATGACCCACAACATCGCCGAGTCCTACAACAAGCTGGACGACTTCGGCACCATCGAAGTCGGCAAGGTGGCCGACTTCGTGCTGCTCAACAGCGACCCGCTCGAAGACACCGAGCGGTTGCGCGACATCGCGGCCGTCTACAAGGAGGGTGTGCAGGTCGATCGCGAGGCGCTGCCGGTCAAGAAAATCGTCACCGCGCCCGCAGGTACGCCCATTCCGTCCTGATCGAGATCGCGCGGCAGTCTCATCTGAGCCCCCGTTCGAACTGGTTTTCGCCGTCCTGCGCTGACCGCTGAGGCGGTCGGCGCTTCCATTTGCAGTGTGTGTAGTCGAGGAATTTCGAGTTGAGTCATTACAAGAGCAACGTCCAAGACATCGGATTCAATCTGTTCGAGGTCTTGCGGGTCGGACACCTGCTCGAGGCGGGCCATTACGGAGACCTCGACGTCACCACCGCCCGGCACATCCTCGACGAGGTCGCGCGCCTGGCCGAGGGACCGCTCGCCGACTCCTACGCCGCGGCGGACCGCGATCCCGTGACCTTCGATCCCACCACCCACGAGGTGAACATCCCGGATCCGCTGCGCAAGTCCGCGCGAGCCCTCAAAGAATCCGGCTGGCTACGGCTCGGGCTTCCAGAGGCCCTGGGCGGCCTGCCCGCGCCCATGTCGTTGGTGTGGGCGGTGCGGGAAATGGTGCAGGCGGCCAATCCGCCCACGACCTTCCTCAACATGGGCCCGATGATCGGCGAGGCGCTGTTCGCGGTCGGCACCAGCCAACAGAAGCACTGGGCGGCACAGGGACTGGACCTCGGCTGGACCGGCACCATGGTGCTGACCGAACCCGATGCGGGCTCCGACGTCGGTGCCGGTCGTACCAGAGCGATCGAGCAACCCGACGGCTCCTGGCATATCGAAGGCGTGAAGCGATTCATCTCCGGCGGAGACGTCGGGGATCTCGCCGAGAACATCTTCCATCTCGTGTTGGCGCGTCCGGTGGGGGCCGGACCGGGCACGAAGGGGCTGAGTCTGTTCTATGTTCCGAAGTACCACTTCGATCCGCAGACGATGGAAATCGGCGAACGGAACGGAGTCTTCGTAACCGGTATCGAACACAAGATGGGAATCCGGTCATCGCCGACGTGTGAGATCGCCTTCGGTGCGACTGACATTCCCGCGGTGGGCTGGCTCGTCGGTGACGCCCACGACGGTATCGCGCAGATGTTCAAGGTCATCGAGAATGCGCGCATGATGGTCGGGGCCAAGGCGGCGGGCATCCTCTCCACCGGTTATCTGAATGCGCTGGCCTACGCCAGGAATCGCGTGCAAGGCGTGGACATGGTGCGGTCGGGAGACCGGTCAGCGCAGGGTGTCACCATCATCCATCACCCCGAGGTGCGCCGTTCGCTGCTGACCCAGAAGGCGTATGCGGAAGGCCTGCGCGCGCTGTACATGTTCGCCGCGGTTCACCAGGACCGTGTAACCGAACTGCCGCTGTGCGTATCCGGTGCCGATCCTGCGCTCTCGGCGGCCCTCAACGACCTGCTGCTGCCGATCGTGAAGGGGTTCGGCTCCGAGCGCGCATACGACACTCTGAAGTTGAGCCTGCAGGTTCTTGGCGGGTCGGGCTATCTGCAGGACTATCCGATGGAGCAGTACATCCGCGACACCCTGATCGACACGGTTTACGAAGGGACGACAGCGATCCAGGCGAACGACTTCTTCTTCCGCAAAGTGTTGCGTGATCGGGGCGGGGCGCTGTCCTACCTGCTTGGACTTGTCACCGTTTCCGCAACCGCCGATGGGCCGGAGGGCATCCTGGCCGACGAACGGAGTCTGCTGCGTGGCGCGCTCGAGGATGTCCAGGCGATGGTGTCAAGCATGACGGAGTTCGCCTCGGCGTCGAGGCAAGAGCCCTATGAGATCTACAAGGTCGGATTCGCAGCGGTGCGCTTGCTATATGCGGTGGGCGATCTGTTGATCGGGTGGCGATTGCTGGAACAAGCACGGGTCGCTTCCCACGCTCTGAGTGACGGAGCCGGAATGATGGACCGGAGCTTCTACGAGGGGAAGATCGCCGTGGCGTCGTTCTTTGCCCGGAATGTGCTACCCGAATTGTCCGCGACCCGGCAGGTTTTGGCGGCGCTGGACACACAGCCGATGGCCCTCGCCGAGTCGGCCTTCTGATTCGCGCTCACAGCTGCCCGCGCTGTGTTCCTCAGGAGGCGGCTGCCGCCTCACGGACCAGCGCGGCGACCGCTGCGACGGCTGGCGAGGTGTCGGTCTCCCGCCGAGCCAAAAACAGCTCGATCGTTTCCCGTTGTCGTAGGGGGCGGTAGGCGATCCCCTCCAGGCCAAGAGCGCGCACGGGTTCGGGTGCAAGCGCCACTCCGAGCCCTGCAGCGACGGAGATCGCGACATTGGCGGTCTCGCTCACCTCGAGGACCGAGGGCGAGAACCCTGCGCGTGAGCGTGCATCGAGTACGAGGTGATACATCGCCGACCGGTCACCGGACGGGTGGATGACGAACGTCTCTTCGTTCAATGCGGCGAGGTCGACGGCCTCCCTGTGGGCTAATGGGTGAGCTGTGGGGAGTACAGCAAGCAACTGTTCGGTGTGCAAACGCTCGAGTTCGATACTGGGCGCGTCGGGCGTCGGCGGGTTCAGGCGCCGGGTCCTGGGACGTGGCCCGGGCTCGGAGGCGGACGAACCAGTGCAAGGTCGTATTCGCCGGTGACCAGGCCGTCGATCAGGTGGGGCGACAGCAGCTCACTGCGCACCCGCAGGTCGATGCCAGGCAGTGAGGTAGTAGTCAGATGGGCCAGCCGGGGCCACAGCGCGGACGCCGTTCGGCCGGACGGGAGGTGCGCCCTCCGACCAGCGCCCCGACGACCTGGCAGCCACTGCGCTGTCAGGTGTGCTGGCCCGAGCGCCGAAATTGCTCCCTGCCGAGATCGGCGACGTGATCTGGGGATGTGCGAACCAGGCCGGTGAGGACAATCGCAATGTCGGGCGGATGGCGGTGCTGGTGGGCGGATTGCCGACCGCTGTTCCCGCGACGACAGTGAACCGGTTGTGTGGTTCTTCCCTCGACCCCGTAATGATCGCTGCCCGGGCCGTCGAGGCCGGGGACGCGGATCTGGTGGTCGCTGGGGGAGTGGAATCTATGACGCGGGCACCAGGGTGTTGCCGAAGCCCGCGCGCGCATTCCCGGTGGCCGACACCACCGCGGTATCGACCACCCTTCGGTGGCGGCTGATCAACGACAAGATGCCCGCTCCAGTGGACGATCTCTCTCGGAGAGTGCAACGAACAACTCGCCCAACGGTTCGGCATTACCCGTGCGCGACAGGACGAATTCGCTGCGCGCTCGCACCGATTGGCTCACGAGGCGTGGAACGCGGGCTTTTATGACGAACTCGTCGTGCCATGCGGCGAACTGATCCGCGACGAGGGAATTCGGCCCGACACCACAGCCGAGAACCTGGCCGGGTTGAAACCTGCCTTCCGGCCGGATGATTCACTCACAGCCGGAAGCGCGTCGCCACTCAACGACGGTGCCGCGGCCGTTCTGATCGCGAACGATACCGTCGATCCAGGAATCGACCCGATGGCGAGAATCGCTGGCCGCAGGGCGCGATCCACGCCGTCGGAGATGCGATGGACCTTGCCATCGGGGCGAGGCAGATCTTCGTGATGATGACTCTGTTCGCCAAGGACGGGACCGCGAAACTGGTTCCGTCCTGCACCTATCCGCTCACCGGACTCGGCTGCGTATCGCGTGTCTACACTGATCTCGCTGTCTTCGACATCGCAGCAGACGGCGTGGTGGTCAGGGACACCTTCGGAATCACGGTCGAGGAACTGACCGACCGCTTGGACGTGCCGCTGCGCATGTGAGACTCACGCCTCACCGAGGTCGGCGAGGGTGGCCTGTGCGATGCGGAAGGCGGTATTCGCGTCGGGCACACCGCAGTAGATTGCAGACTGCATGATCAGCTCCTTGATCTCGGAGACGGTGAGGCCGTTGGTGCGGGCGGCGCGCACGTGCATCGCGAACTCCTCGTGGTGTCCGCGGGCGATGAGCGCGGTCAACGTGATCAGCGACCGAGCGCGCCGGTCGAGTCCGGGTCGGGTCCAGATGCCGCCCCAAGCGTATTCGGTGATGAACTGCTGGAATTCGCGGGTTAGGTCGGTGGCAGCGGCGGTGGCTCGGTCGACATGGCGGTCACCGAGCACCTCCCGCCGTACGGTCGTTCCGGCCGCGCGGAGGTCCGCGAGGGTCCGCTCGTCCCTGGACGCCGCGCGGGCGTGCTCGCTGATCAGTTTGGCGACCTCGCGCGGCGCTTCGGCGGGGGCTAGGTGAGCGACGCCGGGCAGCACGACCAGCCGTCCGTGTTGTACGCCGCGGGCGATCACGTCCAGGCTGTCCGGCGGGGTCGGACCGTCGTCGGCGCCCGCGACGGCCAGCACCGGGACGGTGATCTCACCGAGCCGGTCGCGCACGTCGAAATCCGCGAGCGCACCACAGACCGCGACGTAGCCGGTGTCGTCGGTCTCGGCCAGCGCGTGCAACAGCGCGCTGGCGCGCTCGGGTTCGCGTTCGACAAAGCCTGGACCGAACCAGCGTTGCGCCGAGACCGCTACCATCGCCGTAGTTCCGGTGGTACGCACCGTGCGCTGTCGCTCACGCCAATCTTCCGGATTGCCGATCCGGGCACCGGTACAGAGCAGGGTCGCGCTGGTAATTCGATCGGGGTGGTCGAGCAGGAGTTGCAGCCCTACAGCTCCGCCCACGGAGTCACCGGCGTAGTGGAAGGTCGGGATTGCGCCGGTTCCGTCGATCTCGCGGAGTGCCTCGAGCATGTCTCTGGCCAGGTCGGCGATGGTGATCGGCTTCTCGGGGAGGTGGGTGTTGTGGCCGTGACCGGGCAGATCCCATCCGACGACGTGGAAGTCGCGGCCTAGTTCGGTCGCGGTCGCGGACCACAGTGCGGTGCTGGAAGTTCCGAGGGATGGTCCGGTGACGAGCAACGGAAGGCCAGGGTGTCCGGCGAGCCGGACTGCGGTGACGCTCATGCGTTCTCCTGGAGGTGGGTGCGGGCCCGGTCGACTGCTTCCTGGACTAAGTCGTCGGCGAGGCCTTGGTATGTGGGGTGGGGAGGGTGGCCGGCGAGAGCTGCCATCCCGCGCTGCTCTGCGTGCAGATCGGTCTCGATCTCGGCCACTCGCCGCGCCATGCGGGTGGTGTTCACGCGCAGTCCGGTGAGGAGCACGCTGGTCTGGGCGGCGGCGACGACGGTGCGGCGGAGCAGGATGGCGAGTGTGCCCCACTCCAGATGCCAAGCGCCGTCGGCGCGTTCGTCCACCTGTTCGCCGGCCGCGATGTGCAGAGTCGCGCCCAGCGCTGGGGCGGCGAGGGCGGCGCGTCTGATCAGGATCGGCAACGTGGGGTTGGCCTTGTGCGGCATGGTGGACGAGCCGCCCGGGTCGGCCTGGGCCAGTTCGCCGATCTCCGGCCGGGTGAGTGTGAGCACGTCGTTGGCGATCCGTCCCCACGAGTCGTTCGCGCGGACCGCGGCGTCGCCGAGCGCGGTGATTGTGGCGCGGTGGGTGTGCCACGGTACGGCCGCCGCCAGACCTAGTGCCGCAGGGAAGGCAGTGCGGCAGGAGTGTGCTGCGCTCGGCCCCGCGAGCTCCACGAGCCCGGAGAGGGTTCCGGCCGCGCCACCCAGTTGGACGGGATAGATCCGCGCGATGAGTGCGTCGTCGGCGTCGAGTAACCCGTGCAGCCAGGTCGCGACCTTGGCGCCGAACGTAGTCGGGACGGCCGGTTGGGTGAGGGTGCGGGCCGCCATCGGCGTCGCGCGGTGAGCGTCGGCGAGGTCGGTGAGCAGACGGATCTGCGTCGTCAGTTCGCCCCGAACGCGCCCGACAGCGTCGCGAGCGCACAGCATCAAGGCGGTGTCCACTACATCCTGGCTGGTCAGGCCTCGGTGCAGCCATTCGGCGGCGTCCGGGTTACCTGTCGCACGAAGCCGCTCGCGCAGCAGTGCTACCGCGGGAATCACCGGATTGCCCCCGGATTCGGCGTCTGTTGTCAGATGAGGCAGATCGGACTCGCCGACAAGATCGCCGATTGGTACATACCGGGGAGCGACGCCGTGCTCGGCGAGTACTAGTAGCCACCTGTCCTCGGTCAGCGCCAGTGCCCGTAGGAAGGCCGCATCGCTCATCACGTCGCCTGCGCGGTGGTCGCCGGGCCAAAACAGCGAGTTCACGGGTGGCGTCGGTAGGACAGGAAGGGTGTCTCCTGGACGCCCTGCAGGTTGATGTCGAATCGCAGCTCGTCCTGGTCGGGGACACAGATGAGTGCTGCGGCGCGCTCGCCGAGCGAGCCGAGCAGTGCATCGGGCGCGCTATCGCCCAGCGGTAGGTAGGCGCGGGTGAACAGTCGATCCAGCAGACCGCGGGCGAAGACCGCGACCGCGAAGAACGGCAGTGAACCGCCGACCGCGCCGGGTGCCAGTGTCGTGAACGTGTAGTTGCCTTCGCGGTCGGTACTCGCGCGGCCGAACCCGGTGAAGGTGTGGCCATCGCGGTGGAAGGTGCCGTTGCGGTCGGGCACTCGTCCAGAGGGGTCGGCCTGCCAGATCTCGACCAGTGCGTCGGGTATCGGTGCTCCTGCGCCGTCGCGGACGGTGCCGACGAGGCGGACCGCCCCCGGGGTACCGGGGGCGACGAGGTCGCGGTCGCCGTCGAACGGCAGTGCGTAGTGGAAGAACGGTCCGATGGTCTGGCCCGGGGTGGGGATGGCGAGAGAGGTCACAGGTTGTCCTCCTTGTCGAGTGGTGTGCGATGGGGTCCGGTGAGGACGATGTCCCAGCGATACCCTGTCGCCCATTCGTGGGTTGTGAGTTCGTGGTCGTATGTCGCGACCAGACGCTGTCTGGCGTGTGGGTCGACGATGGATTGATAGATCGGGTCGAGTGCGAACAACGGGTCTGCGGGGAAGTACATCTGCGTCACCAGACGCTGGGTGAACTCTGTGCCGAACAGTGAGAAGTGGATGTGCGCGGGCCGCCAGGCATTGTGGTGGTTGCGCCAGGGGTAGGGGCCCGGCTTCACGGTGGTGAATCGGTAGTAACCGTCGTCGTCGGTGAGGCAGCGGCCGGCGCCGGTGAAGTTCGGGTCGATCGGTGCCGGATGCCTATCGCGCTTGTGGACGTATCTGCCGGCGGCGTTGGCCTGCCAGATCTCGACGAGCTGGCGACGTACTGGGCGGCCGTGACCATCGATAACCCGGCCCGTCACCACCATCCGTTCGCCTACCGGCTCTCCGTTGTGCTGGATGGTGAGGTCGGCCTCGAGTGGATCGATGTCGCGTTCGCCGAAGCACGGTGTCCACAATTCGATTCCCTCGGGGTCGGCGTGGTGCAGGCTCTTGGTCGGGTGCCGCAGCAGGCTGGACCGATAGGGCGGGTAGTCGCGTCGCGGGCCGAGTTCGGCCTCGGATCCGGTAGCCCGCTGGTTCTCGTAGCCCGTTGCGGCTTCGGCGATCTCGGCGCTGATCTGGACCTGGCTGTCCAGGTCGGTGGTGGTCGTCATGGGTCCTCCGTTCGTTGGCACCGTATGAGATCGGGATCCCGGACTGCCAGCGTCTTCTTCCGTTGAACGGAAGTTTGCGTGATACTCGGGCGATGCCCCCGACCAATGCCCCCGGTCGATCGGTGACCAGTCGTTCGCTTGCGTTGCTTGCGGCGTTCGACACCACACATCGGCGCCTCGGGCTCACCGAGCTCGCCACCCGGGCCTCGATGCCGCTCGCCACCGCTCATCGGCTGGTCGGTGAGCTGGTGGCATTCGGAGCCTTGGCCAGAACCGGTGCCGGGGATTATGTGATCGGTCGTCGCCTGTGGGACCTGGGCCTACTGGCTCCGGTGCAGGGAGGGCTGGTCGAGACGGCATCTCCCTTCCTGCACGACCTGTTCGGAGCGACCCACGCGACGGTCCATCTCGCTGTCCGGGACGGAACCAGGGTCCTCTACCTAGACCGGCTGCGCGGTAGCGCCTCTGTTCCGATCCTGAGCACGATCGGTTCCCGTCTGCCGCTGCACGCGACCGCCGTCGGCAAGGTTCTACTCGCGCACGCGCCCGCCGATGTTGTCGAGTTCGTGCTCGCCGATCTTCACCGGGTGACTTCCTACACTGTTACCAGCTCAGTCACGTTGAGGCGGCAGCTGGATCGGATTCGGCGTGACGGCTATGCCACCACCTCTCAGGAGATGAGCCTCGGGGCGTGTTCGGTCGCCGTCCCGATCCGGCACGACGGCCGGGTCGTGGCCGCGCTCGGCATCGTCGTGCCGTCGCTGCGAGCGCATCAGTCGCGGCTGGTGGGTGCGCTTCGGGTCGCGGCGCGCGGGGTCGAACGGTCGCTGTGACGATAAGGCGGTTCCTCGATCGGCCGGTGCGAGGCCCAGCGATACGAGGCTGTCATGCGCCGTTCCCTTGGCCTGCTCGTCTGATGTCGTCCAGCTCTGCGATGACCTCGCGGCACAAGTCGGCCCCTGGCTCGATCAGAACCTTATCGAGGACCAGGGTTTGTCGTACCGTAATGCGAGGTCCACGATGACTACCGATCCGCCTCCGGGTACCGATGACGATCTCGTCGCGCAGCAGCAGGGGCTGCTGCGCGACGAGATCGCGCTGTCGTGGCGGCGGTCGATACTCGCTGGTCTGCGCCCGGACGACCCGTTCGACGAGGACTCGATCGCCGAAGCCGATCGGCGTAGCCACCTCTTCGAGGCGGCTACGCCGATCCTGGACCGCATGCAGTCCGACTTTGCGGAGACACGGTACTGCGTAATGCTGGCCGACCGGGACGCCCGCCTTATTGATATGCGCGTCGGCCAGCGCCGCATCCGGGACCGAATCGAGGAGGACGGGGCGGTCCAGGGCAGGCTGTTCACCGAGGAATACACCGGTACCAACTCCATCGCCACCGTCTACGAGACCCGGCAACCGCTGGCCGTCCACGGCGACGAGCACTTTGTCGAGGTGATGAAGAAGTACAGCTGTTACGGGTATCCGATCGTCCATCCCACGACCCGGCGACTCCAGGGCGTCCTCGACGTCACCTTCCTCAGCGAGGACGACAGTCCACTGCTCAAACCCATGCTGGCCCGTGCCGTCGAGGATCTCCAACACCGACTGCTCGAGGGCGCCCGCTCCGCCGAGATTGCCCTGCTGGCCATTTTCCAGGACACGGTCGCCCGCCGCCGGGGCGCCCCGGTCGCCGCAATCGGCGACGATGTGTTGTTCACCAACACCGCCGCCCGGCAGATCCTCGATGCGGTCGATCACACCGTGCTGCGGGCGCTGACCGAGTCCACCCCCAGCGGCCGGCAGCTCAGCAAGATCGTCACCTTGAATTCCGGGCTGATGGTTCGGGTGAACTGGAGTCGGAGCGGTGCCCGCGGTGGGGTGGTGCTTGAGTTCGACCCCACCGGCTCCGGCGCATCGGCCACCACGGGTGCTGCCATCCACCGCCCCCCGATCCAGGCCGAGGTCGGGCGTACCCTCGAAATGAAAATGGCGACCGCCCGAGCGGGCATGCTGTCCACCCTGGTCGAGGGCGAACCGGGAACGGGTAAGAGCCACACTCTGATGCTGTTGGCCGCTGGCGCCCAGATCGCCAGCCATCGGGCCGCCGTACTGACCGAGAAACCGGCCGCAGCCTGGCTCGACGCCCTGCGCCGGTCGCTGCGCGCCCACACCGGCCTGGTCGTGGTCGAGGACTTCCACCTGCTTCCACCGCCGATGGCACGTCGGGTCAGTGATCTGCTGATCGACAGCCCGGCGTGGTGGGCGATCTCGAGCGCCCCCCTCGCGCCCGACGCGGCCGAGCACCAGCGCATTGTGCCGCACGCCCGGATGCAGATCACGCTGGCACCGCTGCGGGCGCGAACCGACGAGCTACCCCAACTGGTCCGGGAGATCCTCGCCGACCTCGGCGGCGACAGCAGCGTCCGGCTGACGGCCGGCGCGATCGAGGCGCTCACCCGACATCGATGGCCGGGCAACCTCAGCGAACTGAAAATGGTGCTCAAGGCCGCCGTAGCGCACCGCTCGTCCGGCGACATCACCGCCGAGCAACTCCCGGCATTTACCCGCCGGAAGCAGCCGCGGCGGTTGCTCAGCCCGCTACAGGCCGCCGAACGGGACGTGATCGAACGGGAACTCGACCGGTGCGGCGGCAACAAGCTGGCGGCGGCGAAAAAGCTTGGCATCAGCCGCACCACCCTCTACAAGCGCATGGGACAACTCGGCATCATCAGCTAACCCATGCTGAGACAAAAGAATGTCCAGTCCGCGAACACTCCACGAACATGATTCGGGTCACGATGGCCGCATCGCACCACCTCTTGGTTTCAAAGGAGCCTGGCAATGACGCTGCACATCGACTCGCTGTTCATTGGCGGCGAGTGGATCCCCCCGACCACCTCGCACCGCATCACCGTGATCTCGGCGAGCACCGAGGACGAGATCGGGTCGGTTCCCGAGGCCCGCGACGGTGACGTCGACGCTGCGGTCGCGGCCGCCCGCGCTGCCTTCGACGACCCCTCCGGCTGGTCGCGGTGGTCCCCGGACCGACGCGCCGATGCTCTCGACAGCCTCGCCGCGGAACTCGAATCCCGTGCCGAGGAGATCGCGCGGCGAGTCTCCGCTCAGAACGGCATGCCGATCTCCATCGCCCGCCAGCTTGAGACGGCATTCCCGGTGGCGATCATCCGCTACTACGCCGGTTTCGTCCGCGAGGCCACGTTCGAGCAGTCGCACCCGCACCTGCTCGGCGGCACCACCACCGTCCGCCGCGAACCACTCGGGGTTATCGGTGCCATCGCACCGTGGAACTTCCCGCAGGCTCTCGCCTCGTTCAAGTATGCGCCCGCCCTGGCGGCCGGCTGTACCTTGGTGCTCAAACCGTCCCCCGAAACGGTCCTCGACGCCGTGCTATTCGCCGAGGCCGTCGCCGCGTCGCAGTTGCCCGCCGGGGTGATCAACATCGTCCCCGGCGGCCGCGACACCGGCGCCTACCTCATCGAACACCCGGGGATCGACAAGGTTGCGTTCACCGGTTCGACCGTCGTCGGTCGGCAGATCGCCGAAATCTGCGGGCGGCTGCTGCGCCCGGTGACCCTCGAGCTCGGCGGCAAATCCGCCGCCATCGTCCTCGACGACGCCGACCTTGATTTGGCCACCATCGGTGAGAAGTTGTTCGGAGCCACCCTGCTCAACAATGGGCAGACGTGCTTCCTCGGCACCCGCATTCTGGCGCCGCGTAGCCGCTACCACGAGGTGGTCGGGGTGTTCGAGGCCCTCGCCTCCTCGCTCAAGGTCGGTGACGCTCTGGACCCGGCCACCCAGATCGGGCCCTTGGCCAGTGAACGCCAGCGCGAGCGCGTCGAAGGGTACATCGCCAAGGGGATCGGCGACGGTGCCCGGCTGGTAACCGGTGGGCGCCGGCCTGCCGCACTGGACCGTGGCTGGTTTGTCGAACCCACAGTTTTCGCCGACGTCGACAACCAACGTGCCATCGCGCAGGAGGAGATCTTCGGGCCTGTGCTGTCGGTGATCCCCTACACCGACGTCGACGACGCGATCGCCATCGCCAACGCCTCCGATTATGGGCTCGGCGGCACCGTGTGGACCTGCGACACCGACCGCGGCATGGATGTCGCCCGCAGAGTGCGGACCGGCACGATCGGAGTCAACACCTACCTTCCCGACCCCGGTTCGCCGTTCGGCGGGATCAAGAACAGCGGCATCGGTCGCGAACTCGGCCCCGATGCGATCGCCAACTTCCAGAACACCAAGTCGATCTACGCGTAGGAGGCGGGCGATGAGCAAGGGCTACAAGTGGATCGCTGACGAGCGTGAAGGCCTCGATCCCTACGTGGACTACGAGAAGATCTGGAAGTTGTCGACGTGCTACTACATCAACGACTTCATGATGAACGTTCTTTACGCCACCGGCTTGCCGCACTTCATCCTCCCCCCGCACGGCGCTGAGGCCATGTACCGGGCCAACACCGGGAAGGCGATCAATCAGCCGGACAAGCGCGAATCCGATACCGCCAAGCACTTCTGGCGGTGGTTCGAATACGGGCCATCCGACATGATCACCCAGAAGTCGGTCAAGCAGGTCAACGCTATTCATGCGGGAATCGCCAAAAAATACCCGGGCCGGTACGCCTATATCGAGGACTTCACGTACACGATGTGCTGGATCGGTGCCGACGCACACCGGCTGCGGCTGCGCCTGGGGCTTTCCGGGTACACCGAGAAGCAGAAGATCGCGGCGCACCTGTACTGGCAGGAGATGGCCAAGCTGTTCCGAGCCGAGGAGGATGCGCTGATCTCCGACTTCCCGACCAGCTTCGACGGGATGCTCGAGTACATGGCCGAATTCGAGGGACGAGACTGGCCGTACACCGAGGAAGGCGCGAAAACGTGTGAGGCACTCCTCGCCCAGTTCGCCAACCGGTGGTTCCCGAAAGGCACCCGATTCCTAGGTCGGCAGATGATCCTGTCGCTGCTCGACGAGTCCCCGCACCGCGTGCACCGACTGCCCTACCCGAACGTGCTGATCCGCAAGATAGTGGAATTCGCTTTCGCGGCCGTCGTCTACAGCCAGGAACAAATCCTTCCCGACCCGAGGATCAGTACCCCGGAACGGCATCGCAAGACCGCAGCGGCCAGAACCGCAGCGGCCAGGAAGGGCAAGGCGGACAAGTCGCAGCAGCCTGACCCAGCGGAGAGATCACGCTCCCTGTAGATCGTTCGACGTGAGGAGAACCCCGGTGCGGAGTCGGCTTGGTGGGAGCTGCCCCGCCCGGGCAGGCCCGTGGCGCCACCCTGCGCTGCAAGATCATCGCTGTTCCGCCCGTTTCGCCCACCCAACAGCGCAAGCCCGTGCTGTACCTACCCGCCGACTGGGCCACGATTCTGGCAGGCCACCACGATCTCGATCACCTCAAACATCCCTACCTACCCCTGCAACAATGGTGGGAAAGCTGGGCAGACCAGCGGCTACCTCGATGCTTGAAGATCGGTTGTCTATGTGCCACAAAGGCAGGCAGACAACCGACAGCCCTGTTGGTGGGTCGAGGCTTAGATCCGGTTCGGGCCGCGGTGTCCCGATGTGCCGATCGACCAGCACCACTGCCTCGACGACTGGATCCGGTGGGCGGTTCCGGGCGCCGAGCAGAGGCGCCGTCGCGGCGCATCGTGGTCGCGTAATTGTCCATCACGGCCACTGTGGGGAGGGGTCTGTGAGCCCACACTGGTTACGGAGCCATCGCGCAGGGCGATTGCAGGTCCCAGGGGAGTCGAGGAGTATAGATGACCGAATTCACCTACCGGTTGCCGCAGAAGCGCCGGATTGCCACCGACATTCCGGGGCCGCGGTCGACTGAGTGGGAAATTCGGCGGCGTGCGGCGGTGGCAGCCGGACTCGCCTCCTCGGTTCCGGTGTTTGCGGTCGACGCCGACGGCGGCGTGATCGTCGACGTCGACGGCAATTCGCTGATCGACCTCGGTTCAGGTATCGCCGTCACGACCGTGGGCGCCTCGCACACACTGGTCGCGGCGGCCGTCGCCGATCAAGCTGCGCGATTCACCCACACCTGTTTCATGGTCACCCCGTACGACGGCTACGTGCGAGTGGCGGAGGAACTGGCGAATCTCACCCCTGGCGAGCACGAGAAACGCTCGGTGTTGTTCAACTCCGGCGCCGAGGCCGTCGAGAACGCAGTGAAGATCGCACGTCTGGCGACCGGGCGCAGCGCAGTGGTGGCCTTCGACCACGCCTACCACGGTCGCACCAATCTGACGATGGCCTTGACCGCAAAGGCGATGCCGTACAAGTCGCAGTTTGGTCCGTTCGCGCCTGAGATCTACCGTATGCCCGGTTCCTATCCCTTTCGTGACGAGCCGGGATTGTCGGGGGCCGAGGCGGCTCGGCGCGCGATCGCGCGTATCGAGAAGCAGATCGGCGCGGACTCCGTCGCGGCGTTGGTATATGAGCCCATCCAGGGTGAGGGGGGCTTCATTGTTCCCGCAGAGGGTTTCCTGCCTGCGTTGAGCGTGTGGGCGCGGGCAAACGGAGTGGTATTCATTGCCGACGAGGTCCAGACCGGATTCGCACGGACAGGGGACTGGTTCGCCTGTGATCACGAAGGTGTCGTCCCGGACCTGATCACGACCGGAAAGGGAATCGCCGGAGGAATGCCGTTGGCGGCGGTTACCGGACGGGCCGACCTACTCGACGCTGTCCACCCCGGAGGCCTGGGCGGGACCTACGGTGGTAACCCTGTGGCTTGCGCTGCCGCGCTGGCCACGCTGGAGTTCATGCGGGAATCCGACCTGCCCGCACGTGCTCGCGAGATCGAGGAGCGGGTTGTCCCGCGTCTGCGTGAGCTGGCCAGGGAGATCGAGACCATCGGCGAGGTGCGAGGTCGCGGTGCGATGCTCGCGATCGAGCTCGTCCGCCCAGGCTCCAACGAACCCGATGCCGAACTGGCGAAAGCCGTGGTGAGCGAAGCGCTGTCACACGGGGTGATTGCTCTCACCTGTGGCACCTACGGCAACATCATTCGCCTGCTGCCGCCGCTGGTCATCAGCGATGAGCTGCTCGCCGACGCGCTTGATGTACTGGAGGCGGCACTCCGGGCCCGCAGCGCGGCCCGAGTCCTTGCGTTTGAATCCTGACAGGAAAACACCTGGTGGTCGGCGCTTATCGGAAGCTGCTCATCTCCCGTGCCGCCTGGTCTACCTGGCGGACCGCCTTCGCGGATCCATAACCGCGCAGACTTACCTCCGCCGACTCTATTCCGGTCGGGTGGAATCGATCGCGCAAGTGTCGAACTGCAAGTTGCGTACCAGGAGCATGGGGGCTCACCGCCGAGATGACTGCTCGTGCGCTGCAGCTGCGGCTCGGCCCGGGCAGTGCGGCTGAGCCGTCCAGGTTGGGGCCGTCGACCAGCGACAACCAAGACAGCGGAATCTTCGGGTGGTCGGTGTAAACCGCGGCAAATCGTCGATGTTGCGGCACCGTTCGGTCGTCCCACAGAGGCGATACAGGCGATATATATCGGGGCCGCCTTTCTCCCGACCCACCTTGTACGTCCATGACGGCATTGAGCCAGGCCGAGCGCCTGCTGGAAAGGCCTCGGGCCCGGACACCGATGGTGCCCGGGCCCGAGGCGGTACCGTCAGAAAGTCCGGATCAACTTTTTGTTGGCGAACTCGTCCATGCCGCGTGGGCCGAGCTCGCGCCCGAATCCGGAGCGCTTCACTCCGCCGAACGGCAGATCGGCCTCCGAATCGGAGTTTCCGCCGACGTAGACCATGCCGGCTTCGAGCCGCTCAGCGACATACCGCGTCTGCTCGGTGTCGCGTCCGAACACCGCGGCGCCCAGTCCGTACGGGGAGTCGTTGGCGAGTTCGATGGCCGCATCGATATCGGCCACCCGGAAGATCGAGGCGACCGGCCCGAAGAGTTCTTCCGACCACGCGCGCATACCGGGCGTGAGGTCTGTCAGCAGCGTGGGTGCGAGGTAGCTGCCCGGTCCGTCGACCGCGTGTCCGCCGCTGCGCAGTGTCGCCCCGCCCGCGACGGCGTCCTCGATCTGTTCGAGCAGTTCGGCGCGGGCGCTGAAGGTCGATACAGGGCCGAACCGGGTGGTGGGGTCGAGCGGATCACCTGGCTCGATTGCACGGATCTCCTCCTCGACAGCAGCTACGAACTGCTCGTAGACAGCGTCCAGAACGATGAATCGCTTCGGCGATGTGCAAGCCTGCCCCGCGTTGGACATTCGGCCAGTCACTGCGGCACGAGCGGTTTCGCGCAGGTCGTGGTCGTCGAGCACGATGAACGGATCGTTCCCGCCGAGTTCCAGAACGACCTTCTTGAGGTGTCGGCCGGCCTGCTCGGCGACGATCGCCCCGGCGCGCTCACTGCCCGTCAGTGAGATGCCCGCGACACGCGGATCGGCGATGATTCGCGACACCTGGTCGTGGGTCGCGAACAGGTTGATGTAGGCGCCCTCGGGCAAACCCGCATCTCGGAGCAATTCCTCGATCGCGATCGCGGATTGGGGGCAGTTCGCGGCGTGCTTGATCAGAATCGTATTGCCCAGTGCGAGATTCGGAGCTGCGAATCGGGCCACCTGGTAGTGCGGGTAATTCCAGGGCATGATGCCCAAGAGCACGCCGATCGGTTCGGTACGGACGACCGCGGTGCCTCCGCTGCGCACCGACAACTGTTGCTCCGCGGTGAATTCTGCGGCGTTGGTGGCGTAGTAGTCGAAAATGTCGGCGGATACCGCCATCTCGCCGCGCGCCTGAGAGATCGGCTTACCCATCTCGAGGCTGACCAGGCCCGCGAGTTCCTCCGCGCGCTCGCGGTAGAGGTGTGCGGCCCGCGTCAGGACGGTGGTGCGCTCGGCTAGGGGGGCGTGTCGCCATAGGCGGTAGCGCTCAGCAGCGTGGTTGATCGCGGCGCTCACCTGTTCGTCGGTGGCGTGCTCGAATCGCCGGACCGGTTCCCCGGTGGCCGGATTGACGGTCTCGTATGCAAGGGCCATGACTACCTCGATTGTTGTGGAAGGGACGGCGAACCTCGATGGGCCGTCGAACGACAGCTTAAAAGCTAGAAGTAGATTATATAGTCTTGAAGTTCGAGAAAGGTATCGATCATGGAAGAGCGCCTAGCAGTCGATCCGACGGGGTTCGTCTTCGACCAGCCGGAGCCCTGGGGAGTGCCGCGCATCGCGGTCGTTGCCTCATTGTGGTTTCCGGGCATGTCGGGACAGACCCGAGAATTGATGACGCAGTTGACCGCCACCGCCTTCCAAGCAGTGCGCGATGCGGGAGGATGGCCGACGCTGGTCGACAGCAGCGCACCTCGGGCTGAGGCCGACACCGTCGTCGGCGCAGCCGACGGAATGCTCTTCCTGGGCGGCGGTGATGTCGACGCGCGGCTGTACGGTGTCGAGGGGCCGGTTCCGAACTCCTACGGGGTCGATCGCGCCGCTGACGACTATTGTCTCGATCTGCTGGGGTGCGCACTCGCGGCGGATCAACCGGTGCTGGCGATCTGCCGGGGCTCGCAACTGCTCAACGTCGTCTGCGGTGGTTCCCTGATTCCCGACATCGAGGACTTCGCACCGCACCGCGGCAGGCCCGGCGCGTCCCTGTTCGTGGATGAGACGATCGAACTTGTCGAGGGCAGCCGTATCCGAGACATTCTCAAACGTGACCTGGTGACGGTCCGCTCGGCGCATCACCAGGCAGTGGACCGCCTCGGTGAGGGCCTGATGGCCGCAGCAGTCGCTGCCGATGGCGTTGTTGAGGCTACTGAGCACATCGGTAAACGTTGGGTGCTCGGCCTGCAATGGCATCCAGAGGAGATCGACGGCGACGCCGACGACCGCTCCAGGATCTTCGGGGCATTCGTTGATGAGACGGCCCGTGTGGCTGCATCACGCTGACGTGGATCGCTGACATCGCCGTTGTGACGATGTCAGCGATGCACGACGTACAGCGTTGCTCCGGCGGCATCGAGACGTGTGGTGTGGAAGCCTGAGGGCACACGCTCGATCCGGTCACCAGTGATGAACCGACTCGAATTGCCCACCAGGACACTGTAGTGAGAGCTCAGCAGGGCTGCCGGGGCGGGAACGCGGTGTATGAGCGGGGTGAGAGCCCTCTCGAAATCCGCCATCCTCATGTCGATACCGGTCACGCCGATCGGTCGGCCGTGTACCACCGTGCGGGTGGTCAAGGTCACCACGTACTCGTCGATCCCGAGATAGTCGATGTAGGGTCCGGTGATCCAGTGCCGTCCCGATCGGAACGGCGTCACAAACCACTCGAGCTGCTCGTAGTCGTAGAAGCGGTCGTGGGTTGGATTGACGCCGAAACTCTGGCGCGCAACACCATTCGCGTCGTCGCGCTTCCACCATTCGAGGACGCCTTCGTGGGTCGCGGTCCGCGAGCGCGTGAAGATCACTCCCGCCCCGTCAGCGCTGGGATGGTCGAGTAGAAATCGCTGCACGCGGCGCTCGATGCCGGCCCGGCCAATGCGGGCGAGATCGGTTACGTCGTCAGCCGGGTTCGTCCCCTGCTCGAGCAGATCCACGAAGTCGCTGTTCATCGCGTCGAGCTCAGTGAACAGGCGACTGAACCAGTCGGCGAGTGCATCGAGGCCGATCGCGAGATCTCCCGACTCGGTCATGCCCTACGCCTTTCGTCGCTGCCCAGAGTTTGTCCAGCCGTGGCCTCCATCGAAATCTTTGCATCTATGAGCTGGAACGCGCCGCGGTCGATGTGTTCGCTGATTGCGCCGGCCGCACGGTCGGGATCGTTCGCCCGTATCGCATCGATCACCGCGAGGTGGTCGACGTGTGCGGCTGTACTGCTCATCCCCGGCACGACACCGGACCACAGAAGAGGGGTAACTTCGCTCTGTAGTCGCAGTTCCGCGCGCATTAAACGAGGTGATTGTGCGAGCACTGCCAGTTCGATGTGGAAGCGACTGTCGGCACTGGCGCGGGCTCCGGGGGTGTTGGCTGCGAGCAGGTTCTCGGCGATTCCCGTGAGCCTCTCGATGGACTCGCCCCAGGAACGTGTCGCCGCCAGCCGAGCGACCGCAGTTGCGACGGCTACCTGCTCGTCGCGGAGGTCGCGTAGCTCGACGATGCTGGTGTGAGCCAAAACCGTGCGCATTTCGTCCGGCGAGGGGAAGGGCGTCCGCACGACGAAGGTGCCGCCGCCGCGGCCGCGGCGTGTCACGACCAGTTCGCGTTCGCGCAGCACCGCGAGTGCCTTCCGTAGTGTCGCGACCGCCACGCCGAACTGGTGTGCAAGTTCGATCTCGGTGGGGAGTCGCTCACCGACCGAGAGCAGTCCGATCGAGATGGACGAGGCGATCCGGTCGGCGATGGCGACGCCATTGTCAGTCGTGGTGGGGTCGCCGAGACCGGATATGAGAGAAGTTCGGTCCTGCATTCGACTCCTCGGGATCGCTGTCGACACGGTGGAAGGCCCGTTCATTGTGCCGGACAGAGAAAGGCCGCCATGCGCGCGCCGAGGTCGCGGGCGGGGATGTAGTCATCGCCCGACGCGGTCGCCGGCGAGCGCCTGGACAATGCCCGGGAGCCAGGCCAACGCTAGATCACTGGCGAGGTCCCACGACGATGCGTCGTGCCGGCCGTATTCGCCGACTCGGACGCCGCCCAGTTCGGTGAATTTCCGGTCGATGATCTCGCTACCCTGACTGTAGGTGCTCTCGTAGAAGGTGTCGCCGAGCCCGAACATCGCATATCGCACGCCCGTCAGATCGGGGGCAGTCTCTTCGAGTCGCGTGCCGAACGGGAGCGCCGACTCGGGAAGCTCCCCTTCACCGTGGGTTGAGCACACCACAATGTAGTGCGTATCGGGCTTGATCAGCGCGGGGTCGAAGTCGCGGAGGTCGGATACGGTCACGTCATGGTCGGCTTGCAGTGCCGCCCCGAGGTCTTCGGCAACGAGCTCGGAGTTGCCGGATTCGGTCCCGTACAAGACTGTAATTTTCATCGAATTCCTCAGGTTTTCTGGTGTTCGGGTCAGGTGCCGGTGGTCGGATCAGGTTGGATGACAGACGGCCTGGTGCACGTGACTAGGCGAGGACGGGTCAGCGTTGGCGTGCCGGAATGTGTTTGCCGCCAGAGGCGAGAGCGATCATGTGCTCCCGGTTCCTGATCTTTCGGCGCACACGGTTCTCGGGGGCGTCCTCGCGTTCGGCGGCTTCGACGCGGCACCAGTCTGCGTAGCTGACCGCTTTCTTGCGGACGGCGTCCGGGAGTACTTCGAACCCGGCCGATCCGCTGCCGGCGGTGACAGCGCCGACCTCCACGTCGGCAACGATCTCCGCCGCGACCACAAGTGCATCGCCGCGATTCTCGGGGATGGTGCCTCGCGGACCGCGGCGCAGCCATCCGGTGCGGTACAGACCAGGACGGATCCGGCCCGATTTGGGGTCAGGTTCATCCAGCGACGGCTCCGTCGATAGTCCGTCGGGAGGGCGGGTGAATCCGATTGCGGTAATGACACTGTCGGCCGGAAGTGTGTAGGTCTGTCCATCCCGGTCGGCGAGCACTACCTCATGGACGCGGTCGGTGCCGTGCACGGCCACCGGTGTCCGGCCGAAGTGGAAGGTGACCTCGACGCGCGCGGTCGCGGCGGCTGGTGACCCGGCTACCAGTTCTCGTACGGCCTCCACCCGTCGCGTCGTTGCTTGGTCGGCGTCTGTGGGCAAAGACGTATCGCCTACTGCCCGGAACTGCACACCGGTGATGCGGCCGAGCTCGCGCAGCATCACTGCGTCGGCTTTCACGCTCGGCAGCGGTGATCTGCTCACGATGTCGATGCGGTGGGCCGGGGCTTCGGCGTAGGCGTCGAGCAGTTCGTCATCGATATCGCTGCCATTGAAGTGTTCTTTGGTCTTTACCAGGAATCGGACGATGTCCACGGCGACGTTGCCGCTGCCGATCGTCACGATGTTCTCGCCGAAGGCAGGGAGCAGGTCGGCCTCGTCCGGATGGCCGTTGAGAACCCGGGTGAGTCTTCCCGCCCCGTGGATTCCGGGCAGATCCGCGCCGGGGATGTCGAGGGGACGGTCGCAGCTCAATCCGGTGGCGAGGACGACGACGGGGAACGCAGCGCGGAGCTGGTCGAGGGTGAGGTCGGTGCCGATCTCGATGTTGCCCGCGAATTTGACTCCGTCGCGGGTGAAGATGCGGTCGAACTGCCGAGAGATGGTCTTGGTGTGCTGATGGTCGGGCGAAACCCCGTATCGGACCAGGCCGAACGGCGTCGTCAGGCGATCGAACACCGTGATCGGAGCCTTCGGCCATGCCCTCCGGAGCGCTTGGGCGATGAAACATCCGCTGGGACCGCTGCCGACGATAGCGATCGGCAGAGGAGACGAGGTGGACACGGGAGCTCCTTCATCGAAGTTGACCCGATGCGGATCGGCAGGGAGGACGTGACGTCGAAGTGTATACTAAAACATTCACATTGTGAAGTTTAGGCAACGCGGGGGTGCGGGATCGCTAAAGCGGCATCTACCTGGGCATTTGTTCGAAAGATGTGCAGAACTAGGTCTTGTGACGGGAGTTAATCGCCCTGTAACATCCTGTCTATTCATCTACATATAGATTATTAACCGGCGGGTGATCCCGCCTCAGCCCCCAGTCATTCCCTCGAAGGGGACAGGATGAGTACCACAGCCGACGTCGGGGATGCGCCGTATCTGGACATCTCCGCACACGACTTCTCCATGCACTCCGAATCGGTACGCAACGCCCGCGCCGCCTCCTTCTACGCCCGGACTAACTACGGACTCGCGATCTTGCGCTATTCGGAGGTGACTCAACTCCTCAAGAGCCCGTCATTGGCGCAGGGTAGTGCCCGCTGGCCTGACCATCATGGCGTGCATAGCGGAATCTTCTACGAGTGGTGGTCGAAGAATCTGCTCGTGCTCGAAGGCGACGAACACCACCGCATCCGGCGTCTGCTCAACCCCGCCTTCTCTCCGACGGCCGCCCGACGCCTCGAGCCTCAGTTCGAGGCGATCGCACAGGAGTTGGTCGCCGCTTTCGCGGATCGTGGCGAAGCCGAGTTCGTCCACGAGTTCGCCGAGCCCTACGCCACAAGAGCGCTGTGTGTGATGCTCGGTCTGCCTCAGGACGCGTGGCCATTCATCGCCGACCGTGCCAATACGATCGGGCTCGCGCTGAGTGTCTCGATCAAGGAGGACATCGACAAGATCGACCAGGCCGTGCAGGAGCTGTATGACTACGTCGAGAAGCTCATCGCCGAACGTACGGCGGCGCCCAGCGACGACATCATCTCGCGACTGGTGCAGTTCACCGATTCGGGGGACAAGCTCACGCCTGCCGAGCTACGCAATGCCCTGGTGCTCATGCTTTTCGGTGGTATGGACACCACGCGCAACCAGCTCGGACTGGCACTGCAGACCTACATTCGCAATCCCGACCAGTGGGAGCTGCTCGCGGCGCGGCCCGAGCTGGCCCGTTCGGCGACGGAGGAGGCGCTGCGGGTCAATCCGACCACCACATGGGTAACCCGCGAAGCCATCGAGACCTTCGAATTCCAGGGCCTCGAGATCCAGGCCGGTACGACGGTGCACCTGCTCACCTACACATCCGGGACGGACCCCCTGGCCTACCCCGATGGCGATGACGTCGCCATCGACGCCCGGAACCGCCCACCGCACCACACCTTCGGTGGCGGTATGCATCACTGCCTGGGTCATTACATCGCCCGCGCCGACATCAGCGTCGCACTGCCCATCCTGGCCCGCGAACTCACCGACATCCGGTGCCCTGGCGGTGACGAATGGCTGCCTGATTCGGGCAATACGGGCCCGATCCGCTATCCAATCACCTTCGATAAGCGCGTTTGAGGAACACACGATGACACTCACCCACGATGAATTGGGCTCACCACCGCACGAAAACGTCTCCGCCACAGCCGGATTCGGCGAGCATCTGCGTTCGGCACTGTCGGACCGCGGTGCGTTCGATCGCCATCGGGAGGCGAATCTCGCTCCCGGTGTCGTCGAAGGTCTCGAGGAGCAGATCGCCCGCAGCGGAGTCGAATTCATCTACTACATGGTTCCCACCATCGGCGGTCGCACGATCGCGAAGGTGGCGCCTGCGGCGCATGTGGGCCGCATGTTGGCCAAGGGAATCGCATTCCATCGCACCGCGCTCACCGACCTGCAGTCCGACCGATTCGGCGGACTCATCGGCGGTGGCGTCGGGGCTCGTGAGTTCTGGGGTCTGCCACAGCCGGAGACCTTCCAGGTGCTGCCCTGGGACAACACCGTCGCGCGTGTCTTCTGTCGCGCTTACGACCCCCCACACCTGCCGACTGTCGGCGGTCAGGTGAATCCCTACGACACTCGCGCCTTGTTCCAGATCGCCAACGAAGGGTTCATCACGCGCACCGGACTGGAATTGCGTTCCGGCCTCGAACCCGAGATGTCCTGGGCCGGCCCGGGTATGGAGGTGCGCGCAAAGGACGGTCAGAGCCCCGCGTACCAGGTCGAGAACCTGGAGCGGATGCGACCCGTGTACCAGCGCGTCATCCGATACGCGCAGGCGCTGGGCTTCGACATGATCCAGGGCGACTACGAGGACGACGGCCAGCTCGAGCTGAACTGGAACTACGATCGCAGCGACCGCACTGCGGACCGGCTCGTTACCTACCGTCAGATCTGCAAGCAGGTGGCCCGCGAACTCGGCATCGAGGCGAGCTTCATGCCCAAGCCCACAACCGGCAAGATGGGCAACGGCTGCCACCACAATCTCAGCCTGTGGCGCGGTGACGAGAACGTCATCGAGGACGGACGGGTCGAACTGCACGTCACCGATCTCGCAAAGAACTCGATCGCGGGCATTCTTCTGCACTCACCGGGGTCGGCGCTCGTCATGGGTTCCACCGTGAATTCCTACAAGCGCTATTGGGATGCAGGCCAGTTCGCGCCAGCCGAACCCACCTGGGGATTGGACACTCGCAGTGCGGCCGTGCGTATCTCGGCCAACGGCCGGATGGAGTACCGCATCCCCGATGCCGCGGTGAACCCCTATCTGTCGCACCTGTATCTGCTCGCCTCCATCGAGGACGGGCTCCGGCGCAATCTGGATCCGGGTGAACCCGAGGTCGGTGGTGGTGACGTGACCGGGGCCGTGCTGCCGTTGACGCTCGGCGAAGCAATTGCGGCCTTCCGGGCCGACGAGTACCTCTTCGAGCTGATGCCCGAGGCGTTGACCTCGGTATATCTCGAGCTCAAGCAAGACGAGTGGGCACGCTTCTGCAGCGTTGTGACCAAATGGGAGTTCGATCAGTACTGGGAGGCGATCCCGTGACGGAGATCGTCCGTATCGCCTGCATCGATTCCGAGGCGCCGCCGCTGTTCCACAAGAGCCTGGACGGGGTGTTGCGCGAGGGATACGAGCCCGAGGCCGCCCAGCTCGTTTTCGGCCGCCTCGGCCGGCGCGTCGAATGGGTCTTCTTTGCCTGGGAGGACATGATCCCCGCAGTGCGTGAAGGCGACGTCGACGCCGTGTGGTGCGGGCAAGGCATCACGGCCGAACGCGCCGAACTGGTGGACTTCACCGCCCCGTACGCGGTCTTCAACGAGACCGTCGTCGTCCGTGCCGGTGACCGCGCGCGGTCACCGCAGGACCTGGCCGGCTACCGCATCGGCGCGATCGAGAACTCGACCAACGAGAAGCTCGCGGCGACCTTCCCCGGGATCGAACTGGTGGGATTCGGCAGCAGCGACGATGTGTTCAGGGACATGATCGAGGCGACTCGCAACGGCAGCATCGATGGCTTCGTCGATGACGATGTCGTGAATATCCCTCTCGTCGAACAGGATTCCGCCTTCGCGACGGCGTTCATCGTCGAGACACGCAATCGGTGGGCCATCGGTGTCGCACCGGGCAACGACGAGTTGCGCATGCAGATCAACGGAGCATTGGCCGCGGTGATCGCCGATGGCAGCCTCGAATCTGTGTGGAAGCGTTGGATGCCGCTACTCGACTTCCCGCTTCCGGCATGATGGCCACGCCGAGAACACCGCTGATCGGTGTCACCGGCATGTGGTCGAACCGGGTCCACGGTTTGAGATTCGACGGCAATGCGGTCGCGGTCCAAGTCTTGAAATCTGTGGTTTCTGCCGGTGGGGAACCGCTCATTCTGTTTGCCGAAAGTGCGCTGCTTGCTCCGGACCGGGTGCGGATGCTCGACGGCATCCTGATTCCGGGTGGTGCTGATCTGAGACCGCAAACCTATGGGGCGACAGCGCATCCGGAGACCGTTCCGGCCGATTACGAAGGGCAGGACGCCTTCGAAGCTGAGATTCTGCGCGTGGCGATAGAGGAGGGGGTCCCGGTTCTTGCGATCTGTCGCGGATTCCAGCTGTTCAATGTGATCAGTGGTGGCACCCTGAATCAGCATCTTGGCGACGACGACAATCCGCACCGCAACAGCGTCCACGGGGTCGAGCTCATCGCTGGGACGGTGCTGCACCGTGTTCTGGGTGTCGACAGGATCGATGTCTCCTCCTATCACCATCAGGCTGTCGATCAGGTGGCGGACGATCTGATCGTCTCCGCACGAGCCTCCGATGGTGTTGTGGAAGGGCTCGAGCACCCGACCGGAGAGGTTGTCGCGGTGCAATGGCATCCCGAGGACACCGCGGCGCAGGAGCCACATCAGCAGGCACTGTTCGATTGGCTCGTCGGGCGTGCGCGCGAACGTCGGCGAACCCGTACGGGGGCGCCGGTGGCCGTTAATTCTCGGTGAGGGGCCCGCTCCCTGCGCAGCAGGGTCTGTCTTCGCGACGCCCGCGAGACAGACCCTGCCCCGACGCATCACCGTATGCGGTCGCCACCCGCACGACTGATCGTGCGGGTGGCGCAGCCGGGGAGCGGGCGGTGCACATCGCACCTCGCGTGCCGATTCGCCGATCGCATATTTCGACGTTGTGACACGGACGTAACGGTTAAATAATATTAGTACCAATTGGTACGCATACCAGTTGGAACTGCTATCTTGGGAAGCCGCCGGGTTGAGACTCCAGCCTGCGCCAGCCGCCCGATAACTCGGCCGCTTCGTTAAATCAACTCCAAGGACAGACATGTCGTACACACCGCCTCGCAATATGCTCGAGATGGGCCTGTTCACCGGCGCTCCTCAGCACGAGAACATGTGCCGGATCACCGAGATCGTGCCGACCACCACGATGGAGCCGTCCCCAGAGCCGTACATCTGGCCGGTCGGGTCGGCGATCACTCTGCCCGAGACCTATGTGTTCGACGGGGAGACGAAAACGACCGAGGATTTTTTGGTCGACACCGATACGGCGGCACTTCTCGTGCTGATCGATGGGGTTGTGCGCTACGAGCGTTACATGCTCACCGGTGGGCCCGACGTGCAGTGGCTGTCGATGTCGGTGGCGAAGAGCTTCGTATCGGCGCTTGTCGGCATCGCGGAGGACGAGGGATATATCGAAAGCATCGATGAGCCGATCAGCAACTACGTGCCGGTCGAACCGGGCTCGGCCTACGACGGAGTCACGATCCGGCAGGTGCTGCATATGTCGTCCGGTGCGCGCTGGAACGAGGATTACAGCGACCCGGAATCCGATATCTTCCGCGTCAGCATGGCCCTCATGGACGATCAGGGGCTGGACAGATTCGTCGCTGGAATGGTTCGGGAGGCAGAGCCAGATACGGTGTGTCGCTACAATTCCGGCGAGACGCAGATTCTCGGCGCGCTGATCGCACATGCCACGGGCAAATCGGTCACCGAGTACATGAAGAACAAGCTGGTCGATCCGCTGGGCTTCGAGTCGGCGGGGTACTGGATTACCGATGCTCTGGGAACCGAGATGACCTACGCAGGGCTCAACCTCACGGCCCGGGACTTTGCCAAACTGGGTGAGCTCTACCGCAATAACGGCGTGTGGCAGGGGACCCAGATCGTTTCAGCTCAGTGGGTCAAAGATTCCACGACGATCGATTCGCCGATCCGTCAGCCCGGTAGACCACTGGTCGGCGATCACGAATTCGACCTGGGCTACGGCTATCAGTGGTGGATTCCCGCGGGTGACCGCGGTGACTATAGCGCCATCGGAGTGCTCAACCAGCTCGTCTACATCGATCCGGCCACGAACACGGTCATCGTGAAGCTCTCAGCGAATCGCAAATACGGCGTCGCCAACCTGGAGAGCACCAACCGGGATTCCGAAAATGTGGAATTCCTCAGGGCGATCGCGCAAGCCGCCCACTGATAGTGGCCGGTGGCGTCCCACGCCACCGGTATTCGTTTCATCCATCCCGCATCGCTCGCGTTCGCCCTGAGGAGTACCTATGCCCACATTCCCCGACAGTGTCGGCATCCCGGCCGCCACGCTGGTCGACCATCCACTCGCCTTATTGACCGCCGAGGAGATCGATGCCACCCGGGCGATCGCGGACGCATCGGGGTTACTGACAGAAACGACCCGCTTCGTCTACATGGGGTTGACCGAGGCGGCCAAGCCCGAGGTCCTCGCCTTCCAGCCTGGCCTGCCCATTCGCCGACGCGTCGATGTCATGCTGCTCGACCGTGCGAGCGGGGAGGGCACGGTCGCCACCATCGATGTGACCGCGGGGCTCGTGGAGGCTCGGCGGCACATCGACGCGGCGGTCGACGGCCAGACAGCAATCCTGGACGAGGAATTCGACGATATCGAGGGCTGGCTGATCGCCGATCCGGCATTCTGCGAGGCCTTGCATCGGCGAGGCATCGATCCCGGGCTGGTTCGCGCGGTCCCGTTGTCGGCCGGAAATTTCGGCAACGAGGTCGAATCGACCCGTCGTATGGCTCGGGTGATCGCCTTCGTCCAGTACGACGCGGCCGATCTACCCTGGGCCCACCCGATCGATGGACTGGTCGCCCATGTCGACCTCATCAAGGGGGAGGTTTTCGAGGTTCTCGACCATTCGGAATATCCGGTGCCGACCGAGCGAGGTGAATGGAACGCGACGCCACACGGCGACGGAGTGCCTCGCACCGACCTCAAACCGATCGAGATCGTCCAGCCCGAGGGGCCCAGCTTCGTGCTCGAAGGGAACAAGATCAGCTGGGCCGACTGGGAATTCCGTTTCACTTTCGACGCCCGCGAGGGTTTGATCCTGCACCAGCTCGGATTCCGCGACGGCGATACCGTGCGGCCGATCCTCTACCGCGCGTCTATTCCGGAAATGGTTGTGCCCTACGGCGATCCGCAGCCTGCACGCTATTGGATCAACTATTTCGATCAAGGCGAGTACATCTTCGGCCGCTACACCAACTCCCTCGAACTCGGGTGCGACTGCCTGGGAGAGATCACCTACTTCGATGCGGTGATCTCCGATGAGAAGGGACGGCCCCGGACCATCAAAAATGCCATCTGCCTGCACGAAGAGGACTACGGTGTGCTGTGGAAGCACACCGACATGTTCAACGGCATGGCCGAGACACGTCGGCAACGGCGACTGGTGATCTCGTTCTTCCTCACCATCGGCAACTACGACTACGGCTTCTACTGGTACCTCTACCTCGACGGAACGATCGAACTGGAGGCCAAGGCCACCGGCGTCGTATTCCCCTCCGCTTACACCGGACCCGACGGATTCGCGACGGAAATGGCGCCGGGCCTGGGCGCGCCTTTCCACCAGCACCTGTTCTGCGCGCGGCTGGACGTCGCGATAGACGGTCACCTCAACAGCGTCGATGAGGTCGACGCAGTGCGAGTCCCTGTGAGCGACATCAATCCTCACGGAAACGCATTCCGCCAGCAGAAGACACGACTCACCAGCGAATTGCATGCCCAGCGCCACGCCGACAACCGCAAGTCGCGCCATTGGTTGATCACCAACCCGGAAAAGCGCAATCGGCTGGGACAGAACGTCGGGTATGCCCTCTACCCCCAGGGGCAGCCTGAACTGCTCGCCGACCCGTCCAGCGCCGTGTACCGACGGGGCGCCTTCGCCCGAAACCACTTGTGGGTCACCCCGCACGATGCCGGGCAGCGGTGGCCTGCCGGCGAGATCATCAACCAAGCACCAGGCGATGATGGACTGGCGGCCTGGACAGCGGCCGACCGACCTGTCGACGGACAGGACATTGTCGTGTGGCACACCTTCGGCCTCACGCATTTCCCCCGCCCCGAGGACTGGCCGGTGATGCCTGTCGACTATGCCGGATTCACCTTGAAGCCGGTCGGATTCTTCGGTCGCAACCCCGCACTCGATGCACCCAAGGCAGACAGCGGCCACTGCGCGACTCCGGTTGAGCACTCGTGCCATCCCAGTGAACAGAACCCGTGACGATCCACCGCGTCCTGCCTACTGCATCGACAGCCTTGGCGGGCCTCTGCCTCGTGGCGCACTTAGCGATGTTCGTGACGGCGCCAGGTGTGCTGTCGGTGACTCTGTTGGTAGTGAGTCTTCTCTGCTTGGGATGCTCCTTCACCCTGACTAGGCAGTCCACGGTCCAGGGATGGTCGGTGATGGCTCTACTCAATCTCGCGATTGTCGGTGGGCACATCCTGATGGGCGGCATTCAAGGAGATCGCCACTCCGTTGGGACTCCCGACGTCGCGGGAGCGAGCCACCACGGCAGCAGTGCCCCGATGCCCGACATGGCGAATTCCGTCGGCCTCTCCCACATGGATCGAGCCACGATGGATCTGTCCGTTGCTGTGGCATTTCTCGAAATCGCGATCGCGCTCCTGGCTGTGGCGGCTTCCCTACAGGGGCAGCGCGATGCTCGGGTTGCACAGCGGCTCTGACCAGATCGAGATGGTGACTGCCCGTAAGGGGCTACAAAGCGGAAGGAAGTCGACCGAAATGCCCATTAGGCTGTCGTCGATGACTGCCACCCCTTCCTCGCCCGAACCCAGACGAATCGACGGACGTACGCTGCGACACCAGCACCGACGTCCTGAGATCGTCGCGGCACTGGCCGAGTATCTGCTCGCCACCGGCGTCACCGATCTGTCGCTGCGCTCTGCCGCAACCGCCATAGGGGTCTCCCATGTCACCTTGTTGAGGCACTTCGCGACGAGGGAGGACTTGATCGTCGAAGTCGTCGCGAAGATCAGGGCCGACCTGGTCACGCGAGTGGAGGAGGATCTGCGCAACGATCCGACAGCAGACCTGGCCAGTTTCATCGAGCGACAGTGGCGTCAGCTGAGCGCACCCGATGAGGCCGGGCAGTTCCTGCTGCTGTTCGAGCTGACAGCACGCCACGGACGCGCTACGCAGGACAGTCATCTCGACATCGGAAAGTCCCTGACCGACAAGCTGATCGAGCCGTTTCGCGAGGAGCTGGGACGCAAGTTCGCGATGAAGCACGAGGAGGCTGAGGACGTGGCGACCCTGCTCGTTGCTCAGATCCGCGGACTCATACTCGACGTACTGCTATCGGGTGATCGCGAACGCGCGGATCGGGCCATGAACTGCTTCATCGAGCGGATCGTGTGCCGCGGCCCGAACTGAGGTTGTCAGGGCGGGGCGGTCTCTCTGCATTGATGGACCAAACGTCCGCAGCTCCGTCAACGCTTCGTTGATATCGCACGGCCGGTGTCCTCGGCGGTGCGGATGAGGTCCTCGCAGCGGGCGCGGCGGCGGTTCCCTATTTCCAGGTCCGGGAGTCAGGCGCGACGGGTGTTAGTGACGAACGCGGTCCACCGCAGCCCGTCGACGATGGTGTACCGCAGCTGCGTGCCCGGATGCGGGCGCTCTTTGCACACGATCAGCCGCATGCCGGCCGGCCAGCTCGACAGGTCGGGCAGACATGTCAGTTCGGCGACCCAGGCGCCGGGTATTGCCACAGTCGTCGACTGCAGTAGTCGCTCAGGTTCACCTTCACCGATACCCTCGAAAGCCGCGCGGGCGTGATCGCATCTATGAGCAGGGGAGATGTCAGGAGTACACACGGTCGACAGCCGCACCGGAATGCCTGCTCGAAGAATTGGCGAGCCGCCTCCCCGGCGTCCGGCGCGGTCGAGAAACCCGGACGGTTTTCGATCTGGACCAGGCGATGGTGTGCGTCGGGCCGGGTCGCGGCGAATGCCGTCGATGACGCACCGAGGGAACGCGACAAATGTCCTATGCGGAGTTGGTCGCAAACTCCAGGCGGATCGGGCCTCTGGGCGCTTATATACGCCGATCGGCATCAATAGCGTCGAATATCACAACCGATCAGTGGCCGACCGAGTCGGATTGAAGACCACAGGAGCAATTGAGGTGAGCGACAGGTCGATCCGCAACTGTGGCTGTCCTACCGCGACCATAGCGTTCACCGCCGAGCTGAGCCACTACGGTGATGGAGTCAGCCGCTTTCCCCGCGAGGAACGCGGGCGGCCGGACCTCGACGCGTTGCTGGGTCATCGGCTGGACGACACCGTGATCCACTGTTGCAGTCCCGAGTGCGGACGGGCAGTCAGATTGCACCGCCATTGCCAAACGATCTGCGCGGCCAGTTTCGGCGTTGGGTCGAACTTCCACGCGACGGGTTCCGGCCCTTGGGGATGGCGGTCGGATCGATTCTCGCGTGCAGGGAGTGGAGGCGCGGAGGCCATGTCACAGTGTGGGCAAGCCCGGTGTCGGGTACATCGGGAGCTGTCCGATCGGATCATTCTCGACGACGATATGGTTCGTCGCACCGAGGTATGATCACCATGGAGGAGAACACGTCACCGCGCCCCGATGAAGAGGACGTGCGTGTGTCGGTGTCATTGCTGGGATTCCGATATGACTATCGGGCGTGCATCACCGCCGCTCTCATATTTGTGCAGGAGTGGGCGGAAACCCGTGGAGCCGAAGGTATCTCGGTCTCTCACGGCGACACGGCAGGCCTGTCTCGACTGCCCTGCGAACGCTTGCATCTGGAACCGTGACGAACGCCCCCTCGGAACGAAGCCATCGACACCTCAACCACGGAATCGATTGATCGATGAGACAGGCGCTGCTTCGACGCATTCCACTCGATTCGACAGCTTCACCGTACTCCGGTGACACGGTCGATCAATGCGAGACGGTTGCCACGTTTCGCCCAACAGTAGCGAGTTCCATACTCCGTGCAATAACTGGCCGAACACACGCGGCCCACTGTCGAACTCGTGAACTATAGGATGGCCACGATGTGGCCGGTGGCACTTGACTGGGCCCCGATGGCGGGTCCACCGGCTATGCGAGTTGTAGCCGTTGCTCGAACTCGGTCGGTGACCATTGCTGACGGAATGCGTTGGGGCTGAGGAAACCCAGCGATCCGTGTGGCCGGTAACTGTTGTACTCGATGCGCCAGTCCTCGGCAAGGACCTGCACCTCGGTCAGCGAATGAAACACCTCGCAGGACAGGGATTCGTCGCGGAAACGGCCGTTGAACGATTCGCAGATCCCGTTCTGCCAGGGCGATCCCGGGTCGATGAACGAGGCATCGACGCCGGTGAATCGGCACCAGTCGGTCATCGCGTGCGCGGTCATCTCGGTGCCGTTGTCCATGCGGATATGCCTGGGTCTTCGACCGGTGGCCGCGATGATCTCGTCGAGGACAGCGACGAGCCGGTCGGCGGTGCACGATCGGAATGCTCTGGTGGCCAGGGCTTCTCGCGTGAACTCGTCGATGATGTTGAGAAACCGGACCTGGCGGCCGTCGACGGTGACATCGACCTGGAAGTCCAACGCCCACATCTGATCCGGGAACGATGCCTTCAAGCGTTGATTCCGGCCCGGCCCGATACGGCGTTTCTTACGCGCCCGGCTGGGTCTTTTCAATCCCTCCTCCCGCCAGAGTCGTTGCGTCCGTTTATGGTTGGTCACCAGTCCTTCACCGCGGCACAGCGCATGGGCCTTGCGCCAACCCCACCGCGGATGCTTGCGCGAGATCGCGCGCAATCGCGCCCGCAGCGCCTGTTCGATCTCGGTGACCGCCGGCGGTCGCCGTTGCACCGACCGTGACTGCCCAGCCACCCGGCAGGCACGCCGTTGTGATACCCGGAATCGTTGCTGCAGAACCACGACGGCTCTGCGGCGCCGGTCCGGGTTCAGTAGTTTCCCCGGTTCAGTTCCTTGAGCATGTCGATGTCGAGGGCCTGCTCGGCGACCATCTTCTTCAATCGCGCGTTCTCGCGTTCGAGCTCTTTGAGCCGTTTGGCGTCGTCGGATTTCATGCCGCCGTACTGGGACTGCCAGCGATGCCAGGAGGCCTCGGAAATCTCGAGGTGTTTGCACACCTCCTCGATCGAGAACTTCTCACCGAGCAGCTTCTCGCCCTCGCGGAGCTTGCGGATGATCTGTTCGGGGGTGTGTCGTCGTCGCGCCATGTCGTGATCTCATCCTCCTGCACCCATTCTGGTGCATCAGAACCCTCACAACCGCTGGACCTGCTCAGCGGGCTCCAGTCACACTGTCCAAAATCTGAGCAACGGAAGTCGCTCCACACAGCGGAGTTTACCCTGTGTGACATCATTTAGCTTCAGGAGTTTCCGATGTGTTGCACTGCGGTACAGGCGATGTCGCTGTGTTGAAAGTGAGTCCGTGGGCGCGCTTCGATGATGCACGCCTCGGCGTCGGACACCGTTTCGCCGAGGTTCTCGGCACCGTTGTGGCTACCGAACCTGAAGACGTTCCGGGTGCCCTTGCGGCAGTTGATGAAGCGAGTCGAGAAGGCTTGTGGGCCTTCGGGTTCGTGGCCTATGAGGCGGCGTCCGGGTTCGATTCCGGGCTCGCAGTGCATGCGCCGGCGGATGGTCTGCCACTTGTCTGGTTCGGGCTGTCCAAGGCACCGGAGCGAATCTCGTTGGTAGGCAGCACGAAAGAGCGGGCGTACCGACTTGGCCCACGCCGGTACGAGTGGGGGCCGGAGCAGCATCGTCGTGCAGTCGACCGGATACACGGTCATATCGCCGACGGCGATACCTACCAATGCAACCTCACCACACGGATAGATATGGACTTCGAAGGTGATGTCTCGCAGATGTACGGCGATCTGGTTCACGGGCAAGGTGGCTCGTATAACGCCTTCCTCGACACTGGCCGCTTCGCGATCGCAAGTGCCAGTCCGGAACTGTTCTTCGAGTTTGACGGCGACCGGCTGCTGATGCGGCCGATGAAGGGCACCGCTCGCAGAGGCGGGTCCCTCGCGGAGGACCACGACATCGTGTCGAGACTGCTGAACGACCCGAAGGAGCGCGCTGAGAACATTATGATCGTCGACCTGGTGCGCAACGACGTTTCGCGGCTGGCGGTCACCGGTGGTGTTTCGGTCACCGCGCTGTGTCGCGCCGAGCAGTACCGGACGACTCATCAGCTGACCTCCGACGTGACTGCTCGCCTTCGCCCCGGCGTTGGATTGCCCGAGATATTCGGCGCGTTGTTTCCATGTGGCTCGGTCACGGGCGCACCCAAGGCGCGCACGATGGAGATCATCCGGGACCTCGAGCCGTCCCCTAGGGGGGTCTACTGTGGGGCGATCGGTATGGTCGCCCCGGTCGGGACCCGGGTGCGGGCTCGGTTCAATGTTGCGATCAGGACCTTGGTCGCCGACCGCCTGCGCCGTCGTGCGACGTATGGCACTGGCGGCGGGATCACCTGGGATTCCAGTGCTGGCGCCGAATACGCGGAGTTGTGCGCGAAAGCTACCTTGCTTACCGCTGTCGAAACTCGCCATGTTCCACGACGCCTCGCGTACCATTCCAGTCCATCGCACACAACGGCGGTCGATATCTCTGTTGTTTGCCGGGACTTTGAATGAGTCATCAAGTCACCAGCCGACACCCGGGTCCCGACCAGCCGCCCGTGGATCTCGTGGATTCGCATGCCGCGGAGGGCTTGCCGGGTGAGCGTGTGCGGATGGAGTTGGGACTGCTGCACGGATAGGTGACAGCTGTCACCTGATCGTGCAGCAGCCCCATTGCAGGTCAACCGTTCCTGATGGAGTGCGTCGATGATTCTGGTTGGATCCGCCGTCATGTACCGGATCTTCTGTTGGAAACTGTCGATGCTGGTCTAAGGCTCGCTGATGTGAAATCGCATGAGCTGCTTGAAGATCCGAAGGTTGCCGCTCAACTCGCATGGACGCAGAGAGTATGTGATCGGATCGGGCTGGCCCATGAGGTGTGGAGCGGTGCTGACCCGGTATTGCTGGACAACCTGAGCTTCTTAGCGAGGTATCGGCGGATAGCCACCATCGACACGGACCTATCTCCCGTTGTGCTCGACGCAGTGACAACGGGACATCTTCGACGAAATGCTATCGGTGCCACGGGTGCGCGTCTGACCCGCAGCCGACGAATTGTCCGGCGACCACCTATGAGAGCCGCTTCCGCTACTGAGACGTCCTCGGGCTACAGCATTTCGGCGTACATGTGGCCGTCGAGGATTCCGAATTCGATCCGGCAGGGGAACGCAGATGGGTACCCGGCCGCACCAGCTCGCCGGTTCCCCCCGATGACAGTGGTCGCCCAGTCCCGCAGCCGCTCGGGTAGCTGGTATCGCACGCCGTTGGTTGCGCGCAGATACAGGGTGTCGGCGCCGGCTGGGTCGTATATGCCGACGGCGGCGACGTCGAGGATCATCCCCGTCTGCTGCGGCGAGGCGATCATAGGCGGCTCGAGTGGTGTCATGCCAGGAAGATAATGCTGGTAGCGGGCGTTGCGGGCCGCTCTGGCCGATACGGTCCGATACGTCCGGGTAGTTCTCGGCTCCCGTCCGACGGCCGCTGCTCAACGCCCAACCAGACGAGCATTGCCGCCGTGTCGGCCTACGGTGGCATTGGGTGGCAATGGGTGGCGATCGCATTGACGCGGCAGTCTCACAATGAAGCATTGGTCAAAGCGTTGGCTCGGCAGCGCAGCAGCGAACGCAGGTGGCGGCTGCGGTGATCTCTTCTTTGAGCGTGAGCCAGCGGCGGTTCTGGTCGGGGCCCTCCTCCTGCTCGTCTTCAGCATCGTCCTCATAGTTGCGATGAGGACCCACACCACGGTGCCGGAGGTCGTGGTGATCATGCTCCTGCTGATCTTAGGATTCTTCTTCGGCCAAACCATCAGCAGCAAAGGCAAATCCAGCGAGCCCGGCTGAGCGCGGGACGTGGTCCGGGTTCGGCGCGTGGTTGAGACCTCTGCGTGGGTGAGGCGTTCGAGTAGCAGTCCACGTAGTGCTGCGGTTTTCCTGCCCACCTGCCTTTCGTGATGCTCGTTTGCAAGTTGAAACGCGCAATGAAGCGGGTGAATGTCATGATCTTCGTCAGCGATCGGGTCGAAACCCTGGTCGATGAACTCGGCAGTGGCCGGTGTGTGCTGCTGCTCGGCGAGTATCGCGGTGCCGCAGCGCACCTGGTGCTCGCGGCCGCGGCGGCGGACACTGCGACGGTCGCCTTCCTGGTGCGTCACGGAAGCGGATTCCTGGAAGTCGCGATGCCCGAGGCCCGCTGCGATCAGCTCTGCATTCCGGCCATGTGGGACGGTGTGCCGACGGCAGGCCCTGCGTACGGGGTGAGTGTCGACCTCGCGGGATCCGACGGTACCGGCATTTCCGCCCGGGACCGGGCCGCGACGATCCGTCGTCTCGCCGATCCCGCTGCCAGGCATGGCGACTTCACGCGGCCGGGACATGTGGTGCCGGTTCGGGTGCCGGCCACGGATTCAGCCGAGTATTCCGGTGCGGCGTACGTGGCGATGGCCCTTGCGCATCTGGCGACGGGCAGGGCGGCCTGCGTCGTGACGGCGGTACCCAGCGTGCACAACCCAGCGGAGCTGGCGGATGCGGACGAGATCCACGCCTTCGGCGCCGCCCACGGTCTATCGGTCTGCGGTATCAGCGAAGTGTCCGGGCGGAATCTACGCCTCGCCGCTGAGCAGAACTACCTGCTCTACACGAACAGGTAGTGAAGCACGCAATTGTCCCATGCCGACCGGGCAAGCCCTGCATGATGCTCATCCGTATCGAGTGGCTTGCATCACATCCTGCACAGCCTGGTGGCGGGGACATGTCTGCCCTCGATTTTCCACACATCCGATCTGGAGAACTCATGAACGCCTCGATTGTCAACTTCATGCGTAACGCCCCGGCGACGTACCACCCGGGCTGGGGCGCAGCGGAATTCACCGATTGGCAGGACGAGCAGCTGTCCTGGAAGAACAGCTGCTATCTCGGAGACTGGTCGTTCCTGTGGGAGATCCAGGTCGACGGCCCGGATGCATTGCGGCTGTTCGAGCAGTCCTCGGTCAACAGCTTCGCGAAGTTTCCGATTGGGGCAGCGAAGCACCTGGTCCAGTGCAACGACAACGGGAAGGTCATCGCTGAGGGGGTGCTGATGCGGATCGGTGAGCAGTCCTTCCGGACCCAGTCGACGACGGCGTTCTGGACCGCCTGGCTCATCCGCAACGGGGACTATGACGTCACGTATTCCAAGCCGTCGCGCTTTCAGTTCCAGGTATCCGGGCCCAACGCACTGGCGGTGTGCGAGAAGGCTGCCGGAGAATCGTTGACGGACATCGGATTCATGCACTTCCGCACTGTTCGCATTGCCGGGGTGGAGGTCCATGCGCTGCGTCAGGGAATGGCCGGGGAAGTCGGATTCGAGTTGCACGGCGATGCCGCCCACGCGGAGGACGTGCGTGCCGCGATCCTGGCCTCGGGCGAGGAATTCGGGATTCGCCGGCTTGGCCGGCGCACAGCCATGATCAATCACCTCGAGGCGGCGTTCCCGACGGGCGGCTGGCACTACCTGGCGGACATGTTCGCCGACGGGTTCATGCCGTTCATGCTCGAGGAGTTCGATTTGATGGGACTGTCCGGGAAAATCGGTGGCAGCTTCGAAAGCGACGACATCGACGACTACTTCCTCTCACCGATAGCCCTCGGGTGGGGTAAGTCGGTCAAATTCGACCACGAGTTCACCGGCCGGGCTGCACTGGAGCGGGAGATCGCGAATCCGTCGAAGGTCCGGGTCACACTGGAATTCGACAGCCAGGACGTCGTCGACATATACGGTTCCCTGTTCGAGGACGGCGAGCCGTACCAGTTCCTCGACATCCCGCATCAGGAGCGGTGGGTGGCGTGGTCCGACGCCGTCCGCAACGACGACGGCGACGTGATCGGCATCTCCACGGTGCCCGGGTACAGCTACTACTTCCGCAAGGTGCTCACCCTGAGCTACGTCGACCCGCGCTACAGCGAACCGGGCACCCGGGTGCAGGTGGTGTGGGGCGCGCCCGGCACCCGGCAGAAGCTCATCGGCGCCACGGTCGCCCCCGCTCCGTACAAGAAGGACAACCGGCGCGCCGACCTCTTGGCGCTCGCCCGCCCCGCCTGACCGGTATCGACCGGCAGCCACTCTCGCAGAAAGTGATTTCTCCCATGGCAGTTCCCGCCGCCGACGTGAAGACGTCGAACGCCCCAGTGGCACTCACCCCGCAGCAAGCCCTGGACTCCGCCGTCGCTCTGCGGCCCCTGCTCGTCGAGCAGGCCGCCGACACCGAACAGCGGAGCTTCCACTCGGAGGAGTTGCATCTCCAGTTCGTCGAAAGCGGCTATTACCACATGCTGCGGCCGAAGATGTTCGGCGGCTACGAATTCGGCGTTGCGGACTACATGAGGGTGATTCGCGAGCTGGCCCGCGGGGACATGGGCACTGCCTGGTGCCTGTGCCTCGCGTCCGGGCACAACCTGCAGTTCGCCTCGTGGTGGCCGGAACGCGCGCAACGCGAGGTCTACGGGGACGGGCACTTCGCCGCGGCGATGACGTCGGCGCCGGGCGGAACCATGCGCCGCACTGCGGACGGGTGGGCGATCGAGGGAGCGTTTCCCTATGCGTCGGGTGGGCCGTATTCGACCCACTTCATGGGCCACGTCTTCGCGCGGACCGAGGGATCGGCGGAAGCAGGACCACTGTCGACGTTCATCGTTCCGCGTTCGGAGTTCACGATTCGCGATGACTGGGGCAAGACCCTCGGGCTGCGTGGCAGTGGTTCGCACACCCTCGACGTGCGCGACGTGACCGTGCCCGAGCACTTCGTGCTCTACGGCAAGGAGCAGGTGTCCATGAACGTGGACGAGGGCACGCCGGGCCTGGAACTGCACAAGAACCCGCTGTACGGCGGCCGGGGAGTCGGCTTCTTCGGGCTCGAGTTGGCCACTCTCGCAGTCGGTGGTGTGCACGCAGCTCTCGACGAGTACGAGCAGATCCTGCGGACGAAGCGGACGCCGCTGCCGCCGTTCACCCTGCGGGCGGCAAATCTGCGCTACCAGACCTGGTATGCGGACATCGTGACGGCGCTGGACGCGGCGGATGCGACGCTAGACCGGGTGGCCGACCTCTTTCTCGAATACGCGACCAGGGGCGCGGAGGGCGGCCGACCGTTCAGCGCGGCCGAGGATCTGGCCCTGACCCGGCTCGCGGCCCAGGCTCAGAACACCGCGTGGCGTGCGCTGGAACTCATCATGCGCACCGCTGGTAGCAGCGCTGCGGTTCAAGGTACGCGGCTGGAGCGGATCTGGCGGGACGCGACCATGGTCATCGGCCATCAGGCCAGCATTGTGCAGGATTTCGTCGGCGCCGACTATGCCGCGGCGGTTCTCCAGGCATCGAACTGAGCCGGGACAGATCAGAGAAGGAACAGCTGATGGGTCGAGTAGCGGACCGCTGCGCCATCGTCACCGGCGGTGCTCGCGGCATGGGCGCAGCCCACGTCCGGAAATTGATATCGGAAGGCGCCCGGGTGGTCGTCGCCGACGTGCTCGTCGACGAAGGTGCAGCGCTCGCTGCGGAGCTGGGATCACCAGCGCTCTTCGTCGAGCTGGATGTGCGTGATCCCGGGCAGTGGGCCGCCGCCGTCGATGCCGCGCGCGCCCACGGCGGCGAGGTGTCGATCCTGGTCAACAATGCTGGGATCACCGGATTCACGCCACTGGAGGAGATCACCCTCGCCGAATGGTCGGATGTGCTGGACGTCAATCTCACCGGCGCCTTCCTGGGCATCCAAGCTGTCGCGATGTCCATGCGCGCGGCCGGCGGGGGCGCGATCGTCAACGTCAGCTCGATGGGCGGGATGATGGCCATCCATCCCTCGTGGGCCTACACCGCGAGCAAGTGGGCGTTGCGCGGGCTGACCAAGGTCGCGGCCATCGATCTCGGCGCCTGGGGTATTCGAGTCAACTCCATCCATCCGGGCTTTATCAGCACACCGATGCTGGCCGGTGCGGACGAGGACGCGCTCGCCGCGAGTTTGCCGATCGCCCGCGTCGGCACGCCCGAGGAGGTGGCCGAAATGGTCCTGTACCTCGCCGCTGAGGCGACCTACAGCACCGGCTCGGAATTCGCGATAGACGGCGGTATCCGAGCCGGAATCAGGGCCGAGGAGTGACGTGGTGACCCAGTCGATCAGTACCGGCGGAAGTGTGACGCCCGATCGCTTCCGCGCTGCGATCTCCCATTTCGCCTCGGGGGTGACCATCGTCGTGACCCACGACGATGGCATCGACTACGGCACCACCGCGAGCGCGGTCTGCTCGTTGACCGCCGAACCGCCGGGCCTGCTGGTGTGTCTGAATCTCGGTTCGGAGACCGGCAGCGCGGTAGCGCGGACCGGGCGTTTGTCCGTGAACGTGCTACGCGAGGAAGACGGCGCGCTGGCGTCCCGATTCGCCGCGAAGGGCAAGGACCGGTTCGCCGACGTCAACCTCGACCGGCCTCGTTCCGGGGTACCCACCCTCGCCGAAGCCCTGGTCAGCTTCTCGTGCCATGTCGACAAGCGGGTCGTGTCCGGTACCCACGCGGTGTTTCTCTGCGGGGTCGACTCGGCCGAGGTCCGGCCGGGGGCTCCGCTGGCCTACTATCGCGGCCGGTTCGGTGGCTTCACTGCGCACCCGGACATCGAACTCGTGCGCCGGGTGACCGACGAGCTCGCCCGATGCAGCCCGAAGCACTCGTTCACCGTCGAGGAACTGTCGTATCGGCTCGACGCCCAGGCCGCGGCCGTCGCCGCCGCGATCGGCCGCGTCGAGCGCGACGGGCTGGTCTCTCGTACCGGGGACGGCCGCTACCACCTCGCCGGCCCGGCCGCCCGGCACTCGCCCCCGGCCTGAGGCCGATCCCGACAATCACCAAGGAGTCACCAATGGCCACTCGGCCCTCCGCCGCGGCGACACTCGACGCAGTGCCGGCCGCCACCACCTCGAACATCGACACCGCCCGCCTGCTCGTCCGCTGCCGAGATCGGCGCGGTGTGGTCTCGGCGGTCAGCGCGTTCCTGTCGGAACAGGGCGCCAATATCGTCTCGCTCGACCAGTACTCCACGGACTTCCAAAGCGGAGAGTTCTTCCAGCGCACCGTCTTCCACCTGCCCGGCTTCGCCGCCGTGCGGGACCGGCTGGAGCAGGAATTCCAGGAGCGGGTGGCCGGGCCTGTCGAGATGGAATGGACCCTCACCTCCGCGGCGACCCCCAAGCGGGTGGCGGTGATGGTCTCCAAGCTCGACCACTGCCTGCTCGATCTGCTGTGGCGCGCCAAGCGCGGCGAACTCGACGTCACCATCGGTGTCGTCGTCTCGAACCATCCCGATCTGGCAGACGAGGTGCGCGCCTTCGGAATTCCCTTCGTCCACATCCCGGTGAGCCGGGATTCGAAGCCGGAAGCGGAGGCCCGTCAGCTCGACCTGTTGCGCGGGAACTTCGACCTGGTTGTGCTCGCGCGATACATGCAGATCATCTCTCCGCGCTTCCTCGATGAGGTCGGCTGCCCGATCATCAACATCCACCACTCGTTCCTGCCCGCGTTCATCGGCGCGGCGCCGTACAAGAAGGCCAAGGAACGCGGCGTGAAACTGGTCGGCGCCACCGCCCACTATGTGACCGGGGATCTCGACGAGGGTCCCATCATCGAGCAGGACGTGGTGCGGGTGTCGCACCGGGCGTCGACCGGCGAGCTAGTCCGGCTGGGCGCCGACGTCGAACGTGCTGTGCTGACCCGAGCGGTGCGGTGGCACTGTGAGGACCGCGTGGTCCGCCACGACAACACCACCATCGTCTTCTGAGGGCCGGATGACCATGACCGCAGTATTGATGGACGGAAAGAGCGTCGCCGCCCGGGTGCGCGAGGACGTCGCTGACCAGGTGGAGACGCTGGTCGAACAGACCGGAGTGCGCCCAGGCCTGGCCACGATCCTGGTCGGGGACGATCCCGCGTCCCAGGTCTACGTGGCGAGCAAGCGTAAGTCCTGCGTCGCCGCCGGGATGCTCGACCTGCATCGGCACCTGCTCGCGACGACGACCCAGCGCGAGTTGGAGGCGGTAGTCGACGAGTTGGCAGGCGATCCCGCCGTGTCGGGAATTCTGGTCCAGCTCCCGCTGCCGGATCACCTGGACCCGGACGCGGTGATCGCGCGCATCCCTGCCAGCAAGGATGTCGACGGCCTCACCACGGCGAGCGCTGGTCTACTCGCTCGCGGGCTGCCGGGTTTGCGGCCGTGTACCTCGGCGGGGGTCGTGGAGTTGCTCGACGCGTACTCGATTCCGCTGGATGGCGCGCACGCCGTGGTGGTGGGCCGCTCCGCGCTCGTCGGCAAGCCGCTCGCCCAGCTGCTGGTGGCCCGTAATGCGACGGTGACGACCTGCCACTCGAGGACCGCGAGCCTTGCCGAGCACACCGTCCGGGCAGACATCGTCATCGCGGCCGCGGGCGTGCCCGGGCTGATCGATGCTCGAGGCGTCCGGGCCGGGGCGACGGTGGTGGACGTGGGCATCCACCGCACCCCCACGGGGCTGTGTGGCGATGTCGACTTCCACTCCGTGCGCGCGGTGGCGGGGCACCTCACGCCTGTTCCCGGCGGAGTGGGACCGATGACCATTGCGATGTTGCTGAGCAATACGGTGACGGCAGCACGGCACACGGTCTCGCGATGACGGTGGTAGCGCTCGAATCCGCTCGTCCGACTCCTCGGTCGCCGCATGCCCCGCTGGCCTACTCTCGGGCTATGACCGGCACGTTCCCGCTTCTGTCGGATGCCACATCGTTCATCGGCAGGCGAGCGGAGCTCCACGAGATCCGGCAGCTGCTCGAGCGCTCCCGGGCCGTCATATTGATCGGCCCGGGAGGGGTTGGCAAGACCCGGCTGGCCACCCAGGCCGCCACGGCGGTCAAACGCGCCTTCGCCACCGTGTGGTTCGTCTCCCTCGGCAGTGCGGGTCCTGCCGATGCCGGAGTCGCGCTCGGCCTGTCGCATTCCGGCGGCAGGATCGACGCGACATCGGTCGCGCGGCGGATTGCCGAGCTGGCCGGCGACCAGAACGCTTTGCTCGTGCTCGACGGCTGTGAGCACCGTGCCGAGGAGTGCGGAGAACTCATCGATCGGCTACTCGTGCAAGTTCCGGCAGTGAGCGTCCTGGCCACAAGCCGCCGGGCGTTGCCCACCGCGGGCGCAGTGTCCTGGCCGGTGCCGCCATTGCGCCTGCCGCGTGTCACCGAGGTACCGCCGTCGGTCGTCGAGGTGGGTCACAGTGACGGCGTCGCGCTCTTCGTGGAACGGGCCGCCACGGTATATCCGGCCTTCCTGCTCACCGATCAGAACGTCGGTGCCGTGGCGCGCTTGTGCGCCCGGGTGGACGGGCTGCCGCTGGCGATCGAAATGGCCGCAGCACACATGCGGACGATGTCAGCGGAGCAATTGCTCGAACGGCTCGATCCACGGTTCCGTCTGCTCGGTGCAGAAGGTGGAGTGCGCGCGGAACTGTCGCTGTGGGAGACGGTTGCGCAGACCTACGCCGATTGCAGTGAGGCGGAGCAGGCCGTGTGGGCGGCCGCGTCGGTGTTCGAGGGCGGCTTCTCCCTGGACGATGTCGAGGCGGTATGCGCCCAACCCGGCAGCGATCCGGTCGTGCTGGCCCGAACCGTTGCCGGTCTGGTGGACCATACGGTCTTCACCGATTTGAGAGAAAACAACGGCAGAATCGAATACCGGCTACTCAACACCTTCAAGCAGTTCGGCCGAGAGCAACTCGAGACGCATGGGCTGACGGTCGCGGCCCGGGCCCGCCACGAAGATTGGATCAGTGCGCTCGCGCACGAAACGGAGCCGTTCTGGATGGGCAGCGACGCCGTCGACAAAACCGACCGGCTACTGCGCCACCACGCCGACATCGCCGCCGTGCTGGGTCGTTATCTCGCCGAGGGGCGACCGCGTGACGCCCTGCGCCTCGCCGTTGACCTCCGGGTGCACTGGATGGCGGCCAACCGCCTGGCCGAGGGGATCTCGTGGATCGAGAAGGCATCGGACGCCGCTGATGCGACGGGCGCCCTCGCGGCCGAGACGCTTTGGACCACGGCCTATCTCGCCGTACTCGACGGCCGCCAGGAGTGGGCCGCACAGCTCTTGGACCGAGGCCGTCGGCTCGCCGTCGAACTCGATTCTCCGCTCGTCGAGGCCCACTGCCAGTTCGTGGACGGCCTGGCGGCGTGGTCCGAGGGCAAGGCGACAGCCGCTGCATCGCGGTTGGAAGCGGCCTTCCGGGCGTATGTCGAACTGGGGGCGCGCCCGCATCGGCGGGAGGCACTGTTCATTCTCGGCATGGTGCTGGCCACTCGCGGCACTTCGGCCCTGTCCGTAGACCTCATCGACACCGACCTCGCCGAGATGGGCGGCGACTTGAATTGGTGGGGCCGGGGGTACGTATGGTGGCTGCGCGGCTTCGCCGCGGTGGAACGCGGCGACATCGACGAGGCCGGTCCATTGCTGCGACAGTGCATCAACCACATGCGTTCGCACAACGACCGCACCATCGTGTGGTGGTGCCTCGAGCTGCTGGCCTGGATTGCGGCAGAACATTCGGAGTTCCGGCTCGCCGCACAGCTGTTCGGCAGCGCCCACGCCTTCGGCCCGCACGTCATGCCGCTGGTGGTGCGGGAGCGGCACGATCGCTATCTTGCCGCCACTAGCCGGGCGTTGGGCGCCGCGGTCACCGAGAAGCTGCGCCGTAAGGGCGCCGGCCTGGGCTTCGACCAGGCGATCGAACTCGCCGCTGGCACCGCCGATTCGCCAGCACCGAGTGGGGGCGGGGCGGACGGCACCGAACAGCTCACCGAGCGCGAAATGCAGGTCGCCCGCCTGGTCGCCTACGGCCAGAGCAACAAGGAGATCGCCGCGGCGCTCGTCATCTCCGCGCGGACGGCGGAAGGCCACGTGCAGCGGATTCTGGCCAAACGAGGCTTCACCTCCCGGGCCCAGATTGCCGCCTGGGTCGGGGAAATCGAACGGATCAAGGACGGCGGCGAGTAGCGAGCTATCGCTCGCCGCAAGAAAGGACACGGCTATGAGAGCCGCATTACACACCGGCGCGGGTGCACCACTGACCATCGAGAAGATCGACCTGCGTGAGCCGGGACCGGGCGAGGTCGTAGTCGACCTCGAGGCCGCGGCGGTATGTGTCACCGATGTGCTGGCCACCGAAGGCTTGACGTTGGTCCCGCCGCCGTTCGTGACTGGTCATTCCGGGACCGGCACGGTCACCGTCGTCGGCCCGGGGGTCACCCGAACCCGGGTCGGTGACCGCATCGTCACCGCGGGCTCGGCCGAATGCGGTGTCTGCTATCCCTGCGTGCAGGGCACCCCGTCCGCCTGTGACGATATCTTCGGCGGCATGGTACCGCCTCGAGCGGTGGCGACCAGGGCGTCCGGCGAGCCGGTGCACGTCGACGGTGGGGTGGGTGTTTTCGCCGAGCAGATGGTGCTGCGCGAATCGGGCATCGTCACCATCACCGACGCGCTGCACGCCGAACACGCCGCGCTGCTCGGCTGCGGTGTGCTGAGCGGTTTGGGCGCGGTATTCACTGTGGCCAATGTCCGGCGCGGGTCGGCCGTGGCCGTTGTCGGATGCGGGCACCTCGGCCTGTGGATGGTTCAGGGCGCGCGCCTCGCTGGTGCGGCGACCATCATCGCGGTCGAATACGACCGGCGTCGCCGGTCCCTGGCCGGGGAACTGGGCGCCACCCATGTCGTCGACCCCGCCGATGGGGACCCCATCGCTCATGTCCGCGAGCTGACCGGCGGGCGCGGCGTCGATTTCGCGTTCGAGGCCGGCGGCAGCACGTCGGCATCAGAGCAGGCTTTCGCGATGGCGCGGGCCGGTGGAGTTGTGGTGACCACCTCGATGGCACAGATCACCGACCTGGTCACACTCAACGCCCTGGACTTCGGTGTGGGCGCCAAGCGGATCTCCAGTTCGCAGAGCGGCGGCGGGTATCTGAAACGCGACATCCCGTTGTTCGAGTCGCTGCTCGCCCGCGGCGACGTGACCGCCGCTCCGATCGTCTCCGCGACGTATTCGCTCGACGACATCAACGTGGCCTTCGCAGCCGCCCGCGACAAGGAGGTGATCACCGGTGTCATCCGTCTCTGACCACCTCGGACCGGGCTTCACCGAAGAGGCCTCCGCCGAGGTCACCGCGGCTGCCTTCGACGGCACTCCCGACGCCCGCCTGCGCGAGATACTGCAGCGTCTCACCCACCATGTGCATGCGTTCGTCAAGGACATCGGTCTGACTCAGTCCGAATGGGAACAGGGAATCGAATTCCTCACCGCCACTGGGCAGAAATGCGACGCCACCCGGCAGGAGTTCATTCTGCTGTCGGACGTGTTCGGTGTGTCGATGCTGGTCGACGCGATCACCCACCGAGTCCCGCGCGGCGCCACCGAATCGACTGTGCTCGGCCCGTTCCACATGACCGAATCGCCGCGACGCGAGCTGGGGGAGAACATCAGCGCCGGTGAGGGCGGGGATCCCTGCCTGATCCTCGGCACCGTCCGATCGGTGGACGGCGAGCCGATTCCAGATGCCGTCGTCGACGTCTGGCAGGCGGACGACCACGGCTTCTACGACGTGCAGAATCCCGGCACGACTCCTGCCGGCAATCTGCGCGGTCTGTTCACCACCGACCCCAAGGGGAGTTTTCACTTCCGGACGATCGTGCCCGCGCCCTACCCGATTCCCACCGACGGCCCGGTGGGAATGCTGCTCGAGCGCGCCCACCGCCATCCCTACCGTCCCGCGCACATCCACTTCATCGCGCAGGCGGACGGATGTCGGCCGCTGATTACGCACATCTTCGTGGCGGGCTCGCCGTATCTGGACTCTGACGCGGTGTTCGGTGTCAAAGACAGCCTGATCACCGCGTTCCGGACCATCGACGATCCGGTCCTGGCGCAGCGGTACGGCATGCCGAACCCGTGCACTGTCGCCCGGATCGACCTCGTTCTGGCGGCCGAATCATGATCGGCGAATTCGACTACACCGCTCGGCCCGTGCGGGTCGTATTCGGCGACGGCCGTTTCGGGGCGCTCGGGGCGGAGGCACAGCGCGCCGGACTTCGCCGCATCCATCTGATCGCCGGGCAGCGCCTGTCGGCCGTGGCACACGAACTGCTCGGCGACACCGTCGTGGCGCACACTCCGACAGTGCTGCAGCATGTGCCCGCCGAGGAGGTCGACAAGGGCACGGCCGTCAACCGAAGCCTGCAGGTCGACGGTTATGTCGCCGTCGGTGGCGGCTCCGCGATCGGCCTGGCGAAGGCCTTCGCTCTGCAGTGTCCGGCACCGATCCTGGCCGTGCCCACCACGTTCTCCGGCTCGGAGATGTCGCCGATCTGGGGCACCACCGAGAACGGGGTAAAAGTCACCGGCCGGGACGACTCGGTGGCCCCGGCGGTGGTGCTCTACGATCCCGAGTTGTACGCGGGGCTACCTCATGCGACCGCTGTGACCAGCGTATTCAATGCCATGGCCCATGCTGTGGAAGCGCTGTACGCCGCCGATGGGTCACCGTTGGTAGCGCTGATCGCCGAGGAGGCCGTCCGGCTGCTGGGCGGCGCGGTCACCCGATTCGGCACCGCTGAGGATCGCCCGGCCAAGGCCGAGGCGGTGCGCGGGGCCTGGCTGGCGGGCATGTGCCTCGGAAGCGTTTCCATGGCGCTGCACCACAAGATCTGCCACACTCTCGGAGGCACGTTCGGCTTGCCGCACGCGGAGACCCACACCGTCATGCTGCCGTATTCGCTGGCTTACAACGCCGCCGCCGCACCCGCCGCGGTAGCGGCCGTAGGCCGCGCGCTCGGCGCCGAGAACCCGGTGACAGCGCTAGCGCGGCTCATGGCCGCGGTCGGCGCCCCCACGACCTTGTGCGCGCTCGGTTTCGCGGAGCACGATATCGAGCACGCCGTCGAACTGGCCACCCGGGCGCCCTATCCCAACCCGGCCCCCGTGACGCCAGAGGGGATCCGTGGGTTGCTTACCGCGGCATTCCACGGCCGGCTCGAGTGAGGCGCGCCCAGCATTCTGCGCCAGGGGCTACGAGCGCGATACGGGCGGTCGCAGGGACGAAGTGGCGGGCGGAATCCACCGCCAGTGCTCGAAGGTGGAGTCCGTCTCCACGGTGTCCTCGCCCAGCAGGATGCCGTTGCACAGCAGCTGCCAGCCCTGTTCCGGATGCCACGCGACCACTTGGGCGTCGCGCCAACGCTCGAAGGTATTGCAGGCGAAGCGACTTGGACATGATCGAAGCTATCGGCACTGTTGCGCAGGGACCGCTCCGTCAGGCGGCGAGACCGCTGCGTGTGATGGGCATCCTCAACGCCACCACCGACTCGTTCTGGACAAAGAGCCGTTTCGTTGCTGCCGAGGACGCGATTGCCGCGGGGGCGCGCATGTTCGAGCTCGGGGCATGGGCGGTCGATGTCGGTGGTGAGTCGACCCGCCCGGGTGCAGTCGCAGTGCCGGCGGCAGAGGAGCTGGACCGGATTGCGCCGATCGTGGCCGAGCTGGCGGGCCTCGGCCGGGTATCGGTGGATACCCGGCACCCCGAGGTGGCCGAGGCCGCGGTCCGGCTCGGGGCATCGATCATCAATGACGTTTCGGGCACTCTGTATCCGCTCGCGTCCCGCTTCGGTGTGGGTTACGTCGGCATGCACTCTCGGTCGTTACCGGTATCGGCGGATGGATACCCGCGATACGACGACGTGTACGACGAGGTTTCTCGGCATTTGTCGGGGATCGCGTCCGCGGCGTACAGCGGTGGCGTCAGCGACGTATGGGTTGATCCGGGTATAGGTTTCGGCAAATCTCCCGCGGACAATTTGAGGCTTCTGCGGCGGTTGCCCGAGCTGTGTGCGTCAGGGACGCCGGTATTGCTCGGTGTGAGCCGCAAGTCGTTCATCGGTGAGGTGACCGGCCGCAGCGTCGAACGGCGACTTGCCGGTTCACTAGCCTTGATCGGACCCGCGTGGGCCGGGGGCGTTGACATCATCCGAGTGCATGATGTCGAGGAGACCATCGACACGATCGCCATGCTAGAGGCTGTCTGGGGATCGTCCCGGGATGCCGACTGTCTCTGATGTCGAAATCCCGGGACGCAGTTGCTCTCACCATTGAGCCCAAACCGTCTATTCAGCGGTACCTTTCGAAGACTGCGGCCAGACCTTGCCCGCCGCCGATGCACATTGTCTCGAGCCCGTATCGGCCTTCGCGGCGTTCGAGCTCGCGCAGCATGGTGGCGAGGAGGCGCGCGCCAGTCGCGCCGACCGGATGACCGAGCGAAATACCGGACCCGTTGGGATTGATTCGACTGTCGTCAGGCTCGACCTTCCAGGTTCGCAGTACCGCGAGAGTCTGTGCGGCGAAGGCCTCGTTGAGTTCGATGACGTCCATGTCGTCGAGGGTGAGATCTGCTCGGGCGAGCGCCTTTTCGGTTGCGCTCACCGGGCCGATCCCCATCGTATGCGGGGAGACGCCGGTCACCGCCCAGGAAGCCAGTCGTGCCAGCGGGCGCAGCCCGAGCGCACGAGCCCGGCCGGGAGTAGTGACGACGCAGAGTGCCGCACCGTCGTTCTGGCCACTTGAGTTCCCTGCGGTGACCGTGGCTTCGGGGTCGACGGCGGCCCGGATGGGGCGCAGTTTTGCCAGCGATTCCAGCGAGGTATTGCTTCTGGGGTGCTCATCGGTGTCGATGAAGAGTGGATCGGAGTTGCGTTGGGGGACAGGTATTCCAACGATCTCCTCGGCGAAGACTCCGGAGCGCTGTGCGGCAACTGCACGCCGGTGTGACTGCACGGCAAGAGCATCCTGATCGGTGCGGCTGATGGAGAATTCGGCGCGCAGATTCTCCGCGGTTTCGATCATCCCGCCGGGCACGGGAAAGTTGGAGCCGCCAGCGGTAACGCGCGCGCGAGCCAAGCGGTCGTCGAGCGTGACACCATCACCCTTGATGCCCCAGCGCATTCCGGTGGCATAGAACTCGGCACGACTCATCGATTCGACACCGCCCGCGAGCACCAGGTCGCTGCCGCTGGTGGTGACCTGCATGCATGCCTGCAGGACCGCCTGCAGTCCGGAGCCGCAGCGGCGGTCGACTTGCAGCCCCGGGACCTGGACGCCGAGCCCGGCATCAAGCGCGGCCACGCGACCGATCGCTGGGGCCTCACCGTTCGGTCCGGCCTGGCCCAGGATGACATCGTCAACGTCCCCGCCTGTGATTGCGGTGCGCGACACGAGTTCCGATATCAGCCTCGCCGCCAGTGCTTCTGGCGCGACATCTTTGAATACTCCGCCGAATCGGCCGACCGGAGTGCGGAGCGGTTCGCAGATGACAGCATCGGGCATGATGACTTCCTTTGTTGCGGAGGTGGTTCAGATTCGCCCCTGGATTCGGGACAGGTCGCTGCTGATCGCTTCGGCAACCGCCAGCAACGGAGGGATGAGGTCCTTACGGACGGTCGCGGTGGAGTACCGGGCCGACTGCGTGGAGATGTTGACCGCGGCGACCACGCTGCCGGTGTGATCGCGAATGGGCGCGGCCATGGAGCGCAGCCCCTCCTCGAGCTCCTGGTCGACAAGGCTGTAGCCATCCGCGCGGACCTTGGTCAATTCCGCCCGCAATCCGGTGGCGTCGATGAGCGTCTGTCCGGTGAGCGGTTCGAGCGTGACGGTGGAGAGGTAGTGCGCCAGAGCCTCGTCCGACAGGCCGGCCAGCATTACCCGGCCCATCGACGTGGCGTACGCGGGGAAGCGGGTACCGATGTTGATCGACACCGTCATGATGCGGCTGACCGGCACGCGCGCTACATACACCACATCCGGGCCATCGAGGATGGAGACCGACGTCGATTCGTGTACCTGTTCGGCCAATGATTCCAGGTGTGGTCCCGCGACTTCCGGCAATGTCAGACTCGACAGATAGGCGTAGCCCAATTCGAGGACGCGAGGTGTCAGCCAGAACACCGAACCGTCGGTGCCCACGTAGCCGAGTTCGGCCAGGGTCAGCAGGAATCGCCGTGCAGTTGCTCGGGTGAGGTCGGTGGCTTTGGCCACCTCGCTCAGCGTGCGGCGCGGATGCGTCGCATCGAATGAGCGGATGACGGCCAGCCCGCGGCCCAGTGATTGTACGTATTCCTGCGACGGTTCGGTCATGGTCGGTGCTGTTCCTCCTCTGCGATCGGACCGGCCGGCCCGACGCCCTCCTCGAGCGCCGCTTTGCCGAGTCCGCAGGCGAGGTTACTGTTCGGCACACCCACATAGACCGCGGTGTGCAGGAACACCTCCGCGAGATCGGTGGCGGGTATGCCCGCCGGTGGGGCCGCGCGAATATGCATATCCAGTTCATGGGTGTTGCCCACAGCGGTGAGGACCGCAAAGGCAGCAGACGACGGGTGCGATGGTCGAAGCCTGGGCGGCTCCAGATGTCTCCCCCACGCCGTGGGAGTGATGAACGCACCGCCTCGAGACCGAGGAGCTCGACAAGGGCCGGTACGTCCTCAGCAAGATTCCCGACCCTGCAGGGACCCTCCGGTGCGGGGGATCTGCCATTGCCATCCATGGCGATGACGTCGTATTCGCCGCCGAGGCCGGCGATCTGCGGCTCCCACATCTCGCGGGTGGATCCCAGCGAGCCGAGCAATACGACCGGTGGGCCATCGCTCCGCGCGCCTGAACGGCGGTACGCGAGTTCGACGGTCACGACGCCTCCCTGCCTGCGAGACCGGTGTTCGATCGATTGCTGTCGGGCCCGGATTGAGCGGTGGAATCCGCCCCATGACGGGCGGACAGCACACGGTCGACGATATCTCCGGCGTGGCCGAGATACGCTGTGGGGTCGAGTAATTCGCGCAACCGCTCCGCTCCGAGATACATGAGAATGGTCGGATCGGTAGCCAATGCGTGGCCGCCGCCGACCGCTGCTGCCGTGACGATGGCATGAGCATCGTCTGTGTACGCGGCCAGGGCGTCCGTGATGCGCCCGGCGAGCAGGAGCCCGTCGGTTGCGTTGAGATTTCGGGCCATCGCCTCGGGGTGTGCATGCAATCCGGTCAAGCTCTGGGTCAGCCGGTGTGCTGCTCCGCCGGTGAGCCGCAGGAGGTCGGTGACCGTCTCCCATTCGGCATGCCGGGCTCCTGCCTCACGCTGAAATTCGTGATCCATTGTCCCGAGCGTGGTGGCGACCAATCCTGGGACGCGACGCGCGGCGGCGCGCGCGGTGATCGCGGCGATCGCGTTGCGTTTGTCCGGCATGGCCGACGAGCCACCGGGGGAGTCTTCGCTCACTTCTCCGATCTCGGTTTCCGCGAGCGCGATGATGTCGGTGGTGGTCTTGGCGATGGTGCCTGCCGCGACCCCGAGCGCGGTGGCCAACTCGCCGATCAGGGTGTGTTCGGCGTGCCATGGAACGCTTTGGTCGGCGAGTCCGAGTTCTTCGGCGAGCCCGTCGGCGATGGCGAGGTCCTGAGGGTGGAGGACCGCGAGTGTTCTTGCGGCACCACCGAATTGAACGGGAGGCTCGGCCATCACGGCGGTGAGTGCACCCGCCGCGCGGTCGAGTCCGCTGCACCAGGTCGCGGCGAGTGCCCCGAAAGTGGTGGGCACGGCATGCTGTCCGAGCGTACGCGCAACCATCGGAGTGTCGCGGTGGGTGCGCGCCAGTGCTGCCGCAGCGTCCGCGGCGGCGCGCAGCTCCATGACCACCAAGGCTCCAGCGCGGCGGGCGAGCACCATCGGTGCGGTGTCGGAGATGTCTTGGCTCGTGGCACCTTTGTGGACTGCTGTCGCGGGTACGCCCGTTTGTCTGCAGACCGCGCGTAGTCGCTCGACCAAGGGGATTACCGGGTTACCGCCGCACACAGCTTCACGGCCTAGCTCTTCCGGAGCGAGAGCGGACGCGAGATGTGTTGCCGCGTCACCGATCGCGTCCGCGTGGTGAGGTTCGATCACGCCGAGCGCTGCCTCGGCGCGTGCGAGCGCCGCTTCCACGTCCAGTAGGGCAGCTATCCATGCACCGTCGGACGAAGCGGCGCCGATTGCGGTGCCGCCCAGCAACGGGTCGAACAGCTCTCCGCGCGTCACCGTTCGCCCTCGAATTGTTCGTCGCCTTCGGGATCCGCGTCCTGCAGAACGATGTCGAGGTGATAGCCGTCGGTAGTTGTCGCCGCGATGAGTTTGCGCTGCTCGGCAGGCGGTAGTGATGCCGGCATCGGGTCTGCGGCGCTGACTTTCCCTTCGCCGAGTACTGGCCCGGTCAACTCTCCTGGCCGCTGCGGCAAGAGAGTCAGGGGCTGCTTCGGGTGGCGCAGTGCGGAGCCGCGGTAATCGGGGAAGTCGACAGGTGCTTCCTCACCAGGCTGGACCCCGCGGAATCGCGGTGGCAGGTGGAGCATGGTCGATACCTCGTTCACTATGCGGACAAATGTTCACAATACGCACAACTCCGGCTATGGTGAAGACCGTGATGGATAAAGTCATTGCCACCGCGGCCGATGCTGTCGCCGACATCCCCGACGGGGCTTCCCTGGCAGTCGGCGGATTCGGTCTGGTCGGAGTGCCCGAGGTGCTCATCGATGCACTGCATGAGCAGGGTGCGACCGACCTGGAAGTAGTCAGCAACAACTGCGGCACTCATGGATTCGGTCTCGGGGTGCTGCTGGACGCGCGGCGTATCCGGCGGGCGGTCAGCTCCTACATCGGGGCCAATGAAGAGTTCGCGCGCCAGTATCTATCGGGTGAAGTGGAAGTCGAGTTGACGCCGCAGGGCACTCTGGCCGAACGGCTGCGCGCGGGCGGGGCCGGTATCCCCGCCTTCTACACACCGGCAGGGGTCGGCACTCAGGTTGCCGACGGCGGTCTGCCGCTGCGTTACGACGGCAGTGGCGGTATCGCGGTAGCGAGTAGTCCAAAGGAAACCCGAGAATTCAACGGCCTCACCTACGTGATGGAACGCGGCATCGTTACCGATTACGCGCTGGTCCACGCCTGGAAAGGCGATCGGCACGGCAATCTCGTCTACCGGGCCAGTGCCCGCAACTTCAATCCGCCGGCCGCGACCGCGGGCCGAATCACCATCGCGCAGGTCGAGCATCTGCTGGAGCCGGGCGAGCTCGCCCCGGATGAAATCCACACGCCCGGCATCCATGTGCAGAGAGTGGTGCACGTCGGCAAGGTCGAGGTCGGAATCGAGAACAGGACAGTACGGGCATGAAACTGACGCGCGAGCAGATGGCGGCGCGAGTCGCCGCCGAGCTGCGAGACGGCCAATACGTCAACCTCGGAATCGGCATGCCCACCCTCGTGCCCAACTACCTTCCCGAACACATCAGTGTCGTGTTGCATTCGGAGAACGGGGTTTTGGGTGTAGGTCCGTACCCGACCGAAGACGAACTGGATCCCGAACTGATCAACGCCGGCAAAGAGACGATCACGGTCGTACCGGGAGCCTGCTACTTCGATTCCGCCCAGTCCTTCGGCATGATCCGCGGTGGGCAGGTGGATGTCGCCGTGCTCGGCGCGATGCAGGTCAGCGCCAGCGGCGACCTGGCAAACTGGATGATCCCAGGCGCCATGGTCAAGGGTATGGGCGGAGCCATGGATCTGGTTCACGGGGCCCGGCGCGTGATCGTGATGATGGAGCACGTCTCCCGCAAGGGCGAGCCCAAGATCGTCGAGAGCTGCACGCTGCCGCTGACCGGTCTGGCGTGCGTCCACCGCATCATCACCGACATGGCGGTGCTGGACGTGACCGAGCACGGTCTGCGCCTCGTGGAAACCGCGCCCGGGATCACGATCGACGAGGTGCTCGCGGCCACTGCCGCGCCGGTCGCCACGGAGTCCTGGTCAAGGGAAGACCCAACCTTCGCCGCCTGAGCGTCCTGGTCCTACCGGTGCGTACATCGAGGAGTTCACATCATGACCTACACGCTGCAGGGAATGCGCAAGGCCCCCGAGGTCTACGCATGGAGTCGATTCGGCCAGCCTGAATACACGGACTGGCTCGACGAGAACATGTCGTGGAAAGAGACTTGCTACATCGGGGACTGGTCCTTCCTCTGGCAGCACCGCTTCACCGGGCCCGAAGCGATACAGCTCTTCGCCGACACGTCGGTGAACAGCTTTGCGAAATTTGAACTGGGGCAATCGAAACACCTGATCCACACGAACAAGGCCGGCAAGGTCATCCACGAGGGGATTCTGTCCCGCCTCGGAGACGAAGAATTCGTTATCCACGGGCGCGGCGGCTTCTGGGTGCGCCATCAACTCGAAAAGCGTGGCTACAAGGCAGAAGTCGAGCAGGAGGACTGGTTCATCTACCAGGTCTCGGGACCGAACTCGGTGAAGGTCCTGGAGAAGCTCGGAGCCGCCGACCTGCGCGACACCAAGTACATGCACCTCACGCCGATCACTGTCGCCGGCGTGCGAGTGTGGGCGTTGCGGCAGGGGATGGCCGGCGAGATCGGTTTCGAACTGCAAGGCCCCAAAGAACATGCGGAACGCATCTACCAGGCGGTCCTGGAGGCGGGGCAAGAGTTCGGAATCCGAAAGCTCGGTGGTCGCGTGGCGCTGATCAACCACCTCGAGGCTTGCTTTCCCACGATCGCGACGGACTACATTCCGGCGATCTTCGACGAGGACATGGCCGACTACCTCGATGTCTTCACCGCGTCGATGCCGTCGTTCGCACAGCCTGCTTATATCGCGGGGAGCTTCGATGGCACGGATATCAGCGACTACTACCGCAGTCCCATCGAGCTCGGCTGGGGCCGCACGGTCAACCTCGATCACGACTTCCTCGGCCGCGAAGCACTTTCGGCGGAGAAGGCCAACCCGCGTCGGGTGATCCGGACCTTGGTGTGGAACGCATCCGATGTGCAGGACGTCTTCGCCTCTCTGTTCGTAACCGGCGAGAACTTTCCCTACATGGAGATGCCCCGCGATCAGCGTGGCTTCATGTGGGCTGACAAGGTGCAGGTCGGTGAAGAAATCATCGGTGTGGCCACCTCGCGTGGATACAGTTACTACTTCCGAGAGATGTTGTCGCTGGCCACCATCGATGTGGCGCATGCAGCGATCGGTACCGAAGTGGACGTCTACTGGGGCAATCCTCGAGGCCCGCAGAAGCGTATCCGCGCAACTGTCGCGCCGGCGCCCTACAAGACGGACAACAGCAGGGGCGATCTGGCCGCGGCCGGATAGCCCGCCAAGCCGGCAGAATCTCCTCGCGATCAGGACAGTTGTAACTCATGCATCGGAATGCACCAGAACGGGACGTCGACGAATCGGCGGTACGGATCACCACACCGAAAAGGCAAGCGGCCGGGATGACCGCGGTCGCGATAGCGCTGGACCATGCGATCGGCGAAATGGGTGTGGCTCGCACCGCACGAACGCTTTCGCGGGTGAACCAGCGTCATGGCTTCGATTGTCCTGGCTGCGCCTGGCCCGAGCCAAGCGACCACCGCCGACCAGCGGAGTTCTGTGAGAACGGGGCGAAGGCGGTCGCCGAAGAGGCGACACGACGGACCGTAACCCCTGAGTTCTTCGCCGAGCATTCCGTCGAGGATTTGAGCGTGACGTCCGGTTACTGGCTCGGGCAGCAGGGCCGGATAACTCATCCCATGGTGCTGCGCCCTGGCGACACCCACTATTCACCGATCGCCTGGGCCGATGCCTATCGGCTGATCGCGGCCGCGTTGCGCGGTCTCGGCTCACCGGACGAGGCCGTCTTCTACACCTCCGGGCGCACGGCCAACGAGACCGCCTTCCTGTATCAGCTGCTCGTGCGCAGTTACGGAACGAACAATCTTCCGGACTGCTCGAACATGTGTCACGAATCCTCGGGCGCAGCGCTCACGGCATCGATCGGCATCGGCAAGGGATCAGTGACGATCGACGACTTCGAGTCCGCGGACCTGATCATCGTGGCCGGGCAGAATCCGGGCACGAATCATCCCCGCATGCTGTCTGCTCTGCAGCGCGCAAAAGCACAGGGCGCCCGGGTGATCGCGGTGAACCCGTTGCCCGAGACGGGACTGCTCGGGTTCCGTGACCCTCAGACTGTAAAGGGCCTCACGACCGGCGTCGCCATCGCCGACGATCTCCTTCAGATCCGGCTTGGCGGGGACATGGCCCTGTTCCAGGGGCTCGGCAAGCTGCTGTTCGAGGCAGAGGATCGGGCGCCCGGGACCGTGGTGGACCGCGCGTTCGTCGACGCGCACACCGCCGGTTTTGATGACTATGAGAAGCAAGTACGTAATGTCGATCTCGACGTCGTTCTCCAAGCCACCGGCCTCAGCCGAAAACAACTCGATCGCACCGCTGGTCTTCTTTCCGGCTCGAAGGCCACGATCGTGTGCTGGGCCATGGGCCTGACCCAGCATCGCCACGGTGTGGCCACTATCGAGGAGGCCACCAACCTGCTGTTGCTGCGCGGCATGATCGGCAAGCCCGGCGCGGGAGTTTGCCCGGTGCGCGGGCATTCGAACGTGCAGGGCGACCGCACCATGGGGATCTGGGAGAAGATGCCGGGGGCATTCCTCGACGCTCTGGACAAGCGATTCGGAATCAGCAGTCCACGCGAACACGGCCACGATGCGGTCGACTCGATCCGGGCGATGCGAGACGGCCGAGCGAAGGTCTTTGTCGGGCTCGGTGGCAACTTCGCTGCGGCGACCCCGGATACAGAGGTGACGGAGGCGGCGCTGCGTGCCTGCGATCTCACCGTCCAGATATCGACCAAGCTCAATCGCAGTCACATCGTGCACGGGCGGACAGCGCTGATCCTTCCGACCCTCGGCCGCAGCGACCGAGATCTTGCTCCCACGGGCAGAAGACAGCAAGTCTCCGTGGAGGACTCGATGTCGATGGTGCACCTATCGACCGGTCGGTTGGATCCGGTGAGCGATCAGCTACGCAGTGAGGTCGCCATCGTATGCGAACTGGCCGAGGAGTTGTTCGGGTCCCAGCATCAGGTGCCGTGGCGGGAATTCCGCGGTGACTACGATCGGATCCGAGATGCCATCGCCGATGTCGTGCCCGGCTGCGGCGACTACAACCGGAAGGTGCGCGGCCGCAACGGCTTCCAGCTCCCGCATCCGCCGCGTGACGCCCGTGAATTCCGCACCGCCACCGGCAGGGCGAATTTCGCGGCCAACGACCTGCACTGGTTGCCGGTGCCGGAGGGCCGGTTGATCCTGCAGACCCTGCGCAGCCACGACCAGTACAACACGACGATCTACGGTCTGGCCGATCGTTACCGAGGCATACACAACGGGCGGCGCGTGGTGCTGGTGAATCCCGAAGACATTGCCGAATTCGGTTTTGCCGAGGACGATCTCGTGGATCTGGTGTCGGAGTGGACGGACGGCGCCGAACGCAGGGTCAGCGCCTTCCGCGTCGTTTCCTACTCCACGCCGCGCGGCAACGCCGCAGCCTACTACCCGGAGACCAATCCGTTGGTTCCTCTGGATCATGTGGCGCTGCGCTCGAACACGCCGGTCTCGAAGGCGGTCACCATCCGCCTGGAACGGCATGTGCACACCGCATGAGCAGAGTCACCGCCCGCCGCCCCACCCTGCGCATCACCTCGACGAGCCAGGTGCAGCGTCCTGACACCTTGGCCGTGGAGGAGCCGCTGGAATTGCGTATCAACGGAACCCCGTTGACGGTCACCATGCGGACCGCTGGTGACGATGTCGATCTCGCCCACGGGTTTCTGCTGAGTGAGGACATCATCGGATCGGCGGACGATATCGAGTCTGCCCGTTACTGCACGGGCAAGGACATCGACGGACCCAACACCTACAACGTGCTGGATGTCCGTTTGCGCACACCGGCGCCAGTCGTTCGTCGGGCTTTCCTGACAACCAGTGCATGCGGGGTATGCGGCAAGACCGCCCTGGACCAAGTACGCACTCGCACCCGATTTCCCCTGAACGGGACCGGGCCACACGTCACGGCGGGCACACTCGCGTCGCTACCGGAGCAGTTGCGCTCATACCAGCGCGTTTTCGACGTGACAGGAGGTATTCATGCTGCCGGGCTGTTCACCAGTGAGGGCGCCGCACTCGTTGTCCGTGAGGATGTCGGACGTCACAACGCAGTCGATAAGGTAATCGGGTGGGCGATGCGGACGGGACGTGTGCCTGCGCACGATCTCATACTCATCGTCTCGGGCCGCGCATCCTTCGAATTGGTTCAAAAGGCCGTGATGGCAGGCATTCCCATTCTGGGGGCGGTGTCGGCGCCCAGCTCCCTGGCCGTTGACCTGGCCGCAGAGTCAGGCCTCACCCTGGCGGGCTTCCTCCGCGGCAGCACGATGAACGTCTATACGGGCGCACATCGAGTGCAGACCGACAGTCAGTTCACACGCCCTGCAACTGCGCGGGCAAATGGCACCTATTGAGGAGGGACAGATGTCCTCGCAGCCAGACGGCTTCGAGGTCGACACGCCTGCGGTCGACAGGCCTACGGCGGGCCTAGTCGGCGAACCCCCTCCTGTGCCGGGCGGTCGGTTCCACCGAAGACACCACTCGGCCGGACAGCTCACCTGGCTTGCCGGCCATCAGTATTCAGAGATGTCATGACAGCAGTTATCAGCATATACGTAGGATTCATCGTCGCCCATCTCGTGGGACTTGCGGTATTGCGTCCCACGACGCGATACCGCACGCAACTTCTCGGTCGCCCTGCGTCCAAACTGGAGGATCGTGATCCCCTATTCGAGCCGAGCAGCCTGGTACTCCGCATCGTGCTCCTGCTTTCGACCGGACGCGACCGGTGCGACTCGCAGGAATAGATGCCCCCGTGTCTGTTCTCTCGCGTGAATGCAGTTTTGAGTGTGCCGTCAATTCTGAACCCGGGCTGGCATGAAATACGGGCATGACCACACGTGGTCACGAAGCATCTTCTTGTGTGTTCTCCACTGCCCATGCCGCGATCTGGGCGCGTGAGTTGAGCCCGAGTTTGGTCAATATGTATTCGATGTGGCTATCGGCCGTGCGTTGTGAGATCGCCATCTCGGCGGCGATTTGCTTATTGGTGAGCCGTGTCGGACGAGGTCCGCGACCCGTTGCTCCCGATGGATAAATGTGCCGGAATGGCCGGCCGTCGAGCCGGTGAGGGATTCACCCGGGGCGCATGCAATCGGGTAGTTTGTCAATAATTACGAATGGCATATTGAAAGTGACACAAGGTGGATGCTCGGCCGGTTGACCACGTGTGCTGCTATGTGGTCTGCGATAGGATTTCTGCACAATGACCAAATGCGAACCTCCCGCCCAGGCTCGTCGTATGCGAGTGGACGCCGTGCGAAATCAGGCGAGGATACTGTCCGCCGCCGATCGCCTTTTCGCCGAGCGCGGAATCGATGTGACACTCGATGACGTAGCGCATGCGGCGGGGGTTGGGGTGGGCACCGTGTACCGGCGGTTCGCAAACAAATCCGAGCTGGTTGCCGAGATTCTGGATCGATATGTTGCCCAGCTCGAGGCGAATGCGGTTGAGGCCGCGCGGGCCCTGACCCGTGGTCAGGGCTTACCAAGCTGCTGGAGCGGAGTTTTGAACGTGTGGCCGGCAATCGTGGAGTGGTGATCGCCATGACCGAGCTGGCCGACGGAACTACGTTCTTCGATCGGTGAGACCGCTACGCAATCGCGTGCCTGAGATAGCCGAAATCGCATATCACCTGGTGAGCGAACTGGATCCGACAGCAAAGGTTCGTCTTCTCCCTAGCGTCATCGAATTGCTGGGAACGCAGAACTGGCCAGGAAACTTACATGAGCTCAAGGCGGTTCTTGCACATGTGCTCAGACGCCGCAGCCAGGGGATATCGCTGTGAACGACCTGCCGGATCAATACCGCACGGTCTCCCCTGCATGCCGATTGTCTGATCGCGAATGCGCGGAAGGGGATGTCATCACCGACGCGCTGCGGCGTTGCAATGGAAACAAGAGCCGAGTCGCACTTGAACTGGGTATCAGCCGGACAACCTTGTACGCACGGCTGCGGGCGCTGCATATCAGTGATTCAGTTCGATTGTGCTCGTTCTGCCGGGCAGTTCCCAGGATCCGGCAATACCTGTCCACCGGTGCCCCAGCATCGACGAGACGGTCGGTCACCGGGTAGAGCCGGGCGCGGCTTGTCCTCGCCGAGGAACTTCGCGGCCTGCCGGATCATCGCCATTTCACCCTCCCGTTCCCGGATCCGCCGGCGGGCCGCCCGTCGTTCGGCCGACTCGATCGATGACTTACCTGGTCGCGGGCCTCGATCAATCTCGTCCTGGCGCAACCATTTCGACAGTGTCACCGGGTGGATGCCCAATTCGGTGACCGTCTGTTTGGACGGTTTGCTCACCCCTTCACCCACGATCAACCGGGGCGTCGGAACACAACCTTAAACCACAAGCTCAGGCGGTAACCTGGAGCCAGGTGACAGGCGGGTACTGCAGCTCAGCGCAAGGATTGGTCCTGGACGTCGGCCGTTACGCCCCGAAAGTCACGGAGTCGGCACTGGGAGACCCCCGATGGCTGAGAGCAATGCGCGGAGTGCGACATACGACATGGCTGCGGGCGTCGCAGACGAGTTGTCTGCGGCAGGATTCGTGAATGCTCAGGTGCTGGGCCTCGGCGGATTCGGGGTGGTCTTCCGCTGCGAGCAGCCATCCTTGGGCCGGACGGTGGCTGTCAAAGTGCTCACTGTCGGACTGGACGCAGACAACGTTGCGCGGTTCCTCCGAGAACAGCAGGCCATGGGATCTCTGACGGGTACACCGAATATTGTGAGCATCTTTGCCGTAGGGACCACGTGCACGGGCCGTCCTTACATCGTGATGCAGTACTACCCAAGGGGCTCTCTCGATGCACGGATCCGCAAGAGCGGACCGCTTTCTATCGAAGAGACCATTCAAGTAGGTCTGAAGATCGCCCGCGCCTTGGACGCGATTCATGAAAATCAGATACTTCATCGTGATGTCAAGCCCTCGAACATCCTGTTTACCGACCGTGACGAGCCGGTCCTTGCGGATTTCGGGATTGCTCATGTCGCAGGAGGATTCGAAACCTCCGCGGACGCCGTCACCGGTTCGCCCGCGTACATGGCACCTGAGATACTACGTGGTGACGCACCAAGCCCGGCCTCGGATATCTATGGACTCGGCGCGACGTTGTTCTGCGCGGTCACTGGGCATGCAGCCTATGAGCGCCGTACCGGCGAAGACGTTGTAGCGCAGTTTCTTCGGGTCGCGAGCCAGCAGAATTCGGGCATACGCGAAGCAGGGATCCCCGCGCCGTTGCGGGCCATTATCGCCCGAGCGATGTCCAGCGATGCGCGGGACCGGCCGACAACGATGGATCTCTACCGGTCCCTGCAACGAATCCAGACCGGCTCAACGGCCGAGATAGGCACCGTGGCAAACGATGTCTCTGTCGGGCCCGCTCCAACATCTGAGATGGAACGCGGTCTAGGCACCCCGACGATGCGAGATGTGCCGATCGCACGTGAGATCGCCGCCCGCCGATCGAACCATCGGCAGTTGCCTCTGGAGCTGACCAGCCTGGTGGATCGCCGAACTGAGCTCTCTGAAGGGAAGAAGCTCCTGAAAGCCGCTCGACTGGTGACGCTTACTGGGATAGGTGGGGTGGGCAAGACTCGCCTGGCCTTGCGCCTCGCCGCGGACCTGCAGAGGTCCTTTGCAGACGGCGTCTGGTTTGTCGACCTATCCGACCTGACTGACGAGTCGCTTCTCGTGAACGTCGTGGTGAAGGCCATGGGATTGCGGGAATCCTCGCCGCGCCCCCTGAGCGAAGTCCTCGTCGAGTTCGCATCCGATCAGGAGCTATTGCTTGTATTCGACAACTGTGAGCATGTGATCAATGCTGTTGCGAATCTTGCTGAACTGATAATGCGTACCTGCGGAAAGGTGCGAATTCTCGCCACGAGTCGTGAGTCTCTCAATATCAGCGGAGAGCGAGCTATGCGCGTTCTCCCGCTCGCGTTGCCTGATGCGAATCATCTCCTTACGGTCGAGGGGGTCGGTGCGTATGATTCCGTGACGTTGTTCGCAGAGCGTGCGCGAGAGATAGTTCCGGGCTTCAAAATCGACGAGGACAATGTGAATTCAGTCGTCCGTATATGTCGCTATCTGGACGGACTGCCGTTGTCGATAGAAATGGCGGCTTCAAGGCTTCGTGTCATGCCTGTAGCTCAAATTGAGGAGAATATCGAAGAGCGGTACAGGTTTCTCTCCACTGTAAGTAGATCGGCTCCCGCTCGGCAGAAGTCCCTAAGGCTGTGTATGGATTGGAGTTACGATCTCTGCTCGAACGAGGAGAGGAAGGCATGGGCGCAACTCTCGGTGTTTGCTGGAAGCTTCGAGATCGATGCCGCCGAGGGTGTTTGTGAAGAAGGTGAGGATTCGGGTCCGCTAGTCGACGTACTTACTTCTCTGGTCGACAAGTCAATCCTTGTCCGGGAAGAAGTCGATTCAAGTGTTCGTTTCGGAATGCTCGATTCTCTCCGTGAGTACGGTCGTGAGAAATTGATGCAGTCCGGCGAATACGGAAGCCTCGTCGAGAGGTGCGGGCAATGGTACAAGGATATGACTGCTCACGCGGAAGCGGGATGGATCAGCGTGAAACAATTGGAATGGATATCCAGATTCAAGCGTGAGCAATCAAACCTGCGTGAAGCAATGGATTACTTCATCCGTGTTTTGAACTTTGATTCAGCACTCGATATGGCCGGTGCGCTGTTCCCGTTCTGGCTGTCGCAGGGGCAGTTGACCGAAGGACGCCAGTGGCTTGATCGATCTCTGTCAGCCGAATCGAGCGCTGCGGCGCCTGAGCGGAAGCTGAAGGCTCTTTTCGCGAGCGTTGTACTCGCTGGGATTCAAGGCGATATTGCTGCCGGGGCCGAGCGGGTCGAGCAGGCGCGGGCGTTGGCTGCTGGCCTGCCCGATCAGTTGGCTGCTGCGCAAATCGCTCTCGAGGAAGGGGGCCTTGCGCTCTGGTCTGGTGATCATCTGTTGGCACGTTCCAAGCTGGAGCAAGCGCTGGCGGCTCTCGATGTCAGGGACGACCTCATGCTGCGTATCCCAGCGCTATTTTTTCTCGGAGTTGCACTCGCGATAGAAGGTGATCACGAAGGATCCGCCGCTTGCCACGAAAATATTCTTGAAATCGTCGAACCTCGAGGCGAATCCGTCTATCGGTCCTACTCTTTGTGGGCGACAGGAATAAACGCAATCCGGCAGAAGGATTATGGCGAGGCAAGTGAACGACTGAAACGAGCTCTCGTATTGGCCAGTCCATTCAATGATATGTTTGCGATCGCTGGAATTCTCGAGCCGCTTGCATGGATCTCCAGTCATGAAGGCGACCCCAAGAGATCTGCATTGCTTATGGGTGCCGCTGATTCGCTAGGATCTTCCATCGAAACATCGTCAATCGCATATCCGGAATTGGCTGTTCATCACGATGATTCCGAGGCCTCGAATCGTAGTGCTCTTGGCGGAAGTATCTTCGAGGAGTTCTATTCGAAAGGAAGGGCTCTTGGCGTCGATCGCGCGGTTGCATACGCGCTCGGAGTGCAGCCGAAGGCGGCGCGGCGACCGCGCGATCATGATCCGGCATCGTTGACCGATCGAGAACTGGAGGTCGCTGATCTGGTCGCGGAAGGTCTGACCAATAATGCGATAGCGGCCAGGCTCGTAATATCGAAACGAACTGCCTCAGGGCATGTCGAACACATTCTATCGAAGCTCGGATTCACCTCGAGAGCGCAGATCGCTGCCTGGATCGTGGAAAAGCGAAACCGCAACGGTGCGACAGACCCTTAACTTGACTCTGTCGGTGATCTTGTGAGTTTCAAGATCAGCTGTTGAGTGCCCGCCAGGACCGCTGTCGGTGAATTCCGTTCTGGTCCAGGAGGTTTTGGAAGGCTGTTGGTGGCCTGGACGGGGAGGGTTGGTCCGGTAGCCCTCCCGCGCTGAGGCGTTCGATGTTCACGGCGATGGCGGTCAGTACGTGCTGGACGTGGGTCTTGGGTTGGCCGCGGTAGCGGCATTGCCGCATGCCGTGCCCGTGCGCGAATTCGCAGATGGTGCCCTCGATGCCGGAACGCACGGCATACCGCTGCCGCCAGGCCGGGCTCTGCTGCTCGGCGCGGGATCGAACTTGCAGGTCGAGGAGCTCTTTCGGTGGAAATCCCACATTGCGTGCGCTGTCACTGGAAGTGGTGCACCGGCTGCGGACCGGACACGGCTGGCACTGGCCTTTGGTGAACCGCGCCACGATCAGTGGAGCCGCTGTCGGAGACGACGTCGGGTAGGGACCGTGCCAGCCCTTGCTGATCTCGCCTCGGGGGCAGGTGACTTGTCGGCGGTCGAAGTCGATGTGGAAGTCGTCGCGGCCGAAGCCGTCGTTGTCTCGATGCTGGCGGGTGGGGTTGCCGGGCAGCGGGCCGGTGAGGGTGACCTGGTGTTCACGAGCCGCGTGCGCCACGTGGACCAGGCAGGTGTAGCCGCCGTCGACGAGGTGCTCGGCGGGAAGCAGCCCGCGGCGCTTCAGGCGGGTGTGGATTCCGGGCAGGGCCTGGGCGTCGTGGGTGGTGGCCGGTGTGGTGACCACGTCGGTGATCACGTTGGCGCCCTCGGCCGCGCAGGTTTCGGTCAGGTGGACCAAGAACCCCTTCCACCTGGTGACCTGTCCTCGGCGTGCGTAGCGGGCCTGGGTGTCGTAGGGAGACACGATCGCCAGCGACGAGGGCGGCAGACCGCCGTCGTCGTCGGTGCGCCAGCGCAGGCGGCCCTTCTCGTCGCGGTAGTAGTTCTGCAGGACGATCTGTCGCAGTGCCTGGACCTGGGGACCAGACAGGTAGTCGGGTCCGTGCTCCCGCAGGTGCTCGAACAGTTGGCCCGCGTCCTCGCCAGTGGTGAGGATCCGGGTCTTGGGTCGAGTTGGGTTCTTGCCCAAGCGAACTGGACGGCCGTAGCGGCGTCCCCATTCTTCGTCGACCAGGCCGGCCAGCAGTTGCGGAGCAGTGCGGGCGAGTTCTTCGAGTGCGGCGCGGACGGCCTCGGTGATCAGTTCGAGCCGGGTCAGGTCGCGCACCGCGGCCAGGACGTGGGTGGAGTCGGTGCGCGCAGTGGTGCGTTCGTGCACCAGTCCGGCCTCGGTGAGTCGGGCCAGCGCGAGATCGAGCAGCCGGTCGGCGCGGTCGCCTTCGGCGAGCCGGTCACGGAAATCGCTGAGCACACTGTGATGGAAGCCGGGATCGTCCAACTCCAGGCCGAGCGCGTACTTGAAGTCGATGCGGCAGCGCACGGCCTCGGCCGCCTGTCGGTCGGACAGGTCCAGCACGTACTGCAGCACGCACACGGTGGCCAGCTGGGCCGGGGACAGACCGGGTCGCCCATCACGTGGATACCAGTCGGTGAAATCCTTGTTGCTCCACAGGCTTTCGAGCCGGTCGCGTATCCACATCGCCGTGGTGCCGTGGGGATTGCTGGCGCGGGCCACCCGCGCCGTCAGCGGCGGGACCGTCTTGGCCGGTCCTGGTCCGAGTGACATTCACCAGTTCCTTCGAGGGCGCAGTGCTTTTCGCGCCTCGCAGTGTGGCAGCCCGCCAGCCACGACATGCCGAATTCCAAGATCACCGACAGAGTCAAGCTAGTGACGAACGGCGACTGAACCGACAGCAGCAACTCCCAGCTACTAGCGCTATATGTCACTTTAAATTGACAGTTCGTCATTGTTGACGGACGGATGCCGGGTTTGCATGATTGTCATGTATAAGTGCCAAACTGGTGCACTAAAGTTGACACCGCGGCGTGAGCAAGAGGAACGAGCATGACCACGTCAATTGCCGAACCGGTCCGCGGCGACGGCGCCGCCGTCGACAAGGCCATCAGCCTGCTGGTCGCCTTCGGCGACCAGGCCAGCAGTGGCGTTGGCGTCAGCGAGCTCGCGCGACGCGCCCAGCTGAGCAAGTCGACCGCCTTCCGCGTGCTCGGCATGCTCGAGCGCAACGGTGTCGTCGAACGTATAGGAACCGGTTATCGCCTCGGTGCCCGACTGCATCAGTTGGGTCAGGCGGTGTATTCACCCGAGCACGAACGCGTCCAGGATCTGCTGCTGCCCTTCCTCACCGATCTCTACGAAACAACCCGGCATACAGTGCATCTGGCCGCTCTACACGGCACCGATGTGGTCTGTCTCGCCAAACTGTACGGCCACCGCACCATTCCGGCGCCCTCCCGTATTGGTGGGCGACTCCCGGCCCACTGCACCGCGGTAGACAAGGTCCTGTTCGCCTACCATCCTCAGACCGCCACCCCGGTACTTGCTTCCCCACTGCAGGCATCACCCAGCACACCATCGTCGACCCAGCTCAGCTGGCGAGCGAACTGGCCACTATCAGGCGTAACGGTGTGGCGTACGATAACCAGGAAAGCCGACTCGGACTGTCATGCATTGCAGTGCCGGTCTTCGGGCCGTGGCCGCGCCATCGCCGCGCTCTCGGTGGCGGGACCCCACGGCAACCTCGAAGCCCACCACCTCGAGACCACCCTCCGCCAGGTTTGCGCCGCAGCGTCAAACGCCCTCGGTCGCGCCCAACTTCCCCGGACCGCATAACGATCCACTCCCACATCAGAGCCCGCGGTCAGGCGCATGCCGTATCGCCCAATCAGCGATACGGCATGGGCATGACCGCACCCAGGTGGGCAGATATCGAGGGTACGGTCTCACGCCGATGTCGCAACACCTTGCCCGGCGCCGACGTCACTACACAAGGCGGTCGGCCCTGCGCGAATTCGACTCTGCACACCACCCATCAGCGAAATCGCCCGCTCGCACAGCGCGATGTAATCACGTTCCGTCCAGCGGAACGGGTTGCGCACCCTTGTGATACCGGTCACTTAGCATTGGTGCGTTCTTCATCAGCAACCGAGGTGTTATCAATGAGCGAAATCTGGAAATTGACGGCCGCCGAGATGGCGCGCGCGATCAGCCGTAAGGAGGTGTCCTCGCGGGAGGCCGTCTCGTCGTCACTCGAGCGGATCGCGCAGACCGCACCGGTGTCCAACGCGTTCGAGGATCTGACCCGTGGCGCGCTGGAGGCCGCGGATCGGGCCGACGAATTGCTCGCCGCGGGAACCGTTCTCGGGCCGCTGCACGGCGTACCGGTCGCGTTGAAGTCCAATCACGACCTCTCGGGCTACCCGACCAGCAGCGGCGTACCCGAACTGGCCCAGATCCCGGGCGCGGCGGACACGGCCCCGGTGGCGCAACGCCTCACCGAGGCCGGCGCGATCGTTGTCGGACGAACCCGTATGCCACCGGGAGGGTTCCGGTGGTCCACCGAGTCGGCGGCCTTCGGCCCCACCAGGAATCCGTGGGACCACACGGCGACCAGTGGCGCGTCCAGTGGCGGTGCGGGCGTCGCCGTGGCGGTCGGTGCGGTTCCGATCGCTATCGGCAACGACATCGGCGGCTCGATCCGCTATCCCGCCGCGGTCAACGGCGTCCTCGGGTTGCGCCCGACCGTCAATCGAGTGCCGACCTGGCTCTTGGCCCAGCCGGGCCTCGGTATGCCGAACGCGGCACGCGAGTACTGCGTGGACGGTCCGTTGGCTCGATCGGTCGAGGATCTGCGGATCGCTCTCGAGGTCATCGGCGCCCCGGATCCGCGCGATCCCTTCGCAGTGGACTACCGACTGCCCTACGACCGCTCCGCCAAACCCCGGATCGGGGTCGTTCGCCCAAAGCACGGCCTGTTCGTCGCCGAAAACACCGCCGAGGTCGAATCCGCACTGGACCAGGCCGCCGCCGCCCTGAGCGACCAGGGCCATCGAGTCGAGGAAGTACACCTTCCCCAACTCGAGGAAGCGGCCGCGCTGTGGTGGCAGCTCGCGATCAACGAACTCGTCTCCGTCGGCTACTCGCAGTACATGGAACAGTTCGCGGGAGCGGAAGGGCTGACATTCTGGAAGCACCTCATCGAACTGGTCGATGACGCGTTCGGGAAACAAGATCTCACCGAGTTCTCCACCGCCCTGCAACGCCGATCGATGTTGCGTCGAGAGATGTCCGAATTCATGGCGGACACTCCGATCCTGTTGACGGCCGCATCCGGGGAGCCGCCATACGTGCGCGGCGAGGACGCGCGCTCGGTCGAACGAACAGCCGAGATCATCGGACACCAGTGGGTATCCGTTGCGACTCCGCTGCTCGGGCTGCCCGGGGTCGGCATGGGAACCGCGGCACGGCACGGCAAGGCGCCCTTGGGAGTCCAGATCACTGGGCGCGCTTTCGCCGAAGACCAGGTACTCGACGTGACAGCGACGCTCACCGAGGCACTTCCCCTTCCCACACCCATCGAGCCCACCACTCCATAGCGTCATTCAGCGGCAGTGACCGCTGTCGATCGACTAGTAGGACTTTGTTGGGTCGAAGTATGTGTGGTGGCAGAGCGGGCAGGTTCCGGTCCAGATGGCAAGTGCGCATTGGAGTTTGCCGAGTATGCCGTAGAGGGTCAGTCCTGCCCGTCTGCTTTTGGGGTGGCGAACCGGAGGGTGGTGAGGAACAGGTGGGCGGCGGTATGAGGGTGGCGTGATGGTGGCAGCCGAGCCAGGAACGGCCTTCGAAGTGGTCGAGACCGAGGGCGTCTTTGAGTTCGCGGTAGTCGTGCTCGATGCGCCAGCGGATTTTGGCGAGTCGGACGAGGTCGGTGATGGGTGTGTCGGGTGGCAGGGTGGACAGCCAGTAGTCGGTGGGTTCGCTTGCGCCGGTGGGCCATCGGCCAACAGCCAAAGCTCGGGGAAGGTGCCGTCGGGGCAGGGGTGATGATGCGGCCCGACGGGCGGACCCGGATCGCGGTGAAGCGGGAAGTCAACTCGGCGTTCGGGTTGGTGGGGCTGGTTTTGCTGCCGTATCGCCAGGTCACGTGGCGCAGCGCGGCTTCGCCGTGGTCGAGCACGAGGTCCTTGCAGGTGGCCCGGGTTTGCCGTTCTTACCCCGCCGGGGCTTGCCGAACACGCTCCACCATCGATTGGTCGAACAGATCCGCCACGCGATCCGCGCGGCCATGAACGCGCCAGCTTCGCGGGCCTCGTCGGCCAGAAACCGGTAACCGAATTCAGGGTCGTCGCGGTGCGCGTCGAACAACGCGTTGGCCCGATACGCCTCGGCGAGTTCGCCGGCTGTGACCGGATCGGCCAGCCACCGGTAGTAGGGCTGACGAGCGAGCTGCAGCACCCGGCACGTCACCGCCACGGGAATCCCGTCGGCGGCAAGCTCTTTCACGAGCGGGTAGAGCCTTTTCCCGGTATCTGCGCCTGCGACAGATACGCCGCGGCGCGCTGCAGGACCTCGTTCTCCTGCTCGAGCAAACGGATCCGACGGCGAGCATCGCGCAACTCCGCGGACTCGCTGCGCGTGGTTCCGGGCTTGTTCCCATCGTCGACGTCAGCTTGGCGCATCCATTTCGACAACGTCATCGGATGAACCCCGAAATCGGCCCGCGACCTGCTCGAGCGCGACCCCGTCCTCGCGATTGCGGGCGACCCGCACGACATCGTCGCGGAACTCTTTCGGATACGGCTTGGGCACTGCGACATCCTCTCAGGCCCGCCACTCGGCAAGCCATCTCGGTTGTCACCTATTGACGGGACCCTGGAGTTCGGTCCACCACGCATGAGAGCCGGTTATCGGTGGATGCAGGTTGCAGCGTATCCGGCCGGGGTGCTGTAGCCCAGAGCGGAATGTCTTCGGCGGTGGTTGTATTCGTCCTTCCAGTCGCTGATCACGACCCGAGCGTGGGTCAGCGACCAGAAGCTGTTGATGTTGAGGCATTCGTCTCGTAGGCGGCCGTTGAACGATTCGATGTAGCCGTTGCGCCAGGGTTGGCCGGGCGGGATGAACGCCACCCCAACTCGTTCCCCGGCCCAGTCGGCCATCGCCGCGCACGCGAGTTCGGGTCCGTTGTCGCAGCGCAGCGCGGCCGGGTAGCCGCGGTTGACGGCGATGCGGTCGAGTTCGTCGATGAGCCGGTCGGCGGTGATCGACCGTTCGACC
>NZ_JBEXJI010000016.1:0-200407 GCF_040609015.1 Nocardia sp. NPDC004860 | reverse complement strand
AGGACCGCGCCGACGTCGGGGCTCATGCGGGCGTGGTCGAGGGCACGGTAGAGCTCGTCGACGGTGTGCGGCCGGAACGCATTGCGTACCTCGGGACGATCGAAGGCGATCCGCACCGTGCCCTGCTCGATGTGCCGGTGGTACGTGATGTCGGTGAGGTTCTCGAATCCCGGGACGACATTCCACAGATCTGGATTGAAGGTCACCGCGCCCACCCTAGACAAGTTCACATTTCGCGAGATCCACGACCCATGTCCCGCTGGCAATGGCGAGCCGAAATGCTGTGCAATACACCACTTCTCGCCTGGTACAGGTCAGGTTGCCCGACAACATGGACGGGTCCGCACAGCAACGCGTTCGATCGCGATCTAGTTGTATTCCGGATGGATCCAATGAGGATGCCTAGCAGCGAGGTGGTCGTCGATCGCGGCCTCGACCAGCTCCCGCCAACGCGGATTGCTCTGGGTGGTGTTCTCGTCGCGAAACCACCGGCAACCAACCGTCGGGCACAAGAATCGATAGGTGCCGAGATTGTCGATGCGGCCACCCAGGCTTATGGGGCGCTTACGGCTCGCACCAGCGTCGCGACGACTGCCGAAGGCTGAAAGTTCGTCTCCCACTCCAACACTCAATCACAGGCGGACATGCAGGCGACACTTACGAACCGCGTGGTATGTGATCTTGTGACAGGCGGCCTCCGATTTCGAACGGGCACAGCTGCGTCGCTCTCGGCGGGCGCTCGACGATTTCAACGCTGCACTGCGGCGCTGGCTCGATCGCTGCTGACGCTGCATCGAGCATGTGCTGTGCCACGTTGTGGGCCAGCAGGTTTCAAGCATCTCGGCTAATTTGCACAACGCGTGGGGCACCCGTAGGGTCCGGCCTGGGCCGACCTGTATACCCCCAAGCGGTGTTGACCCACGCGATGGTGGCCAGTTGCAGCTCGAACGCTGCCGGCTGCCGACGATGTCGATGTCGCCGGGTCAAATTCCCCCTTCACCCGGCGGCATCGCTCTGTCGAATCGGTCACCTCGTCATTGCGGTCGGAGATCATCCGCCGCGCCGGGTCCGTCCTGGCCGACGACTCCGACCCTGGACAGCCTGCCCCGCCCTTCTGCGAACAGGCTTGCTCAACCATCTCAGTACCCGCCTGCCAACCAGCGCCGAGCGCATGATCGAACTACACCGGTGTTACCCGGACCTCGTCCTGGACGGCCTGACAAACCCGCCGCAGCGAGGCGGCCCGTCCACCGCCGCGCCCGAGCCGAGCTCCGACACCTGTGGGTCCCCTGACCGCATTCGAGCGATCGACACCGCGACCTCCGTGAAATTCACTATCCTCGAGGTCGCCGCGGTACTGTCTGCGCTCAGGCGCTGACCGCACGCCATCCAGACGAGTCAGCCATGTAGCGGGCCTTCAAGCAGGTGAATGCCTGCGGTTCCTATCCTGCAGACACGTCGCGTCGTGCCGGACGGATTTGTGCCTGCCAGCCCTTGTCGACCGGTGCCTCCATTGGGCGGGGGTGGCAAAAATAGGTATGTCGTGGGTAGTTCTGCCGTCGCGGGCAGGGCCCTCCGTGACGCAGGCTCGTCAGTGACAGCGCAGGCAAGAACTGGCGAGGATTGCGATGTTCGACTACAAGCCGGAGAACCCACGACACCACGGCGGCACGACCCTGATGATCAGGCGTTGCACTGACTGTGCAACGTTGGTCGCGCCAATGACCAACGCCTGCTCATCGTGCCGAGCCACGACTCTGGACTGGGTACCCTCCTCGGGCACCGGGTCGATCGTGTCGTGGAAAGTGGCGCACCACCCCTCGAACACCGGGGCGTGGGAACAGTCGACGGTCGCCATTGTCGAACTCGACGACGGCCCCTGGATCTACTCCACGATCTACGGTGAGCTCCCACCACCCTCGGACAAGCCGATCCGTGTCCGATACGAACCCGACCCGCCCGAAGACCGGTTCCCGGTTTTCGCCATCGACACCACCGATCCACGGCCTTCGGACAGCAGCACCCCGCCCGGCAGCGCGCCCGCGAATGATCCGAAGCGCCCGCAGTCGGTGACTTCCCCGGAGACGCACACCACCCACGACCCGGGATGGGTTCGTTCCTCGATGACGCATTGCGATTTCCTGGCGGCCAACAAATCGCTCGACACGGCCGCGAGATCCGTGGTCGAGTTCGCGATCCGACAGGCCCCGTCCGGCGGCGCCAGCGCCGGCGAACTACTGGTCGCCTTCGGCGTCACCCGCTGGCGGTTCGTGCAGATGATCCGCGAGGCCCTCGTCCAACGCCCCAGCGACACCCGGGATGCGCGCACGCTCAAACGCAACCTGCTGGACTCGCTGTCATGGGCGTGGCGCGCCTACCCCGACTCTTCGGCTTCCTACGTCCCCTGCTAGCGACGCAGTTCGATTCCCCTGTGCTGCAAAGAAATTCAGTAACAAAAGGCGACAACGACGTGCCTGATCCACTTCCCTCCCGACCCGATCACCCTCAGGCCGCCGGCACCGTCGTGCACGGCACCTGGGCACCCCGCTACGCCGATGCGATCGCCGCATTCGCCCGGCTGTTCTCCACCGGCCGCGGTGGCGGCGCACTGGCGGTCTACCACCGCGGCCGCCCTGTGGTCGACGTCTGGACCGGCACCGCCGACCCGGACCGCGGCACCGCCTGGCAACGCGACACCGCCGCACTGTCGTATTCGACGTCCAAAGGCATCACCGCCACCGTGCTGCACCGGCTGGCCGAACGCGGACTGATCGACTACCACGCACCGGTCGCCGAGTACTGGCCCGCCTTCGGCGCCAACGGCAAGAAGAAGATCACCGTCGCCGAAGTCCTCAGCCACCGCGCCGGACTCTCACACGTCACCCCGCTGGCCAAAAACCTCGACGAGCTGGTCGACCACCACCTGATGGAAGAGCGGATCGCCGCCGCCGCACCGGACCGATGGCGCGGAATACCCGCATACCACGCGATCTCCTTCGGCTGGCTGGCCGCCGGAATCGCCCGCGCGGTCACCGGTAAGGGAATGAGCGAGCTGTACCGCACCGAACTCGCCGAACCCCTGGGCACCGACGGGCTCCACCTCGGCACCCCACCATCATCGGCGAAGACCACCGTCGCCGTCTCGCACGGATCATCCGTCCCGTTCGGCATCCCAGGCGCCGCCCAGGTCCTGCGGTTCGCCGGACGAATCCCCCTGCCGGGCACCGGATTCGTCCGAGCCATCTACACCCACGGCATCGAAGGGCTGACCTCCGGAAGCGCCCCAGCGATCCTGACCGGTGAAATGCCTGCCGCCAATGGAGTATTCACCGCCCGCGCTGTCGCCTCCGTCTACAACACGATCGTCACCGACACCCCCCTGCTGTCACGGTCACGGGTGCAGCAGGTATCACGCGTACAGACCTGGCTCCCGGACCGAAACCTGCTGCTCCCCATGGGCTGGCGACTCGGCTACCACTCCATCCCCGCGCCCGGCGCCCCACGAGGCTTCGGACACGGCGGGCTCGCCGGCTCCGGCGGCTGGGCCGACCCCGACAGCGGCCTCGCCGTCGGACTCGTACACAACTGGCTCCCCGACGCACGCCACCTACCCCGCGACCAATTCGTCCTCCCCCGCCTGCTCGCCCCCGTCGTCCGCGCCGCCACCGGCACCACACACCCCCAACCGAAGGATCCAAGTACGGGGATCAGCTGACGAGGAGCGCCGGATTGTTCGCCGGAGATCGATCCTGTTTCTCGCCAGTCCATCGCGCAACCGTCCGGCTCCCTTGCCCGCGCTGCGATGACCCACGCGCCTCCACGCTCGGACTACCGGAACGACGACGCCGATGGCTCGACGAACCCGTACCGAAGTTGCGGTATGACATTGGGAGACAGCTGATTACGCTTGCGCCAGCGCGACCGGGAATGGGCGCTCGAACAACGTTCCCACCAGCAGTTCGACGAACTGGTCCACCGCGGACTCGGACTGGTCGTTGTGCCGACGAAACCGGCGTACATGCTCATCCCCACATGAGAAGCAAGGGCAAGTCCATCGACTCGACGTCGGTGGGCTCGGCGGCCAGGTGAGCCTGGTGCGCACCCTTGAAGTGATCGATAGCCATCAGGTCTGCTCCGTTTGCGTGAGTTATCCGAGAAGGTGGGCGGGTGTGGCCGAGGGGCGGGCCTTCGTCACGAAGTCGTGGCGGAGCCGGTGATAGGGCTCGCCCGGGCCGTCGAAGTGTTGACGCATCCGGCCGAGTTCCTCGGATCGGTACGCCGCCAAGGGTTTTGCCGCCTCGTCCACTGCGCGGCCAAGCTTCTTGTCGAGCAGTCGACCCCCTGTGGTGGACAGGGCCGCCGACAGGGTGGCGGCCTCTCGCCGCACCCAGGCACGAAACTCTCCGACATCTCCTGCGACGACGCGGTCCACCAGGCCGAGAGCCTCGGCGGCGCGTGCACCGACCGGCAGTGCTTCCCGCATCAGGCGATCGGCCTGCTGTGTACCGACCCGGCGTGGCAACGTGTAGGTCCAGTACTCGGACCCGTACAAACCCATCAGCCGGTAATGCGGGTTGAGCACAGTGGACTCCCGGCACCAGACCTCGTCAGCGGCCAGTGCCAGCATCACTCCACCCGCAGCCGCGCTCCCGGCCAGTGCCGAGATCACCAATTTGTCCGTGGTCGTGAGAATCGCCTCGACCAGGTCGTCGATGGCGTTGATATTGCGCCAGGACTCGTCCGCGGGGTCCGCGGCGGCTTCGATGACATCGAGGTGGATGCCGTTGGAGAAGAAGTCGCGCGTCGGCCCCAGCACGAGCACGGTTGTCGGTCGAGCGCACGCCTGCCGATACGCGTCGAGTAGCCGCCGGCACTGGTCTGTGCTCATTGCTCCACCGGCAAAAGAGAATTCGAGATGGCCGACGTTGCCGAGTTCGTAGTACCGCAGCTCGGACCAGGTATCGCGGGTTGCGGCCTCGGCTGCCGAAATGGGAAGGTCCGGCACTCCGGCCAGGAGCTCGCGGTCTATCACCGCGGTGGCGGGCAGCTTGAAAGTCGCTGGGCCGCCGGGTATCCGGCGGCTGCGCAGCTGCGGTAGCCAGACCGCGCCGTCCACGGTGGCTCGGCAGATCGCGCCGTCCCGGGTAGCGAGAACGGCGCCCGGCGTCCCGCGCAGTCGATCCTCACGATGCCCGCCGTGTACGAAGTACGGGCGTCCGTACAGCTCGTCCAGCACACCGGGTTGGGAGTCGGCCGCGCGCAGCTTGCGGAGCACCATTTCCGTGCTGTCGCTGGACCAATCGATACGTCGAAACTCCTGCGCGTGATATGGCCGCTGCCGTCCGCGGACATCGGGACGGTCGTAGTCGAGCGGTTCGGGCTCGAAGCCCCCCTGCTCGAAATGGTCAACCGCCCGCAATACTGCACACACCGCGGCATCGGAGACTTCGGTACGGTACAACTCACTTTTCCCACAGGGCCGCATCACAAACGACTCCGAGGCCCAGATCGGACCCGCGTCCAATTCCGCGACGGCCTGCAGAACGGTGACGCCCCACTCGGTGGCGCCGGAACTGATCGCCCAGTCCAGCGCCGACGGGCCCCGGTCACCCTTTGGGCCCGGGTGCACGATCAGCACTGTGTTCTCCGACCAAATATCTTCTGGCACAGCGACTGTCAGCATCGGCGCAAGGATCAAGTCGGGCCGGAATCGCGCTACACCCGCCCGTAGCGACTCGTCACCGAGTGCCAACTCGACCCCCACGCGGTGCCCCCGCTGCCGCAATTCGGCATGAATACGCTGAGTGAGGCTGTTGAATGCGCTCGAGAGAAGCAGGATTCGCACTGGGTCTCCTTAACACATTGAGCTCGATGCGACAGAAACCGACACGCACCAGAAATTCAAAAACAATGAGGGACAGAAAGGGCCTGCCACTTTCAAGAAGCATGTATGCCGATACCTTGCACATGAGAGTCCGGCCGACGCGGCACCGACGACAGACCGCCCCAGCCAGCGCGACTGCCGCATCGACCGCATCACCCTTGGGGATCGGGCGACCAGCTTCCAGCCAGTACTGTGCCGCGAATTGCCTCGCACCGACCAGGCCAACCGCCAAGGTTCGAGCCTGATAGGACTCCAGTCCCGCATCCTGCGCAACGATGTCGAATACCGCGTCCACGCATGCCTCGACCCTCGCGTGACACGCCGCCGTACCGAGAGCTCACCAGGTACGTCGGACTCAGCCGTCCGCCGCAGGCGCCGCAGTGGGCACCGCCATCGACGGGGTGATCGGGTGTGCCGGCGGAGCGCTGCTTGTCACGGCGTCGGTTGCGGTCGCCTCTCTGATACTTCACCACCGTCACGAACCCTTCACCACGGCGACGCCCGCCACCAAATAACCGATGCACCCCGGCCGCACCCTTCCGGCGCGGCCGAAACCCACCATCAAGCCTGTCACCGAGCACGGCCACCACAGGGCATCGCGGCAGGAGACCATCGGGGTCGTTGCCTCGTGGCCTGCGATCGCGGGATGCCGCAATTCGCCGATTCGGACGAGGTCGGTTACGCGAACCGAATTCAGTTCTCACCCACAGGCCGTCACCTCGAGCAGCGTTCCGTCACCGAGTGAACACATGGCAAAACGCCGTTTACATGCGCATGGCAACCTCTCGATAAGCGAAATTTCGATCCGACATGGTCGCTGATCCGCGCGACTCGGCGATGGACGCAAATTGTTGGGAAACCCACTTCTTCCGCAAGAGAAGCCTGAGACTCGCCAACCGCGCGGGCCAGCCGATGGCCAAAATTTGAACAAAACACCAGGTCAGGGCACATGTTTGATCGAATTGACTGCGGATTCTGCCCGTGATCGCAAGACCGATGAGTGCCAGAGGTTCGATCGATTCGCGTCAGAGCCTTAGCGGAATTAACTTTCCAAACTGAATAATTAATAGCAGATAAGGACCTGCCGGAACCATCCTCCGACCTAGCCATCGATGCCAAAACGTTATTTCCGATTTCGATCGATGCCAGATGTGAACAGGTTATATTTTAGACCCCTTATGGTTACGGCGCGACATCTCGGGTCGTACCGTTTCTTCACTTTTGGAGATAGTTATGAGATCGACTGCATCCATGCTGCTTCGTGCCGGAGTTGTTACTCCGATGGCGCTTGCCACTGTCTTCTGTTTAGCTGCACCCGCAAATGCCGCCGCCGTCAGCGTGAACTGGAGTTGCCAGGGCACCGTCTTCGGCATAGGCCAAACCTCGAGCATGACCACATCGGTCAGCGGCACCGCGCCGGCCTCGGCGGCATCCGGCTCCGCGGTGGCCATCACCCTCACCCCCGGTGTTTCCACGGTTCCCGGCTCGGCCTCGGGCTTCACCGTGAACAACATCAGCAACCTGAAGATGATCTTCCCGACTCCGGCGAATTCGACGCTGGTCTCGGCTACCGCTTCCGGTGGTAGCGTGGCCGGCACCGTCACCACCTCGGGCGGGAATGTCGTTCTCACGGTGCCGGGTCCGATCGCCGGCGGCTCGAGCTTCACCCCGCCGGCGGTGACCATCAATGTCACGGCCGGTACTCCCGGAACGCCGATCACCAGCAAGTACGCGGGGACCAGCTATGCCAATCCCGGGATGACCATGACGACCAACGTTCAATGGGTCGGCAATGTCGCGACCGCGTGCTATCCGAATCCGTCCCCGACGCTCACCACCACAGCTGTCAGCTGAGTCCGAGGGCAGACGGAACCGCGTGACAGTCGGTATCCGCTCTGGCGAAATGTGGTGAATATGCCTGGACTGGGCTGTTACCAGCAGCCCAGTTCAGGTTCCGCCCGATCGGATCGGACAATCGCCGCCCCGGACGGCGTTCGGCCGCTTCGGCTTTCGTGCCGCAAAAGCCACTCTGACCGGGGTGTGTAATGCAGAATATCGTATCGGCTCACTGTGTCGCGGATGTCCGGGCACTGCCTCCGGCAGCTTCGGCGGCCGGGGCGGTGCCCGCCCTCGGGACGATCGTCAGCCGCGGTATGGACTGTTGACCTATCGTCGATAGGAGTTGGGAGATGCCCGCATCGAACACCTCGCGGGATCCGCACCGCACGACCGCGGCCCGCGATATTCATTGAGTCCATCGAGCTCGGTGGTTCATGCGCGAAATCATGCTGTTCGACGATCGATCGAACCGTGGTCGTGGAATCCGTTGAGAGGTTTCATGTTTCAAGTGTTCGAGGGTGGGAGCCTGTGCGTCCGATGTCAACCGAACCCGCTCGGATCGCAGTAGAGCTCAGAAAGGCTCTGGAGTTCTATCACGGAACTGCCGAGGATCTGGCCCGCGAATCGATCAGATTGCTGGGCGTGAACGAGACCGATCGACGTGCGCTGGAAATCGTCCTGCTCGGGGACGAGAAGTCCACGACACCCGGAATGCTGGCCGAACGGCTGGGGCTCACCGCCGCAGGCGCCACCGTCATGCTCAACCGGCTGGAGAAGCAGGGCTATATCGCTCGCTCACTGCACCCCACCGATCGTCGCCGCGTGATCGTGGTGGCCACCGATCTCGCCGCCCGTCGCGTGCAGGAACTCATCTCACCATTGGTCGACGAGGGCTACAAGATGATGCTGAGCTGGTTCGATCCCGCCGAACTCGAGATGATCGCGGGCTTTCTCACCCGGGCGGGCGAACTGCAACGAACCCACCGGCAACGGCTACGCAACATGGACCCCTACCCGCGGGCAAAATAGGTATGCCCCCGGGTCATTCGACGGTCGTGCGACCACTCCGCACAGACGATGCTGAAGCGAAATCCATCAGCACCGTTCCGCGGACGTTCCATGTTCCCACCGAATGCCCAGAACCCGGACGGTGTCAGCGACGACCGCGCTGACCTCGACCGCTGCGACACTGCCGGCCATTCACGTGAGAGTTTGGGACACAACCCGTTTCGGACGTCTGACCAGCCTAGATCGCCCCGCACGGAAGTCCGCTGTCGACAGTTCCAGTATTTCGTCGCGGTCGCGGAGGAGCTGAGTTTCACTCGGGCCGCCGAGCGGTTGCACCTGTCGCAGCAGGGCCTGAGCACACAGATCGAACAGCTCGAGCACGAAATGGACGTCGCGCTGTTCTCGCGGACCACCCGGCAGGTGGAGCTCACGGCGGCTGGTGCGGCGTTTCTGCGACATGTCCGGGACACGTTGGCCAGGGCACCGATTATTCGCGGTAGCCCCACGTCTTCGGGAGGCTGGCCCCACGTCTTTGGGGGGCTGCGAGCCTTTCCAATATTCCGCAACATTCCGGAGAACGCGTAACTTGGATATTCATGAGCCGCTGTGCAATACGAGCATTCGCTCACCGGGAAATGCTAGAGCACAGCGAAAGAGAACTTAAATCCTATTTTGAGGACCGTTGACAGCCCGGTATTGTCCATGGTCGCGCAGCGAGGTGGCCGATCATTTCGATCGGCGGTCGATCACGGATTCTGGCGTTCCGCACCTTCTTCGATCCATGCCGCGATCTGGGCGCGGGAGGTGAATCCGAGTTTGGTGAGGATGTGCTCGACGTGGCCCTGGGCGGTGCGTTGGGAGATCACCAGTTCGGCGGCGATCTGTTTGTTGGTCAGGCCCCGGGCGACGAGGTCTGCGACCTGGCGTTCACGCTTGGTCAGAGCCACGCCCGGACCCGAGGTCTGCGGAGCGACGGCGGGCTGCTCGCCGAGTGCGTACGCCACGGCCGCGTCCATCCCCATCGCTCGGCCGCTGCGGACGGCCGCATCGAACCTGCGCGCGCCGAGGGCCGACCGGGTCAGCCGGAGACATTCGTCGTGATACTGCGGCACAAGCGGGACGACACTCGCGACGGTACCGAGGGACCGATCGAGTTCCTGCGCGGCTCCCATCAGTACGGCCGCGCGCTCGGCATCACCGTCGGCGCACGCGGCCCAGGCCAACGCCTCGAGACTCACCGCAGCGATGAGCGGGCTGCGTATTGGCCGATGGATTCTCAATGCCTTCTCGAGCAGCTCGGTGGCCTGGGCCCGGTCGCCTTCCTGCCAGGCGATAGTGCCCAGGCCGTAGAACGCAGTCGAACGGAAGAGGGTTTCGCCGTGCGCGTCGGCGATGGAGATCAGCCGCCGGTAGGACTCGGCCGCCCGTTGGGTATCACCGGCAAGTCCATGCACCAAACCGAGTGCGAGCAAAGAGGCAAAGTACGCGAATCCGGGCCGATAGGAATCGAGCGCCTCGACGGCGCGTTCGAGGCGCGAGGTCGCGAGGGCAAGGTCCCAACGATAAACCGCCACTCCACCGTCGGAGCTGTCCATCAGCGCCTGGTTCATCGGCGTGGGATCTTGCTGGGCGAGGCGACGCCCCTCCTCGACGAGCGCGGCCGCCGCCGGCACATCACCTCGCATCACCACCATGGCGCAACAGGCGTGGATCGCTTTGACCCGGTCGGGGATGGATTGCCGGGCGGGGTGGGCGAGAGCACGCTCGATCCAGCGGCGACCTTCGCTGTACAGGCCCCGGAAAGTCCAGAACCCCGCCAGTGCGGCGGTGGTCCGCAGTCCGGTTGCGGCCGCCTGGTCGGTGTCCTCGGCCAGGCAGTACTCGAGCGCGCCGCGCAGATTCGGTAGTTCGCGGTCGAGCCGGGCTACCCAGTAGGGCTGCCGGTCGCTGATCCACTGGTCGTCCGCGGCCAGCGCCAAATCCTGGTACCACTCGCGGTGCCGCCGGCACAAATCGGCGTATTCGCCGATTTCCTGGAGCTTCTGCCGCCCGTAGTCACGCACCGTCTCCAGCATCCGCAGCCGCACCACACCCTGCGACTCGACCCGGATCAGGATCGACTTGTCCACCAGCGAGGACACCACATCCAGCAAACTGTCGGCATCCAAGTCGATGCCGCAGATCCCTTCGACAGCGTCGAGCTCGAAACCACCGGCGAACACGGACAGCCGCGCCCACAGCCGCTGCTCGACCGGGCTGCACAGCCGGTAGCTCCAATCGACACACCACCGCAGCGTCTGCTGCCGCGTCGGCGCGCTGCGACTGGCGCGGGTCAACAACGCATACCGGTCGTCGAGCCGCCCCAGGATCTGCTCGGGCGACATCGTGCGGACCCGCGCCGCGGCCAGTTCGATCGCCAGCGGCAATCCGTCCAGCCGCGCGCAGATCCGGGCCACCGTTGCCTTGTCGTCGTTGGAGAGCCGCAGGCCCGGCACCGCCGCGGTCGCGCGGTCGGCGAACAAGGTCACCGCGTCGTAGCGGGGCAGTTCCCGCGACGACGGCTCCCGCTCCGGATCCGGGATCGGCAGCGGCGGCACCCGCAGCACCACCTCTCCGCCGATATCGAGCGGTTCGCGGCTGGTGGCGAGGATCCGCAGGTTCGCACACGCCCGCAACCACGTCTCGGCCAGCCGCGCGACCGCCAGGGCCAGGTGCTCGCAGTTGTCCAGCACCAGTAGCGACTCCCGATCGGACAGGAACTCCAGCACCACCTGCGGCAACGGCCGTGCCAGATCATCACGCAACCCCAGGGCAGCCGCCACCACGTCGACCAGCAGGGACGGATCGGTGACGTCGGCCAGCTCGACCAGCCACAACCCGTCGCCGAACTCGCGGCGCACAGTCGCCGCGGAATGCAGCGCCAGCCGCGTCTTGCCGACCCCGCCGATCCCGGTCAATGTCACCAATCGCGCCGAGGCCAGCAGATTCTTCACCTCCGCCACCTCGTTGCGTCGGTCGACGAAACTGGTCAACTCCGGCGGCAGGTCGCCTGCACCCTGCGAAGGCGCTGACGCCCGCGCACGCCACCCCGACGCGACGCGCCCGCGCTCCTCGCGCTCGTGTGCCGGTTCGGCCTGCAACGCCATCTCCTTCACGGCGTACCCGTGAAGGCGCTGTGCCTGCCGGATCGCCTCCCCCAGCGCCTGCGCCGACGGCCGCTCAGCAGGATCACGGCTCATCGCCGCCGCCATCAGCGCGGCGATGTCCTCCGCAATGCCCTGCTCACGCAGATCCGGCACCGGCTCGGTGGTGATCCGCAGAAACTGGGTCACCACGTTCTCCCCGCTGCGCCGCTCGAACGCCGCATGCCCGGTCAACGCGCAGAACAGGGTCGCGCCCAATCCGTAGACATCCGCCGCGGGAGTCGGAGCCTCCCCCTCGAGCACCTCCGGAGCTGTGAACGCCGGCGACCCGGTCACGGTGCCCGTCTCGGTCCGGAACCCGCCCGCGATACGCGCGATCCCGAAATCCGTCAACGCGGGCTCGCCGTAATCGGTCAATAAAATATTGCCCGGCTTCACATCCCGATGCAGGATGCCCAGCCGATGCGCGCTCTCCAACGCCCCGGCGATCTTCACGCCGATCCACAACACCGTCTCCGCCTGCAGCGGACCTTGCTCGCGGATCCGGGCATCCAGCGAACCCAATGGGTGATACGGCATCACCAGAAACGGGCGCCCGTTCGCGGTGGCCCCCGCCTGCAGCATCGTGACGATATTCGGATGCCCCGTCAACCGGCCCATCGCCCGCTGCTCCCGGAAAAAACGCGCCCGGCTCTCGGCATCCAGCTCGGCGGTCAGGACCTTCACCGCCACCGTCCGATCCAGCTCCTCCTGCGTGCAGCGATACACCACACCGAAACCGCCCCGCCCGATCTCCTCCGCATCCTCGAACCCGGCCTCGGCCAATTCCTCTGTCACCGAATCGAACACGTCACGGACCGTCCGGAACCGATCATCCTCGATCATCAGTTACACACCACCCGCCAGCCAGGGCACGAACACGGAGAATCACTGTGTTAACTCGTCGTTAATGGACAGCGTATCCCCACCGACCTCGGCGACCGAAGTAGTTGAGCGAGAGCGAACCTGTGCCCACCGTGCCTCTCTATCGCAGCGGTTTCGCCCTGGTGGCGGCGCACATCCGGGGTCTCCGAACCAACTCGGGCCCGCCCGCTGACAACCGCTGCCCGCGTCGGCCGCTGAGGACTCGGATAACGACGAGGGGGCGCCCCAGACACTCAGATCCGCAATATCTCCATACGGCGATTCGTGGAGTGACCTGTTCATACGCACGCACCAGCGAAGGCGCGGCCAAAAATAGGTATGCCCCCGGCTATTCAACCGTCGTGGGAGTACTCCGCACGGACGATGCTGAAGCGAAATCCACCAGCACCGATCCGCGGAGGTTTCCATGTTCCCGCCGAATGCCCAGCAATCAGAGGGTGCTAGCGACGACGGCGCCTGTCGTGTCGAAGACACGTTGACGATCCGGCGTTGCGCGGCCTGCGACAAGCTCTTCGCGCCGCTGACCCCCGCGTGTTCCGCCTGCGCGTCCGACGATCTCGAGTGGGTGCCCTCGTCCGGTGCGGGTTCGATCGTGTCGTGGCGGGTGGTCCATCGCGCGAGTGATCCGCACGGCGAGTTGACGCCGTTGACGATCGCCGTAGTCGAACTCGACGAGGGCCCATGGGTCTACACCTCCATCGAAGGTGAAGTCCCGCTGATCTCCACCGGGCCGGTGCGCGTGTACTTCCAGCCCAGTCCCCGCCAGGACGGGTTCCCGGTCTTCAAAGTCGACTCAGATTCGCGACAGCCGGCGCTCACGATCGCCAAGCTGGTCATCGCCGCCCGCGCCGGCAGATCGGCATCGCGCATGCCGGCCACAACCCGCCCACTTCCGTGAGCAGATCAGCCGCGCCCGCATACCGAGAGCGATGGCACAGGGTGCACAGATGCCGCCCCTGGGCCGACAGATCCAGATGACACACCTCCCGGCTGCTGGAGGTAACCCTCTCGTGGCCGACCGACCGGGAAACCGGATGCTTCGATGACTGCTTTACTGCCTCTTGCCTATGGATATGTGCGCGACGATCTGCTGAGTGATCGCGACCCGAATTCCAGCGACTGCATATTGCGGGCCGCCGCCAGATCACTCGGGTATGCGCTGGGCACCGTATTCCACGAGTCGGAACCACAGAACGCGACATTGCCCCCGGCGTTCGTCGATCTCGTCCAGGAATGCCGGCGCGCCAAGGCACAAACTGTGCTGACGTTGCCCGGACACCTGTCGGGCATGTCCGTGTGCCGCATGGTCCTGCTCGCGATCCTCGAGGTACGAGCCGAAGCCGCAGTACAGGAAGTTCACCCATGACCTGGATGATGTTCTGCCTGCCCTGACCGGGCAGGCCACCATGGAAGTCATCGCACGATGAACACCATTTCCGCGCCACTGGCCGATTCGTCGATCATGCTGCGCCGCAACCTGAAACACGTCGCCCGCGGCGGACGTCTATAGTCGCGGCGCTACCTGCTTCGCCGTGCTGACCGGACATGCGGCGCAGCGGCGAGCAACTGGTCGCCCAATTCGCGCGAATTACCCGGCAACCGACGCCAAACCTGCGCGTGCACTGTATCGACGAGGACATCTCGACTGCGGCGACTGCTCGACGCGGACGGCAAGACCGGACAGGTGGATCGGGTCCGGAGCTGCTCGGCACTCGATGGCAAACGCGTCGAACACAATGCGTCGCTGCGGGTCTCGAACGACTGGGATCCCGGCGCGCACAAGGTCGTCTGCCCCGATGACCAGCGCCTGATCGGGATCACCTCCTCCGACCAGCGCGGGCTGTGCACCGACGCGACCGAAGGCGACCTCTGGCAGCAGGGCACGACCGCGGTGAAGGTCGCCCAGGAGAAGGTCACCACCGACTGGGCGAGCGGGTTCACCAGATACCAGTGTGCCGAAGGACAATTCATGATCGGCTACAGCCAGCGCGGAGACGGCATGTCGGCCATCCTTTGTGCACCGGGCCGGATTCCGCTGGCGGGCGCGGGCCGCACCCTCTGGGATGACAAATATGACCAGCGCCCCGCCTCGGGCGAGAGCGGCGACTACGCCGAGGGCCACATCAAGGCCCAGTGCAATGCCGATGAATACGCGGCGGGCATCGCCTTCTCGTGGAAGTTCTGGCGCGGCGGACACCCCGACGCCCTCTCCTGCCGCAAGCTGAAGTAGCCCTACCCGGCGGTCGACAGAGCGAACCCGACGGCCCCGACCGAACATTCGGCGGGGCCGTCGGCCATTTTCCGCGACCCGGAGCTCGCACAAGAGCATGCGGACTGAAACGTCAGCGACTCGCCTGCCACGCGGTGCGTTGCGTTCAGGCCGAGACGCGGTCCGTTCCCTGGAGAATCGCCAGCCGGATGGCGGCCAGCACCACTGCTCGGTGCGGCAATCCGAGCCGGCCCGGCTCCGGCTCGTTCGCCCAGTGCCAGCCCGGCTCGTGGTCGGAGGTCGGCAGCATGATGTGGCTGCCGCGGTCCGGCATGGTTACGCCGTTCTCCTGCAAGAAGGTTCGAAGTCGCTGGGGTACGGGGTGATATGGGAGGGGCGGGGCGACCAGGAAGGTCCAGAAGCGGTCGCGCGGGTCGGCGACCACCGGTGTGGACGGCAGCCAGGACAGCCGCAGGCGGACCCGGTCGCCCAGCGATTCCGGCAGCGCCAGTGCCTCGACCGCAGCGCCGACGGTGAGGAGCGGGCGGTCGGCGTACATCTCCACCGGTAGTCCGAAGCGCGCTCTCAGCACATGGGCTGATTCGTAAGGGGAACAACATGATTCGAACATCGAAACCTCCGTGCGCGCAACGAGGGGTGCACCCGGTGCCAGGGGTGTCCGCGGGTTCCCGTGGCCGACGCGAGGCATGAACGGAGGATTCGCGTCGAGTGCGGACACCGGGCGATTGGAGGCTCGTCGACCGGCACCGGGTGCGAGAACAGTCTCGACCATCAACCGTGCCACAACGGTGACGCCCGGATGGCATCCGGATGACCGGCTGTAAATCTGTGTCCCCCAACAGCGAACCGGTAACCGTGAGAAAGCTCACCAGCGAAACCGACCGCCCCGGAGTACTTTTCACCACGACATCGAGGCAACCAAGCTTGATACAAAGTTGCCACTCGGAGACGTTGGTGAATCAATATGCAAGCCAGGGCGTTCCAGATCGGTGCCGTCGTTCACAAAGAGTCGATTCGCGAGGAACCGCTCTCCGATCCCGGCCGGCTCGCACGCTGGTCGGCGCGGGCGATCCTGACGATGTGCAGACGGCTGCCGACCTCCCCGGGGAAGCGGCGGGATGTGATCGTCACCGGTTGCCAGCCGCTGGGGCTGTGGGCGCGGATCCGCGTGGGGGTGACAGCTTTGGAGTCGAGCAGTCCGGGCTGCAGCATGACCGCGGTTTTCGCGATCGCGTCCCAGTCGTCGCGGTGGATCAATTCGGCGTCGCCCTCGCGTTGCCAGTCGATCCAGGTGGGTACGTGCCCGACCCATTGCGCGATGAGCGGGACAGCTCGCCAGCGAAACAGAACGCCTCGGAGGACCTTTCACGACCCCACATCAGCAAGCTCTGCCGGAACCATCTCGGCTGCACGGTGGAAGTCCGGGCACCCGGCCTTGGCGATCGAGCAGAAGCTTTCCGGTTCAGTCAGGGCGGAGTTCGCTGCTGCGGGTGGTGATCAAGGCGGCCAGCCGGTGGGTGGTTTTGTCGTCGAATCCGATGGTGGCGACTCGGTCTGCCCATGGTTCGGCGGCGGTGGTGATGCGGGTGAGGCTGCGATCGATGGCTCGTTTGGTGATGCCGAGTCGGGTGGCCGCTTCGGCCCACCAGCGGTAGACCAGTTTCGTGTCGCGGCCGTAGAGCTGCACCGCCATGGGATCGTTCCAGCTCAGATACGGTTGGGTGCTGAGTAGATCGTAGGCGGGTGTGGGCTCCCAGATGCCGTGGTGGTTGCGACGGATCGACAGGTTCTTGCCATGGAGGTCCCCGTTGCCGATGAGGTAACTGAACGCGGCGATTTCGAGCAGTTGCAGGACCGCCAGGGGGCGTGAGCCTCTGCCTTCGGCAACGGCGTCGGCGAGGGCTGTGATGGCTTGCTGCAAAGTGATTCGGTATTTGGCGGCGGGGTAACGGCCCAGTACCTGGCACGCATCTTCTTGGGCGAGTCGGTCGACAGCACCGTCTTCGACGACACGGTCGAAGCGGTCGACGAACAGTGCGGTGCGCCCGTACCGGTCAGCGGTGAGTTGGTGCGCGGGGACGCGGATTCCGCAGGCTTGGGCCATGTCGAGAAAGAAGTTCTCATTCTCGACCAGCAGCGAGTACTCGGGCGGATTGAGTTTGAGGATGGCCGGACCATTCGTGGTGGACACCGGAGTCGAGATCATTCGAGCGGAGACTTTGACCTGCACGCCGGGCAGTGCGGTGCGGTCGAGGTCATCGGCGCCAGCGGAGGTGGCACGGTTGAACAGGGAGGTGAAGTCGGCAGTCGTGGTGTCGGATTGGTCGTACAGGGGCGGGGGGTCGCCGAGTTCGCGGCCCGCGGGCAGGATTTGCACGTCGCCGATGGTGTCGCCGCCGACCACCAGCAGGATGCTGAACTGGTCGTCTTCGCTGGTCCGGATTGCTGTGGTGACCGCGGACAAGCGAAGTCCCTCAGGCAGCAGGCCGGCGAAGAACGCAGGCACCGAGCCTGCGGTTGCCCGGAACTGCCCGTGTTGCTTGGGCAGGGTGAAAGCGATCGGCGGGCTCGTCGGGTCGGCGAGGTAGTCGGTCAGGTAGGTGAAGACGGTGTCGTCGCGATCACGTCGCAGGTGGCCGGCGAGACGACCTGCCTTATAAACGTCGGCGTCGTCGATCGCCCGCAACTGGCCGAGGTCGGAGGGGCTGGTCATCGTTACCTGGATTCGTCGACTCGAAGTCCGGCACTGCGAAGTTCAACGCTGCGGTTGTCGAGAGCGCGCGCGTCGGTAGGGGTGAGGCTCACCAGGGTCAGACCCAGTGCGTCCAGGACGCGGAGTGTGATCGCGAGAGTTGGCGAGGTGTGTCCTGCCTCGAGCGTGCGGACGGAGGACACACCGACATCGGCCAGGTCAGCCAGATCCAATTGAGTGAGTCCGAGCGCTCGGCGGCGCTGAGCCAGCGAGGTTCCGAACGCGGTGAGCGGTCCATCGGTCCGTCGCACCCGCTCTCTAGGCCCAGAGCGCTTCATGCCACCTTCTATCGTTGCTATGACACTGCTTAACTACTAGACGGCGTCGATCCGCAGATATCTCACACATTAAGCGTGTTATCGCAACGATAGTCTGTTCGCGAACGCTACAAAAGGGTGTCATGCAATTTAATCATTGCTATCGCAATGATTAGATTGAACGAGCGTCGTCGACCTCGGTGATCTCGGTGCCCAACGTGGTCCAACGCCGTCTGTGCTCGGCGTCAGTGCAGCTGGACCGGGAGGACGGTCAGGCCTCGGACGATCAGGCTTTTGCGCCAGTGGAGGTCGGCGTCGGGGGCGAGTTCGAGATTGGGGAAGGTGGATAGGAGGCGGGCGAGGGCGATGGCGCTTTCGGTGCGGGCCAAGGGGGCGCCTACGCAGCGGTGGATGCCGTGGCCGAAGGCTATGTGGTTGGGGGCGCGGTCGGGGTCGAAGCGGTGAGGGTCGGGGAATTGGGTGGGGTCGCGGTCGGCGGCTGCCATGGAGATGAGGATGAGTTGGTCCTGGGGGATTTCGATGCCGCCGAGGGTGGTGGGGGCGGTGGTGTAGCGGAAGGTTGCTTCGGTGGCGGGGGCTTCGAAGCGGAGGACCTCCTCGATGAAGGCGGGAATGCGGTCCGGGTCGGCGAGGAGGGCCTGGTGAAGGTTCTTGTCGGCCAGGAAGATTGCGACGCCGTTGCCGATGAGGTTGACCGTGGTCTCGAAGCCGGCGACCAGGAGCAGGAAGACCATGCTGATCAGTTCGCGGTGGCTGAGGCGGTCGTCGTCCGCCCGGGCGGCAATGAGTTCGGAGAGCAGGTCCTGGCCGGGGGTCGCGTCCTTGGTGCGGATCAGCTGGTCGATGTAGCGGACGAAATCCATGACCGCGGTGGCGCGGGCCTCGTTGCTCTCCTCGCTGGACAACAGTGAGGTGGACCAGCGCTGGAAGGCGTCGCGGTCCGTGCCGGGCACACCGAGTAGTTCGCAGATCACCGACATGCCGAGCGGGACGGCGAAGCGTTCCAGCAGATCGACGACTTCGCCACGGCCGGAAGCCAAGTCGGCGAGCAACTCGTCGGCGAGTTCGCTGATCCGCGGCGACAGCTCGGCCATGGCGCGTCCGCTGAAGGCCCGGTTGACCAGGCTGCGCAGGCGGGTGTGCTCCGGCGGGTCGTAGAAGACCATCATGTCCGCGAACATGCTGCCGCCGAGATGCCGGTCGCCGCCCTCCGCCGCGACCGTGGCCTTGGCGCCGGGGGACTTGAGGACCTTGCTGATGGCTGGGTCGGTGAACGCGGCCTTGGCGACCTCGAAATCGGTGATCAGCCATCCGAGTCCGGAATCCGGCAGGCGGACCCGATGCACCGCTCCCTTGCCCCGCAGCTGGTCGTACACCGTGTGCGGGTCATCGAAGAAGTTATCGGTCAGTTCGATGACCTCGGTCGCCAAATTGTCTGCCGGAGAGCCGATCTCGTACCCCATGTTTCGGAATGTATCAGGGCGGGTCCGGCGCGACCCGAACCGAACATCCCCGGCCCGTATATACAATCGCGTTGCATGTAGTACCCAGAGAGGATCCGCCGAGAGTGGTGAACGAGCCCACGAAACCGTCGTTGGGGCAGCATCTTACGTTTTTGCGCAAGCGCGAAGAGGTCCACAGGCACGAGACCGGCGAGCTTCCCGCGGCGCGCAAGTTCAGCCGGGAAAAGGCCGCGGCCGAAGCGCATATCACCGCCAGCTACCTGACCAAGGTCGAGCGCGACGAGGTCGGACAGGTCGACGTCGGGATCCTGCGGGTGCTGGCGACGACCTATCAGGCCAGCGACGACGAGTGGCGCTATATCTGCGATCTGGCCGGCTACGCCTCGCCCTATCCGTCCATCACCGGAATCGGCCCGGCCCTGGAGATCCCGGATTTCGCGGTGTTCGAGACCGCGGTGACATCGATCATGGACACCGAAATGACCGAGGCGGCAGCCGATCTCGTGTCCTTCTACGCGCCGCAGCGCCGGCTGATCACGGCGAATCAGGCCTACTACGACACCTTCCCGACGCATCGGCCGGGGATGTACATGCTCGAGTGGTCGTTCACCGACGAGGCTCGGGAAATCATGATCAACTGGAATGACCAGGTGGGGATCGGAGTCGCCACCCATCGAGGATTCATGGGGCGCTACGGCCACACCTCGTGGGCGCAGGAATACCACGAACGGCTGGAGCGATTCCCCGACTTCCGGGCCATGTGGGAAGCCGGGGCCGTGACATACACGCTGCCACTGGATATGCAATCGCGCCTGCGGGTTCGAGGCGGGCTGTACTCGCTGACCATGGAGAACTGGCAGATGCAGCACCAGCTGCCGATCGTCCGTTCCCGGGGCCGGCTCCATCCCCTGGACGCCGACTCCTGACAGCCCGCCGCCGGGCGGCTACTGGATCAGCTTGTGCTTCAGCTGTTCAATGGTCTGACCCTTCAGGCCCAGACCGTCCTTCAGATACTTGTCGACCGAACCGTAAGTCGCGGTGAGCTGATCGATTCCGGCCTGCAGGTAGCTGCGGTCCACACCGAGCAGCGGCTGGTAGAGGGCGGCGGCCGCGTCGCCCTTGGCAGCCTTGATCTGGGCGAGGGTGGCGGCGATGGAGGCGGCCGAGTACTGGTTGGTGAGCAGGTAGTCGTTCATGATGGTGTCGGAGTCGACGCCGGCGATGCTCAGCAGCAGGTAGGCGGCCCAGCCGGTGCGGTCCTTGCCCGCGGTGCAGTGGAAGACGGCGGGACCGTCCTGACCGGCGAGCTGGGTCAGCAGATTCGCGAATCCCGCACGCTCGTCCGTGCCGGTGACGAAGAGCCGGTTGATGTCCCGCATGAAGTTGGCGGCGTCATCGGGCGACTTCAATTTCGCCACGGCGCTGGACAGATCGCCGCCGAGAATCGGGATGTTCACGTACGCAGCGCCGGCCGGAACACGGTCCTGTTTGGCGGCGATCTCGCTGCTGCTGCGCAGGTCGAAGACGCTGCTCAGGTGCAGCCCGTTCAGCGTGGCCAAATCGGAATCGTTGGGGGTCAGCGCGTTCGAGCGGTAGAACACCCCCTTGTCGACGTGATGGCTGCCCTGCGCGTCGTAACCGGCCCCGGTGCCCGCGACATCACGGAAATTGTCGACGCTGGCGAGCCGGGGCGCATCCGCCGCCTGATCGGCTTTCGGCTTGGCGGTCGCCGCCGGCAGCGCCGACAGCTGGGCATCCACCACGTTTCCGAGCAACGGGCTTGCCAGCAGCCCAGCACTCAGCGCGACAACGACGGCGCTACGACGCCACGAAACAGACAACTCTCAGACTCCTGTTCGTGCCTGCCACCCGCGCCCTGATCTGCGACAACGCGTGACACGCAATTGATCGCAGACAGATCTACGCGGACCGGATGAACCGGCGGAAACCAATCAGAAAACAGTCCAACGGGTCTCATTCAGCGGGACATCGGCTACCCGGGACGCGGTCGTGCGGATACGACGAGGAGTGAGTGAGTACGAATCTCTGCTCCGACCTGGATAACTGCTGCAAAATTGCTGATCGTTCAAGGCGGAGTTGGCGGAATGACCCATTTAGGACATCTGACCAGCCTAGACTGCCCTGCGTGGAAGTTCATTCTCGGCAGTTGCAATACTTCATCGCGGTAGCGGAAGAGTTGAGTTTTACCCGTGCCGCCCAGCGGCTCCACGTCTCCCAGCAGGGTCTGAGCACACAGATCAAACAGCTGGAGCACGATATGGATGTCGCACTGTTCTCGCGCACAACCCGGCAGGTGGAGCTGACGGCGGCCGGGGCGGCATTCCTGCAGCATGTCCGAGAAGCTTTGGCCAGCTTGGCTTTCGGGCTCGAGGAGGCCCGTGCCGTGCATCGCGGTGAACACGACAGGCTGGTGCTGGGCTGCCTGGAGGGGGCGGCGCTGACCCTGACCGAGCCGATTCTGGCAGCGTTCCGGGAACGCCATCCCGAGGTCACCCTCGAGATGAACCACTTCACGTACGAGACGCCGTCGGCGGGCCTGTCGAGCGGGCAGGTGGATGTCGCGATCGTGCGGCGGCCCTTCGCGGACGCGGGGCTGCGATTCGAGCCGCTGTTCGAGCAGCCGTTGATGGTGATGCTGCCCGCGCACCATCACCTGGCCGACCGTGCGGAGGTCACGACGGAGGAACTGCTGGACGAGCCGATTCTCTCCTCGGCAGCCACCGACCCGGTGTGGAATGCCTTCTGGCAGCTGGACTCTCATCGCGGTGGTCGCCCCGCACCGGTGGCCTATCACGCCAAGACCCTGCTCGAGGAATTGCACCAGGTTGCTACGGGGGCCGCCATCGCACTGACGGTGCCGTGTGCGGCGTGGATCAAGTTTCCCGGCGTGCGCCTGGTCCCCGTGACCGACGCGGCCCCCAACCAGGTCGCGGTGAGCTGGCGCGCCGGACACGAGAACGCCCTCGTACGTTCGTTCATCGAGGTCGCGCGCCGGGTTCGCGATGCGAATCCCGGCCTGCTCGCGCGGCTTCAAGCGCCGCGCTGCCACGACCGGCAACACGCTCGCGCGGCCGCCGCGATACCGTCCTGACCTCTTCGCGCCCGGCGAACCTCGCTGCGCGATACCACTTACGATCTACAATTGTTCCTTGTCGATCATCCCCGACAATTGATTTCAGTTCTTTTCCCATGTGCCATAACGTTTTCGATGTGAGCGCAAGCTCATTCGAAAACACCTGAAGGAGAAGAACAAATGGGTTCGGTCGCCAATTTCCTGCTGGACGCTCTCATCTCGGAGCTGACCAAGAAGCTGTTCAGCGGTTCCGCCGGCACCAAGGCGTAATTCGCCCCTGCCCCGGGCGCATTGACATAGAAGCGGTGCCGAGTCGTACGACAACGACTCGGCACCGCTTTCTTGCGTCCGGACACCGGGGCAACGGCACAAGGCCCGGAACCTGATGGTTCCGCCGGCGCGAAGAGAAATCCGAATTCGAGACCGATTCACAAACCCCGGCTGTCGATAACGTTGCCAGGAACTCGAACACCTCGATCACTCAAAGGACGAACACCGGTTCAAGAGCCCGATCCGGAGGACGAGCCCGATCCGGATCCGCTGGCAGAGCCGGACGCCGAGCCGGACGCGGAACCCGTTCCGACCGGGCCGTCGGGCACGGTCGCGCCCTTCGATCCGGGACGGTTGATGTATACCGTGACCGGCGTCGAGCCGTTGGCCTGCACGGTCACCACGCGGGCACCGGTGGGTGAAATCACCGTGCCGCCGTCGACGCGCACTTGATAGCCGTCCGGGTAGTGGAGGTCGGAGACGTAGATCTCGGTAGGCTTCGTCGTGGCATGGGGGGTGAAGCGGTAGGCGAAGTCGCCGTTACCCGAGTCGAAGATCATCCGGCCGGGTGTGCCCGCGGTAGCCTGCGGATAGGTGCGCACCAGCTGCGTGCCGATATCGCCGCGGAACGGTTCGTCGCCCCGGTAGGCCCAATACTGCCAACCCAGGAACCGGTCATCGGCGTTGATCAGCGTATTGCTCAGCACCGTCGCGTCGCCGTCACCGAATTCGGTGACCAGCGCAGGGATTCCGGTTCGATGCTGGAAGGCGTCGATATTGCCCCAGGTCTTGCCCTGCTGCAGCGGGCACAGGCCGCGCAGCAAGGTCGGCAACCCGTTGTAGACGGCCATCTGGCTGGGAATGCAGTAGTCGTGCGGCGCGAAGACGATCCCGGGTGCGCTGATCGGCGGATTCTTGCCCAGGTTGGTAGGCATGGTCTCGTTCCAGGTGACATTGGGCTCCCAGAGCACCATGATGTCGCCGTTTCGGACCCGCACCGCGTCGGTCAGCTTCTGCATGGCCGCTTGATATTTCGTATCGAAGCCCGAACAGCCGTTGGGATAGCAGGACAGAAACGCCGAGCCGGGCCACGGCTCGTTGAGCAGCTCGATACCGAGCGCACCCGGGTGGCCCTTCATCTTGTCCGCGAGCGCGCCCAGCGCCTGCCCCAGATAGTCCAACGCGCCGAAGCTGTTGTTCCACAGCTCGTCCCAGGCGGAGTTCATGCTGGGCATCAGATAGAAGAGTGGGAAGCCGGGATTGTTTTCGCCAGGGCCGGGCCGGGCGTGGATGGCCCATTCGGGAAACCCGTTGCCGCCCCAGATCCTGGACAGTCCGTCCTGGTGATTGTCGAGCACGGTGTGAATACCATACTGCGCCAACAGGTCCACTACGCCGGCGACGCGATCGAGGTACGCGGTGTCGACCACGCCCCGGGTCGGCATGAGCCCGTCGAAATTGACTCCGAGCCGAACAGTGTTGAAGCCGTGCTGAGACAGCAGTTCCGCATCCTGCGCGCTGAGAGTCAGCCCGGGCTCGAAGTAGGGCGGTTCCTTGTTCACGCTGTTGACGCCGTGCAGCAATACGACCCGGCCGTACTCGTCGACGAACCGGGAGCCGTCGACATGCAATCCCGAAATTCCTTCGGGCGCGGCCATGCTGGACGGCGTCGAAGCGCCGAGCACGCAGCAGGCCGCCGCCGCCAAGACAGCGAGTGATCGGGTCAATCGCTTGGCCCGGCGGGGCGTGCCGATGACCTTCGTGTTCATGATCTTCCTGTTCAGTGATCGACACCGCCGCCGGTCCGGAGCTCGAGTCGGCCGCCGACGGTGCCGACCATTCGAGATGGCCCCACGTCGTTTGGGGGGCGCAGCGAGCCGGTACGGACGGCTCGCGTCTACACGCCCGGCTACTCCACGCCGAGCGCGGAGGCCAGCAGCGGCCAGGAGTTGTGGAGGTCTTGTTGCCAGTAGGCCCAGGTGTGGGTTCCGGTGGGCCGGAAATCGACCTGGGCCGGAATATTCAGGGCGGCAAGATGATCGGCGAGCTGATGAGTGCACGAGTTGGTGGCGGCCTCGATCATGCCGCCCAGCACCATCTGATTCGCCTTGGTGATCACCTGGTCGGGTGTGGACTGCGCAGCGAGCTCCTCGGCGGGTCCGGGCAGGCCGGTGCCGCTGGAAAGGTAGATCGCCTTGCCGCGCAGGCTGTCCGCGTTCAGAACGGCATCGTGGGCGCGCCAGGCCGGGTCGTCATCGGGGCCCCACATGTTCTTGGGGTCGGCGTCACCGCGCGCCAGCACCAGGCGGATGTAGGCCCGTCCGGCGGGATCCGAGGTGGACGCGCAGCCGCTGTAGGCCGCGACCGCTGAGTACACGTCCGGCGCGGCCGATATGAGGTCCAGCGCCGAGGTGGCCGACATGGAAACGCCCGCAATCGCATTCATGCCCGATGTGCGCAGGGCCGCGTCGATGATGGGCGGCAGTTCCCGGGTCAGGAACGTCTCCCAGCGGTTGCGACCCAGCTTCGGATCGTCCTGTTGCCAGTCGGTGTAGTAGGAGAATTCTCCTCCGACCGGAGTAACCACGTTCACGTTCTTGTTCCAGAAGAACGTGACGATATCGGTCCGGCTGTACCAATTGGTGATATCGGTCCCGCCGCTGGCACCGTTGAGCAGGTACAAGGTCGGCGCGTTTGCCTGGGGTGCGGCGAGTACCTGCAACGGGATTACCCGTTGCATGGCAGCCGAATACACGTAGAACATCTCCTGCCGCTGTCCCGCACGATCGATGTGATCCAGATGGGAGGCGACTTCGGCACGCGAAATCTGGAGCGCGCCCGGAGCTACATACAGCAGAGCCGCCGCGACGGAGCACGACACGACGAGCGACGAAATGGTCCGTCTGGGCGACACGACTGACTCCTCGGAAACAGCGCTGAAAAGGGCCCTGGGCCGTGGCGGCCGCGCACGCGCCACGGCCCAGGAGTATGTGGCCGGTGACTCAGCTGCCCATCAGGCGCTTGATCACATTGGCGATGGTGTCGGTCACCGAACCGGTCGAGCTGAGCTGGTTCTGCGAGGAACCGAAGCCGCCCTGATCGAGACTGCCCAGCAGAGCCTCACCGGGATTCGCGCCGCGAGCGGTGAAGCACACGCCCATGCTCGGCTGGTTGGATCCGACGCCGACGGTGCCGCCGACGCCGATACCACCGCTGAGGACCTGCTGTCCTTCGGTGACGGAGGCGGGCACCTTGTAGGTGAACTCGGCGGTGACGGGATAGCTGGAGTTCACGAACCAACCGGTGCTGGTCACCATCCAGCCGCCGAAGTCCGGCTCCGGGGTCACTTCGACGGCCTGCTCACCCGTCCCGGCGTGATAGGCGGTGACAACGGCCTTGACCGGTTTGTCGAACCCCGGCGGCGGAAAGTCGTTGATTCGATTGACATACGGATTGCCGATGCTGGTGGTGCCGACCACGATCTTGTAGGTGACCAGGGTTCCCGCCGCGGCGGTCGATACGTCGACGGACTTGTCGTAGGTGTGAGTGATCCAGAAGCTGCTGACGCCCGGGTTGTAATCGACGTGCTGAGTCTGGACGCACGATGAGGACGGGGGTGTCGTATCCGCGGTGGCGGGCGCGGTGCCGAGAGCGATACCCGCCCCCGATATCACCAAGGTGGCCGCCGCGATTCCGGCAGCCAATTTCGGGGTCTTACTCATGATTCCTTCCAGCAGTTCCCGCCGAACGCGGAACTGGTAACGAGTGAGCCGGTGTGGAATTCGAGCCTTCGCTCACGCCGAGAAACGCTAGAGCACAACGGAACAGAACTTAAATCCTAATTTCCGGGGCATTGACAACCCTGCCTTGTCAATCGTCCGGAACTACTGTTTCCGCTCCGGTCCGGTGGGCCACTACCCGGTCACGTCCTGGCCCTGCCGCAGATCACCGTCGGGACGAACGACCCGGTGCCCACCCGCGCCGGCCTGACTACGCGCGAAACCCCTCGCCTGACGGCCTCGAGGAGAGGAGATTCCCAGATGCCACACCGACCTCGATTGCGCGCCATGAAAGTCCATACCCGCCGAGTGCTACCGCGGGGAAAACGCGCCGGAACCGCCTCTGGTTCCGGCGCCGTTTCATGTTGGATCGCAACGTCTTCGGCGGAGTCCACACACGGCGACCTACAAGTATGGGTTGTGGATGATCCGTAAATTGTGATTTCTCATGCGTTCCGTAGGGTTCTAGCATTTCCCGGCGTGAGTGGAACGACTCACGGTCGTAGTTCGAAATGACACAAGGGAAATCGCTATGGGACGACGAGTTATGACGCATTCCGCTGCAGGTGCCGCGGCCGTGATCGGGGTTGGGGCGTTGGCCCTGTTCGGCGCCGCTACAGCAAGCGCCGATCCCGCGACGATCACCTGGAACAACGACAGTTCCCAATACACCCGCACGATCAGCAACGCCACGCCCGCCGTGGGTGACACCATCACCGTCACCACGACTTTCAATCGGGTCATGACCGGGGATGAAAACCTCAACTGGTTCAAGGACTGGCACCCCTCGTGTCTGACCTATGTCACCGATTCGGCCAAGGTGACCGATGCCGCCGGGGACCACTCTGTCGAGCCCTATCTCGAAATCAAGCCCGATTTCATCGCGGGGGACTTCACCGCCACCAGCTATCGGGTGGTCATGAAGGACCACGGCCCGGCTGCCAGCTTCAGCGCGAAGTACACCGTCGGCTCGTGCGCCACCGGGACCGCGCTGAACACCGGGATGGAGTACATGTCGAACACCGCCGGTCATGTCGACTTCTCCACCAAGGGCCCGTCGATCACCGTTGGCGGGACTTCCGGCCCGGGCGCCGGAGGCGGCACCGGCAGTAGCAGCCCGACCTCGCTGCTCGGCGGGCTGACCTCGCTGCTCGGCGGCCTGGGTTCCAGCAAGTAGCACCGAATCGCTTGTGGTTGCCCGAATTCGACCATGTTGGATATCTGACCAGCAGAGCTGGTGACCGGCTCACCGATCGGGCGGTGACCGGTACTCGAATCGCTCCGGAGGATTCCGGTGTATGAGACATACAACAAATACGTCAACGAGGTCACTCGCGCCCAGCGCCGACCACTTCGAACCCGGCGACATTCCGGCACCGGTTCAAACTCGCGGACGTGATCCGCATCGACATCGGCCGGCACTGCATCATCGCTACCAACGACGGCCAGCCCGGCGGCCCGACATCCATCGTGCTCGGAAAAGAGATCAGCTGAAGGCTTCGGAGCCCAGCCCGAATAGCAGTGAGATGCACCGTTGTCCAAGGTAACGGGCGCGGGCGTGGCAGCGGCGGAGCCGGTGACGAGAAGTGTCAGTGCGCCGACCGTCAGCGTGGCGGCCGCGATCGTCGCAGTTGATGTAGCCGGTCGTTGTGCCATACCGGTCTTCCTCATCTTCTCTTCGCATACATTGAAGCTCGCTGCACTCCAGGCGTTTTCGGTGCAGCCGAACGAGCGCATTCGCTCACGCTCCGGAACGTTATGCCAGGGGGTAGAGGAACTGAAATATTCAGTTCAGGATTATCGACAACGGAAAGTTGTTGATCGAGAAGCACATCGCCCGTTCGACTTCTCGAAGTGACAGCCGAGAAGTACGGTTTCCTCACGCGCCGGACCGTACGACACCGAAATTCGCTATGGAGGTGGCGAATTCGGCTCGGTGCGCTCATCGGCTCCAGCGCGTCCTCGACGACCGCGCCGAAGGAGGCCGGCAACCGACTCCCGGCTCCGGCGTCCGCGGCCGGGGTGCTCGAAGAACATCACGTCCCATTCCGGCGGAAACCGCCGGCTCATCGCGAAATACACGGAAGTCGCGCCGCCCGCGTGCGGGAATCCGATCAACCGGATGGTGGGGTGACCGGATATCGACAGGTGCAGGAATCGGTTGATGACGCCTTCACCTCCGCGGTCGAGCACCGAAGTGGATATCGCTGAGCCGGTGGGGAATTAGAGTGTCCCCTCACTCCGGGAAACGCTAGAGCACAACCGAAGAGAACTTGAATCCGAAATTGCGGGACATTGACAACCCCGTCTTGTCAATCGGCCTGGAACTACTGTTTCCGCTCGGGTCCGGTGGGCCACTAGGTTTTTCGTGCACCCACCGGGCACTGCCCGGAAAAATCGTCGCGATTTCGCCCCATGGAAAGGTTTGACATGCTATGGAGAGGCCGGGTCCTGGCCCCTGCCGCCGCGGCGGCGCTCTTGTTCACCGGCCTTGCGGCTCATCAGGCTCCGGAAGCCTCGGCGGCATCGGACGGATGGACCCTGCCGCAGCTCACCGTGTCGAACGGCGTCATCACCGATGTCACTGGGCGGACGGTGTTGCTGCGCGGCGCGAATGTCAACCAGCTCAACGACTACGCGCAGAACGATCCGGCGCTGCCGACCGTCGCGCCGCTGGACGGCACCGACTTCGCGCAGATGGCGGCCCTCGGCTTCAATGTGGTGCGGCTCAATTTGGCCTGGTCGGCGCTGGAGCCCACGCCGGGCGCGTTCGATCAGAACTATGTGGCCCGCATTCACACCGCGGTCGACGACGCCAAGGCCAACGGCATCTACACCGTGCTGGACATGCACCAGGACGCGTGGGGCAAGGCGGTGGGCACGCCCAAGGGCCAGGGCTGCCCGATCTTCATGCAGCCCGGTCTCGGCTGGGACGGCGCGCCGGCCTGGGCGACCCTCACCGACGGTTGGACGACCTGCAACTTCGGCGGTGTCCGCGAGTCCGCGCCCGCCGTCGCCCGCTCGTTCCAGAACTTCTACGACGACACCCAGGGCATCCAGGGCCATCTCGTCGCCACCTGGGCGAAGCTGGCCGCGGAGTTCAAGGACGAACCCGCCATCGCCGGGTACGACCTGCTCAATGAACCCAATCCCGGTCTGCGCGATCCATTTTCGGCGGCGGACCAGCTCGGCAAGTACTACCAGCGGGTCATCGCCGCCATTCGGCAGGCCGAGCACGGCAGCCCGCCGCACCTGGCGATCTTCGAACCCAGCGCCATCTGGTCGGCCCTCGGCATCGACGCCACGCCGCCCGCGCACTACATCACCGATCCGCTGGCGGTGTTCTCCCCGCACCTCTACAGCGAGTCCATCAATGTGGTGAACGCCTTCCCGACCATCGAGGTGGGCTTCAAGTTCGCCCTGGACGCCGCCGCCAAGTACAAGGTGCCGGTGTGGAGCGGCGAGTGGGGCTGGTTCGGAGATCCGAATTCCGATGCGGCCAAGGTAGATCGGTTCGAGGACCAGTTGAACGCCAATCGCATGGGCGGGGCCTGGTGGTCGTGGAAGCAGGCGTGCGGCGACCCGCACGCGGTGAAGGGCGGCGAGCCGAACCATCCACAGGGCAATCTCAACCCGTTCGCCTGCCCGTCGGGGTCACCGCTCGGCCGGCCCGCCGGATACGCCCGGCCGCTGTCGCGCGCCTACCCGCGCGCGGTACCGGGGTCCCTGACCGCGGTCAACGCTACCGGCTTCACCGGCAGCGGCACCGGACGCATCGAAGCGTGGTACCCCGGTGCCACACGCCCGAATGTGCAGTACACCAATGTTTCCGACCTCACCCTCACCCAGGTGCCGGGCGGCTGGCAGCTGACTGGGAACACCGTCGGCTCCTACTCGATCAAGCAGTCCTGATGGACTCGAATCTCGTTATCCCCCACTATAAGTAGGTCACCATGTCCCCTCGCAAGACCCGTCGCGTCGATGCCGCCGCGGTGGCGCTCGCCGGAATGATCGCGCTCGGCGCGGCCTTGGCCGACGCCCCGGCGTCGGCGCAACCCGCCGATATCGCGTCCGGATCCGGTTCCGGCTCGGGAAGTCTCGGTTCGTCGGGCTCTTCCGATTCCGGATCCGGCGTGGCGAACGACCCGGTGTCGACCCTGCCCGCACCGGCCTCGACCACCATCCGGCTCGACGGTGCGGCCAATTTCCGCGATATCGGCGGCTACCGCACCTCCGACGGGCACACGGTCCGCACCGGCGTCGCCTTCCGCTCCAACCGACTGGCCGGACTCACCGACGCCGACCTGGTCAAGCTGGCCACGGCCGGGGTCACGCTGGATGTGGACCTGCGTGCCGGCTCCGAACGCAGCAGCGCGCCCGATCGGGTGCCGACCGGCGCACAGTACAAGGTCGCCGACGTGATCAGCTTCGACAGCGGTATCTCGTTCCACGAGTTCCCGCCGATCACCCTGGGGCGCGGTGTGATCGACGGTGTGGTCAACGGCTCCGCCAGCCTGGTCCAGTCGATCGACTATCCGTTCATGGTCAACTTCCACGGCGCGGACGTCGCCTTCGGCACCCTGCTGCGCTCCATCGCCGGAAACAGCGGCGCGACGGTGTACCACTGCACGGACGGCAAGGACCGCACCGGCTGGGCCACCGCGGTCCTGCTCACCGTGCTCGGTGTGCCCCGGGATGTGGTGAACGCCGACTATCTGGCGAGCAATGCCGAACTCGGAAACCCGCAGGCGGTCCAATTGTCCTGGCTGGAAGCGGCTTTCGGCGAGGTCGACCGGCTCTACGGCAGCGTCGACAAGTACGTGCGCGACGGACTCGGCCTGGACCAGTCCACTATCGACGCGCTGCGCGCGAAGCTCCTGGCCTGATGCTCGCGACGTAACCACAAGAATTGTTTGCGGACAATCCGGAACTTGTGTTTTCTCCCGCATCCCGATAACTTCCAGTATTTCCCACGTGAGCGGAATAGCTCACCGACTCCGGCAGTAGCAGCCTCACCTCCCCGCTCGGCGGTCGCGGCTCGAGCAAGTAGTGCCGAACCGCCGAAACCGATGGCGGTCAGCGCAGACATCGGCGGTCCGCGATCTCCTCGTTCAACGCGTAGGAGATCGCGGCCGCTTCGTGCTCGGCCCAGACGCCGAAGTCGGGGTAGCGGAGGTCGATTCCGGCCGCGCAGTCCCAACACGGACTCGCGCCATACTCCGGCCGCATCGGGAACATCATCACGATGAATCGCGGTGAGAACATGGTTTTCCCAACGAGCACACGGCGATACCCATCGGGCACGACGAGCACGCCCGAAGCGTCGGTGCCGAAATACGCCTCGGCGAATGCCGAATCCCGACGCCATTTCTCACCCGCGGCGAGATCACCGACGCCGAAAAGTTGGATCGTCCCGAACCGTGACCATCCGTCGCAAACCAACAGGAACTCACGGAACTCGGCATCGAAGCACACGCCCAGCCGTCGCTCGGCCGCCGCGATCGCGGCCTCGGAGGCGGGCGGATTGGGCGGCATGGACAGCCCCGGCTCGCCGAAGCGCTCTGCGGCCCCGTATTGGGTTGCGTACAGCGAGCCCACCAGGGCGTTCCAATTCGTCATCGATTCCTGTCGCCGGGGACGATTTCGATCGCGAAAGTGTCGGCACCGCTGGCTGTCCCCGGCTCCTCGCTACGGTTGCCAACGGCGCCGACATTGCCTCAGCACCAGTGAGGCGGTGCGAGTCTGGAGGGAAGCGGGCTCGCACGTTTATCGCGTTGTCGGAGCGGTCTACTTCCGGTGTCCCGGTCACGACGAACGCTCTGGAAACGCTAGAGCACCGGACAGGCGAAGAGAAATCATTGTTCGTGGACTGTTCACAAGCCCCATTTGTCAATCGGTCCGCTTTTCGGGAAAAGTTCTGTCCGGAACGGTCGTCCACCTAGACTGCGCGACATGGAAGTTCACACCCGTCAGTTGCAATACTTCATCGCAGTTGCGGAGGAGCTGAGTTTCACTCGTGCGGCGCAGCGATTGCATGTCTCGCAACAGGGGTTGAGCACTCAGATCAAGCAGCTCGAGCAGGCGATGGACGTGGTGTTGTTCTCCCGGACCACCCGCAATGTCGAACTGACCGCCGCCGGCGCGGTGTTCCTGCAGGATATCCGCGGCGCGCTGACCGGCCTGGACGTCGCGGTCGAGCGCGCCCGTTCGGTACATCGCGGCGAGCAGGACCGGCTGGTCCTGGGCGCACTGGAGGGCGCGGCACTGACCCTGACCGAGCCGATCCTCTCCACCTTCCGCCAGCGCCATCCGGGCATCACCGTCGAGTTGCGCCATTTCACCTATGAGGATCCGTCGGCCGGTCTGGTCACCGGATCGGTGGACGTGGCCTTCGCCCGCCGCCCGTTCGTCGACGACGGCGTCCAGTTCGAGACGTTGTTCGCCGAACCCCTGATGGTGATGCTGCCGACGAACCATCGGCTGGCCGAGCGCACCGAGGTCTTCGCGCACGAGCTACTCGATGAGCCGCTGCTCGGCGCCGCGACCACCGATCCGGTGTGGAATGCGTTCTGGGAGTTGAGCGCCCACCGCGACGGGGCCCCCGCCACGGTGGTGTCACGTTCGAGTTCACTCCTCGAGGAGCTGCACAAGGTCGCGACGGGCGTCGGCATCGTCCTCACGGTGGCCTGCGCCCGGTGGATTCCTTTTCCGGGGGTGCGCCTGCTCCCCATCGCCGACGTCCCGCCCAACGAGGTGGCCGTCGGCTGGCGCGGCGCGCAGGAATCGGCGCTGGTCCGCTCCTTCGTCGAGGTCGCCCGCTGCATCCGCGACACCTGTCCGGACCTGGTCGCTCAGCTGCAGGAACCCGACTTCACGGATTGCACTGTGCCGCCGCATCTCTGATTGACAACCCGGACTTGTCAATAATCCTAAAATGGTGATTTCTCCGTAGTTCCGTTGTGAACTAACGTTTCTCGGGATCGACGAGAAATGGGGTCGCCCGTGGCACCACCGAGAAAGTATCCGGACGCGCTGCGGACGCATGCGATCCAACTGTACCGAGAATCGGATCCCAAACCGACTTTTCGAAGAATGGCAGCTGATCTCGGCGTCCATCACGAGGCGCTGCGATTGTGGATTCGCCACGCGGAGCACATGGAAGGGCGTGCCGGGAACGCAATCGGCGCGACCGAGGAGAGCCTCTTCACCGCCATGGCCAAGGAGAACAAGAAACTCCGCAGACGGGTGGCCGACCTCGAACGGATAATTGCCGTATTGCGCACGACCCGGCCCCTTGCCTCCATAGAATTCAGCCGAATCCTGCCCTGACTGAAAACAATTCGTCGTTGTCAATGCATCCATGGCAGTGACTTCTCTTCGAACTCCTTGTGCCATAACGTTTTCAACGAGCGCACAAGCACTCCAAACAATTCCGGATCGAAGGAGAAAACAATGGGTTCCCTGAGCAATCTCTCGCTGGACGCCATCCTCGCGGCACTGAAGAACCTGATGAGCACCGGCTCGGCCACTCTCCACAAGACCAACTGACCCGTTCCGGGGCGCGGGTTCCGGTTCCGAACTGTGACCGGACCCGCCCTCGAACCAGCGGAACCGACCCGCACACACAACCGCGCCAGTTCCGCGCTGAGCTGCCACCATCACCGGCCGATTGACATACCCACCGATTCCAAATACCGTCAGTATTTGAGTTCCTGAGGTATCCAACAAGGAGGTTGGGATGGGTGCGGCGCGGCAGCCTCGCATCGTGATCATCGGGGCCGGGGTGTCCGGCATCGCGAGTGCGATCACGTTGCAGCGCAATGGGTTCGACGACTTCGTGATCCTGGAGAAGGGGTCCGACGTCGGCGGGGTGTGGCATTGGAACCACTACCCCGGGCTGACCTGTGACGTGCCCTCCCAGCTGTACCAGTTCGGGTTCGCGCCGAAGCCGGACTGGTCGCACATCTTCGCACCCGGCCCGGAGATCCAGCGGTATCTCGCCGATGTGGCCGAACAGTACGGGCTGCGGCCGCATCTGCGGTTGAATTCCGAGGTGGTGGCGGCGACGTTCACCGGGTCCGGGTGGCTCGTCGAGACCGGCGACGGGAGCCGCTACGAGGCCGACTTCGTCATCGCGGCCACTGGAGTACTGCATCATCCGGCGGTGCCGGGTCTGCCCGGACTGTCCGGGTTCACCGGCGAGGTGCTGCACACCGCGCGCTGGGACGACAGCGTGGCGACCGCCGGGCGGCGGATCGCGGTCATCGGCACGGGTTCGACCGGCGTGCAGGTGGTTTCGGCGCTGCAGCCGGAAGCCGAGCGCGTCACGCACTTCGTGCGCAGCCCGCAGTGGGTGATCTGGGCTCCGATGCAGATCCCGCAGCCCGCGATCGTCGGCGCGGTGCTGAACCGGCTGCCGCAGGTGAATCGCGCGCTCTACCGGGCAGGCATGACGGGAGCCAGGCTGTTCACCGACGTGGTGACCCGGCCGAGCTGGCGGCGGCGGGCGGTCCAGCAGTACGCCCGGCTGAGCCTGCGCGCGCAGATCCTCCAGCCGGAGCTGCGCGAACAGCTCACCCCCGACTACGAGCCGCTGTGCAAGCGGCAGGTGCTGTCCGGCACCTACTATCGCGCGCTGCGCGCCCGCAATGCCGAGCTGATCACCACGGCCATCGAGGAGGTGACCCCGACCGGCATCCGCACCGCCGACGGCCGCCACCACGAGCTCGATCTGATCGTCCTCGCCACCGGCTTCCGCGCCCACGACTACATGCGGCCGATGAATCTGACCGGTCGCGACGACATCTCGATCGACGAAGCCTGGGCGAAGGGCCCACGCGCCTACCGGATGACCGCGATCCCGGGCTTCCCCAACTTCTTCACGGTCCTGGGCCCCCACTCCCCCACCGGCTCCATTCCGCTGCACCACGCCGCCGAGGTGACCGCCCGCTACATCACCCGGTGGATCCAGCGCTGGAGCGCAGGCGAATTCGACACCGTCGAGGTCACCGAGGACGCCACCGCACGGTTCGAGACCGAGGTCTCCGTGGCCATGGGCCCCACGGTCTGGAACACCGGCTGCAACTCCTGGTACTTCACCGAGGGCGGCAGCATCGACCTGCTCCCCTTCGACCGCGCCACCATGGAGTCCATGCTGTCCGAGCCCGACCCGGCCGACTTCCACCTGCAAACCAACTAATTGCCAGGTCAATACTAAAATATAGAATCCTAGCAAATGTTCAGCTACGATCGGCTGGTTGTCTTTCCCGCGAGTTCGGCTACCAGGGCGGAGATACGCCATGATCGGACAGCACTCGTTTCGAAGACCTGCTCACTTTCTTGCTCTCGCGGTTGGGATCACGGCCTTGACCTGCGGGCCGGCCGCAACCGCACTCGCCGCCGGCTGGCACGACTGGGATGCCGTCGTCCAGTGCGAGGCGGGCGGGGATTGGGGGGCGAACACCGGCAACGGCTACTACGGTGGCCTGCAATTCAGCCAGGGCACCTGGAATGCGTACGGCGGCAGGGGGAATCCCGCCGACGCCAGTCGCGAGGAGCAGATCCGCATCGCGGAACGGATCCTCGCGCACGAGGGTCCCGGGGCGTGGCCCTACTGCGGGTCCTATCTCTGAGGCCACAGCTCCTCCAACTTCACTACCTAGAGCGCAACTTCACGACCTAGAGCGACACGCGGGCAAATTCGGTTACGGTTGCCTGTGAGTTGTCTTAGGCCTAGGTCGAACTCATGCCTCGCCACCCGGGTGGTCGGCACAATTACCTGGCGGCTGTTGAACATCCGCAGGAAATTGCGGCAAACCACACATAGTCGACGTCCCGGGCAGGCGTGCATCCGTTGCCCGCCATGGTTTTCCGGCTAGCACCGAGCCTGGAGGGCACATGCGCAGAGTGAGATCCGTACGGGCGACGGATGCCGGCTTCTCGCGAGGCACATTTCTGTGTGGCGCACTGGGAATCGCCCTGGCCGGGTGGGGATTCACCGGCCTCTCCGATGCCGATCCCGTCTCGGTCGCCTCCGGACCCGGTGCGGCCAAACCGAATTGGAGCAGGCTGGAGCGGCTCATCCGCGGCCGCGTCGTCCGGGTCGGGGACGCCGGCTACGAGATGGCCAGGCAGGTCTTCAACACCCGGTTCGACAGCGAAACACCCACTGCCGTGGTGCAGGTCGCCTCGACCGCCGATGTCGTCTCCGCCATGAGTTTCGCGGCCGAATACCGGCTGCCCGTGGCCGCTCGGTCCGGCGGGCACTCCTACGCGGGGGTGTCGACGACGACCGGCGCGATGATCATCGACGTCCGGCAGCTCACCGGCGTGAGCGTTGTCGATGCGGGACAGGCGGTGGTGGGGCCGGGCCACACCCTGTACGACGTCTACCGCGAGCTCGACCGGTCGGATCTGACCATCCCGACCGGTATGTGCCCGGATGTCGGCATCAGCGGACTCGCCCTCGGCGGCGGCCTCGGCTTCGAATCCCGCGCCTACGGCGTCACCTGTGACCGGCTCGCCGGCGCGACGCTCGTGCTGCCCGACGGCACCGTCGCGGAGGTCTCCGAGACCTCCCGCCCGGACCTGCTCTGGGCGCTGCGCGGCGGCGGCCCACTGTTCGGCGTGGTCACCTCGCTGACCTTCGACACCTGTCCCGCGACGCCAAAAGATTTGGTGCGCTTGACCTTTCCCGGCGACAGCGCCGCGCAGGTGATCGCCGGCTGGTCCACCTGGCTGCAGTCCGCGGACCGCACCCAGTGGGCCGACGTGAGCATCGACGCCGATGGCAACGGCAGCCTGGACTGCTGGCTGCAGCTGGTCTGCCCGGCCGGGTCCGGCGACCAGGCCGCGGCCGCGCTGACGGATGCGATCGGTCTGCCACCGTCGACCACCGACACGCAGACCCTCGATCACATGGACACCATCATGTATCTGGCGGGCGGCAGCCCCACCTCACCGCGCGCGAGTTTCACCAACGGTTCCGACGTCGTCTCCGAGCTGACCTCCGACGCCATCGCCCGCATCATCGAAGCCCTGACGATCTTCTCGCGCGCCGGCGGCACCGGCTGGGTGCAGATCAACACCCTCGACGGCGCGATCCGCGATACCGCACCCACCGCCACCGCCTTCCCCTGGCGCAACCACGCCGCCCTCGTCGAATGGGGCGCCTACCAACCGATCCCGCACGACACCGCCCAGGCCTGGGTCACCGCCGCCCACCGGCTCTTCGCACCGGTCTCGGTGGGGGCCTATGCCAACTACCTCGAACCCGGCGATCCCCTCAGCCGCTACTACGGCCAAAACTACCCGCGCCTGGCCGCGCTGCGCCGAACCATCGACCCCGGCAACCGGATCCACACCGTGCTGACGGTCTGACCCGGCTCGGGCGGTGACGGATCAGCTCAGCAGCGTGCGGGCGTACCAGTCCTTGGTGTCGGTGACGCCCGGCAGGACGAAGAAGTAGCCGCCGCCGAAGGGCTGGACGTAGTCGGTCAAAGGCTCTCCGGCCAAACGGGTCTGGATGGTTTCGAACTGACGCTGGATGTCCTGCTGGAAGCAGGTGAAGATGTGGCCGGTGGCGAGATTGCCGTTCGGGTCGACGCCGAGGTCGTAGTTGTAGGAGCGGCGCAGCAGCTGCTGGTCGGCGGTGTCGGCGGTGCGGGGATTGGCCAGGCGGATGTGGGCGGTGGCGGGGGTGACGGTGGCGTCGGGATCGGCGGCGTAGTTGGGGACGTCGAATTCCTTGGTGCCGTCCAGGGGTGCGCCGGATTCGCGGCGACGGCCGAACATGTTCTCCTGCTCCGCGATCGAGACGCGGTCCCAGAACTCCACCAGCATGCGGATGAGGCGGACCACCTGGTAGGTGCCGCCCCGGGTCCACGCGGGCTCGTCGGGGCTGTCGGCCCAGATCAGAGCGGCGGCGTCGGAACCGGTCGGGTTGGCGGTGCCGTCCTTGAAGCCGAGCAGATTGCGGCCGGTGCCGGACGGCCGCGGCGGGGAGTTGTAACCCTGGATCTTCCAGCGCAATTGGATCCCGCCACGGGTGTGGCGGGTGAGATCGCGGATGGCGTGGTGGATGGTGTCGGGGTTGTGGGCGCACAGCTGCAGCAGCAGATCACCGTGCATCCACGCCGCTTCCGGGGAGTCGTCGGGGAAGACCCGCATCGGTGTCAGGTGCGCGGGCTTCCGGGAAGCCAGCCCGTACCGCTGATCGAACAGGCTCGCACCGACACCGGTGGTGACGGTCAGGCCGTCGGCCGGGATATCGGGCCCCAGGACGGCGCTGTCGGCGGGCGGGTGGCTCGGACCCAGATCCGGCGGCGGGCCACCGGCGGTGAGGGCGCGGGCGCGCTCGGTGAGCGTCTTCATCAGGTCGGCGAGTTCGGCGCGGTTGGCGGCGGTCACGTCGAATGCGGCGAAACAGGAGGCATTCTGGCGATCGGCCGGAGCCGGGGTGAGAATGCCCGCCTGATGCGCGCCGTGGAACGGGTAGGCCGGTGTGGTCGTGGCCTGCCCGCCCGCGGCGGCGTCCACGCGGGCGCCCTCGACGAGAACGCCTGCGGTCAGGGCGGTTCCGGCGGCGCCCGCGGCGGCGCCGGAGAGGAAGCGGCGGCGGCTGACAGTCATGGTGATGGCCTCGGTCCTTCGTAGAGAGTCAGTTCGCTTTGGTTTCCAGCAGCCGCGGCACCCGGTCCAGTGTTTCCAGGGCGGCGCCGATCGCGGCGAGCACCGCCTGCCGGGTCGCCTGCGACGTCTGCGCGGGCGTGCGCCAGCGGCCGTTGTCCTGGGTGGCCAGCAGGGCAGCGCGCAGCCGGTCCAATTTGGTCCCGAGGTCGGGGCGCAGCTGCGGGTCACGCTCGTCCAGCGGGACGGCGAGCTGATCCAGGACGGTGCGGGTGACCTCGACATCGGCCAGCGTCGCCGGATAGGCCGCGCCCGCACCCTGATCGTCCAGGCCCGAAAGGTGGTCGCGCAGTGCGTCTTCCAGAATCTCGTGGGCGCGCACCGGCAGGGTGGCGGGATCACCGGCGATATCGGTGCTGGTCAGCTTGTCCCCGATCGCGGCGATATCCGCGGTGAGCTTGTCGACCACGGGCAGCAGCTGATCCGGGCCCTGGCCGTGCCAGAGGCCGTATTCGAGGCGGTGCAGGCCGGTGAATCCCGGATCGTTGACGCCGTCCGGCAGACCGCCGGGCAGCCCGTCGACCGCGGTCCCCGCCTCGCCGAAGCTGTTGTACGACGCGCCGACCCGCTCCCACTCCTGCAGCGCGAGCAGCCAATCGGCCTGCGCAGCGGGGATATTGCGCGCCCGCAGATCCCGGCCGACCGTGCCGACGGCACCGGTCAGACGGGTCAGCACGCCCCGCACGTACGCCTGGTAGGCCTCGTTCGGCCCGTGCAGTTCGCTGGCCCGCGCGGGTTTGAAGGCCGGCGGCGCGTCCGTCTGCGGACCGGTGGCCTGAACGCGCGGCGAGGACAGCGACGGGCGGCCCGACATCAGGCAGACAATGGTGTAGCTGCCCGAATTCAGGGTCGCGGTCAGCTCGGCGGTGGTGCCGGGACCGATGTTCTCGATCTCACCGGCCACCGCGCCGTCCGCGTCGACCAGATCGATCTCGCCGGACTTGCCGGACGTGTTGTGCACCGCGATGGTCTGGGTGCCGGTGTGCGCCGAGGTCCATTCCGGCGCACAGGCATCCGCCGTCACGGTGACCGTGCGCGCGGTGTTCGCGCCGCCCGAGGGCAGCAGGGCGATGGCGGTGCCGGCCGCCAGCACCGGGACCAGCACCAGGGTCGCGCCGACCAGCACCGGACGCGGACCGGCGATCCGCTCCCACCAATCCGCGTGCGCGGGCTCGGTTTCCGGCTTCTTGTCGGTGGGCTCGGTTTCCGGCTTCGCCACCGGCTCGGCCTCGGTCGCGGGGGTGCGGCCCGCCCGGACGAACAGCGGAATCACGGTGGCCAGGTAGGCGATCCACGCCACCACCTGCAGCACCGTCATCTTCGGCGACAGGTTGGTGATGCCGGTGATGATCGAGACCCACCACGAGTTCGGGTCGACGTGCGCGGTCAGGTCGAACGCGATCCAGCGCGCGCCCGGCAGCCAGCCCGCCTCCTGCAGGTCACCGAGGCCGTAGGCGAGCACGCCCGCGGCGATGATGATGAGCAGCACGGCGGTCCGGTTGAAGAAGACACCGAGGTTCAGCCGTACCGCACGCCGGAACAGCAACCAGCACAGCGCGATCGCGATACCCAGTCCGAGGGCCGCGCCGACCAGCGGAGCGGCTGTCGATCCCGCCGCCTTGATGGCCGTCCACACGAACAGCGTGGTCTCCAGGCCCTCGCGCCCGACGGCCAGGAACGCCGTCACCGCGAGCACGCCCGCGCCCAGCCCCGCGGCCCGCGCGACCTCACCGCGCAGCTGTCCCGACAGCGAGGCCCCGGTGCGCCGCATCCAGAAGATCATCGCGGTGACCAGGGCCACGGCCAGCACGCTCAGCACGCCCGCGACCGCGGCCCGGGCCGAACTGGTCAGTGCGGCAGTCGAATACGTCAGCACGGCGGCGAAACTCCCGGCCACCGAGATCGCGCCGAGCACACCCAGCCAGACCGGCGTGGTCGAGACCGGGCGTTCAGGTGTGGACAGCCGGCGCACGGCGGCCAGCAGGATGGTCACCACGAGCCCCGCCTCCAGGCCCTCCCGCAGGCAGATCAGCAGATTCGGCACAGCCTCGGCAACACTCACGGGTGCCAAGGTAAGCCATACCTATATGCCCGTCCAGCCCGCCCCCGTCCAGCCCCGCTGACCCGTCGTCGCTGGTAGCGCTGGTGGCCGGGTATCGCACACGCGCGCTAACGACGCGAGCGGCCGCTGGTCGGTGACCAGGTCCGGAAGACGAGCAGCCGCATCGACGCGTACATGAACAAGCCCTCGCCGAGACCGCCCAGGATGCGGGCGATCCGGTAGTCGATGCCGAGGGCGGCCACACCGCTGGTCACGCCGAGGATGAACAGCAGGTAGTTCACCGCGACCACCACGACATAGACGGCGACCTGCGGACCGACCGCGGCGTGCGACTCGAAGTTGAGGGTCCGATTCAGCAGATAGCTCGCGCCGAATGCCGTGCAATAGGCCACGGTCACCGCGATCGGCAGCGCCAGGCCCGCGACCCCGTGCAGGGCGGTCAGCACCACCAGATCCAGCGTGAAGGTGAACCCGCTCACCAGCAGATAGCCGACGAAGGTCGGGGCCACGAACCGGCCCAGCCCGAACGGCAGCCGCGCCACCACCCGGTCGCACACCAGGTGGAACCAGCGCACCGCGCGCGCCGGCCGCGCCTGTGTCTCCGTCCGCACGCGACCACCGTGGCACCTCTACATGACCCCGGGGTGATCATCCGACCAACTTCATGGGGCCGATTTTTCCGCTACCGGCACCCCCACTATCCGCGCTTATAGCGAAAAGCGCTGGCCAGGACACGTTTTGGACGCTGCGGACCGGCGGGGGTGCCGGTAGCGTCTGCGGCGCCGCGATGGCTGGGGACAGACGACGGATCGGAGATTTCTGATGGGGCGTGGATTCGCCAGGACGAATCGGCGAACGGTGCTGGGGTCGATGCTGGCCGCGGGCGCGGCGGGGGTGACCGGGCTGCCGGAGGGCATGGCGGAGGCACTGGCGGAACCGGGGCGCTCGGGTTCGTTGGATCAGGTTCAGCACGTGGTGATCCTGATGCAGGAGAACCGCTCGTTCGATCACTACTTCGGAACCATGAGCGGCGTCCGGGGTTTCGGTGACAAGCGCGCCGTCAGGCTGCCCACCGGCGGCTACGACCCGATCCTGCAGGCGGCCATGGACACCGTCCTCGCCGGCGGACCCGGGACCGATCTGGGCAGTGGGTCGGCGGGCACCGGGAGTGCCAGTGGATCGGCGAGCGGATCGGCCAGCGGATCGGGCAGCGGGAGCAGCAGCGGATCGGCGGGCGGCGACAACCGGGACGCGTTCCATCAGCCGGATGCGTTCAGCAGCACCGGATTCCTGTTGCCCTGGCACGTCGACACCAGCCGGGTGGACGGGCAGGATCTCGGCGATCTGGCGCATGACTGGAACACCACGCACATGGCGTGGGCCGATGGCGCCTACCACTCCTGGATCGCGGCCAAGTCCAAGATGACCATGGGCTACTTCACCGAGGCCGACATTCCCTTCCATCGCGCGCTGGCCTCCGCGTTCACCATCTGTGATCACTACTTCTGTTCGATCCAGGGACCCACCACCCCGAATCGGCTGTTCCACTGGACCGGCACCATCGACGCCGCCGGCCGGGCGGGCGGACCCGCCGTGTCCAATCCCCCGGACTATCGGCCCGTCTACACCTGGACCACCTATCCGGAACGCCTGCAGCAGGCCGGAATCTCGTGGCAGGTGTACGCCGACTCGCACAGCGGCGGCGACTTCCTCGCCGACTTCGGCGACAATCCGCTGTGGCTGTTCCGCGCGTATCACGACGCGGCGGCCTCGTCCGATCCCGCGGTCCGCCAGCTGGCCGATCGCGCCAAGGTGACCACGACCGGCATGACGCCCGCACCGGCCGGCACCGACGGCACCAATGTCGATTACGTGCTGCAGCAGTTCATTTCCGATTGCGCCGCCGGCACCCTGCCGCAGGTGTCCTGGGTGGTCGCGCCCGCCGGCTACTCCGAGCATCCGGCCTACCGTCCCGCCGACGGCGCCGCCTACATCCAGCGCGTCCTGCAGGCCCTGTGGGCCAACCCGAAACTGTGGGAGTCGACGGTCCTGCTCGTCAATTACGACGAGAACGACGGCTTCTTCGACCACGTAGTGCCGCCGACCGCGCCACCCGGCACCCCCGACGAGATCCTGCCGTCGCTGGAGATCACCGGCACCGACCTGAATTCCGGCTCGGCGACGCTCGGGCTCGCCTCGGGCTCGGCGACCATGGACACCCTGATCAGCCGGGCCGGGGCGCTGCTGGGCGGGCAGTCGCCGATCGGCCTGGGACCACGGGTACCGATGCTGGTCATCTCACCGTGGAGCCGCGGCGGCTACGTGAATTCCCAAGTGTTCGATCACACTTCGGTGCTGCGCTTCCTGGAGCAGTGGACCGGCGTCGTCGAACCCAATATCTCGGCCTGGCGGCGCGCGGTGTGCGGCGACCTCACCAGCTGCTTCGATTTCGGCAGACGCGACACCAGTATTCCCACCCTGCCCGACGCCAATGCCGAGCGCGCCCGCGCGGCCGGTCAGAAGAACCTGCCCAAGCCGACCCCGCCCTCCCCCGCCGGACAGCAGATGCCGGTCCAGGACGCGGGCCGCGCCAAGGCCCGGCCGCTGCCCTATCAGCCGGTCGCCTGGGTGGAGGTCGCCGGGAACGCCGCGACGGCCAGGTACGGCAATCAGGGCACGGTGGCCATGCCGTTCCAAACCTTTGCCTACCACGACAATTCGATCCGGCAGACCGTGGTCGCCCCGGGCGGCAGCGCCCAGGAGCGATTCCAGCTCGGCGGCTCCTACGACTTCGCGATCCACGCCCCCAACGGATTCCTCGTCGAGGCCGCGGGCAACGCCGATACCGCGGCGCTCACCGCCACCGCCGCCGTCGGTGGCACCACCGATCAGCCCACGTTCATCGTCACCGTGAGCAATGCCGGCACTTCGGCACTGACGGTCCAGGTGAGCGGCGGTTCCCCGGCCACGATCGACGCCGGATCCAAACGCGATATCACCGCCCCGCTCGACCAGGGCTGGTACGACCTGACGCTCAGCCTCTCCGGAAACTCCAACTGGCGCAGGCATTTCGCCGGTCACCTGGAGAACGGCAGCACGAGCAGCACCGCGTAGTCGCGGCGCACGGCCTTCGGATCGGGCCTTCCGGATCCGAAGGCCGGCTTCAGGATTCGAACGCCGCGGCGCGCCAGCCAGGGAGAGCGTCGGGGTTGGCTCGCAGGTATTTGAGGGACTGCTTCATGTAGACACGGGGGTTGGTATCGAGGTGGGCCGACCAGGCGGGGCGCGGGTCGCCGCGCATGACCGTCCAGCAGGCCAGGGCGTAGCCGTACATGGGCTGGGAGAGGTAGCCCAGGCGCTGGGAGCGCCAGCCACGGCTGTTCTGCGAGAACTGGAAGGCCGCATTGGCATTGAAGACGCCGAGGCCGAGGTAGACCGTGGCCAGATCGGTGAGTTGTTCGCCGTCGTGCCGGTCCGGTGCGATGCGCTGCTCACCGAGCAGTCGCTCATGGGCGAGTTCGTGGGCTACGGTCGCCACCAGCGTGACCGGTGAGCGCAGCCGCGCCAGTTCGAGCGTCACCACCGCCCGCCCGTGCTCGAGCCGGTAGTGCCCGGCCTCGCCGCGGGCCGCGCCCTCCAGCTGCATGAGCTGGTCGGGCGGCGCCGCACCGGCCGGATCGAGTTCCACGACAATGCGATCCCGCCCCACCCCCATGTACCGGACCACCCGCTCCACGACCGCGAGCGCCTGCGATTCGGCGCCCGAGTAGGTGTCCGGGAAGTAGTCGGAGGTCGGGAGGATGACGGGGGTGCGCAACGTCCTGGTACCGAATTGGGTGGCGCACCAGGACAGCATCTCCTCGACCCAGAGCCGTTCCACCTCCCCCACCGGGCAGCGCGGCCTGAAGAAACCCATGCCGCATTATGTCCGGGTCACGCGCGAGATGCGCGGCGAGAACATCGGCGGCGCGTATTCGCCGACCAGGGTGCGAACCCACCAGGCGTGGGTCTCCAGCAGTTCACGGGGACTGGTGAAGCGGTACTCGTAGAGCCGGGCGCGGATGTAACGGGGCGGGACGTCCGGGAAGGGATTGCGGCGCAGCAGGCGCAGGGTGGCGGGGTCGTTGCGCAGCAGGCGCTGGAGGAGACCGTCGAACCACGGCCGGGCATAGCTGGACGAGTGGGCCGCGAACCACATGAGCCAGTCCAGGCGCAGGTGGTACGGGGCCCACTGGCGGGGCAGCCGACGGGGGTCGCCGGGCTTGCCCTTGAATTCGTATTCGCGCCAGTGGGTGTGGGCGGTGAGCGCGACTTCGTCGGTGCCCTCGACGACCACCTCGTAGCGGATGCGGTCGACGACGCCGAACGCGCCGAACGTGTTGATCAGATGGAAAGGATTGTAGGACTGGTTCATTCGCTGATGACTCGACAGCATATTGCGGACCGGCAGGTAGCTGAGCACCACGGTGCAGGCCACGAAGACGAATACCGGCACCGTGAACCAGAGCGGCGAGTCCGGCAGAGCCGGTGCCGCGGGTATCGGAAACACCTTTGCCACCGCGGAATCGGAGACGGCGGACCAGGCGAGCACGATGACCAGCCAGTTGAGGAAGGCGAAGTTGCCCGACAGCACCAGCCACAGCTGCGTGGCGATGATGATTCCGGCGGCCACGCTCGCGATCGGCTGTGGCGCGAAGAGCCCGAAGGGCACCACCAATTGCGCAACGTGATTGGCCCCCGCCTCGATCCGGTGCAGCGGCCGCGGTAGCTGATGGAAGAACCAGCTCAGCGGGCCGGGCATGGGCTGGGTCTCGTGGTGGTAGTAGAGGCAGGTCAGATCCCGCCAGCAACTGTCACCGCGCAATTTGATCAGTCCCGCCCCGAACTCCACCCGGAACACCAGCCACCGGGCCAGCCACACCACCAGCACCGGCGGGGCCACCCGGTCGTTGCCGAGGAACGCGACCAGGAAACCGGCCTCCAGCAGCAGCGACTCCCACCCGAACGAATACCAGACCTGCCCCACATTGACGATCGACAGGTACAGCACCCACACCAGCAGCCACACCACCACGGCCGCCCACAGCGGCAGCAGATCCGCGACCCCGGCCACCAGGGCCGCGGACACCGCCGCCCCGCTCCAGGCCACCGTCGCGAAGAACCGGTCGGTGTAGTGCAGCTGAAAGATGCTCGGCGCCACCCGGAACGGTCGCCGCGCCACGAACCGCGGTACCGGTAGCATGCCGTGTTCCCCGGTCAGCGCCCGGAACTGCCGGGCCGCCGCCACGAACGCGATCAGATAGATGGCCGCGATCCCGCGCTCGATCACCTGCCGCGCGAACCAGTATTCCGGTGCGATGAACCACTCCATCCCGCGCCTCCTGCGCCGGCCGTGTCACCTCGGGCACTCAGTCCGTCCACTTGGAAGCGTACTCACCGCTCGCGCGCACCGGCCCGGGTCGCTGACCCGGGCGGCCGTTGACTCCCCGCCCGCCTGTAGCCGCGGACGCAGCCGCTGCACGGGCCGGACCCGCACGCCCCACTGCACGGTTCACTGCTCCGCGGCCGGACGGGTCTGTCTGTCGGGTGTTCGGCGGACACCGCGGCGTCCGCCGGGATGCCATGCCTGGCTCGAATCCGGTTCGGTACGTGACCGGGTGCTGCGCGAAGCCGACCCGACCCACGCCGCGGTCGCGCAGGAGGCGATGTCGCCGGCCATCCGCTTCCGGCACGCCGCCTGCCTGCTGCTCACCGTGGTCCATCTGACCGGCGGAACCGACGAGCTCTAGTCGCCGCCGTCCTCGTCGAGGTCGACGTCGATCCGGTCGCGGTCGGCCCACTCCAGCAGCGGTTCGATGTCGAACACCGCCTCGTCGATGCCGGCGTGCAGGTCGCCGAGTTCGGCGTAGCGCGCGGGCACGGTCTTCATGGTGAAGTCGCCGGGGTGCACCTCGGGAATCTCGTTCCAGCGGACCGGAGTCGACACCGTCGCCTCGGGCACGCCGCGCACCGAGTACGCCGCGGCGATGGTGTGGTCACGCGCGTTCTGGTTGTAGTCCACGAACAGCTGGGCCGGGTCGCGGTCCTTGCGCCACCAGGCGGTGGTGACGTCCGCGGGCGCGCGCCGCTCCACCTCGCGGGCGAAGGCCAGCGCGGCCCGGCGCACCTCCTGGAATCCGAAGCGGGGCGCGATGCGGACGTACACGTGTAATCCCTTGCCGCCGGAGGTTTTCGGCCAGCCGACCGCACCCAGCTCGTCGAGCACCTCGTGCACGACCCCGGCCACCCGCCGCACCCGCGACCACGGACAGTCCGGCATGGGGTCGAGGTCGATACGCCATTCGTCGGGTAGTTCGGTATCGAAACGGCGCGAGTTCCAGGGATGGAACTCGACCGTCGACATCTGCACCGCCCAGATCACGTCGGCGAGCTTCTCGACACAGAGTTCGTCGGCGGTGCGGCCGTAGCGCGGGAAGTACAGCTGGACAGTCGGAATCCAGTCCGGCGCACCACCGGGCAATCGTTTCTGGTGGACCTTGCCGCCGGGCAGGCCCTTCGGGAAGCGGTGCAGCATGCACGGCCGGTCCCGCAAGGCGTTGACGATCCCGTCGCCGACGCTCAGGTAGTACTGCACCAGGTCGAGCTTGGTCGCCCCGGTCTCCGGGAAGTACACCCGATCCGGATTGGACACGCGCACCGTGTGTTCGCCGACCGGCACCTCGATCGCCGGTGCGGCTGACTTGCTGGCCACCCGTCCGACGGTAACCGGCCTTCCGGTCATCCGCGACCGGCTCGCCGCGAACCACACACCGAACTAGAACACGTTATAGTTCACCTCGCTGGGATTTCTTCACTCGGGAAGGTGGACGCAACGGTGCGGACCTGGGACTATTCGGCCGATGTGGTGGTGGTCGGATACGGCGGCGCGGGTGTCGCGGCGGCGCTGGCCGCGCGGGAGTCGGGCGCCGACGTGCTCGCCCTGGACCGCTACCTGGGCGGCGGGGCGACGGCGCTGTCCGGCGGAATCGTGTACGCGGGCGGCGGCACCTGGGTGCAGCGCGCGGCCGGGGTCGAGGACGACGTGGAGAACATGCTCGCGTATCTGCGCGCCGAGGTCGGCGACACCGTGAGCGAGCGGACACTGCGCAGGTTCTGCGAGGAGTCGCCCGCACTGATCGATTGGCTGACCGGGCACGGGGTGCCGTTCCAGCCGTCGCTGTGCCCCTTCAAGACCTCGTACCCCACCGACGACTACTACCTGTACTACTCGGGCAGCGAAAACTCCGGCGGCTTCCGGGAATTGGCGCGACCGCGGCAGCGCGGGCATCGCGCGCACGGACGCGGCGTGTCCGGCAAGAAGCTGTTCGGTCCGCTCGCCGAGTCGGCGGCGAAACACGGAGTGCGCGTTCGAACCGGTACCCGGGCAACGCGACTCGTGGTCGAGGACGGCCGGGTGGTCGGCATCGAGGCGACCACGATCAGCGGCGCGCCCGCGGCGGTGCAGCGCAGGTTCGCCGCGCTGGCCCGGATATCGGCGAAACCCGGTGTGTACCACCAGGGTTTGCGCAAGTCGGTGCAGGCGCTGCTGGCCCGCATCGAGCGGCGCTACGGGGCGCCGGTGCGCATCCAGGCGCGGTCGGGTGTCATCCTCACCACCGGTGGCTTCATCGCCAATGGCGCGATGGTCGCCGAGCACGCGCCCGACTATCCGTGGGCCGAGGGCCTGCCGCTGGGCACCGCCGGTGACGACGGCAGCGGTATCGCCATGGCCCAGGCGGCGGGCGCGGCCACCGGTCGCATGGACGCGCTGTCCACCTGGCGTTTCATCGCCCCGCCGAGTGCCTACTTCGGCTCGATCGCGGTGGATGCCAACGGGCAGCGCATGATCGACGAGTCCCGCTACGGCGCGGCGCTGGGCGCGGCCATCGCCGCCGGTCCGGGGCATCGGGCCTGGCTGCTGGTCGATGCGCGGCTGGCCGCCGAGGCGCGCCGCCAGATCGGGAAGCAGTCGGTGTGGTTCCAGCGCATGCAGGCCGAGCTACTGCTGCGGTTCGGCAGCGTGACCGGCCGGACCGTCGAGGAGGTCGCGGCCCGGGCCGGTATCGACCCGGCGGCCCTGCGCAAGACCGTGGACGCGCACAATCGCGCCATCGAGCAGCAGCTGCCCGACCCCATGGGCAAGCCCGACGACATCCGCCACCCGTTGCACGCGGGACCCTTTGCGCTGCTGGATATCTCGTTCAAGTCCCGGCTGACCTACCCGATGCCCATGCTCACCCTGGGCGGGCTGCTGGTGGACGAGGAGACGGGCGCGGTCCGCACCGAATCCGGCGCGGCAATCCCGGGTCTGTTCGCGGCGGGCCGGGCCGCGGTCGGGGTGTGCTCGAACTCGTACGTGAGCGGCCTGTCCCTGGCCGATTGCGTCTTCTCGGGCCGCCGCGCCGGCACCCACAGCGTGGAGCTGGCGGCCACGCACTGAGCCCGGCGGCCGGCCGCGGCGTCAGTCGGTGGTGCGCGCCCCGAGTTCGAAGGTGCGCAACAGATCCGCCGCGACGCTCACCGCGATGACGGCGGGTTCCTTCCCGGTGATATCGGCCAGCCCGATCGGAGTCTTGATGCGGCCCAGGGCTTCCGGCGAGTGACCGCCCTCGGTGGTGAGCCGCTTCCGGAACCGCGCCCACTTGGCCGGGGATCCGATCAGGCCGATGGTGCCGAGGTCGTCGGCGCGCAGGGCGGCATCGCAGAGGGCGGCGTCCTCGGCGTGATCGTGGGTCATGATCAGGACGTGGGTGCCGGGCGGCAGCCGGTCGAGGACCTGCTCCGGCAGCAGCGGCGTGTGATGGGTATGGACCCGGGCGATGGCGTCGTCCAGCGGCGCGAGCCGTTCCCCGGTGAGCACCTCGGGCCGGGAGTCGATCAGGTGCAGGTCGACATCCTGACGGGCCAGGATGCGGGCCAGTTCCAGCCCGACATGACCGACCCCGAAGATGGCCACCGCCGGGCGCACCGGCAGCGGCTCGAGCAGCACGGTCACCGTGCCGCCGCAGCATTGGACGCCGTGCTGACCGACGACCTTGTCGTTGAGGGCGAATTCCATCAGCTCGGGTTCGGCGTGCGGTTTCGCGATCAGCTCGCGGGCGCGTTCGACGGCGACGGCCTCGACATTGCCGCCGCCGATCGAACCCCAGATATCGGACTGTCCCACCACCATTTTCGCGCCCGCCCGGCGCGGCGCATGGCCGCGCACGGACGCCACCGTCACCAGGACGCCGGGTTCCCGCCGGTCGCGCAGTCGCGCGACCGCGGACACCCAGGTCAGGTCACGCACGGGCGGAAACGCTTTCCCCGGTGGCGAATTCGCGGGCCCGCCGGGCCGCGTCGAGGGCCCAGTACACCGCCTCCGGCGTGGCGGGCGCGCCCAGCTCGACGCTCACCCCGTCCGGTCCGAAGGCCGCGGCTGCCTGGCGCAGTGCCTCGCGCACCGAGAACGCCAGCATGAGCGGCGGCTCCCCCACCGCCTTGGACCCGTACACCACGCCCTCCTCGTGCGCGTGCTGCAGCAGGGTGACATTGAAGACCTCGGGCATCTCCGAGAAGCTGGGCAGCTTGTAGGTGCTCGCCGCCTGGGTGAGCAGCCGCCCGCGGCCGGGTCCGTCACCGGTGTCCCAGCGGATGTCCTCGAGCGTCAGCCAGCCCGCGCCCTGCACGAAACCGCCCTCGATCTGGCCGATGTCGATGAGCGGGGACAGGCTGTCGCCGACATCGTGGACGATGTCGACGCGGCGGATGTGGTACGCGCCGGTGAAGCCGTCCACCTCCACCTCGGCGGCGGCGGCGCCGTAGGCGAAGTACTTGAACGGCGAGCCGTGCATGGTCTTCGCGTCCCAGTGCAGGCCCTCGGTGCGGTAGAAACCGGCCGCGGACAACTGAACTCGCTGCAGATAGGCCGTCCGGCACAGCTCGTTCCACTCGACGGCCTCGTCACCGGGGCCCAGGGCGCGGGCGACGCCGTCGGCGATGCGGACGTCGGAGGCATGGACTCCCAGCCGGGCCGCCGCCACCTGCAGAAGGCGCTCGCGCAGCTGCTCGCAGGCGTTCTTGATGGCCGCGCCGTTCAGGTCGGCCCCCGAACTCGCCGCGGTCGCGGAGGTGTTGGGCACCTTGTCCGTTCGCGTCGGCGCCAGCCGCACCTTGTCCAGCGGGATGCCCAGCGTGGTGGCCGCCACCTGCAGCATCTTGGTGTGCAGGCCCTGCCCCATCTCGGTGCCGCCGTGATTGATCAGCACCGACCCGTCCTTGTAGATCAGCACCAGCGCCCCGGCCTGGTTGAAGGCCGTCATATTGAACGAGATGCCGAACTTGACGCCGGTGACGGCCAGCCCGCGCTTCACGTGCGGATGCGTCGCGTTGAAGGCCGCGATCTCCCTTGTGCGCGTGGCGATCTCACCGCGTTCGAGCACCTGGTCCCAGGTGGCGGTGATACGTTCGGGGTGGCGCACCTGCTGCCCGTAGGGCGTGGTCTGCCCGGCACGGTAGAAGTTGCGGCGGCGCAGTTCCATCGGATCCAGGCCGAGCAGCGGTGCGCACCGGCCCAGCAGGTCCTCCATGACGAGCATGCCCTGCGGACCGCCGAAGCCCCGGAAGGCGGTATTGGACGGCTTGTTGGTCTTGGCGATGCGACCGGTGAAGCGCGCGTTGGGAATCCAGTACAGGTTGTCGACATGGCAGAGCGCGCGGGCCAGCACCGGTTCCGAAAGGTCCAGGCTCCAGCCGCCGTCCGAGGTCAGGGTGGTGTCCAGGGCCTGAATGTGCCCGTGGTCGTCGAATCCGACCCGCCACTGCGCGTGGAATCCGTGCCGCTTGCCGGACATGGTCAGGTCCTGGGTTCGGTTGAGCCGCAACCGGACCGGACGCCCGGTGAGGGTCGCGCCGAGCGCCGCGATGGCCGCGAAGCCATGCGGCTGCATCTCCTTGCCGCCGAATCCGCCGCCCATGCGCAGGCATTGCACGGTCACCTCGTGACTGTGCAGCCCGAGTACGTGGGCCACGATCTCCTGGGTCTCCGACGGATGCTGCGTGCTGGACTGCACGAACACCTGCCCGCCCTCGTCGACATGCGCCAGGGCGGCATGGGTTTCGAGGTAGAAGTGTTCTTGATCGGAGAAGTGGATTTCACCGGTGAACACGTGCGCCGAGGCCGCGAACCCCGATTCGAGGTCGCCGCGCTGCACCTGAGGATGTGCGCCCTGGAAGCTGCCGGCCGCCACGGCTTCCTCGATCGTGATCAGCGAGGGCAGCGGCTCCAGCTGCACCTCGACCTCCGCCGCGCCCAGCCGCGCGGCCTCCAGGGTCTCGGCCAGCACCCAGCAGACGGCGTGGCCGTGGAAGCAGACCTCGTCGGGGAACAGCGGCTCGTCGTGCTTGACGCCGGCATCGTTGATGCCGGGCACGTCCGCCGCGGTGAGCACCCGCACCACGCCCGGCACGCGCAGCGCGGGCGCGGTGTGCAGGGCCGTGATGCGCGCGTGTGCGTGCGGCACCTGCACCGGGTACGCGTGCAGCACATCCTTGGTGCGGTACACCAGGTCGTCGGTGTAGAGCGCAGCCCCGGTGACGTGCAGGGCGGCGCTCTCGTGCGGCAACGCCACACCCACCGCGGGATTCTCGGGTCGTTGCGACAGGTGGCTCATCACAGCACCCCCGCGAGTTCGGTGGTCTCGGCGAACAGCTTGCGCAGGCTCTCCCCGAGCATGGCGCTGCGATACCGCGCGCTGGCGCGGTGATCGTCGAGCGGAGTGCCCCCGTCCCGCAACACCTGTGCGGCGGCGATCACGGTCGATTCGGTCCAGGGCCGGCCCACGAGGGCCGCCTCGGTGTCGTAGGCGCGCATCGGGGTGGCGGCCACACCGCCCAGCCCGATGTGCGCGGTGCGGACCAGACCGTCTTCGATGTCGAGCGCGAAAGCCACTGCGACGCTGGAGATGTCGTCGAAGCGGCGTTTGGCGATCTTGTGGAAGGCGGTCACCGGCGCCAGCGGCAGTGGAATCCGGACGGACTTGATGAGCTCGTCCGGCCGCCGCACCGAGCGCCGATAGCCGGTGAAGTAGTCGGCCAGCGCGACCTCGCGCTCACCGTCGGCATCGGCCAGCACGACCGACGCCGCCAGCGCCAGCAGCACCGGCGGCGCGTCGCCGATGGGCGAGCCGGTGCCGAGGTTGCCGCCCAGGGTGGCCGCATTGCGGATGAGCCGGGAGGCGAACTGCGGGAACAACTCCGACAGCAGTGGCACCCGCCCGGCCAGGCGGCGTTCGATCTCGGTGAGGGTGAGCGCGGCGCCCAGCTCGATCCGGTCCGCGCCGATGGTCAGCTCACGCAGTTCGGGCAGCTGATCGACGGCCAGCGTGTATTCCGCCCGCCGGCCGCGGAGGTTCACCTCGACGCCCACGTCGGTGCTGCCCGCCACCACCGTGGCGTCCGGGTGCTCGCGCAGCAGCCGGAGTGCGTCGGCGAGGGTCGCGGGCCGGACGAAACGCTGCCCACCGGAACTGAAGTCGGTCGCCACCGGTTGCGGCGGGTCGGAGGCCAGCCGCCGGGCCAGTTCGTCATCGGCCTCGGGCTCGCCCACCGCGAAGGCGGCATCGCGGATGGGCCGGTAGCCGGTGCACCGGCACAGATTGCCGCTGAGCGCGTGCAGATCGAAGCCATTGGGCCCGGTCTCGGCATGCGCGCAGTCGGGTGCGATCTCGTCCAGCGCCCGCCGATCCGGCCGGTAGTACTCCGCGGCCATGCTGCACACGAATCCCGGTGTGCAGTAACCGCATTGCGATCCGCCGCGCACCGCCATCTCACGCTGCACCGGATGCAGCCGCGCGGGGCCGCCCAGGCCCTCGGCGGTGACGATCTCCTGTCCGTCCAGCGCGACGGCGGGCACCAGGCAGGCATTGATCGCCACCCATTCGGTCGGCTCGGCCACTCCCGGCCGGGCCACCAGCACCGAACACGCGCCGCATTCGCCTTCCGCGCAACCCTCCTTGCACCCCGTGAGACCGAGCTCCCGGAGAAAGTCCAGCAGAGAAGTATGCGGCGCGGTGGGAGAAATCGTCGTGGTCTTCCCGTTCACCGTCATGAAAATTGCCATTGCAGGCTGCCTTCTACATCGAGTGCACTATCCAGTGTTCGCGGATTAATTCCGCTCGTCGAGAAAGCCGTGCCTCAGCAGCCGTGCGCCACCCGGCCTGGCACCCACACCGTCCGGTGGGCGAGGCGACGCAGGTCGGAATTGGTGGACATCCGGTCGCCTCCTGCCTGTGACCACGGGTTACGAGGCCCCGAACCTACGTCGCGGCACGATATTCGGTCAACACGAGGGGCCGCGCGCCGCGGGATTCTGTAGGAAAATACGAAGGTGGCCGGGAGGCGCGCCGAGCCGGCTGGACAATCGAACAATCTGCTGCGGGACAGGTATTTCCTGCGCCATCATTCGGGTCGTGGTCGCGGCCTGTTCGGGCCGTTGTTCACGCGTTCCAGGAGGCATCATGCAAATGCGCTTTTCGCGCCCCTCCCGTAAACCCGATATCGGCGTCGCCCGGCCCCGGCATCCGGTCGACGAAATCCCGCCGCCCCCACGATTGGCGCTGCTGGGCCTGCAGCACCTGGCGATCATGTACGCGGGCGCGGTCGCGGTACCGCTGCTCGTCGGCGGGGCGCTGAAACTGCCGGCCCACACCATCGGCCTGCTGGTCAATGCCGATCTGCTGGTCTCCGGCATCGTCACCATCATCCAGTCGGTCGGCATCGGCCGGATTCTCGGTGTGCGGCTGCCGGTGGTCGCGGGCGCGACCTTCACCGTGGTCTCGCCCATGATCCTGATCGCGCAGCAGTTCGGTGGCGGCGAGGCCGGGCTGCCCACCGTCTACGGCGCGATCCTGGTGTCGGGCGTGTTCGGTCTGATCATCGCCCGCTTCTTCGCCAAGGTGGTGCGGTTCTTCCCGCCGCTGGTGTCGGGCTGCGTGATCTGTGTGATCGGGCTGTCGCTGATCGGCGCCGACGCCGGGCTGATCGCCGGCGACGACCCGAAAGCGGCCGACTACGGCCAGATTTCACATATCGCGCTGGCCGGGCTGGTGATCGCGCTGATCGTGGTGATCCACCGGTTCGCCCGCGGGCTGATCGCCCAGCTGGCCGTGCTGATCAGTGTCGTGATCGGCACGCTGGTGGCGGTGCCCATGCATCTGGTCGACATGTCGGCGGTCGGGTCCTCGGGCTGGTTCGCGATCTCGCGGCCGTTCGTCTTCGGCGCCCCCGAGTTCCATCTCGGCGCGATCATCTCCATGTGCGTGGTCATGCTGGTGACCTTCACCGAGTCCACCGCCGATATGGTCGCCGTCGCCGAAATGGTCGACAAGCAGCTCGAGCCCGCGGACCTGGGACGCGGCCTGGCCGCCGACGGACTCTCCGCGGTGCTGGCCGGATTCATGAACTCCTTCCCCGACACCGCCTTCGCCGAGAATGTCGGCCTGGTCGGGCTGACCGGCGTGCGCAGTCGCTGGGTGGTCGCGGCCTGCGGCGGCATGCTGGTGGCGCTGGGGCTGGTGCCCAAGGTCGGCAGTGTGGTCGCGGCACTGCCGGGTCCGGTGATCGGCGGGGCGGCCACGGTCATGTTCGCCATGGTCACCGCGGTCGGGCTGCGGGTGCTGCACAAGGTCCAGTTCGAGGGCACCAGCAATATGCTGATCATCGCGGTCACGTTGTCGGTGGCACTGCTGCCGGCGGTGGCCCCGAACATCTACACCAAGTTCCCGGCCGACTTCCAGATGATCGCGGGCAGCCCGATCACCTCGGCCGTGATCGTGGTCTTCGTGCTCAATCTGGTCTTCAACCACTGGGGCGCGAGCAAAACCGGCACACCGGTGAACGAGGCGCACTGACCCATCACACCGGTTCCACTGCACCGCTGGGCAACTCGGCTTCCACCGGGTCCGCCCGGCGGGCATAGCGCTGGGCCAGAGCCGCGCAGGTGAAGAGCTGGATCTGGTGGAAGATCATGAGCGGCAACACGATCAGGCCGACCGGATGCCCGGCGAAGAGCACCGAGGCCATGGGCAGGCCGGTGGCGAGGCTCTTCTTGGAGCCGCAGAAGGTCAGCACGATGCGGTCCGCGCGGGAGAAACCGAGCAGGCGGCCACCCAGCGTGGTGAGGGCCAGCACCGTGGCCAGCAGGGCCGCGCAGACCAGCACCGTGGACACCAGCACCCGGGCCGACAGATCGTGCCAGATGCCCGCTGTCACACCGGCACTGAACGCCGCGTAGACGACCAGGTAGACCGAGCCGCGATCCACCGTCTTGGTGGCGGCCGGATGGCCGAGCACCCAGCCCAGGCGGGGGCGCAGCAACTGCCCGGCCAGGAACGGCAGCAGCAGCTGGACCACGATGGCGAGCACTGCCGACGGTGAAACATGCACGCCCGCCGTGGTTTTCATGCAGGCCATCACGAGCAGCGGGGTCGCGAAGACGCCGATCAGATTCGACAGCGAGGCGCTCACCACCGCGCCCGCCACATTGCCGCGGGCCATCGAGGTGAAGGCGATGGAGGACTGCACCGTCGAGGGCACCAGGCACAGGAACAGCACACCGGTGTACAGGTCCGGGGTGAGCACGCTCGGCACCAGCACTCGCAGGGCCAGGCCGAGCAGCGGGAAGATCACGAAAGTGGCTGCCAGCACTCCGGAGTGGAGTCGCCAGTGCCGCAGTCCGGCCAGGGCCTCCCGGGGTTCCAGGCGGGCGCCGTAGAGCAGGAACAGCACCGCGATGGCGATCTTGGTGGCCCAGTCCAGCACCTCGGCCACGTCGCCGCGGGCGGGCAGCAGGGCGGCCAGCGCCACGGTGGCGAGGATGCCCAGCATGAAGGAATCGATGCGGAGTTTGGCGAGGAACTGCACGTTTCGACGGTAGGAGCGCGCATGCTGATCGCGATAGTCGTTCGATCCGATATCTCTCATCGGGATACGTGATAATTACCGGCATGTTCGAACCCGAGCTGCTACGCACCTTCCTGGCCGTGGAGCGGGCCGGCGGCTTCACCGCCGCGGGCCGTCAGCTGGGCCTGCGCCAGTCCACCGTGAGCGGCCATATCGCCCGGCTGGAACAGGCCGCCGGGCGGGAGCTGTTCCGCCGCGACACCCGCAATCTGGCGCTCACCGCCGACGGCGCGGCCATGATCGGCTTCGCCCGCGCCATCCTCGACGCGCAGGCCCAGGCCCAGGCCTACTTCTCCGGTTCCGCCCTCACCGGCCTGGTCCGGCTGGGCGCGTCCGACGATGTGATGGCCCGGGCGCTTTCCGACATCCTGGTGGAGTTCCAGCGCACCCATCCGGGCGTGGATCTCGAGCTCACCGTCGGCCTGAGCGAGACCCTCAAATCCCGCATGGCCGCAGGCGAACTCGACCTGGTCTTCGGCAAGCGGCTGCCGGGCGAGCGGCACGGCACGCTGCTGTGGCGGGACCGGCTGGTGTGGGCGGGGCGTTCGGCCACAACGGAATTCGAGGATCCTGTGCCCTTGATCACCTATCCGGAGCCGAGCCTGACCCGGCAGCAGGCGTTGCGCGCGCTCGAGCACGCGGGCCGCACCTGCCGGGTCGTGTGTGTCAGCGACAGCCTGCTCGGACTGCGGGCGGCGGCCCTGGCCGGGCTCGGGGTGATCGCGCACGCGGCGGGTGTGCTGCCCGACGGGCTGGTCCCGCTCACCGACCCCCGGCTCCCCGAATTGGGGGAGCTGGATTTCGTTCTCATGCACCGCCGCACCCGGCTGGCGGATCCGGAGCAGGCGCTGGCCGACGCCATCATCGCCAATGCGCGCCGCCTATCACTCCAGACCACGCGGTCGGGCATGTGACCGCACCGTCCGCTGTGGACGGTAGGGTGCTGAGAATCCGAATTCGCGCTACGCAGAGCGCGGATCGGCCGGCCGCTGGCCGGGAGCGTCAAGGCGGGTGGGCTGAAGCGTTCGTGTTCAGCATTTCTCGAGCCCGGCAGTGTGTATCGCACATCCGAGGTGGGTTTGGTGTTGATCGGTGCAAGGACGAACGACGGTGCTGTCATTGCGGATTCCGGTGGGCCACCACCGGCGTGGCGCAGGACGACGCTGATCGTGCTGGCCTTCGGTGCGGTGCTGTCGCTGGTGCTGATCTTCACGACCGTGGATCCGTGGCTGGACCAGGTGGGTTTTCTGGCCGGCGGCTTCGACGTCCACGTGTACCGGGACGGCGCGTGGAAGATCTACCACGACCATCCGCTCTACACCGAGACGACGCATCGCGGCCTGTCCTACACCTACACGCCGTTCTCCACGCTGATGTTCCTGCCGATCCTGATGGTGCCGTGGGGCTACGTCACGAATTCCTGGCTGGCACTGAACATTTGCGTGCTCTACGGCTGTGTCCTGTTGTGCTGGCGCGTACTCGGCCACCGACTCACCTGGCGGCTCGCCGGGATCAGCGCCCTGCTGGCGGCGACGGCCATGTTCCTGGAGCCGGTGCGCACCACGCTGTACTACGGCCAGATCAATCTCGTCCTGATGGCGCTGATCCTCTGGGACTTCTCGCGCCCGGAGGGCAGCCGGTTGCGCGGCGTGGGCACCGGGCTGGCCGCGGGCATCAAACTGGTGCCGCTGTATTTCGTGGCGCAATTCCTGGTGCTGCGGCAGTGGCGGGCGGCCGTGGTGGCCGCGACCAGCTTCGTCATGACGATCCTGGTCGCCGGCGCCGTCCTCCCGTCCGATTCGAAGCAGTACTGGACCAGGACGTTCTTCCAGTCGGATCGCATCGCCCCCGATACCCAGCCGGCCAATCAGTCGCTGCGGGGCGCGATCGCCCATCTCACGGGCCATCAGGTGCCGCAGTGGCTGTGGCTGCTGATCGCCGTCCCGGTCGCGGTCGGCGGCCTGCTGCTCGCGGCGGCGCTCTACAGCCGCGGCGAGAGACTGCTCACCGTCACCACCGCGGGCCTGACCTCGTGCGCGGTCTCCCCGTTCTCCTGGAACCACCACTGGGTCTGGTTCCTGCCGCTGTTCGTCTACCTGATCAACCGTGCCGCGTCGGAACCGCGTTGGTGGTCGGCGGCCGGTTTCCTCTACCTGTCCACCGGCGCCTGGGCCTACCACTGGACCGATCGCTGGGTGGTGGTCGGCTGGTTCCTGTTCCCGCCGTCCTGGCCGATCTCGCAGATCCTCCTGAACTGCTATGTCATCGTCTACATGGTCATCCTGGGCGGCCTGATCGCCTGCCTCCGGCGCTCCCCCGACCACAGATAGGAAACCGACCGGTCGGCTATTTGACCGCATCCGTTATGGAAGAGTTGCCGAGGGTATATCCGAATCAGGCCGGGGATGGGAATCCCTCTCGCGCATACCTTTCGCGAGCGATGACCGAGGAGGACGCCATGAAGGAGCCGGTGTGCATCGATTGCTGGCGGCGTGACAACCTCACCTTCGCCCAGCGGCTGGACCCCGCCTTCATCAAGCCGGGGCCGAAGTACCGGTGCGCCATGCACCGGGCGCAGTGCGAGGCGGACGGCATCGGACCGGACCACACGGAGCGCACCGACCGCGCCGCCTGACGAACCCGGACGCGGGGCGCGTCACGGCGTCTCGATGACGAGACCCGTTCGCGCGCTCCGCTTCTCACCCCACTCGTAGAGCGCGGTCAACACCGGGACCAGACTCCACCCCTCGTCGGTGAGGTCGTACTCCACCTGCGGCGGGACGGCGGGAAATACCGTGCGCCGCACCAGCCCATCGGACTCCAGCTCCCGCAACTGCTGAACCAGCATCTTCTCGCTGGTGTCCGGCATGAGCCGCCGCAACTCCCCATACCGCCGCACCCCCTCCTTGAGGTGCGCCAGAATGACCGCCTTCCATTTGCCCCCGATCAGATCGACGGTCACCTCGACCGGGCAGTGGTAGCGCTTCGCCGGCATCTCGCCTCCGGTACTTACCGAAAAGTGCGTTCTTGTAAGACTGTAATCATGGGACTTTCATGAATTCCCATGAAGGTCATTACATTCGATCGATTCAAGCCCGGCGTCACGCTGGAGACCATCACCCCGTATCTGCCCGAGGAGGTCGCCAATGTGTGGCGGCTGTGGAAAGCGGGCATCGTGCGGGAGAACTATGCCCGCGCCGACGAGCCGGGGGTGGTCATCGTGTTCGAGGTCGACAGTGTCGAGGAGGCGCAGCGCTACGTGAACGACTTCCCGCTCACCAAGAAGGGGTTCCTGGAGTGGACGTATGTGCCGGTCACGGCGCCGCTGCCGATCGAGGCGCTGATGGACGCCTCGGTGGATGTCGCGGAACCCTACGACCGCACCCGGTGAGGCCGTCATGCGACAAGCCTACGGCCTGACCATTCCGCAGACCGTCGAGGACGTCTGCCACCCGGAACGCATGGCGCTGCTGATCTACGACATGCAGGTCGGCATCGTGGGGCAGCTGCCCGACGGCGAGAGCATCGTGAAATCCTGCGTGCGGTTGCGGGATGCGGCGCGGGCGAACGGTTTCCGCGTCTTCTACACCCGCCACATGTCGATCCCTCCGGCGGCGGCGGGGATTTCACAGCTGCGCACCGCCATGGAGTGGCAGCACGTGGACGATCCGGCCGAAGTGCGGGCCGCTTTCGCGCAGGGCTCGCCGCAGTACCAGTTGGTGCCCGAGCTGTCCCCGGGTCCCGACGAGGTCGTCTTCGACAAGATCACCATGTCCGCCTTCGCCGCGACGCCGCTCGATATCGCCCTGCGGGACTTGGGAATCGGCGCGTTCGCGGTGGCGGGCATCGCCCTGGAGGTCGGCATCGAACCCACGGTGCGGCACGCCACCGACCTCGGCTACCTGCCCATCGTGGTGACCGACGCCTGCGGTGCGGGCCACGCCGAGGCGGCCGAACGCTCGCTGGCCGGACTGGCCTTCGCGGGCGGTTCCCGCACCACCGGCACCGATGCCCTCGGCGCGCTCATGAATCGCCGCTAGCGGGCAGAATCTCGGTGTAGGACAACGGGATCGCGGCCGGTCCGCGCAGCGTGACATGTTCCCGATACGGCGGACTGTCGCAGTCGAGCCGGGGTTCGCGCACCCGCCGCGCGAATCGGGTCACGGCGATATCGGCCTCCAGCCGGGCCAGCGGTGCGCCCAGGCAGAAGTGCTGGCCGAGACCGAAGGCCAGGTGCCGGTTCTCGCGGGCCGGATCGAAACGACCGGGCTCCGCGAAGACCTCCGGATCGCGGTTGGCGGCGGCGAGCAGCATGATGATCATGTCGCCCGCCGCGATCTCGATGCCCGGCAAGGTAATCGGGTCGCGGGCGATGCGCGGAACCAGTTGCACCGGCGGGTCGTAGCGCAGGGTCTCCTCGATCACCGGCCCGGCGAAGGGTGCGGCGGTGCGCAGGATGGCCAGATGGTGACGGTGGTGCAGCAGCGCCAGGGTGGCATTGGAGATGAGGTTGACGGTGGTCTCGTGACCGGCGATCAGCAGTAGGCCGCAGGTCGCGATGAGCTCCTCGTGGGACAGCGCGTCGCCGGATTCCTCAGCCGCGATGAGCGCCGAGAGCAGGTCCGCACCGGGCCGCCGACGCCGTTCGCGCGCCAATTGTTCGAAGTAGTCGTGCAATTCGTTGTTCGCGAGTACCAGCTCGCCTGGATCGGGCCGGCCGGCCGTCGCTGTGCCGGACACGGGATCGAGGGTGCGGGCGAGCACGGTCGACCACGCCCGCAGACGCGGCTCATCGGTGAGCGGCACACCCAGCAGTTCGCAGATCACCGTGATCGGCAGCGGGTACGCCAGATCTGCCACCATGTCGAGGCGCCCGCGCTCGGCGGCCCGGTCCAGCGCGGCATCGGCGATGGCGGTGATACGCGGCGCCATCGCGTGCACGACCGCGGGGGTGAACGCCTTGGCGACCAGCCGCCGCAATCGCGTGTGATCGGGGGCGTCCCGGAAGAGGAACGAGTGGGTTCCCGCCAGCTCCCCCGCCCGGTCGCCCGCGAGATCGTGGGTGGGTGTGGGCCCCAGCGTCAGGGTCGCATGCCGACGGTCCACCACCGCCGCCGAATGCCGCAGCACTGTCGCGCAATCCCGGTAGGAGGTCAGCACGATCACCGGCCCGGCCCCGAGCCGCACCGGTCCGTGCTCGCGCATGCTGTCGTAGAGCGGATACGGGTCGGCCCGATTGGCCGGATCGAGCAACCCGGCGAAGAAGCCGGGTGTGGCCGGGGAGGACGCGGTGGTCATGGGTACCGCCTGGAGTCAGCCGTGCCGGATGGCGCGGTGGGTGAACGTGGGCGAGGTGCCGGGATTGAGTAGTGCACCGGTCAGTTCGCTGGAGGGGAAGATCTGGGCGATCAGCGAAAACGCCATCCCCACGGAATGTCTCACGCCGCAGCGGAAGTCCGGTGCGGCCGTGCGAGCGACGCGCAGCCGGGGACCGAAACCGCCGCGTGCGGACAGGGCCTTGTCGAAGGTGTCGATCCGGGCGAACGGCGCGGTGGTGGCCGGGCGCGGAATGGCGAGCGGCTCGGTGACGAGACGTTCGGCGATGCTCATGCGAGCCTCCTGGGGGGCACGGTCGATGGTACGGCGGTCACAGGATCCGGGGCCGCATGCGAGTGAGGCCGAACAGCGGGGTGAGGGGACGCAGCGGAATCGGAGGTACCCACACGCCCAGCAGGTCGACCCGGTGCAGGCGGGCTTCGATGACCCGGCCGATACCCATCTGGTCGAGGGGATCGCGTTCGGATCCGTGCACTTCCAGCCGGAAGTCCTCGATGCGGCGGACCTCGACGACGCTCTCGCGCGGGGTGAAGGCCACCAGCCAGGACGGGAACAGCCCGGCGAGCCCCACGACATTGCGGTGCGGGCGGGCCAGGATGGGCGGCGGATCGGTGATGACCTCGCCGAGTCGCCCGTTCATGCTGAGCAGTTTGTGCCCGCGACGGGTGGCCTCCGCACGGATCTCGGTGTCGGTGACCGACCAGTCGACCTCGCCCAGCTTCTTCGGATAGCCGAGCAGTTCGCGGCCGATGATCAAGGCCACGTCGTCGTCGAGAATCATCCACGGGCAGTGGATTCCGGTGCCCTGCATTGTCTTCACGTGGACGAACACACCGGCTTCGTGGTACCCGGGCGACTCGAAATTGTTGTCCGGGAAGCAGGCGGTGAACAGATCGGCGCGGGCCGGCTCGGCGAGCCGGACCCCGGCGGGCAGCCATTGCCGCATGCGGTCGGGATCGACTTCGACCGTCGCGCTGAAGTAGTGGGCGTCCCGGTACAGGCTGCGGCGCGGATCGCCCATGGCCAGCACGCGGCGCAGGTCGCCGCCGAGGGATCGGCCCAGGGTCCGGATGGCGGGTTCCCAGACCATGTCACTTCGCCTTTCGATAGACGGTGCGCAGGATCGGACCGATCAGCGCACGCGGGGCGTACTGGCCGCCGACCGTCTGGACCTTGGCGAAAGCACCCGGCACTACGCGGCGGCGTCCCGCGGCCAGGCCCGAAATCGCTTCGCGCGCCGCCTGTTCCGCACTCACCCAGAGCGGGCCCGGGACCAGCTTGTCCAGGTTCGGGACCTCGGCGACCTCGGTGTACTCGGTGCGTACCGGGCCGGGCGCGAGCAGGGTGCAGGTCACACCGGTGCCTGCCAGCTCGGAGTGGAGTGATTCGGCGAGGGTATTGGCGAACGCCTTGGTGGCGGCGTAGGTGGCATTGCCCGGGCCGGGCTGGTTGCCCGCGGTGGATCCGGTGATCAGGATCGCGCCGGCGCCGCGTTCCACCATGGCGGGCAGCACCGCCAGCGTGAGGTCGTGCACGGCAACGGAATTCAGCTCGACCTGCTGATGCTCGCGGGCCGGGCTCGCGCTCGCCAGGTCGCCGTAGGTGGCGAAGCCGGCGTTGTTGCAGAGCACGGCGATGTCGCGGCAGGCCAGTTCATCGCACAGTTTCGAACGCTCGCCGCGCTCGGACAGGTCGACGGCACGGATCTCGGCCTCGATGCCGTGGCGGGCGCCGAGCCGGTCGGCCAGCTCGCGCAGCCGGTCTTCGCGACGGGCCACCAGGAGCAGCGAATGCCCCAGGCGGGCGAGCTCTTCGGCCAGGGCGACGCCGATACCGGAGGACGCTCCGGTGACGACGGCCCGGGAGGTGGGTGTTGGAGTGGGCAGGCTCATCGTTGGCTCCTCGATCAGAACTGGGTCAGTGCGCGGGCGGTCACGGTCATCCCGGCAGCGACCAGGGTGCGCAGCGCGCCCGGACCGCTCACCTGCTTCTCACCGGCGGCGATGCGGCGGAAATTCGCCGCGTGCCAGGCGAGTTGGAGGTAGGAGTTGACGGGCGCGAGGGGTAGCGGGATACGGGGCGCAGTCGGGAGCACCACCGGTTCCGCGGTGCCCTCCAGCAGGTCGGCGGCGATATCCGGGCGCACGGCGAACGGGCGGCCCAGCCCGATCACGTCGACCGCGCCCCGGGCCAGCACCTCGTTCATGAAGTCCTGGGTGCGGATGCCGCCGGTCAGCATGAGCGGCATCCTCGAGCGGGCGCGCAGTTGCTCGGCGTAGCGCAGGAAGTACGCCTCACGCTCGCGGGTGCTGTCCTGCACCACACCGGTCATGGCCGGGGCCTCGTAATTGCCGCCGGAGATCTCCAGCAGATCGATTCCCGCCTGCTCGAGCGCGAGCGCCACGTCCAGCGATTCGTCTTCTTCCAGCCCCCTACGCTGGAAATCGGCCGAGTTCAGCTTCACCGAGAGAATCGCCGTCGGACCGATGGCCTCTCGTACATCGGCGATCACCTCGAGCAGGAAGCGGCGGCGATTCTCCGGGTTGCCGCCGTACCCGTCGGCGCGTTGATTGGCCAGCGGAGACAGGAACTGCGACAGCAGATAGCCGTGCGCGGCGTGCACCTGCACACCCGAGAAGCCCGCCGCCACAGCCAGTTCCGCGGTACGGGCGAAACGGCGGCGCAGATCCGCGATGTCCGCGACCGACAGGGCGCGCGGTTTGCGCAGGTTGTACCCGATCACCTGGGGACGCAGCGCCGACGGGCCGACCGGGCGGCGGTGCAGCGGACCGACCGCCACCCGGCCCGGGTGATTGATCTGCATGAGCATCACCGCGCCCGCACGGGAACCCGCCCGTGCCCAATTGCTCACGGACTCCAAGCGCCGGTCGTCCTCGAGGGTCACATTGCGGGGTTCGACATAGGCGCGGCGATCGATCATGACATTGCCGGTGATCAGCAGTCCGGCGCCGCCGCGGCCCCACGCGCTGTAGAGGCGGGTCAGGGTCTGGCCGGGCCCGCCGTCGATATCGCCGAGCTGCTCGCTCATGGCGGCCTTGGCCAGCCGGTTGGGCAGTGTCACGCCGCAGGGCAGCGTGAGCGGACTGCCCACGGCGACGATGCGGGGGGCGCGGGTCTTGGGTGGCATGAATGACTCCTGGTGTCGCGGAAGGGAATCGGAGGTCAGGCGATGCGCCGGGCGGCGGCGAGGATCGGGCGCAGGACGGCGCGCGGCAGGTCGCGCACCGGGCTCGGCGGTGGTGACACGTCGGCGGCGGTCGCTCCGGGCAGCAGGGTGAGCAAGGTTGACAGTTGGGTCATGGCGCGCACCAGGAACCGGCCCCGCAGCACCTCCCATCGCAATTCCGGTCCGCCCGCGAGGATCTCGCCGGACGGCTCGGCGATGCGGGCGTAGAGGTCGCCGAGCGGAGTGCGCAGGCGCTGTTGCAGCAGCGCGCATTCGGCGAGCAGGCGGGAGGCGTTCATGAGCAGCATGCCCGCGCCCGATCGGGGTGCGACCAGACCGGCGAAGTACAGGTTGGCCAGGCCGGGTGCGAAGCTGTGCGCGACCAGCCGGGGCTGGCCGCGGTCCCACTCGAGCAGGCCCTCGCGCAGGAATGGGAAGGTCGTCCGGAATCCCGTCGCCCAGACGATGGTGTCGTATTCACCGCTGGTGCCATCGGTGAAATGCACCGCGCGGCCGTCGAATCGGGCGATCTCCGGCCGGACCGCGATGCGGCCGTGCTTGAGGAAATACGGCAGTTGCTGGTTGACCACCAGATCCTGGTCGAAGATCCGGTGGGCGGGCTTCTCCAGCCCGAAGCTGCCGAAGCTGCCCATCCCCAGCGCGACGATCGAGCGGAACACGGCCTCCTGCGCCGGTTTCGGAATCGGCACCGAACCGATGTCGAATCTGCCGCTCGGGATGCCGAAGACGTACTTGGGGATGAACCAGTAGCTGCGGCGCAGCGAGATCTCGGAATTCCCGAACGTGACGGCGGCTTCCACGGCCAGGTCGCAGCTGGAGTTCCCGGCCCCGACCACCAGCACGCGCGGGCCGTCCAGGTCAGCGGGGCGCCTGTAGTGCTTGGAATGGATCTGCTTGCCGGTGAATTCACCCTGGTACGAGGGAATGTTGATGTCCCAGTAGTGGCCGTTGGCGACCACCACGCCGGTGTATTCGCGTACCCCGCCGCCCCCGAATTCGACTCGCCACCCGGCCGTGCCGGACTCGTCCAGCGGCGCGACGTCGGTCACCAGTGCGCCGAATTCGATTCGGTGGTCCAGCCCGAACTCCGCGGCGAAGGCGCGCAGATAGTCGCGCATCTGCGCGGCACTCGGGAAGTCCGGGTAATGGTCCGGCATCGGGTAGTCCGGGTACTCGGTGACGTCCTTCGAGCTGATCAGGTACGTCGAGTCGTACACCCCGTGCGACCAGTTGCCGCCGATGGCATCGGTGGCCTCGACATGGTCGTAGTCCAGGCCGAGATCGGTGAAGGCCTTCGCCACGGCCAGCCCGGTGTACCCGGCTCCGATGATGCAGTAACGACGCGCCATTGCGACCTCCCAGAAAAGCTACAGTCTGTGTAGCTACAGTGAGTGTAGTATTTGCGCAGCGGTGCCGGTTGTCAAGACAGGCCCTGATCAGAGAGGCGGACAGCGAGCATGGCCGAGCGTCGAAACCGGGCGTACGCGCCGCGCATGGCTCCCGAACAGCGACGGGAACAGCTGCTGGACGCGGTCCTGCGCGTGATCGTCGAGCAGGGCATTCACAAGGTGTCCATCGACACGGTGGCGCGGGAGGCGGGTGTCAGCCGGCCGGTGATCTACGGGCTGTTCGAGGATTCCGACGCCCTGCTGCGCGCCTCGTTGGACCGCGAGGAGGCCGCGGCATTGGCGCAGCTGGCTTCCGCCGTGCCGCTGGCCTCCATCGGGGATCCGGTGCGGGCCATGACCGACAGCGTCGAGCATTTCCTGTCCGCGGTGCAGGCCGCTCCGGATCGATGGCGGGCGGTGTTCCAGCTGGTCGATTCCAGCACCCCGACCTTCCGGCGACGGCTGGATCGCGGGCGGCAGGCATTCATCGCGGCGCTGGAAACCTTCGTGCGCGAGGCGGTCCCGGCGGAGCGCGAGGCAGCGGTGGATGTCCAGCTCACCGCTCGCACCATGTATGCGTTGTTCTGGGAGGCGGGGCGGCTGGTGCTGGCCGATCCCGAAGCCTTTCCGCCACAGCGTATTCGTGATTTCGCGGCAACGCTGATCCCGGCGCTGCCCGCGTTCCGGGGCTCAGGCGAGTGAGAGCTGCGGCATCTGGGGGAATACCCGGATGGCCATTGGTTCGGGCATTCGAGAAACTGGATGCTGTGAATCGCCTATTGCCCGCACCGGTCCGCGCCTGCAGTGAGGTGCAGTGGTGACGGCGCTCGCGCGCGGGGAGAATCGACCAGCGCCCGCCGACCGGATGACGGTCACCGTGACCTGCTCCGCCGCAGTCGATGTGTCCGCGCTGCTCCTGGGCGCGAATGGGCGGGTGCGGTCGGACGGGGACTTCATCTTCTTCAACCAACCGGTCGGTCCCGGCGTGGTCTACCGGCACGGCCGCGGGGCCGGGGACATGGTGGACGTCCAGACCTCCGCCCTGCCCGCCGACGTGGATCGAGTCGCCATCACCGCCAGCCTCGACGGCAGCGGGCCCGCCACCTTCGCCGCCGCCGGGACGCTCACCGCCGCCATCGGATCCCCCGCGGGCACACTGACTTTCCCGATGAACGGCCTGACCAGCGAGGCAGCCGTCGTCTGCGTGGAGATCTACCGCCGCGGCGACGCCTGGAAGGTGCGCGCGGTCGGCCAGGGCTACGACAACGGCCTGGCCGGACTGGCCGAAGCCTTCGGCGTGACCATCGACGACGACCCCGAGCCGCCGGTGCAGGCCCCGCCCGCCCCTGCGCTTCCGGCGCAGGCCCTCCCGCCGCAATCGGCCGCGCCACCCCAGCAGCCGCAACCCGCGCAATACCTGCCGACACAACCCAATCCCGCAGCGCAGCCGATGCCGTTGCCGCCGCCCACCCTGCCGGCCCAGCAATTCCAGCCGCCGGCCGCGCCGCAGCAGATGCCCATGGCCCCGCAGTCTTTCGCGCCGCCGCCCTATCCGCCCGCGGCCCCCGTCCCGAATCATTCCGCGCCACAAGGAGTTCCGTCCGTGCAGAGCGAGCTGTTCCATCCGAATCATGCCGAGGTCAGCGGTTACGGCATTCAGAAGCAGGGCGGCAAGATGATCCGGGTGGCCGTCGACGGGGAGACCCTGGCACGGGCCGGATCGATGGTCGCCTATCAGGGCGAGCTGCACTTCAAGGCGCTCGGGTCGGGTGGGATCGGGCGGGCGATCCAGCAGCGGCTCACCGGTGAGGGCGTGCCGCTCATGCAGGTGTCGGGGCGCGGGGATCTGTTCCTGGCCAATGCCGCCTCCGATGTGCACATCGTGGACCTGGACGGCACCGACGGCCTGACCATCAATGGCGCGAACGTGCTGGCCTTCGACTCCACGCTGTCCTACAACATCCAAAGGGTCCAGGGCGCGGCAGGGTACGCCAGCAATGCGGGCTTCTTCAACTGCGTCTTCACCGGTCGTGGCCGGATCGCCATCACCACCCACGGCTCCCCCGTGGTGCTGAATGTCGACCAGCCGACCTACGCCGATCCGCAGGCCGCGGTGGCCTGGTCGTCGAGCCTGCAGACCGGCATCAAGCGCAATGACTCGTTCGGTTTCAGCCGCCTGATCGGCCGCAGCACCGGCGAGGGCCTGACCCTGTCGTTCTCGGGCCGCGGCTTCGTCATCGTGCAGCCCTCCGAGCTGCCGCCGGGCGGTTTCATCGGCGGCACCGGCGGTGGTCAGGAGGCCGGGCAGTCGGGCGGCATGTTCGGCGGGCTGCTCGGCTGACCTCGCCGTTCGTGGGTCAGACTGTGGCTCAGCGCTCGACGGCGGCTGTTAGGTTCGATCTGCACGTCTCGTTCCGATGGAGGGGTATTGCGCACAGTCACCCGAATCCTGCTGATGCTGGCCACGCTGGTCTCCGCGCTGGCCCTGCTGCCTTCCCAGGCCATGGCCATCCCTGCCGACCCGGCGCTCGACGAGGCCACCTCGCAGCAGCTGGACGAGCTGCTCGCCGTGCGCAACTCGACCACGGGCACCCGGACCGACGCCATCGCCCAGCTCTCCAGCCACTTCCTCGGCACCCCTACGGCGCGAACATGCTCATCGGCTCCGCCACCCAGCCCGAGCAGCTGGTCATCGACTTCCGCCGCGTCGACTGCTTCACCTACCTCGACTACGTGGAGGCCCTGAGCCGCTCCACCACCCGCGCCGACTTCATCCAGAACCTGGTGGCCACCCGCTACGCCGACGGCCAGGTCGAATTCACCCGCCGCAAGCACTTCTTCACCGACTGGGCCACCGTCAACGGCATCGCCGCCACCGACATCACCCCCATCCTCACCCCCGCCGCGATCACCGTCACCAAACACCTCAACGCGAAAGCCGATGGCGGCAACTATCTTCCGGGCATCCCCGTGGTGGACCGCGACATCACCTACATCCCCAGCCGCTCCTTCGACAACGCCGTCATCACCGCCCTCCACACCGGCGACTATCTCGGCGCCTACACCCCCGACGCCGGCCTCGACGTCTCCCACGTGGGCGTCTTCATCAGCACCCCGAACGGCCCGATGTTCCGCAACGCGTCCTCCCTGACCGCCAACAACCAGGTCGTCGACACCCCCCTGACCCAGTACCTCACCACGGTCCCGGGCCTGATCGTGCTGCGCCCGAACTGATTCGGCCGCGCTCAGACCAGGTGGACCTCGACGCCCGCGTCGCGGATGGGGGTGAGGGCGGCGGGGTCGGCGTCGCGGTCGATGACCAGGACGTGGATGGCGTCGATGGGGCAGATGCGGGCGAGGGCGGTGCGGTTCAGTTTGTCGGCGGTGGCGACCGCGATGACGCGGTGGGCGCGGCGGACCATTTCGGCATTGATGCCGGCCTCGTCGAGGTGGCGGCATTGGGCGCCGCCCTCGGCGGAGATCGCGCCGACGCCGAGAATCACGGTGTCCAGGCGTAATTCGGCCAGCGCCAGGGCGGCCAGGGGGCCGTGGAGTTCGTAGGACTCGCGGCGGGCCAGGCCGCCGAGGCAGATGGTGCGCAGGTGGGGGCGCAGGACCAGTTCGGCGGCGATATTGAGGGCGTTGGTGACGATGGTGAGTTCGTGGTCGGTGGAGGTGGGGAGGTCGGGGCGGCCGGCCAGGGCGCGGGCCACGGCCGTGGTGGTGGTGCCGCCGTTGAGGGCGACCACTTCGGCCGGATCGATCAGGGCCGCAGCGTGTTCGGCGACGCGCTGTTTGGGCTCGTCGGCGCTGCCGCGGTAGCGGGCTGGGAGGTCGTAGGCGACGGCGGTGGCGACGATGCCGCCGTGGGTGCGGGTGGCCAGGCCCTGGTCTGCGAGGGCGGTGAAGTCGCGCCGGATGGTGGCGGGGGAAGCGCCGAGGCGGGCGGCGGCCTCTTCGACCGAGAGGCGGCCGGCGTCGGCGAGCAGTTCCAGCAGGCGATTCCAGCGCCGGGAACGGTCTGCGGGAGCGGTCATTTGACGCTGCCGGCGGTGAGGCCGGCGACCAGGCGCTTCTCGATGAGCGCGAACAGAATCACGACGGGCACGATGCCGACGGTAGAGATGGCGAACACGTATTGCCAAGCCACGTCGTACTGCCCGACGAACTTGGTGAGCGCCACCGATAGCGGCTGATTCTCCGGCGTGGTGAGAATGACCAGGCTGGCTGCGAATTCGTTCCAGCACGAGACGAAGGCGAACACGGTGGCGGTGACGATGCCGGGCCACACCAGCGGCAGACTCACCCGGGTCAGGATCTGCCAGCGGTTCAGCCCGTCCAGCTGGGCGGCCTCCTCCACCTCGACCGGTACCCCGGCGAAGAAGCTGTGCAGGATCCACACCGCGAACGACAGATTGAACGCCCCGTTCACCAGGATCATGGCCAGCCAGGTGTCGTTGATGCCGAGGGTGAAGAACTCGCGGAGCAGGCCGGTCACCAGCACGGTCGGCTGCAGCATCTGGGTGACCAGGACCAGACCCAGGAACAGCGTCTTGCCCGGAAACCGCCGCCGCGCGGTGTAATACGCGGCCGGAATGGCCACCACCAGCACCAGCAGCGTCCCGAACACCGAGATCACCAGGGTGCTCACCAGATTGAACGGCAGCGGCGTCTCCGGCGTGTGCCACATGGTGGCGTAGTTGTCCGGCCGCCACTGCCGCGGCAGGTAGGTCGGCGGGATCCGCAGGATCTCCGAACGCGGCTTCAGCGACCCGAGCACCATCACCAGATACGGCAGCAGGAACACCGCCGCCAGCACCGCGCCGACAGCCGTGAGACCCCACCGCCGCCGGGTCATCGCGCCTCCTCGCCGGCGGGCCGGATCAGCTTCACATAGATCGCGATGATCGCCAGGATCAGCACGAAATTCAGCACGCTCATCGCGGCCGCCGTCGCGACCTGCTGATTCTGCCGAATCAGTTTGAAGGTCAACGTGGTCGTGGTGTCCGCCGAGAAGCCCGCGATGCTGCCGGTCAGCACCTGCAGGATCGGCAGCGAGTTGAACGAGTTGATGATGTTGATGACCGTCGCCACCGCCATGGCCGGACGCAGTTGCGGCAGTGTCAGATACAGGTATCGCTGCCAGGAGCTCGCCCCATCGACCCGCCCCGCCTCATCGATATCGGCCGGAATCGATTGCAGCCCAGCCAGAATCGTGTAGCTAGTGAACGGCACGGACACGAACACCGCCACCCCGATGGCCACCAGGAACGCCGGCCCCGGCTCCTTGGTGAATCCGAAACCCCGGTCCAGCACCCCGATATCGACCAGGAACCGGTTGGCGATCCCCACATCCGGATCCAGCAGGTAGTCGAAGATGGTGGTCGTCATGACCACCGACGCCGCCCACGGCACCAGGATGGCCAGCCGCACCGCCGTCCGCCCCGGGAAGTCCTTGTTCAGGAACTGTGCCAGCCCGGCCGAGAGCACCAGTGTGATCACCACGACCGCTACCACCCACACCACGGTGTGCGCCAGGATCGCGGGCAGCTCGTCGATGGCGAACAGCCTGCGGAAGTTGGCGAATCCGGCCGGGCCGCGGTCGGTCCCGTAGGCGCTCAGGTCGCGGGTCGAAGTCCAGATCATGTACCCGGCCGGGTACGCCACCACCGCCGCGATCAGGACCAGCACAGGGCCGATCCACGGCAACGCGCGCAGCGTGGCCGTGGATCGATGGGAGGCGACGCCCCTCAACTCGCCGCCTGCTGAATCTTCTGCAGCACCGAGGCCGGGTCGCTGCCCTGCGCGATCGTGCCCATCTGCTGCCGGATGGCGCCCTGTGCGGCACCCCATTTCGGGTTGTTGCTCGGATAGAACTTGGCGACCGGGAGGGTGGCGGCGAACGCCTTGGTGACGGGATCGTCGGTGAGCGCGGCCGCACCGCTGGTGGTGATGGGGATGAAGTGCTCGCCGCTGACGAACTTGGCGTAGACGGCCGCGGAGTAGAAGTAGCTGAGGAACTTCTTGATGGCCGCGGCCTTGGTGCCGTCCTTCTTGAAGGCCATCAGGTGGTCGGCCACACCGAGGGTGGACGGGTCGCCGGTCTTGGTCGGCGAGGGCGCGGTGGCGTACTTCAGGCTCGGATTCTTGGCGGCGATCTGGCTGATGGTCGGCGGCAGCCCCTCGATCATGCCGATCTTGCCCTGGATGAACGCGTTGATGACGTCGAGCCGGTTGGTGGCGCCCGGATTCGGTTCGGTCGCACCGGCGTCCGCGATGGCCTTCATGGCCCGCACGCCCTCGAGGTTCTGCGGGGTGTCGACGGTGACCTTGTCACCGTCGGACCAGGTGCCGCCCGCGCCGAAGGTCCAGATCGAGGTCTCGCCCTGGGCTTCCTCGCTGCCCAGCGGCAGCCCGTACCCGGAGACGCCGCCGAGCGCCTGGATCTTCTTGGCGTCGTCGGTGAGCTCCGTCCACGTCCGGGGCGGTACGCCGATGCCCGCCTTGGCGAACAGCTCGGTGTTGTAGAACAGCGTGCGGGTGGAGGCGAAAAGCGGTAGCGCCCACTGGGTTCCGTCGATGGACGCGTTCTTCGCGAAGCCGGGCTGGATGTCGGCGATCACCGCCGGGTCGGCGATATCGGTGGCCGGGTACAGCTGGCCGTCGGTGGCAAAGGTCGAGTAGGCGTCGATGTTCAGGATGTCGGGCGTGGTGCCCTTGGACTGCAGTTTGGTGCGCACCACGTCATTGATCGAATCCCAGGACTCCATCGAGAGTTTGACCTTGACGTCCGGATTGGCCTGCTGGAAATCCGCGATGATGGCGTCCCACTCGGCCTTGGTCCCGTCGCTGTAGGTCGGCGCGAGGAAGGTGAGCGTATTGGGGTCCGAGTCGTCGGATTTGCTCCCGCCGAAACCGCAGGAGGACACCGTCAGCACCAGGCCGGTCAGCAGCGCCACCGAGGAAAGTGCGCCGCGCAGTGGACGTTTCACGACAAGGGCTCCTCAATCTGCACACCCTGCGACTCGAATCGCGGATGATGAATGAAGCGAACGATTCGGTATGTCCGAATCTAACGCGAAGTCTGCTCGAATGTGATCGTTTGACCGGGAAAATTGACAGGAACGATCACTGGGCTGATCCTGGGTACGTGCTGCCCGAGGCAAATCGAATCTCCATCCCCGCAAGCCATCTGGCCGCCGGATCCCATCTCGCCCGCGAAGTGGCCACCCAGCCCGACGACTGGGCCCGCGCCGCGGCCACCGCCGCCGCGCACCGCCACCTGCTGCCCGTTTCGGGCGAACGGGTGGCCGTACTCGGCTGCGGCACCTCGCTGTTCATGGCCCGCGCCTTCGCGGCACTGCGCGAATCCGCCGGGCAGGGGCTCACCGACGCCTGGGCGGCGGGCGATCCGCGGCTGCGCGATCTCGCGGGGATCGGCCGCGGCTACGACCGCTATCTGGTGATCTGCCGGTCCGGCACCACCACGGAGGTGCTGGACGCCATCTCCGTACTGCCCGAGGAAATTCCGCGCACGGTCATCAGCTCCAGCCCCGCCACGCCGGTGCTGGAGTTGGCCGACCCCATCCTCATCGACGAGGTGGACGAGCGGTCGGTGGTCCAAACCCGGTTCGCCACAACGACGCTGGCGCTGCTGCGCTGGCACCTCGGCGAGGATCTGCGCCCAGTGATCGAGCAGGCCCGGGCCGTGCTGGCCGACCACGACCCCGATGCGCTGAACGTTATCCGCCATGCCGAGCAGATCACTTTCGTGGGAATGGATTTCGCCGCCGCGCTCGCCGACGAGGCCGCGCTGAAGCTGCGCGAATCCTGCCGCTCCTGGACCGAGTCCTATCTGTCCACCGAATACCGGCACGGCCCCATCAGCATCGCCGGACCCGGCCGCGCGGTGTGGGCGCTGGGCCCGCAGCCGCCCGGGCTCACGGACGACGTCCGCGCCACCGGAGCGCATGTCGAGCAGCACGACATCGACCCCATGGCCGAGCTGGTGCGAGTGCACCGGCTGTGCCTGCTGCGGGCCGCCGACCTGGGTTTGGACGCCGATCACCCGCGCAACCTGACGCGATCGGTCATCCTGAGCTGATGGGTGTGCCGTGATGGCTGACGCAGCAACGGATCTGGTGCTCGCCGTGGACGTCGGGGGCGGCACCACCAAGGCCGAGATCACCGATGCGGGCGGCGCCGTCCGATGCGCGGCAACCGTCGGGACACCGCACGGCGAGGCCGCCTTCGACGGCATCGAACGGCTCGGCCGCGAGCTGCTGGCGGCCCTGCCGCCGGGCGACCGGCAGCGGGTGGCGCGGGCGGCGGTGGTCCTGCCCGGGCTGGTCGACTCCGATCGCGGCATCGCGGTGTTCAGTAGCAATCTCGGCTGGCGGAATGTGAAGGTGGGCCATCGTTTCGCCGACAGCTGGGGCCTGCCGGTGTTCATCGACCACGACGTGACCGTGGCGGGCTGGGCCGAATGGCGCTTCGGCGCGGGCCGCGGCCTCGACGATGTCTGCGTGCTGATCCTCGGCACCGGCATCAGCGGCACGCTGTCGGTGGGCGGCCGCCTGGTGCGCGCCCCCGCCGGGCAGCTCGGCCTCGCACAGACCGGGGAATACGGCCACATCCCCGTGCGCTACCGCGACGGGCTGCCCTGCCCGTGCGGCAATACCGGCTGCGTCGAGACCGTCGCGTCGGGACCGGCCATCGCCCGCGCCTACGCCGCGCGCACGGGCCGCGAAATCACCGGCGCGGAAACCGTTTTCGCCGCTGTCGATACCGATCCGGCGGCCCGGGCGGTAATCGACGATGCCATCGACGCGCTGGCCGCGGGCCTGCTGGGTGTCGTGCACGCGAGCTGCCCCGAGCTGATCGTGCTCGGTGGCGGCCTGGCCCGCGCGGGCGCGGTCCTCACCGACGGCCTGCACGCCCGGCTCACCGCCCTGCTGCGGGTGGCGCCCGTCCCCCGGGTCACACTGGGCGAGTTCGGTATTCGGGCCGGCCTGATCGGCGCTGCCCACCTGGCGCGGACGGGCGAACTGCGATGAGCGCCCGGCGCGGACTCGAATTGCGCGGCCGGGTGGTGACCCGGGCGGGGGTGCTGGAGGACGGTGTCGTCTCGATCCGGGGCGAGCGGGTGGCCACGGTGCGACCGGCCACCGAATGGGCCACGACCCACCGCGAACTACCGCCCGAATACGCGGGCACGATCGTCCCCGGCCTGGTGGACATCCACACCCACGGCGGTTTCGGCCATCGTTTCGACACCGAGGACCCGGCGGAGGCGCGCGCGGCCGCGGCCTTCCATCACCGGCACGGCTCGACCAGCGTGCTCGCCAGCCTGGTGACCGCGGCGCCCGACACCATGGTGGCCCAGGCCGCCGTGCTGCGGACGCTGGCCGCCGACGGAGCCATCGCCGGCATCCACGTCGAGGGTCCGTTCCTGTCCCGGACCCGCTGCGGGGCACACGATCTCGGCTGTCTCATCGATCCGGATCCCGCGCTGATCGACCGTCTGCTGCGGGCCGCCGAGGGCAGCCTGCGGGTCATGACCCTGGCCCCGGAACGTGCCGGATTCGACACCGCCGCCAAACAATTGGCCGACAGCGGCGTGGTGGTCGCCGTCGGCCACAGCGATTCGACCTTTGCCCGCTTCCGGGCGGCGCTGAGCCCGGAGGGGTCCGCCACCCTGGTCACCCATCTCGCCAATGGCATGCCGCCGCTGCATCATCGGGCGGCCGGGCCGGTGGCGGCGGGCCTGGTCGCGGCGGCCCAGCGGCAGGCCTTCGTGGAGGTCATCGGGGACGGCGTGCACGTCGATTCCGGTTTCGGCGCACTGGTTTTCGCTGCCGCCCCCGACCGCGTGGTGCTGGTCACCGACGCCATGCAGGCCGCGGGCATGCCGGACGGACAGTACCGGCTGGGACCGCGGCCCGTCACCGTGACCGACGGTGTGGCCCGGGTCCCGGGCGGCTCGCTGGCGGGCGGCACCGCGACCCTGCTGCACTGCCTGCGCTGGGCGGTGCGCGAGTGCGGCGTCCCGCTGTACGACGCCGTCGCGGCCGTCACCTCCACCCCCGCCGATGCCACCGGGCTGGATCAGGTCGGCGACCTGCGGCCGGGCCTGTACGCCGACGCCGTGGTGCTCGACGACGACCTGAACCTGCGGCGAGTGCTGCGGCGGGGACGGTGGCTGGCGTGATCCTCACCGTCACCATGAATCCCGCCTACGACCTGACCTACCGGCTCGAACGCCTGGAACGCGGGCGCGCCCAGCGGGTGCTGTCGGTCGAGCAGCGCCTGGGCGGCAAGGGCGTCAATGTCACCCGCATCCTGTACCAGCTCGGCAGCTGCGTGCGGGCAACGGGATTCGCCGACCACACCTTCGCCGCGGTGGCCGCCGCCGAATTCCCCGCCGACTTCGTGCCCGCCCTGCCGTGGGTCCGGCGCACCCTGGTGGTCAGCGAATCCCGCGACGGCACCGCCACCGGCCTGTGGGAGCCGGGCGCGTACGTGCACGAGCCGCACGCCGTGGACCGGCTGCTGGATCGCGTCGCGTTCCTGCTGCCCGAGCTGCGCGGGCTGGTGATCTCCGGATCGCTGCCCGGCGGGGTCGACGACGCGGTGCCCGCCGAGCTGGTGCGCACGGCCGTCGCGGCGGGCGTGCCGGCCGTGTGCGATGTCGACGGTCCGGCACTGAAGCTCGCGGCCACCGTCCCCGGCGTCGTGCTCACCCCCAATCAGGATGAGCTGGAACGTCTCACCGGCGTGGTCGCCGAGACCCCGCGGGCCGTGGCGGCCGCCGCCGGTCCACTGCTGGCGGCCGGTGTCCGCGCCGTGGTCGCCACCCGCGGCCCGGCCGGCGTGGTCGCCGTGACGGTGTCCGGGGCCTGGTCCGCGACACTGCCGGAACCGTTGGCGGGCAATCCGACCGGCGCGGGCGATGCCGCCGCGGCCGCGGTGATCCGCGCGCTGGCGGCCCCGGGCGAGCCGGACTGGCCCGCCCTGCTCACCGATGCCGTCGCGACCTCCGCCGCGGCCGTGGTGATGCCGGTGGCGGGCGAGATCGACCTGACGCTCCGCGACCGCCTCGCCCCCGCCGTCCAGGTCACCGCTATCCCGGAGTCCCACCCGTGACGCTGGTCCCGCTCCCCGAACTGCTCGCCGCCGCCCGTCCCGGCGGACTGGGCGCGTTCAATGTCATCACCCTGGAGCACGCGCAGGCCATCGCCGCCGCGGCCGAGTCCACGAATCGTCCTGCAGTGCTTCAGATTTCGGAGAACACCGTCCACTACCACCGGGGGCTGAAGCCGCTCGCGCACGCCTGCCTGCACCTGGCCGCCGACAGCACCGCCGCCCTCACGGTCCACCTGGACCACGCCACCTCCCGCGAATTGATCACGCAGGCGGTGGAACTCGGCATCACCTCGGTCATGTACGACGGCTCCGCCCTCGACTACGCCGCCAATGTCGAGGCGACCGCTGCCATCACCCACTGGTGCCACGACCGCGGCGTGCACGTGGAGGCCGAGCTGGGCGCGATCGGCGGCAAGGACGGTGCCCACACCCCCGGTGTGCGCACCGATCCCGACGAGGCCGTCGCCTTCGTCTCGTCGACCGGGGTGGACGCCCTGGCGGTGGCGGTCGGCTCCGCCCACGCCATGCGCACCCGCGATGCCGTGCTGGACACCGAGCTGATCGCCGCCCTGGCCGCGAAACTCCCGGTCCCCCTGGTACTGCACGGATCGTCGGGCGTCTCCGACGCCGGCCTGGGCGCGGCCGTCCGGCACGGCATGGCGAAGATCAACATCGCGACCCGCCTGAATATCGCACTGGCCGAATCGGTCCGGTCGACCCTCGCGACACACCCGGACCTCTCCGACCCGCGGCGATATCTGGGCCCCGGCCGGACCGCGATTCAGCACGAGGTCGAGCAGTACCTGCGCGTCCTGTCCCCCGGACGGGGGATGGCGGGTCCCGCGCAGGCGTGACGATCGGCTCGCGGAACTGTCCTACGCTGCCCGGGAATCGCCACTTCGGCAGTAGGAGGCCCCTTGTTCGGCAGACGCGGATTCCTGACGGGAGCAGCGGCATCGGTGACCGCGGCGGTGGCCGCCACGGCGACCGGTCCGGCAGCCCGGGCCCGGGCCGATATGGACCCGGGCAAACCGAACATCCTCGTCGTCATCGTCGACGAGATGCGGGCACCCGCCTGGTTCCCCGATCAGCAGACCCTGGATCAGCTGCTGCCCAATCTGGCTCGCATCCGGCACGGCAGTGTCTCGTTCGAGCAGCACTACACCGCCGCCAACGACTGCACCGCCTCCCGCGGCGCGCTGGTGACCGGGCTCTACAGCCACCAGACCGGCTGCATGGTGGTCTCGGAATCCACGCTGTCCCCGCGCTTCCCGACCTGGGGCTCCATGCTGCGCGAGCAAGGCTACGAGACGACCTGGTGGGGCAAGTGGCATCTGGGCCACTACCCGGACCGCACGCCGGGCGCGCTGGACGCCTACGGGTTCGGCGGCGGCACCTACCCGTCGCCGAACGGCGCGCCGGGGCAAGGGTTGCAGGCCGATCCGAAGATCGTCGACGACTTCGTGGACTGGTTCGAGCACGATTCCGGCGGGTCGCCGTGGTGCACCACGGTGTCGCTGGTGAATCCGCACGACATCCAGTACTGGCCGCGCTGGACCCGCCGGGACCAGGCCAACCTCGACCTGCCGCGCTGGATGGACCAGCTGCCCGGGAATTTCGAATCGCTGGAACAGCTTTCGGCCAAACCGCGGCTGCAGATGGCACTCGTGCAGGCGTCGGTGGTGGCGTTCGGGCTCGCGCCCTACGGCACGCCCGAGGCCACCCAGGCCTGGATCGATATGCGCAACCTGTACCTATGGCTGCAGCAGCAGGTCGACGGGCAGATCGGCCGGGTGCTCGACACGCTGTACTCGCGACCGGACGTCGCCGCCAATACGGTCATCGTGTTCACCTCCGATCACGGCGATTACGCCGGATCGCACGGGTTGCACGGCAAGGGCGGCGGCGCCTACGACGAGGCGGTCCGGGTGCCGCTGTACGTACACGACCCGCGCGGATACCTCAGCCCCACCGATTCCACCAGCGCCCGTACGCAACTCACCTCCAGCGTGGACCTCGCGCCCCTGCTGCTGACCATCGCCACCGGCGGCGCTGACTGGCGGGCCGGGGATCGCTACGAGCATCTGCGCGGCCGCCTGGACCTGGCCGCTCTGTGCCGCAATGCCTCCGCCGCCGGACGCCCGTGGATCGCGCACACCACCGACGAGTCCACCATCGAGGAGGCGGCGATCCTGTTCGACCACAACGCGCCCGGCCACGTGGCCATGGTGCGCACGGCCGACGCCAAGTTCGCCTCCTACTCGAAATGGCTGGACGGCCGCATCCAGATCGACACGTCGTCCGAGCAGGAGTTCGAGCTCTACGACTACTCCACCGAGAACGGCCGCCTGGAGCTCGACAATCAGGCGGCGAGCGGAAATCCGCTGCGGGACACCATGGCACAGCTGCTGGCGCAGGCCATCGACACCGAGATCCAGCAGCCGCTGCCCGGGTACCTGAAGGACGCCCAGGAGCAGGGCATCGACGACTATGTGCAGTCCAACCGCAGCATCGCCACGCGCGCCGAGCGCCTGGGCAACTTCCTGGAGGACTTCCTCACGCCGAAGTGACGAACTCGCGCAGGGTGATCGGCGGGTGGCCGGTGAACCGCTCGATGGATTCGGTCACGCGGAAGAGCTCGTGACCGGATCCGATGGCGGCGAACATGGTCCACAGGTGGGTCAGGTGCTCGACGGCCACCGCGTCGCGGTAGACGGTCATGGCCCACTCCGACCACTCCGCCGGATCGACGTTCCGGTAGGGGACGCCGAACAATTCGGCGGCCTCGCCGACGGTCATGATCTCGCCCGCCAGCCACAGCACCGGATCCACCGGGCCCTCGGTGCGCAGCACGCCCGCACCGACCCCGGCCACATCCGCGCCCGCGATGAGCGGCAGCACGGTGTCGGGCGAGCCGAGCGGCAGCGCCAACTCCCCCCGGTCGCCGATGGCCACCCGCAGGTTCTCGTAGAACACCGCCGCGCGCAGGTGCACCGCGCCGATGCCGGCGGTGTCGAGCACCTGTTCCGCCACCCAGTGCCGCCGCATGTGCGGGGTGCCCGCCTGCGGATCGGAGCCGAGCTGTGACGTCGCGACCACGCGCTGCAGCCCAGCCTGACGGCCGACGGCCGCGAGAACCGCGGTGGCGTCGAGCATTCCGGCGGTCACCGGATAGGTGAAATAAGCCCGGCGCACACCCTGCAGGGCGGGTGTCACGGCGGTGATCTCGCGCAGATCGCCGACGACGACCTCCGCGCCGAGATCCTTCAGCTCGGCCGCCCGGCCGTCATCGCTGTGCACGAAGGCACGCACCGGCAGGCCCGCGCGCATCAGGGTTTCGGCGACCAGCCTCCCGGTACCGCCCTGGCTTCCGCCGGCCGCGCCGGTGACGAGAATCGGTTCCATTGCTCTGCTCCTCACGCCGTCGCCGGCAACCGCAGTTCGAAGGCCCCGCGCGCGGCGAGGCCGGTCAGGAAGTCCACGGCGTCGAAAGCCTCACCGGGACTGGCGACTCCGCTCTTGGCGCCGCCGTCGGTGAGCCGCACCGCGGCTTCCACCGAAGCCAGCGCGGCCGCCGACCACAGGTCCCGGCCGGTCAGCGTCCCGGCCGCGGAGCCGCCGGGCGCGAGAACCTGTGCGGCGATCATGAATTCGCTCGCCGCGCGAGCGGCCGCGTCCACCTGCTCACTGGCGAAGGCCTGCTCCTCCTCGAAGGTGCGCGAGGTCAGCTGCGCCTCCACCGCTCTGGTGCGGGTGTGCCGGGGCACCGTGACCGCTTCCGGGAACGGCACCGGCGCGATCATGGGCCGCGGCCCGACCGGCGGCGGGAACGCGAAGATCGCCTGTCGCGGTTCCACGAATCCGTACCGCTGCTCGCCGTCCTCGTAGCCGATGCGATCGGTGTCGGCGAACAGCAGCCGCGCGGTCTCCACCGCGCCGTGGGTCATCATCCAGTTGGTGACGTGGTAGGCCACCGTGATCCGGTCGATGTCGGGGATCCCGCGTGCGACCGCACCGGCCAGTAGATCACCCAGTCCCCCATAGAAACTCACGCTCGGCAGCATGGTGATACCGGCGCGCTGCGCGGGTTCGGTGAAGCTGTCGAACAGCCGCTCGACGTGGTGTACCTCCACCGCGTGATCGACATAGTGGCAACCGCCCTCGACGGCGGCGGTGGCGACCGGCAGTCCGGTGGTGGCGAAGGGCCCCGCGCAGTGGATGATCACGTCGGCGGCCTCGGCCAGCGCCCGCAGTGCCGCCGGATCATCCAGCGCGGCGGGCATCACCCGCGAATAACCAAGGGCAGCCAGAGCATCCGGATCCCGCCCGGACACCACCACCTCTTTTCCCCGTGCGGTGAGATCAGCGGCGACCAGGCGACCGGTGTGACCGGTGGCCCCATAGATGGCGAATACGGTCATGAAAGATCAACTCTTTTGACTCGACGGATAATTCGAACGTCAGTTCACGTATATAGACTGCCGCGCCGACGAAAAGTCATCGCTCGTCGCCGGGGAATTTCGAGTCCGGTCGTCGCGCAGTGGTCGCCGAGCATTTCGGTCACCCTTCCGGCGGTAGGGGAAGTCAGCGCTTGGCGGCGGCGCGTTCCCGCATGCGGTTGAGGGTCAGTCGCCAGAAGGTGGTGGCCAGATCGACCGGAAGGCGGGGCGTGGCGGCGCGTTTGGTCATCTCCAGGCGCGCCTTGCGCATGATCTCGGCGGGCGCCTTGTCCGGGTGACCGGTGTCGAACGGCGGGTGCGGGTCGTATTCGATGCAGAGCTGAGTCATCTGCGCGACCTGCTCCCCCGCGATCCGGCCGACCAGCCACAGCCCGAGGTCGATTCCGGCGGAAACCCCGGCGGCGGTGACGATCTTGCCGCTGTGCACGATCCGGTCGTGCGGGCGCGACTCGGCCCCGAACGCGGCCAGCGCGGGCTGGGCGGCCCAGTGCGTGGTGGCGGGATGACCACGCAGGATGTCCGCGGCGGCCAGGATCAGCGCACCGGAACAGACCGAGGTGGTCCACTGTGTGTTCGGGTGCACGGCCCGCAGCCACTCGATGAGCTCGCGATTGGCCATGGCCTCGGTGGTCGCGGCCTCGGATCCGCCGACCAGCACCAGATCCGGTGCGGGCGTCTCGGCGAAGGTGTGGGTCGCGCCCAGCGCCAGCACTCCGCTGTCGGAGACGATGGGTCCGACTTCGTTGGAGACGAACCGCAATTCGCTGTCCGGAATCATCCGCAGCACCTCGTACGGCCCGATCGCGTCCAGCACGGTCATACCCGGGTAGAGCACAATGGCGATCTGGAATGTCATGGGACACTCCCCCTTTCAGAATGTGGTGAACCGGGCGCGGTACTCGCCCGGCGGTATGCCCAGCTGGCGGTGGAAGATTCGGTACAGGGTCTCGGGGCTCCCGAGCCCGACGGCGGCGGCGATCCGGTCCATGGGCTGGTCGGTGGTCTCCAGCAGGCGCCGGGCCGCGGCCACGCGGACCTGCTCGACATAGCGGGCGGGGGTGGTCCCGGTCTCGCCCGCGAAGACTCGGGAGAAATGCCGGATGCTCATGCCGACCCGCCCGGCCAGCGCGGGCAGCGAGAGATCCGCCTCCGGATTCTCCTCCATCCAGACCTGGAGCGCCCGCAGCGAATTCCGCTTGGGCGGGTTGGCCGCGAGCGGCGCGCTGAACTGGCTCTGCCCGCCCGGCCGGTGCAGGTACACCACCATCCAGCGCGCCACCTCGCGCGCCAGGTCCGGCCCGTGGTCGGCGGCCACGATGGCCAGCGCCAGGTCGATGCCCGCGGTCACCCCGGCCGAGGTCCACATCGGCCCATCGCGCACATAGATGCGGTCGGGTTCGGTGGTGATGGCCGGGAACTGCTCGGCCAGCAGCTCGCCGCCCGCCCAGTGCGTGGTGGCGCGGCGACCGTCCAGCAGTCCGGCCCGGGCCAGCAGGAAGGTGCCCGAGCACACCGAGCCCACCCGATCCGAGCCGGCGGCCAGCCGCCGGATGCCGGTCACCAGCTCGGCGTCCCCGGCCGCGGCCCATACGGTCAGCCCGCCCACCACGAGCAGCGTGTCGAGCGGTCCGTCCCAGGTGCCGAGCCCGTGCGCCGCGGTCACCTCGATGCCGCACGAGGAACGCACCGGACCGGCCTGCGCGGCGGCCAGTTCGACCCGGTAGCCCGGAGTCGCGCCGAGCGCGGCCGCCCCGGTGAACACGTCGGCGGGCCCGGCGAGATCGGTCAGCTGGAACCCGTCGAAGACCACGATCAGCACCACCCGCATGCCTTCAGCCTGCGGTCTCCGCCCCAATGGCGTCAATGACACGACTCTGGCAGATTCGGCCATCCGGCACTGGCCCGGAGGTTGCCGCCCCGAATTGGCATGAGCTGAATCACCTCGGCACGCTTGATATGAATGCGGGGTGGCCCGACACCTTTTCCTGTGCCCCCTGCGGTGGTCCGACATGGACGCCGACGGGCATGTGCACAATGCGGCGCACCTGCGCTACCTGGAGGAATCCCGGATCGACCTGTTCTGGACGCGGGGTTTCGGCGGCGCCAATGTGGTCGCGCAGATGGACATCGACTACCTGACGCCGCTGCGCTACCGCCAGGAACCGGTGCGGGTGGAGACCTGGGTGACCAAGATCGGCACCTCGTCGTTCGCGCTGCAGCAGGAGATCCGGGACGAGGACGTGGTGTACTCCACGGCCGTGTGCACCATGGTCGCCTTCGACCCGGCCACCCAGAGGTCGCGCCCACTGCCCGAGGATCAGTGCCACCTGCTGAAGGATCTGGGAGCCTGATGCACACCTACGACATCCAGCTGCGCCGCACCGACATCGACGCGCAGCAGCACCTCAACAATGTGGTGTTCGCCCAGTACCTGGATGAGGCCCGCTCGGATCTGCTGGGCCGCTACGAGTCTCTCGCGGGTAGCCACGAATCCCTGCCGGGTAGCCACGAATCTCTGCCGGCTAGCCACGAATCCGGCGGCGCCCCGTGGCGGGTGGTGGTCGCGGGCCAGCGCCTGGCCTATCGCATGCCGCTGCTCTTCCGGGCCGCGCCGGTCACCGTGACCTCGGTCGTGGAACGCATCGGCACCACCTCGTTCACCCTGGCCCACGAGGTCCGCGACGCCGAATACCTGTATCTCTCCGCCACTTCCACGCTGGTCGCCATCGACGGCGGCGCGCCACGCCCGCTGACACGCGGGGAACGCGAATATCTGATGACCTTGGCGGCCCCGCCCGCTTAGACTTGTTCGTATCGCCTGGTCAGCGTTGCAAGGGGTACATCATGGCCAAGATGACCATTGTCGAGTTGCTCGACGTTTTCAAAGGTATGACGCTGCTGGAGCTTTCGGAGTTCCTGAAGGCGTTCGAGGAGGAGTTCGGTGTCACCGCCGCGCCGCCCGTGGCCGTCCAGGCCGTGGCGGACGCGCCGCCGGCCGAGGCCGCGGACGAGCAGAGCGAGTTCGATCTCATCCTGGAATCCTTCGGGGACAAGAAGATTCAGGTCATCAAGGCCATGCGGGAGATCATTCCCGGCCTCGGCCTCAAGGAGGCCAAGGACCTGGTCGAGGCGGCCCCCAAGGCGGTCCTGGAGAAGGTCGACAAGGATGCCGCCGAGGCGGCCCGGATCAGGCTCGAGGCCGCCGGGGCCCGCGCCGCCCTCCGCTGATCACCGGGGCACAGCGCGGTTCAGTCCTGTGCACGGCGGCGGGCAGCCGTCTCCAGGTACGCGCCGAGTTCGGATTGCAGCACCTTGCCGAGGGCTCGATCGAGGCTGTCGCGGATCGATCGGGTCCCGAGTTCGCGGAAAGCGTGGCCCCGGCCGGACACCGGGGCCACACTCGCCGACGCGACTACCCCTGCGCGCCACCGGGTTCGAAGCCGGGCGGCAGGTAGCGTCGCCGCTCCTCCTGCATGCGCTCGACATCCTCGGCGCTCACTGCGGCGAAGGCGGCCTCGCGGCGCTGGAACAACTCGGCGCGCTGTTCCTCGGTGAGCTCCCGCATGCGGGCCTCGCGCTGCTGGGCGAGCCGGGTGAATTCCTCCAGTGTCATGGGCTGATTCATGGCCACCATCTCCTCGATCAATCGCAGGAACTCCAGTGCCGACGGCTCGGCCATGCGGTCGAGGCCGTCGCGCACACCGAGCAGGCGGGCGCGCAGGCGCAGGGCCTGTGCGATCCGGCGGTCGAGCACCTCGAGCTGCTGGCGGACCAGGTCCCGGGGGTCCTGATCCGGAGCGTCGGCGACCACGCCCGCGATCTCCTCGAGCGTGAACCCGAAGTCCCGCAACGCGATCACGCGATGCAGCCGCCGCACGTCCGCCTCGCCGTAGCAGCGATGCCCGCCACCGGTGCGCGAGGACGCCGTCACCAGCCCGAGCCGGTCGTAGTGATGCAGCGTCCGTACGGTCACCCCGGTCTCCCGGGCCAATTCCCCGACCCGCCAGGTCCGCTCACCCATCGCGCCTCCCTTTCGGTGTGCTCTACCCACGCTAAAACCTGACGTTACGTCGGTTTCAAGCGTGAGACCGGTCACAAATTCCCGATCCCGACCTGATACTTTTCGGCTATGACGGTCGATTGGGAGTCGACAGGTGGCACGCCAGGGAGCGCGCGAACCAGACCACCGGCCTGGCTGCGAGCTCCGCTGGCGGCCGGCCGAATAACGAAAACGCCCGCCGCCCCGAATGTTTCGAGACAGCGGGCGTCGGCCCGGTGGCCTTGCGCAGCCCGGGCTCAGCGGGTGCTGTGGGCGCCCAGCGCGGCGCTGAAGATCGCGGCGCGGGCACGCGTGGACCGCAGATTGGCCCGCTCCTGAGCGGTCAGCGCCGAGCGGGAACGCTCTGCGAGGACCGAGAGCACGGTCAGCGGGTTACGAGAGAAGTTGATGAAAGCCATGACAGCCCTCCTTCCGGAGTTGCGCCGGCGTAATACCGATTGCACAAACCTCGCGGGTTGCGAGGCACAGAGCGGCAATTATGGCCCACCATCGACCTTTTGGTCAAGTTCCGTTCACCTTCCGTTCACCTTAGGAGAACCATGCCGGATACGAGCTCTATGGGATTGCCGCCCTTGACTCTTGGGGATGGCGAACGGGACGCGCTGCGTGAACTGGCGCGGTTCCCGCTGCTGGATGCCATCTACGGGCGGCGCTCCCGGCGATTTCCGCTGGGCGGGAGTATCCCGGCGGGCCCGCTGGCGTTCACCAGCAAGCACGCCCCACGCGCCCTGAGCGAGCTGGAGCGGGCGGTGGTGCTCAATACCGTCGCGGGCTGGACCGGCTGGCATTTCGGGATCAGCCACCATCCCGGATACGCGCCCGCGTGGCCGAACTACAGCGGGTCGGCGACGGGACGCACTTTTGCCTCGGCGGCCGGATTCCACACCAGCGAGTTCTTCTTCACCGACGACTCCGGGACCTACTTCCTGCCGACCCGCGACGCCCCACCGACGGCGACCTACGCCGAGGGCGAAGGTGCGGCCGAGGACCAGCTGAACGCGCTGCTGGCGCGGGTGATCCGGTTGTCGGACAAGCGCATTCACATTCCGCGCCAGGAGCCGTACCTGGAGGGCCACAACACCTGGATCGCCAATCACCCCGGCTCGCTGCTGGTGATTCCGGTCGCGGATGTGGCACAGCAGCTGCTGGCCAATATCGGGTTCTTCGTCCAGAACGGGTTCGCGCTGTACGACGACATCAACAAGCGCGAGATCCCGGGCGTCGAAAAGTACCGGGACCGTTTGCGTTTCACCGATCCGATCCCGCTCAGCTTCATCGAGCAGTACTCGCTGACCGAGGCCACCGCGGAGCTCATGGCGGCGGTGGTGAACGGCCATCTGCTGCTCGGTGCCATGGGCCTGGGCGGGTGGACCTTCGACGGCATCGACCGGCTCACCGTGCTGGGGGCGTCCGGCGATCCGGAAGTCCCGGGCCTGGGGTTCCGCTATGACGCCGATCCGGAGTGGCCGTTCCCCAATCCCACCGGGCTGCCCGGGGTGTTCGAGGCGTTCTGCCGTCCGCACCACGAGTCCATGGCCGCCGCGGTCGAGGCGCTGGCCGAGCGCAAGTTCGGGCCGGGCGGGCCGTACCACCCGGCCACGCCGGGGCCCTTCGCCGACACCCCGGGCGTTCGCGGCGCCGCCGCGCCGTGGGACCGCCGCTTCCGCGAATTCGTCGCTCTCCAAGCGACTTACATCGACGAGACCTTCGGGAAGTTCCCGGGCACGGTGCCCACGGTCTGGATCATGAACTACCTCCAGGCCCAGCACATCGACCTGGATTTCTACGACACGCTGCTCACCGGCACGGCCTACCTGTCCACCCACCGCGCGCATGACGGCGTCTGGCACGGCTCACACTGAGGCGCGCCGACCTTCCGCGTCGGCGCGCAGTCCTACCGCGTTCGCGAGCCGGCGGTGCGACTCCAAGCGGGCGGTGCGGTCGTAAGTGCTGGTGTGGACCAGGAATTCGTCGGCCCCGGTGCGGCGCACCAGGCGGTCGAGGTCGGCGAGGACCTCGGATTCGGTGCCGTGGATGTGGCCGCGCAGGGCTGCCTCGAACAGCTCGCGCTGGCGATCGGTCATGGGTTCGCGCTCGATGAGCTCGGGCGGGCTCAGGGGCGGGAATTCGCCGCGGGTGCGGGACCAGGCCGCCGACCAGGCCTCGGGCAGGAGCAGGCGGTGGGCCTGCTCGGTGGTGTCGGCGATGACGACCGAGCCGGAGAGGACGACATACGGTTCGTCGCCGCCGGGGCCCGGTCGGAAGCCGGTGCGATACCGCTCGATCGCCTCCACCATGGCGTCCACACCGGACACGGGCGCAATGACCAGGGGCAGGCCGAAGCGAGCGGCACGCTCGGCCCCGGAACCGGTGGCGAGCAGGAAGGCGGGCACCCGCAGGCCCTCCGCGGGCCAGGCGTGCACCCCCTGGCGGCCACCCGCGAAATAGGCCAGCAGCTCGGACAATTGGGCGTCGAAGTCCTCGGCGTCGCGCCGGTCGTGGCCGAGGGCGCGGCGCACGCCGCCGGTGAAGCCGACCGAGCGGCCCAGGCCCATATCGATGCGGCCGGGATACAGCGATTCCAGGACACCGAACTGTTCGGCGACGATCAGCGGCTGATGATTGGGCAGCATCACGCCGCCCGTGCCGACGCGGATGCGGGAGGTGGCCGCGGCAATGGCGGCGGCCAGGACCGTCGGCGCGGACCCGGCCACGCCGGGCACGCTGTGGTGTTCGGAGACCCAGAAGCGGTAGTAGCCCCACTCCTCGGCGAGCCGGGCGAACTCGACGGTCTCGCGCAGGGCCTCCGGGTGCGGCTGGTCCAGGCGCACCCGGGAGCGGTCCAGGATGGAGAAGCGGATCGCCCGCAGTGCCGCAGTCATGGTCAGTGCCAACGCAGGCGACGGGCATTGATTCCGGGCGCGCGATCCGGGTCACAGCGGCGGCGGTGGGAGGAAGCCGGTGGCGACGTAGTAGTCGAGGTAGCGCTTCAGGGTCACCTGGTCGGCGCCGGGACAGGCGGAGTCCGGATCGCTCGGGGCCCCGGTGATCTCGGTCGAATAGTTGACGGTGAGTGCGGCCGCCCGCACCAGCAGGTCATCGGCTCCGGGTTGTTCGGCCGCGGTCAGCAGCGCGGTCGTGAATTCGGCCGGGTCGACGAGGTCGATTCGATAGCCCCGGCCCAGGAGTTCGTCGCGAATGGATTTGAGGGACAAAGTCCTTCCCGGCAGCAAGCCGACAGTGCCGGGCCCCGAGGGCTCGGATGCCGCGGCCACGATGGCCGCGGCCGCCTGGTCGACGGGCAACATGGCGACCTCGGCGTCCGGCAGCTCGGGTGCGAGGCCGAGGACCAGCATGGCGCGCAGCATGGTCCACCAGGCGTCGTCGGTGCCGGCGGCGCCGGTGTGGGAATCGCCGGTGATCAGGCCGGGGCGGTAGACGCGAGCGGTCAGGCCGCGCTCGGCGGCGGTCCGGACGAGGTGTTCGGCAACCCATTTCGTAGCGACGTAGCCCGGCAGACCGTGCGGGAGCGCGACGTCGGCGACCGAGACGGTCGAGATGTAGTGGACCGGCTTGCAGCGACCCGTGGTGGCCAGTCGCAGGACCTCCACCGTGCCGCCGACGTTGGCGTCGCGCATACGGGCATACGGCTCGAGGTGGTTGACGAGGGCGGCGTTGTGGTAGATCACGTCGATCCGCAGGGTCAGTTCGGTGAATTCCGCCGGGGTCAGGCCGAGCAAGGGTCGGGTGAGATCGCCGGGGACAGCGGCGATTCGATGGATGTCGGCGGAGATGTCGATGCCGAAGCGGGTGGCGTTCGCGGAGATCCGGTCGCGGGCGGCGGAGGCATCGCGGGCGCGTGTCAGGCAGTGGATGGTGGCGGAGGTTCGGTCGAGCAGCTCCCGCAGCAGGAAGACGCCGAGGAATCCTGTCGCACCGGTGAGCAGAATGGCGGCGGGCTCGCCGGGGCGCGGCGCGGGGAGGCCCGCGGCGGTGATTTCCGGGGCCAGGGCCGTGTCGGCCGAGGGGTCGGGTTCTGCGCCGGTCGGGGCCGAATCCGGCCGCAGCGCGGCGGCGAGTTCCCGCACCTGTGGATGGGCGAAGAGGTGAGTGAGCGGCACGGGAAGGCCGAGCCGGTCGGCCAGGGCGGCGCGAACCCGGATGGCGGACAGTGAGTTTCCGCCGAGCACGAAGAAGTCGTCCTCGCGGCCGACCCGATCGATGCCCAGTTCCGCACTGAGCACCTGCGCAATGACCAGTTCTTCGGGTGTCTCCGGGGCACGGTATTCCCGCACCGGGAGTTCGGGATCGGGTAGCGCGGACCGGTCCAGTTTGCCCGTCGGTCCGAGGGGGAAGGCTTGGATCACGGTCAGCTGGGCCGGAATCATATAGCCGGGCAGCCGCTTTCGGGCCGTCGCGAGCACGTCGGAGAGGTCCGCGCCGGCCTCGCCGGTGCGCAGATATCCCACCAGCCGGCCCCGGCGGATCGCCACGACGGCCTCGGCGACGGCGGGGTGCGCGCGCAGTGCGGCCTCCACCTCACCGGGTTCGATGCGCAGGCCGCGCAGCGTGAGCTGGAAGTCCGTGCGGCCCAGGTATTCCAGGCCACCGCGATGGGTACGCCGGACCAGGTCGCCGGTCCGGTACATGCGCTCCCCCGTAGTGGTGAAGGGATCGGCTACGAAGTGATCCGCCGTGGCGCCCGCCTGTCCGAGGTAACCGCGGGCGAGTTGAGCACCCGCGACGTACAGCTCCCCGGGCGTGCCCACGGGCACGGGGTGCAGCCGGGAATCGAGGACGTAGGCGCGCGAATTCCAGTGCGGCGCACCGATGGACACCGGTGCGTCGCCCACGTGCGTGACCTCGGCGCCGGTCACGGAGATGGTGGCCTCGGTGGGCCCGTACAGGTTGTGCAGCCGGGCCGGGCCGGCGGCGGTGAACCGCGCGATCAGCTCGGCGGGCAGGGCTTCACCACCGGCCCACACCACACGCAGTGCCCCGAAGGCTCCCGCCGGAGCATGGTCCAGCAGCGCGCGCAGCAGAGACGGCACGGCGAGGAAGGCCGACACCCGGTGGCGGGCCATGAGATCGGCCAGGTGCCCGGGATCGGTGCGGCCCGGACCCGACGGGATCACCAGGTGCGCACCCACGGCAAGCGGGACCGTGGCACCGATCAGCGAGGCGTCGAAAGTAGCGGGCACCAACTGGAGATAGGTATCGCGTTCGGTCAGCTGGTATTCGGCGGTGAAGAACGCTATGTAGCCGGTGAGGGCGGCATGTGGGACGCCGACGGCCTTGGGGCGGCCGGTGGACCCGGATGTGAAGATCACATAGGCGAGGTCCTGATCGCGCAGCGGCCGCAACCGATCGGCGTCGGTCACCGGATCGGCGGAGAACCCGGACAGCTCAGCGGAATTCAGCAGATCGGCCGTCACCGTGCACACCGGCGCGGCCGCGGCCAGCATGGCCTCGATCCGGTCGGCGGGCTGGCCCGGGTCGATCGGCATGAACGCGCCACCGGCCTGCACGACGGCGTAGAGGCATACCACCAGATCGGGGCCGGGATCCAGCGTGGCGCAGACCCTGGCACCAGGGCCGACGCCCAGCCCGATCAGCGTGCGTGCCAGGCGATTCGATCGCTCGGCGAGCTCACCGTAGGTCAGTGCGGCACCTTCTCCGGTCACCGCAATCGCGTCGGGTGTTCGGTGGGCCTGGTCCGTGAACGCGTCGAACATGAACCTGTGTGGCACCGCGTGATTCGGCCCGGCCGTCACGAAGGTCGCGAGTTCGGCAGCCTCGGTGAGCGGCAGGTCCCCGACCGCCCGCTCCGGGTCGGCGGTGACCGCAGCGAGCAGCGCGGTCAGCCGCGCGCCGAGCCGGGCGATGGTCGGATCGTCGAACAGATCGACGGCGTACCGCCACGAACAGTTCAGTCCCGCAGCACCTTCGGCGTCGCGCTGCGGGACGACGGTCAATTGCAGATCGACGGGTGAGAAGGTCTCACCGAGATCGGCCGCGGTGACCGTCAGACCGGGCAGCCGCAGCACCTGAGCGCCGAATTCCTGGAAGGACAGAGCCACCTGGAACAGCGGGTGATACGCCCGGCTGCGCGGCGGGTCCAGGTCGGCCACCAGCCGTTCGAAGGGCAGTTCGGCATGGGCGAGGGCGGTCAGGTCGATGGCGCGCACCCGGTCGAGCAGGCGGGCGAAGCTCTCCGCCGGGTCGATGCGGGTGCGCAGGACCAGGGTATTGACGAACATGCCGACCACATCGTCGAGTTCGGGTTCGCCGCGGCCCGCGACCGGCGCGCCCACCGCCACATCCGTGGTCCCGGCCAGCCGGGCCAGCACGACCGCCAGCGCCGCATGTAGCAGCATGAACACCGAGACGCCGCGGGCACGGGCCAGTTCCTCCAGCGCCCGGTGCAGGGTGGCGTCCACCCGGAAGTGCCGGGCCGCACCGCGATGCGACGCGACCGGCGGGCGCGGGCGATCGGTGGGCAGGTCCAGCAGTGGGGGCAGGCCCGCCAGCGCCTCGCGCCAGTACCGCAGTCGAGTGGCCAGCAGTGAGCCGGGATCCGATGCCGCGCCCAGCAATTCGCGCTGCCAGATCGCGTAGTCCGCGTACTGCACACGCAGTGGCGGCCAGTCGGGGGCCGTGCCGCGGGTGCGGGCGGTGTAGGCGGTCATGAGGTCGCGGGTCAACGGGACCATCGAGAAGCCGTCCGCGGACAGGTGGTGGATCACGACGGCCAGCACATGCTCGTGGTCGGCGATCCGGAACAGCCGCACCCGCACCGGAACCTCGGCGGTGACGTCGAATCCCGTGGCCGCCAATGCGGTCAGCCGCGGCCTCACCTCGAACTCGGCGATGTCGACCGGCGCCAGATCCCACTGGACCGCGGCGGCGGACCGGATGTCCTGATGGCCGGTGCCGTGATGCTCGGGATAGCTCGTCCGCAGCGCCTCGTGCCGGTCGAGCAGATCACGCACGGCGAGTTCCAGAGCCGCCGTGTCGAGTTCGCCGGACAGGCGCAGTGCGAACGGGATGTTGTAGGTCGCCGATCCCGGGTCCAGGCGCGCCAGGAACCACAGGCGCTGCTGTGCCGGCGACAGCGGCACCCGGGTCGCGCGGTGCGACCGCGCCGTCAGCGGTGGCCGGTCGCCGGCGTCGAGCCCGTCGACGACCGCTGCCAGCTCGGCCACCGTCGAATGCTCGAAGATCAACTGCACGGGCACCCGGGTGCCCCGATCCGCACCCAGGCGTCCGGCCAATCGGATGGCGAGCAGGGAGTTTCCGCCGAGCTCGAAGAAATCGTCGGCCGCGCCGATCCGGCCCACTCCGAGCAGTTCCGTGAAGGCGGCGGCCACGGCACGCTCGGTGGCGGTCGACGACGGCCGGTACGAACGCACGGCGACGGTGGGCTCGGGCAGGGCGGCCCGATCCAGCTTGCCGGACGGAGTCAGCGGAACGGCGTTGATCACGGTGAGGGCCGCCGGGACGGCATGACGTGGAAGCTGTTGCCGCGCATACTCGGCCAGGCTCGCGGTATCCACGATCGCGTCCGATGCGGGCACCACGTACGACACCACACCATCGGCCCCGCTGCGCAGGCGGCGCACGAGAGTGATTGCGAAGGCCACGGATTCATGTGCGGACAGGACGGCGTCGATCTCATCGAGCTCCACCCGGATGCCCCGGAGCTGCACCTGCGAATCGTTGCGGCCCAGATATTGCAGCGCCGGGACGCCGCCCCGGCCGCTGATCCAGCGCACCACATCACCGGTGCGATAGAGGCGCTCCCCCTTGCCATCCGGGTGCGCCACGAAGCGGGTGGCGGTCAGCCCGGGACGCTCGTGATACCCGCGTGCCAGGCCCGGCCCGGCCAGGTACAGCTCACCGGCCACCGCCGTCGGCACCGGCCGGAGCCGGGCGTCCAGGACGAGCGCGGTCACCCCGGCGATCGGTCCACCGATATCGACGGTGTCCGCGCTGGTCAGCGCGGCGCTGATGGTCGCGGCGACGGTGGTTTCGGTCGGGCCGTAGAGATTGAAGAGGGACCGTCCCGGCGACCAGCGTGCGACCAGATCAGGCGGGCACTCCTCGCCGCCCGCGACCACCACCGCCAGGTCGGGCAGCCCGCTCGCCGCCAGTCCGGCCAGAGCGGCCGGGGTCAGGAAGGCGTGCGTCACCCGCTCGGCGCGCAGCAGGTCCGCTAGTTCGCCACCGCCATAGCAGTCCGCGGGCGCGAGCACCATGGTCGCGCCGGCTCCGACGGCCAGCAGCAGTTCGAGCACGGCGGCGTCGAAGCTCGGGGAGGCGAAGTGCAGGGTACGGGACTCGGCGGTGACGGCGAAGCGGCGGGACTGCTCGGCACAGAGCCCGGCGAGGCCGGAATGCGTGACGGCCACGCCTTTCGGGGCCCCGGTCGAGCCGGAGGTGTAGATGACATACGCGATGTCCCCGCCGTGCAGGCGGCGGGTGCGTTCGGTGAAGTGCAGGGATTCCGCCGAGGCGTCGGCCACGAGCGTGGCGCAGTCGGGCGCGTCGAGTTCGAGCCAGTCGAGGGCAGCGCCGAGCCGGTCGCGGAGTGCGGCCAGGGTGAGCCCGCAACGCGCGCCCGCGTCGGCGAGCATGTGCGCCACCCGATCCGGCGGATAGCCGGGGTCGACCGGCACGAAGGCCGCGCCCGATTTGGCCACCGCCCAGACCGCGACCACCGCCTCGGGTGAACGCGGCAGCGCCAGCACCACCCGGTCGCCCGGACCCAGCCCCCGAGCCACCAGCACCCGCGCCAGGCGGGTGGATCGCTCGTCGAGCTCGGCATATGTCAGCGACTGCGCGCCCGCGCGCAGTGCGATCCCGGACGGATTACCCTCCGCCGCCGCGGCCAGCAGCTGGGGCAGCAGTCGGATCCGTGGGTGGCGGCGGCCATGCGTGTTTTTCGCCCGGCCCACCGCAGAAACATCGGCGCGCACCGGTTCCTACTCTCAGCCTCGATTCGCCTTCCCACACGAGCGAACTGAATACCGCGTTCCGGGCCGGTCGGCAACACGTACGGGTGTGGCGGGGCCGACATTCCGGGCACGCCGCGGTCAGGCGGAGAGCAGGCCGAGGTCACGGCGACCGGAACCGACCACCGGGGTGGGGTCGGTGGCGAGGACCCGGTGCAGCAGTTCGTGATAGACGTCGCGGAAGTCGACGGTCACCTTCAGGTCGCCATTGTCGAGGTCGGTGAGGCTGGGCTCGTCGCCGTGGAAGCCGCCCGCCACCGACGCCCCGGCCAGGAAGACGGGTCCCGCGGTGCCGTGATCGGTGCCCTGCGAAGCATTGGCGGCCACCCGGCGGCCGAATTCGCTGTAGGCCATCAGCACCACATCGCGGCCGCGCGGATGCGTGGAGAGGTCCTTCAGGAAGGCGGTGACCGCCTCGTCCAGGCGGCCCAGCAATTGCTCCTGGGTGTGCCGTTCGTCGGCGTGGGTGTCGAAGCCGCCCAGGCTGACCGAGTAGACCCGGGTGGGGACACCGGCCTTGACGCACTGGGCGACCAGGTCCAGCTGCGCGGTCAGGGGGTTCGCGGCCGTCTTCCCGGGCGACTTCAGGGACGAAAAAGTCTGCCGGACAGTCTGTTCGGCCTGGTAGCCGGTGCAGACCCGGGCCCGCGCCGGGCTGTCGGAGGCGTCGGCGGCGGCCAGGCCGGACAGGACCGCCGCCAGGTCGTCGGACAGCGGCGCGGACGCTGGATCCAGCGCTGCCGCAGTGTGTTTCGCCCCCAGGGCGAGCTGGGGCAGGACGGGCCCGATATTGACCGCGCGGACCGGATCGTCACCGGTCGCGTCCAGCCAGCGGCCGATCCATCCGGTCTGTACCGGCTCGTCGGGTGAGGCCGTCTGCCAGATGTCCATGGAACGGAAGTGGCTGTGGTCGGGTTCGGGATAACCGACCCCGCGCACAATGGCGAGGGTGCGGTCGCGCCACAGGCCGGACAGGCCCTTCAAGGCCGGGTTGAAGCCCAGTTGGTCATCCAGGTGCAGGACTTCCTCGGGACGGTAGGACAGCTCGGGGCGCGCGTCGTGATAGGCGTTGTCCGCGTAGGGAATCACGGTGCTGATGCCGTCATTGCCGCCGTAGAGGGTGAGCACCACCAGAATTCCGGAACCGGCGGCCAGTGGGGTGGTGACGGCGCGCTGCTGCAGCTCGTCCCAGGTGATCACGGAGGCGCCGGCCACGCCGAGCGCGCTCAGCACGCCGGTGCCGACCAGGAACTGTCTGCGACTGAATTGTGGCATGGCGGTGTGGCTTTCAGCTGGTGAGGTATTCGGGCGTATTGATGGCGAGCGCGGCCAGCCGGGGCGGCTGATCGACGGCGGGCGCGAGCACGGCGGCGCTGCGCTCGGACCAGGAACCGACGCCGAGCAGGTAGGCGGTGGCGTCCAGGCGGTCGCCCCGGCCCGCCCGCGTGATCGGCGACAGGTCGGCCTGCTTCATCAGATCCAGTGCCGCCGTGAGCCGTAGCTGCGCGGCGGCACTCGACATCCAGCCCTGCCCGCGCGGCCAGCCGCCGACGGTGGGCGGATAGAAGGGCAGCTGGCCGAGTTTGCGCAGCGTCCCGGCGAGGGCGCGGGCATCGGCGTCCGCGGTCAGCGGGATCTGGAAGGCCCGCACGGCGGCGATCAGCCATTCCACCGGCCCGTGGACGACGGTGTCGCGGGCAGTGGTGAATTCGGGATCGGTGCAGACCGCGGTCACCAGGGCGGACAGGTCCCGGCCGGGACCGTAGGCGGCGGTGAGGCGGTTCAGGGCGGCATCGGAGGGCGGATCGTCGGAGGCCAGCTGCTGCCACAGTCGCCCGGCCACGAAGCGCGGTGACTCCGGGCGGGCGAGCACGGCATCGCAGAACGACCGGGCGTCCAGTGAACCCGTCACGCCCAGCACGGTTTTCGAGCCCCGGTCGTGGCGTTCGACGTCGAAGGTGGCCGCACCACCGGTGATGGTCCAGCCGGTCAGGGCCCGGGCGCCCTCGCGGACATCGGTCTCGGTGTACCCATTGCCGTGGCCGAGCGCGAAGAGCTCCATGAACTCGCGGGACAGGTTCTCGTTGGGCGCCTTCGCGGTATTCGCGACACCGTCCAGCCAGCGCAGCATGGCCGGATCGGTGAGCATGGCGTAGGCGAGCGCGGCGAAGTCACCCGCGCCGCCGGCCCGCAGCGTCCGGTTCTGCGTGGCCATCTCGGCGGCATTGCGCACCTTGGTGGCCGAGGTGGCGAAGTGGTTGTGCCACAGCAGGGTCAGCTTCTCCCGGACCGGGACCCGGACGGCCGCCATGCGCCGCAGCCACCACCAGGTCAGCGTGTCCAGCTGACCGGTGATCTGCGCCTGGTACTGCTTGCGGGCCTCGGCCGTCGCGCCCTTGCCGAGCGGGGCGGGCGGAACCAGCTCCGGCACGGGGGTGGCCCGCGCGCCCGGATCGGCCTCGGGGTCGGCGGTCAGCGCGGCGCGCAGGTAGCCCGCCACATCCGGGACCGCGTCGATCTCGGACCCGGTCGCCCCGAACCCGGTCCGGCGCAGCACCCGCGCGGTACGCATCCACTCCGCAGACTTGCCCATGTCCCCGAGTATCGAGCGCCCGCGCGCCCGCTCAGCGGGCCCGGCACGGAGTTTCAGGCAATCTTCAGTCCCCGACCGGCCCGCGAACCGCGTGCAGCAGCGGCGCGCGGCCCCTCCCCGGCGGCAGATCGGCCAGCGGTTCGCCGAGGTACTCCTCGAACAATCCCGACAGCGACCGCAGCTCGACCGTCTCGAAACCCACTGAGCGCAGCAGGTTCTCGATCTCCTCGGGTTCGAAGTAACTCAGCCACGGCTCGTTCAGCGCCGCGATCCGCTCGGCCCGCGCCCGCACCTCGGCGCGCTCCTCGTCCGTGTTCCCCCCGCTCAGGTAGTCGAGCACGACATGCACCGGCTGCCCCTGACCCACGATGAACCGCAGGGTCTCCTCGATGGCGGCCCGGGTCAGATACATGACCACACCGAGCCAGACGAACACCGCCGACCGCTCCCGATCGAACCCGGCGGCAGCCAATCCCCCTGCCAGCGTTCCGGTTTCGAAATCCACCGGAACGAACGTGAGCGACTCCGGAATCTCGATCCCGGCCTGTGCGAGCATCTCACGCTTCCACTCCTGCGTGTCCGGATGGTCGACCTCGAACACCCGCAGACCGGGATACGGATTCCGATAGCCGAACGTATCCAGCCCCGCCCCCAGAATCACCACCTGCGTGGTCCCGTCGGCCACCGCCGCGGCCACCACCTCCTCGGCGAACCGAGCCCGCGCCGCCAGGAAATACCGCCGCACCCGCTGCCGCGGATCGTTCCCGCCCGGCCGATCCAGGGTCGCGGTATCCAGATCCCCGATCCGATCCACCGTCATCCCCAGAATTCGCGCCGCCAGCGGATCGGTGAACACCCGAGGCTCCCCCGAAAGCTGGTGATGGGCCCGCGCATACGCGGTAGCCAACGCCGTCCTGCTCGCCCTACCCGTCTCCATGGGCTCAGCCTAGAACCGTCCCCGGCCGTCGGAACTATGACAAACAACTCGCCTAGTCTTCGGCTGTGGACGTATTGAGCCCGAAGGCGCTGTTGTTCGATGTGCAGGGGACCGCTACCGATTTCCATTCGACCATCCGGCGGACGGCCGAGGCCGCGCTCGCAGGTGAGCGGCCGGGAGCGGACTGGGGCGCGTTCGTGAACGAGTGGCGGGCCGCGTATTTCGCGGCGACGTCGCAGCGGCCGGAGCAGGGGCCCTGGGTGAGCGTGGCCTCGGTGTACCGGAAGACGCTGGACCCGCTGCTCGAGGCGAGGGGGATCTCGATCGGGGTGCCGGAGCGGGACGAGCTGGCCCGGGCCTGGGCTCGGCTCGACCCGTGGCCGGATACGGTGGCGGGGCTGCGGCGGTTGCGGGGACGGTTCACGCTGGCGACGCTGTCGAACGCGGATGTCAGTGCCGTGGTGGAGATTTCGCGGCACGGCGAGCTGCCGTGGCATGCCGTGTTCGCGGCGGAGATGGCCGGGGTGTTCAAGCCGGATCCGCGGACCTACCGGCTCGCGGCGCGGTACCTGGGGCTGGAACCCGCCGAGATCATGATGGTGGCCAGCCACAAGTACGACATCCGGGCGGCCGGCGAGCTCGGATTCCGGACGGCGTTCATCACGCGCCCGCTGGAGTACGGCGATCCCGAACTCGGCGATGCGGAGTTCTCGGACGAATTCGATATCAATGCCGTGGATTTCCTCGACCTGGCCGATCAGCTCGGCTGCTGAGGGCACCCCGGTCTCCTACAGTGGCAAGTGGGCGTCTCGATACGGGAGGATCGGCCTTGTCCACAACGCTTGTGAAGGGTCAGAACGGACCGCTCACCGCGCCGGAGGTGGTGGTTTCCGTCCGGGTCGCGGCGGTCGCCGCGCTGTCCGCGCTGCTGGTGACCGAGCACGGGAAGGTGCGCTCGGACGCGGATTTCGTGTTCTACAACCAGCCGGCCGGGCCCGGGGTGCGGCTGCGGAACGGGGAGGCGGGGCAGCCCGCCGAACTGTCGGTGGCGCTGACCCAGGTGCCCGCCGACATCACCCAGATCCGGGCGGTGATCACGCTCGACGAGGCCGGGTCCACCTTCGGCCGCATCGCGCCGCCGATCGCGCTGGTCTCCGATGAACACGGGAATCCGCTGTACGAGTACAAGATCGAGGATCTGCAGAGCGAATCGATCGTGATCGCGGTCGAGCTGTACCGGCGCTACGGCAACTGGAAGGTGCGCGCGGTCGGCCAGGGCTATGCGGGCGGCTTCGCGGCCCTGGTCACCGACCACGGGGTCACCGTCGAGGAAGCGCCGCCCGCCGAGACCCGCAACGCTCCGCCGCCCCCGCCGCCGTCCCCCACGGCCTACCCGCCGCCGGTCGAGCCGACCTACGTCACGCCGAACTCGCCGTATCCCACTCAGCCGCCGCCGAACTCGCCGTATAGCACTCAACCACCGCCGACTTCACCGTATCCTGCTCAGCCCCAGCAGAATTCGGCGTATCAGGTCCCGCCGCCCCCGAACCCCGCGCCGCCGACAGGTGACGGCGGACTCTCACGCGGGCGACCGGTGAACCTGTCCAAGGGCCAGCGCGTCACCCTGCGCAAGGACGGCGGTGTCGCGCTGACCCGGATTCGGATGGGGCTCGGCTGGGATCCCGCCCGGCAGGGCGGTCTGTTCGGGCGGCGACCGGTGAACATCGACCTGGACGCCTGGGTGGCCATGTTCGCCGACCGGCACCTGGTGGACGTGGCGTACTACGGGCAGCTGACGTCCAAGGACGGCTCCATCCGGCATTCGGGCGACAACCTGACCGGTGAGGGCGCCGCCGGGGACGACGAGGTGATCCTGGTCGACCTCAGCCGGGTGCCACGCCAGGTGAACACGCTGCTGTTCATCGTCACCTCGTATCAGGGCCACACCTTCGAGCAGGTCAGCAATGCCTACTGCCGGCTGGTGGACGACACCACGCAGGCCGAGCTGGCGCGATACGCGCTGGCGGGTGGCATGCCGTTCACGGCGATTGCCATGGCCAAGGTCTTCCGCGCGAACGGCGAGTGGGCCCTGCAGGCCATCGGGGAGGGCTTCCAGGCCAAGCATCCGGGCGAGGCCGTCCCGCAGCTGGGCCGGTTCATCACCGTCTCCTGAGAGCACGACGCCCGCCGGAAACGGGGCGCGCCCGGATCGGACGCGCCCCGCCGCGAACCGAACCGGGAATCAGGCCCCGTAACCCGGTTGAACCTGTTCACCCGCGGCATACCGGCCACTCGCCGGAAAACTCGGCCGGGTGAACCGGCCGAGGTCCGGAACTCAGAGGAACTTACCGACCTGCGACGCTGCCTCGACCGGATGTCCGGCCTGGATCGGGTGACCGAGCGCCTGCACCTTCCAGATGCCGTCCTCGCGATGCACTTTCGCCACCACCATGCCGGTGTGCGGGCCGCCCGAGCTCAGGTTGGACCGGGTGAGCTCGGCGCTGTTGGTGCCGTCGATCAAGCGCCAGAAGGCATTACGCACCCGCTCGAAGGTGTGCCCCGCGTAGGAGGTGATGACGAAGACGATGGCGGTGACGTGCGAGCCGACCCGGGTCAGGTCGACCGTGATGACCTCGTCGTCGCCCTTGCCCTCACCGGTGAGGTTGTCGCCGGAGTGCCGGATGGCGCCGTCCTTGGTCACCAGCTGGCCGTAGTACGCGGCGTCCACCAGATCGTGCCCGGCGTACACCAGGGCCGAGGCGTCCAGATCGATCTCGACCGGACGCGAACCCCACTTGTGCTGCACGTGGACGGGATCCCAGCCCAGCCCCATCTTGACGAAGCTCAGGTCGGCGCCCTGCCGCCGCAGCGCGACCGTGTCGCCGACCCGCAGCACCGGCGCGATGACGGGCGCGGCCGAGCGCGCCGGCTGCGGCGAGGTGCTGATCGACACGCCGTGATCGGCGAGCAGTGCCGCGAAGCCGCCGGGATGGCCGAAGCCGACCGCCCGGGCATACCAGCCGTCGGCGCCGCGGTCCAGATCCACCGCCGCCACCGTCGACTCATTGCCGAGACCGTCGATAACGTACTCGTACAACGGGATTCCGTGTTCGTCGGCGATGCCGATGTGCGGTGCGGGATAGTCGCCGAGGCGGCCGTCGCGGTCGTCCAGGGTGACCACGATGCGAATGTGCGCCACCCCCTGCGGTACCGACGCCAGGCTGACGGCGACGGCGTTCTGCCCGGGCACCAGCTGGATGCCGGGGCCCGCGGGTTGGTTGTAGAAGATCAGGTCGTTGTCGTCGCGGACGGCGCCCCGATCGGTGAGAAGCAGCGCGGCCAGATCGATACCCGCGCTGAAGTGCACCGTCACGGTGATATCCGCGACGCCCAGTTCACCGGTCTGCCCTTGGGTTAGAAGTGCGGCCACGCTCCCACTTTATGGGAACCATGGGTCACCCGGACGAAACGAAGCGATATCGCTTTTACGCGCGCGAACCTTAGGACATGTCACAGCGTCAGGCCATCCCCCGGTGAATCGTTTTATGCCACAACACGAATCGGTCGCATGATCAGTAACTTACGAGTACCCTACTCGACAGTAGCCTGCGGGGCTATCGTTCAGTAGGGGACACGCAGGCACCACTGGACACCAGCAGACTGTCCGTCATCGGGGTCGGGCGCCGACGGGCATGAAAATGTAAGGGACTGTTTTGGTTCAGTCGGATGCACCGGTCGTTCGCCGCGCCACCGAAGCCGACATCGAGGACATGGTCCGGGTGCTCGCCCTGGCCTTCGAGTCCGACGACCCGATCGAGGACTACGTCTTCCCCGATCCCGTCGTCCGCCGCCGGCGCGCGCCCGGCATGCTTCGCGTTCTGATCAAACACCGCTACCTGCCCGCCGACGGCGCGCTGGTGGCGGAGGTGGACGACCGGATCGCCGGCGTGTCGCTGTGGATTCCGGACGGCTACCGCAATCCGGCATGGCGGGAAGCCATTTCGGGCCCCCAGCTGCTGTGGGCCATGGGCGCCGGCGCGACCAAGCGCGGCATGGAGGTGGATGCCGCCATCGCCCGCACCGCACCCGCCGAACCGCACAACTATCTGGTCTATCTGGGCGCGGAACCCCAGGCGCAGCGGGCGGGTGTGGGCCGCGCGCTACTGGCCCGGCTCACCGCCGAATCCGATGCGCACGGGCGCGCGCTGTGCGGAATCTGCAAGGACGAGAACGTCGTCTACTACGAGGCGGTCAATTTCGAGCAGGTCGGCCGGACCCGAATCGGGAGTAGTGGTCCGGACATGAACTTCCTGCTGCGTCCGCCGACGCGCGTCAGCGCCGGCTGACGTCGGCAGCGGACGCCCGGATCGTGGATCACGAGCCGGGCGGCTTCGCATTGCCTCGGGGGGGATCACCAGGTTCGCTTCTGTTTTGCCGAGGAGACGTAGTGTCTGACATTGCCATTGTCGGAATCGGGTGCCGCTACGCCGGTGGTATCGATTCACCGGAATCGTTCTGGGACTTCATCATCAACAAGGGCGACGGGGTCGTGGAGATCCCGTCCGATCGGTGGGACTACCGCCGCTTCTACGACCCGGACAAGCGCACGCCGGGGCGCATGTACACCAAGCGCGCCGCCTTCATGACCGGCGATCCGTGGGCCTTCGACCCCGAGTTCTTCGGCATCTCACCGCGCGAGGCCGCCGCCATGGACCCCCAGCAGCGGCTGGTGCTCGAGGTCGCCTGGGAGGCACTGGACGACGCGGGCATCGCCGGTCGCGTCTCGGGTGCGCCGATCGGCGTCTACGTCGGGGCCTTCACCCTCGACCAGATGGGCACGTCCCTGACCAATGCGACGCTGCCCTGGGTGGACATGCACACCCCGGCGGGCGCGTCGTACACCATGATCTCCAACCGGATCGCGTACGCGCTCAACATGATCGGCCCCGCCCTGACGGTGGACACCGCGTGCTCGTCGTCGCTGGTGGCCTTCCACCTGGCCTGCCAGGCGCTGGAGAACGGCGACTGCACCGTGGCGCTGGCCGGTGGCGTCACCCTGATGCTGCAGCCCGAGACGTTCGTGTCCATGTGCAAGGGCGGCTTCCTGGCCGCCGACGGCCGCAGCAAGCCCTTCGACGCGAGCGCGGACGGCTACGGGCGCGGCGAGGGCTCGGGCATGGTGGTCCTGAAGCGGCTCGAACACGCCGAGCGCGACGGGGACCGGATCTACGCGGTGGTCAAGGCGACCGGGTCCAATCAGGACGGGCGCACCACCGCCATCACCGTGCCCAATGCCGATCTGCAGGAGGCCCTGGCGAAGTCGGTGACCGAGCGGGCGGGCATCGCGCCGCACGAGGTCACCTATGTGGAGGCGCACGGGACCGGCACGCCGGTCGGCGATCCGCTCGAGCTGCGGGCCATCGGCCGCGCCTACGGACGGGTCGCGGAGCGCACCGGACCGCTGGGCGTGGGCTCGGTGAAGGCGCAGCTCGGGCACACCGAGGCGGCCTCCGGCATCGCCAGTGTCATCAAGTCGGCGCTGGCCATCACCCATCGCACGATCGCCCCGCAGGGTTGGCTCGACGAGCCCAACCCCGACATCCCCTTCGAGGAGCTCGGTCTGGCGCTGCAGCTGGAGGCCCAGCCGATCGCGCCGGAGACGCGAATGACCATCGCGGTCAACGGCTTCGGATACGGCGGCACCAACGCGCACGCCATCCTCCAGGAGTACATCGCGGCGGAGGCGCCCGCCCGTGAGCCCGGACACCATGGGGTACTGCCGATTTCGGCCCGCAACGACCAGGCCGCTCGCGACCTGGCACGCGGCTTCGCCGAACTGATCGCGGCGGGCGCCGAACCCGCCCGGCTGGCCGAGGCGGCGTGGACGCGCCGCCACCATCACCCCGTGCGCGCCGGCTTGACCTTCGGTGACGACGCCGAGCTGGTGCGGGCGCTGGTGGCCTTCGCCAATGGCGAGGGCCGCACCGCCAAGGTGATCACCCGCAAGGTGCCCGAGCCGGTCTTCGTCTTCACCGGCATGGGACCGCAGTGGTGGGCCATGGGCCGCCAACTGCTCACCGCCGGTGGCACTTTCGCCGCCGCGGCCGAGCGGATCGACGGCGTGTTCCGGGAGATCTCGGGCTGGTCCATCGTCGAGGAACTGGTGCGGCCCGAGGAGGAATCGCGGGTCACCTCGACGGCGATCGCCCAGCCCGCCAACTTCCTGATCCAGGTGGCGCTGGTCGCGCTGCTCGAGGAGCTCGGGATCCGGCCCGCCGCCGTGGTCGGCCACAGCGTCGGCGAGGTGTCGGCCGCCTACGTCACCGGGATGCTCTCGCTGCGGGACGCGCTGCTGGTCAGCTATCACCGGGCGCGGTTGCAGGCCACCACGGCCGGTTCGGGCGGCATGCTCGCCATCGGCCTGCCGCAGGCCGCGGCCCTGGAGCTGATCGAGGGCGATGAGCTGGTCAGCATCGCGGCGGTCAACAGCCCGAGCGCGGTGACCCTGGCCGGCAATGAGCAGCGGCTCGACGAGATCGCCGAATCCCTCACCGAGCAGGGCGTTTTCGCGCGCCGACTACAGGTCGAGGTGCCCTACCACAGCTATCTGATGGACCCCATCCTCGACGAGCTGCGCACGGAGCTGGCCGATCTGGCGCTCGCCGATCCGCGAATTCCCCTGTGGTCCACCGTGACCGGCACCCGCGTCGGCGCGGGCGACTGGGATGCCGAGTACTGGTGCGCCAATGTGCGGCAGCCGGTGCGCTTCGCCGACGCCGTCACCGAGTTGGTGGGCGCGGGCAGCCGGGTGTTCCTGGAGGTCGGCCCGCATCCGGTGCTGGGAGCCAACATTCGCGAGATCCTCATCGGGGCGGGCGAGACCGGCACCACCGTCGCCACCCTCGATCGCAAGCAGGCCGACGACGAGAGCATCCGGCAGACCGTCGCGGGCCTCTACACCGCGGGCGTGCTCGATATCGACGCCCTCTTCGGCGCGGTCGTCACGCCGCACGTGGACCTGCCGCGCTATCCATGGCAGCGCACCCGGCTGCGCGTCGAACTGCTGGGCGTGCAACAGCTCAAGTACGGCACCCCCGGCGGCTACCGCATGCTCGGCGATCCGACGCTCGAGGACCCGACCACGGCCTGGCGCATCCAGCTCAGCGTGGGCGATCTGCCGTGGCTGGCCGACCATGTGGTGGGCGGCTCCCGGATCCTGCCCGGCGCGGCCTATCTGGACGCGGCGCTGAGCGCGGCGGCGCTGCGCACCGAGTCCACCCGGGTGGCCGTCGAGGATGTCCGCTTCCTCGCGCCGCTGGTGGTGGACGAGGGCATGGCGCCGGTGGTGGAGCTGCACGTGGAGGAATCCACGCGGCGGTTCACGATTCGCTCCCGCGAGCCCGCGAGCATCAACTGGACCATCAATGCCACCGGCCGGCTGGTCGAGGGCGTGTACGAGCCGAGCAAGCCCGACCTGCCGGCGCTCGAGGAGATGCTCGCCATCGACCCGGACGCCTATTACACCGCCTTCGCCGCACGCGGCCTGGACTACGGCCCGGCCTTCCGCCGCGCCACCGAGCTGCGGGTGTCCGGCAATACCGTGGTCGCCACGCTGGACGGCGCCATCGCCCGCGACAGCGGCCACCTCGCCCACCCGGCCGTCGTCGACGCGGCCGTGCAGTGCTTCGGCGCGGTCCTCGCCGCCGCGCCGAATGCCGAACGGGGCGCGCTGGTTCCGGTCGCGGTGGAGGGGGTGCGGGTGTTCGCGCCCATCCCCGACCAGGTGACCGTGGTGGCGCGGCTGCACAATGGTGACAATCTGACCTGCGACTACGACCTGCTCGACGCCGAGCGGAACGTGGTCATGCGGATCATCGGGCTGCGGCTGGGGGCCATCAACCCGGATCGCGGTGCACTGCAACGGCTCACGGACTACTTCTACGAAAACCGCTGGGACATGCGGGAACCCGTGGACACCAGCGCGCTGCCGTCACCGGAGGCGGCATACACCCTGGCCATCGACCTCGCCACCGAGGCCGGTCCGCGCGCCGGTTTCATCGCGGGCACGACAGCACACGGTGAGGTGCTCGCGGTCGGCGATCCGACCCGCGAGGACCTGGAAGCCGTGGTGCGCGAACGGCTTCAGCAGATCGTGGCGCTGAGCGGCGTCGAGCGCACGCACGTCGTCCTGGTGGCGGGTTCGGAATACACCGACCTGGACGCGCTCTGGACGCTGCGCCGGATCGCGGTGACGATCGAGGGCTTCCTCGAGGACTGGCTGCAGCAGCGCGGCGACGAAATCCCCATGACCGGTGACGGTTCCATCCACGTCTCCCTGGTCACCGAGCGCGCCTTCGCGCACCCGGACGAGGATGCCGCGCCCGACCCGGCGCACGCCGCCCTCGCCGGCGCCCGCCGGGTGCTGCTCAATGAGCAGTCGCGGCTGCGCTGGCGGCTGATCGACGTGGATCCCGAGGTGGCCGAGGCGGATCTGGCCGCCGAGCTCGCCATCGCGGGCGCCTTCACCTACGACCACTCCGACGAGGTGGTGCTGCGCAACGGCCTGCGCTGGGTGACCGTGGTCGCCGCCACCCTGCCCGACCGGCTCGAAGCCCTGGACCGGGCCGAACCGCTCACCGATCCGGAGGCGAATTTCCGTCTGGAGCTGCCGAGGTCGCGGGTGCTGTCCCGGCTGGCGTGGCGGCGCTGCGACCGGCGCGCCCCGGGGCCGGCCGAGGTCGAGGTGCGGATCCTGGCCATCGGCCTGGGCTACAAGGACCCGCTCAAGGTCATCGGCGTGCTCGGTGAGCGCGAGATGACGGGCACCTTCTACGGCACCGAACCCGGCATGGAGGCCGACGCCGTCGTCGTCCGCATCGGTGCGGACGTCGACAATGTGGCCGTCGGCGATCGGGTGTTCCTGACCTCCAAGGCCATGATCTCCCGCTTCCACACCACCGACGCGGACCTGATCACCCGGGTCGCCGACAGCACCGAGGTCGGCCAGTGCACGAGCACCGTGGCGTTCGCCACCGCCGAGCATTCGCTGCTGGAGCTGGCGCGGGTGCGGGCCGGCGATGTGGTGCTGGTGCACGGCGCGGCGGGCGGCGTCGGCTCGGCGGCGGTGCAGATCGCGAAACTGCACGGGGCCACCGTGATCGGCACCGCGGGCAGTGACGAGCGCCGGGCCTACGTCCTGTCGCAGGGCGCGGACCACGCGCTGGACTCCCGCTCGCTCAACTTCGCCGACGACGTCCTCGGCCTCACCGACGGCCGGGGCGTGGACGTGGTGATCAGCACCGCGCCCGGGGAGATCCTGCGCCGGAACTTCAAGGCGGTGGCCGAGTTCGGGCGCATCGTGGAGATCGGCAAGGCCGACATCTACACCGGCGGCGTGCTCGACCTGGGGTACTTCGACAAGAACCTCTCCTACCACTCCTTCGACCTGGACCGCATGCTCGCGTTCAAGCGCAGGCCCACCGGAGAACTCGTGCGGGGCGTGCACGAGAAGCTGGCCGCCGGGATCTACCGGTACCTCCCCTACGAGCTGTACGACACCGCCGACGTGGCCAAGGCCTTCGAGGACGTGGCCCGGTCGGCGCACTTCGGCCGCATCGCGGTGAGCCTGGAATCCGAAGCGCCGCAGGTGCGCCCGATGATTCCGGCGGCCACCGTGGATCCGGCGGCGCAGTACCTGATCACCGGCGGCTTCGGCGCCTTCGGCCTGGCCATGGGCCGCTGGCTGGTCGGGCTGGGCGCCCGGCGGCTCACCCTGCTCGGGCGCGGCGGCCCGCGGACCGAGGCCGCCCGGACCCAGCTCGCACTCTGGCAGGAACAGGGCGTCGAGGTGGTCGAGGAGCGGGTGGATGTCACCGACGCCTATGCCATGACCGCGGTGATCGCGCGGGCGCACACCGCCGAGCACCCGCTGCGCGGCGTCTTCCACACCGCGGGCAGCCTCGACGACAAGCGCGTACCCGATATGAGCCGGGACAGCCTCGCCACCGTGTACCGGCCCAAGGCCGAGGGCGTGATCGCGCTGCGGCGCGGCATCGAGGCCGCCGGGGCCGAGCTCGACATGTTCGTGCTGTTCTCCTCCGGCAGCGCCATTTTCGGCAGCATCGGCCAATACGCCTACACCGCGGCCAATCTCGCACTCGATGCCACCGCGGACGTGGTGGCGCGGCAGGGCGGCACCGCGCTGTCGGTCGGCTGGGGCCACATGTCCGGCGGCGGGATGGCCGAGGACGAGTACGTGTCCCGCTACCTGCGCACCGCCGGATTCGATCCGATCAGCATGGAGGAGGGCGCCGAATACCTGGAGAAGGCACTGGAACTCGGCATCCACCATCAGGCGTCCATCATTCCCATCGACTGGTCCCGCGTGGCCGCCACGGTGTCCTGGTACGCCATGACCGGGCGCACCGCCGAACGTATCGCCGCCGCGGTCGAGGACAATTCGGCCGCGTCGCATCTGGTGGCGGCGCTGCGCGAGCTCGACGAGCAGAAGCGCGCCGACGTGGTGGCGCACATGCTGGCCGAGCAGCTGGCGGTGGTCATGGGCGTCGACGCCGACTCCATCGATCTGACCGTGCCGGTACCGGAACTGGGCCTGGACTCGCTGATGGCGGTGGAATTCGGTGCGCTGGTGAGCAAGACGCTCGGCGTGGACCTGATGTCCATGAAGGTCGGCCGGTCCTTCACCCTCCAGCAGGCCGGCGCCCGCGCGGCCGAACTCCTGGTCGGCGGCGACGCGGCGGCGACCGGCCAGGCGGTGCCGGCATGACCGAGTCCGCACGCGATCTGGCTCGGAAACTCCTGGCGAGCAACGGGATCAAGGAGACGACGGCCACGGGCACCGCGGCGCCGCACCCGGTGTCCACCGGGATCGCAGCGCCGGGCCGGACCGCGGCCGCGCGCACCCCGCGCGGTCCCGGCCGTCAGTTCGCCGATCACCCCGATGTCGCCGCGGCCGTGGTGAAGCGGGCCGCCATCGGCGCCCTCTACGGGCAGTCGGGGATGCCGAACCCGGTGTTCCTGCCACGAACTGGCCCGAACGACACCGTGATCCGGGCCCTGGACACCGACCTGGTGAACTTCAGCGCCTACAACTACCTCGGGTTGTCCAGCCACCCCCGGGTGGTGCGGGCCGCCAAGGACGCGCTCGACCAGTACGGCGCGTCCGCGTCGGCCAGCCGGATCGTCTCCGGCGAGATCCCGCTCTACGGCGAACTCGAACAGCGGCTGGCCGGGATCTACGACGTGGGCGACGCCATGGTGACCACCAGCGGCTATCTCACCAATGCGGGAGTCATCGGGTTCCTGCTACGCGAGGGCGATGTGGCCTTCTGCGACAGCCTGATTCACGGCAGCGTGGTGTCGGGCACGCAGTGGGCGGGTTGCCGCCGGATCAACTTCCGGCACAATGACCCGGACTCGCTGCGGTCGGTGCTGAAGATGTCGCGCTCCGGATTCGATCGGGCGATGGTGGTCATCGAAGGCCACTACTCCATGGACGGCACCGTCGGACGCGTTGCCGAACTGGCCGCCGTCGCACGGGAATTCGACTGTGCGGTCATGGTGGACGAGGCCCATTCGCTCGGCGTCCTCGGACCCACCGGGCACGGCATCCGCGAGCACTACGGCATGGCCGGCGCCGATGTGGACATCTGGATGGGCACGCTGTCCAAGGCGCTGGGCAGCGTCGGCGGGTTCATCGCCGCCGACGCCGATCTCATCGGGGCGATGAAGTCGAGCGCGCCCGGCGTGGCCATGCTGACCGGCGGGCCCGTGCCCTCGGGCATCGCCGCGGCCCTGGCCGGGCTGGAGGTGCTGGAGGCCGAGCCGGAGCGGGTCACCCGGCTGTGGGAGAACGCGCGCCTGTTCGATGCCGCGCTGCGGGAGCGGGAGCTGAATCTCGGTGACTCCCAAAGCACCCCGATCCTGCCGGTGATCGTGCCGGGCGAGATCCGGGCCGGATTCGTCTCGGCCCACCTGCTCCAGCACGGCGTGTACGCCGGGGCCATTTCGGCCCCGGCGGTCCCGGTGGGCAAGGAGCGGCTCCGCTTCTTCATCACCTCGGAACACACGCGGCAGCAATTGCTCTCGGCGGCGGACCTGCTCGCCGAGGCGATTGCCCTGTCCGGTCAGCTGCCCGCCGGCATGATGGGCTGACGCACCCCCGCGCGCTGTGGGCGGAGCGCGAACACCGCCCACAGCAGCAGGCCCAGCATGGTTGCGGCGACACCGATCTCGCACACCAGCGCCCAGCCGCCCGCCTCGTAGGCCACCCCGGCGGTCACCGAACCGGCCACACCGCCCAGGAAGTAGGTGACCATGTACGCGGTCGTCAGGCGGCTGCGCGCGGCCGGATCGAGGGTGTAGATGGCGCTCTGATTGGTCAGATGCGCACCCTGGATGCCGAAGTCGAAGATCACCAGCGCGGCGATCAACGCGACCACGCTGTGCCCGCCCCAGGCCATCAGCGCCCAGCTCGCCAGCAGCACCAGCCAGGTCAGCGTGGTGACGCGGCGCAGGTGCCCGCGATCGGCCATCCGCCCGACCACGGGCGCGCCGAGCGCCCCGACCACACCTGCCAGACCGAACAGACCGATGGTGAATTCGCCATAGTGGTAATCACTTCCGTGCGACCCGGACAGCAGGAACGCGATGGCCGTCCACACCGCCGAGAAGCAGGCCATGAGGATGAAGCCCAGCATCATGCGCTGCCGTAGCACCGCGTGCCGGCGGATCAGACCCACGATCGAGGCCAGCACCTGCGGGTAGCTCTCGCCCGTGGCCGCCCGCGGCGTGGCGGGCGCGAGCAGGTACACGCTCACCGCCATCACCACCTGCAGTCCGGCCGCCACCAGCAGCACCGCCCGCCAGCCGCCCAGCTGCGCCACCGCCCCGGACAGTACCCGCGACAACAGGATTCCCAGCAGCAGTCCGCTCATCACCGTGCCGACCACCTGCCCCCGCCGGGCCGGATCGGCCAGCGCCGAGGCCCACGGCACCACCACCTGCGCGGCCGAGGCCGCGACACCGGTGGCCACCACCCCCGCGAACAGCACCGCGAAATCGGGCGCGAAGGCCGAAACCAGCAGGGCCGCAACCGAGGCCAGCAGCAGCACCGGGACCATACGGTGGCGGCGCAGGAAGTCGCCCAGCGGCACCAGCAGGGCCAGGCCGCACAGATAGCCGATCTGCGCGGCGCTGACCAGCAGGGCCGCGGTCGCGGTGGAGATGCTCAGATCCCCGGCCACCTGGTGCAGCAGGGGTTGCAGATAGTAGTTGCCGGCCGCGGAGGAGCCCGCAGTCACCGCGAACACCAGCACCGTCGTCCGGGTCAGCGCTGCGCCGGGCGCGGTCGCGGTGTCGAGCGCGGGCCGGGCGGGGGCCACGGTCATCGAATCAGTCACCAGTCCATGGTGGGTGCGGCGATGGATCAACAAAAGCGATGGTTTTCGATACTGCCATCTCTGAAGTAGATGGCATCGGTAGGCTCGGAGTATGGAGTTGCGTCAGATCGAATGCTTCCTGGCCTGCTGCGACCATCGGTCCTTCACCGCCGCGGCCCGCGCTCTCAATCTGGTCCAATCGGCGGTCTCCACCAGCGTCGGCAAGCTCGAACACGAACTCGGGGTGCGCCTGTTCGACCGCACGCCGCGCACCCTGGAACTCACCGAGGCGGGGCGGGCCATGGTCGCTCCCGCCCGGACGCTGCTACGCGCCCGGCGCGACATCGTGGACGCCATCGACGCCGCTCGCGGCGAGATCCGCGGCGAGGTGGTGGTCGGCAATCTCATGAACATCCACAATCTCGACCTGGCGGGCATCATCGCCCAACTGCACCAGCGGTTTCCGGCGGTGACCCTGCAGATGCGGCAGAGCATTTCCGGTGTCGCGGGCAATGTGGCCGGGCTGCGCGACAATTCGCTCGAGCTGGCGCTGCTGGCCGGCATGAGCAGCGAATTTCCGGGCATCACCACGCATCTCATCGCCGAGGAGACCCTCGTGCTCTGCACCGGGCCGGACCATCCGCTGGCGGGGCGTCCGTTCCGGGCCGCCGACCTGGACGGCGTTCGCTACATCGACTTCCCGCCGGGCTGGGGCATCCGCACCATCGCCGACGAGCTGTTTCCGGGCCGCGTTCCCGTGATCGAGGTGGCCGACCAGGCCTTCGCACTGGAATTGGCCGCCAAGGACTTCGGGATGGTCCTCATCCCGAAGTCCGTCGCGCTGCTCTCCCCCGGCGTGCCCCACTCCGAATTCGCACCCCGGCCGCTGCCCTGGAAACTGTGCGTCGGCCACGCAGTCGAGCGCACGCCGTCGAATGCGGCTCGCACCGTGATCGAGGCCCTCACGGCAAACAACGCGCTCAGGAACCGGTGATCGCGGGCGGGCCGGTGACGGTCAGCGGCGGGACCGGGCCGGTATGGAGCTCGATCTCCACCAGGGACAGCTGACCGGTGCAGCCCTGACTCAGGCGGGAGGTGCCGCGATCGTCGGTCAGCGCGTTCGGGTTTCCGTGGCGGCAGCAGGCCGGGTCGGCCGGGTCGGGGTCGTACCAGGCGCCGGTCGACAGCTGGGCGACTCCGGGACGTACCGCGTCGCTGATATCCAGTCCGGCCAGGCAACTGCCGCGGTCATTGAAGATCCGGACGATGTCACCCGCGGCGAGGCCGCGGGCGGCGGCGTCGTCGGGATGCAGCCGGACCGGTTCACGGCCGGAGATTTTCGTGGACTGGCTGTGCGCGCCGATATCCAGCTGACTGTGCAGCTTGGTGCGGGGCTGGTTGGCCACCAGCTGCAGCGGGAACCGCGCCGCCAGCGGGCTGCCCAGCCACTCGTCGGGCTCGAGCCAGACCGGATGTCCCGGGCAATCGTCGTAGCCGAAGCCCGCGATGGTCTCGGAGAAGATCTCGATCCGGCCGCTCGGGGTGCGGAGCGGGTGCGCCGACGGGTCGGCCCGGAAGTCCGCGAACGCGATGTGCTCCTCGGCCTCGATGGGCAGGTCTATCGACTCCCCGGCCCAGAACGAGTCGTAGTCCGGCACCTCGTGACCGCGGTCGTGCAGCCGCTCGCGCCATTCGTCGTAGAGGTGGCGCAGCCACTCCCGCGTTGTCCGTCCCTCGGTGAATTCCTTTCCGAAGCCCAATCTTTCGGCCAGCTCACCGAACATCCAGTAGTCGTCACGGGCCTCGCCGTGCGGGCGGGTCAGGGCCGGCATCGGGAACAGGAAGCGGTCGCCCTCGCCGGAGCCGTAGTCGTCGCGTTCGATCGTCATGGTCGACGGGAGCACGATGTCGGCGTGCCGGGCGGTGGCCGTCCAGAACGGATCGTGCACCACCACCGTGTCCGGCCGGCCGAACGCGGTGCGCAGCCGGGCCAGGTTCTGGTGGTGATGGAAAGGATTGCCGCCGGCCCAGTAGACCAGCCGGATAGTCGGATACATCCGGTGCTCGCCGTTGTATTCGTAAGGCGCGCCGGGGTTCAGCAGCATGTCCGCGATGCGCGCGACCGGAATGAAGTCATCGACGCCGTTGACGCCCTGAGGCAGGCGCGGCGGTGACGTGAGTCGCACGGCCAGACCGACATTCGCGGCCGACCCGTAGCCGTGGCCGAATCCGCCACCGGGCAAACCGATCTGGCCGAGCATGGCGGCGAGGACCACACCGAGCCACAGCGGTTGCTCGCCGTATCGGGCGCGTTGCAGCGACCAGCTCACCGTGACCAGCGTGCGCGTGCCCGCCATCTCCCGCGCCAGCGTGCGAATCCGTTCCGCGGCAATGCCGGTGATCGGCTCGGCCCACTCCGGATCCTTGACGACGCCGTCGACCGCACCGCGCAGATAGCCGGCGAAGCGCTCGTAGCCGACGGTGTAGCGGTCCAGGAAAGCGGTGTCCGCCAAGCCTTCCGCGTCCAGCACCTGGGCGAGCGCGAGCATCAGGGCGGTATCGCTGCCGGGCCGGGCGGCGATCCATTCGGCTTCCGCTTCGGCCGGAATATCGTCGCGCAGCGGCGAGACGGTGACGAACCGGCAGCCGTTCTTCCGCGCCGTCTCGATCCAACCGCGACCGTTGTGCCGCGAGACTCCGCCCGGCGACACCGCTGTGTTCTTCGGCGACAGTCCCCCGAACGAGACCACCAGCCTCGAATGCTTCGCCAGCACCGATTTCGTCGTTGCGCGCGACGTGATCGTGCCCATATCCGCGAGGATGTGCGGCAGCAACACCGTCGACGCGCCCAGGCTGTAGCTGTTGCGGTGCGAGACATACCCGCCGAGGCAGTTCAGGAAGCGGTGAACCTGGCTCTGCGCGTGGTGGAATCGCCCGGCGCTGGCCCAGCCGTAGGAGCCGCCGTACACCGCGGTCGGTCCGAATTCGCGGTACACCCTGGACAATTCACCGGCCAGCAGATCCAGCGCGGTGTCCCAGGACACCGGCACGAACTCGTCGGCGCCGCGCGCCGCGGGTCCCGGACCGTTCTCGAGCCAGCCCTTTCGCACATAGGGCTGCGAGATGCGCGCCGGGTGATGTTGGGCCGAGGCCACATTCTCGATCAGCGGGGTGGGTTCCGGATCACCTCGCCAGGGTCGGACCGCGGTGAGCCGGTCCCCGTCGCTGCTCGCCTCGAAAACGCCCCAGTGGGTGAGATGCGTGGCCATCCGACCAACATACGCCCGGCAGACCCCGCCGGCTCGTTCGGCGACACCCCGGCGCGGCTCGAGAACAGCTGCACAGCCATGTCGAAAACACTGCGCGGTAACGGATTACGCGGCCGTGAGCTGGATCGCGACTACCGGCGGTCGGTCCACAAAGATCCGGCGGGCGGTCCACGCGGATCCGGCGGGCGGCCCAGGCGGATTCGGCGGTCGGTCCACGCGGATCCGGTGGTCGGCCCAGGCGGATCCGGTGGTCGGCCCAGGCGGATCCGGCGGCCCAGCGGGGTTGCACAATCGATAACTCGGAGTACGCTCATTTTTGAGTCCACTCAGTTTTCCGATCCGGGTTGGAGGTGTCCGATGGTCACGCAGGCCAAACCGGTGCACTTCGGCCGACGCCAGCGCAAGATGCACGACAAGCAGTCACGCATCTTCGAGGCGGCCGCCGCCCTTTTCGCTGAGCACGGATTCGATAGAGTTACCACTCAGCAAATCTCTGATCGGGCGGATATCGCCGCCGGGACACTGTTCCGCTACGCCGCCACCAAGGGTGAGTTGTTGCTGATGGTCTACAACGAGGAATTACGCACCGCGCTGGCGGACGGCGCCGCCGCGGCCCGCACGCAGACCGATGCCGTCGAGGCGGTGACGGCCCTGCTGCGCCCGCTCCTGCGCGCGGCCGAGCAGCGGCCCGAGAACACCATCGTCTATCAGCGTGAGCTCCTGTTCGGTTCACCCACCGACACCTACCGCTCCGAGGGCCTGGCCCTGGTGGCCGGGCTGGAGTCCATGATCGCCGAGCGGCTCATCGCCCACGCGCGCCGCGACGGGATCGGCACGCCGCCCGGCGACGAAACCGCCTCGGCGCGTTGGGAAGAGCAGGCCAGGCTGGCGGGGCGCAGCATCTTCGCGGTCCTGCACCTGGCGCTGGTGCAACCGTCCACCGGAGCGCATCCCGGCCACGACGCCATGGCGGATCTGCGGGCGCAGATCGCACAGATAATCGCAGGATTCTTCACATCCCAAGGGAGGCAATGACAATGAGCATCGACATCCGCAAGGTCACCGTGCTCGGCACCGGAGTTCTCGGTTCCCAGATCGCATTCCAGACCGCGTTCCGCGGATTCGACGTCACCGCGTACGACATCACCGATGAGGTGCTGACCGCGGCGCGCGGTCGCTTCGACAAGCTGGCCGCCACCTACCGCGCGCAGGTGCCGGGCGCGGGCGACGGCAAGGCCGAGACGACCGCGGCGGGCATCGCGCTGAGCTCCGATCTGGCCGCGGCGGTCGCCGACGCCGACCTGGTGATCGAGGCGGTTCCCGAGGTGCTCGCCATCAAGCAGGACACCTACGAGAAGCTGGGCAAGCTCGCGCCCGAGCGCACCATCTTCGCCACCAACTCCTCCACGCTGCTGCCCAGCGCCATGAAGGACTTCACCGGCCGCCCGGACCGGTTCCTGGCGCTGCACTTCGCGAATCAGGTGTGGCACTTCAACACCGCCGAGATCATGGGCACCCCCGACACCGATCCGGCCGTCTTCCAGGCCGTCGTGGACTTCGCCACCGCCATCGGCATGGTGCCCATCGAGCTGCACAAGGAGAAGGCCGGCTACGTCCTGAACTCGCTGCTGGTGCCGCTGCTGGACGCGGCCATGAACCTGGCCGAGGGCGGCTACGCCGAGCCCGAGGCGGTGGACAACACCTGGCGCATCGGCACCGGCGCGCCGGCCGGACCCTTCCAGATCCTCGACATCATCGGCCTGACCACGCCCTACAACATCATGGCCCACGGCGACGAGAACGCCCAGCGAATCGCCAAGTGGCTCAAGGAGAACTACATCGACCAGGGCAAGCTCGGCATCGCCACCGGGGAAGGGTTCTACAAGTACACGGCGTGATTCGAGACGGGAGTTCTCATGTTCTACAGCAGTGGCAATTACGAAGCCTTCGCGCGGCCGCGCAAGCCGGCGGGCGTCGAGGACAAGACGGCCTGGTTCGTGGGGTCGGGCCTGGCCTCGCTCTCCGGGGCGGCCTTCCTCATCCGTGATGGCCAGATGCCCGGTAGCAAGATCACCATTCTGGAAGAGCTGAAGTTGCCGGGCGGCGCGCTGGACGGCATTCGGGAACCCGAGAAGGGCTTCGTCATTCGCGGTGGCCGCGAGATGGAGAACCACTTCGAGTGCCTCTGGGACCTCTTCCGGACCATCCCGTCCATGGAGGTCGAGGACGCGAGCGTGCTCGACGAGTTCTACTGGCTCAACAAGGACGACCCGAACTTCTCCCTCGAGCGGGCCACCGTGAACCGCGGTCAGAGCGCCCAGACCAAGAACCTCTTCACACTGAACGACAGGGCGCAGCAGGACATCACCAAGATCTTCCTCGCCACCCGTGAGGAGATGGAGGGCAAGCGCATCGACGAGGTGTTCTCGAAGGACTTCTTCGCGAGCAACTTCTGGATGTACTGGCGCACCATGTTCGCCTTCGAGGAGTGGCACAGCGCCCTCGAGATGAAGCTGTACCTGCACCGGTTCATCCACCACATCGGCGGCCTGCCGGACTTCTCGGCCCTGAAGTTCACCAAGTACAACCAGTACGAGTCGCTGGTGCTGCCGCTCTACCGCTGGCTATTGGACCAGGGCGTCACCTTCAAGTTCGACACCACCGTCACCGATGTCGACTTCGACCTCACCGCGGATCGCAAGCAGGCCACCCGGATCCACTGGATCTCGGAGGGGGTCGAGGGCGGCGTCGACCTCGGGCCGGAAGATCTGCTGCTGATGACCATCGGCTCGCTCACCGAGAACTCCGACGAGGGCGACCACCACACGCCCGCAAAGGTCGACGCGGGTCCGGCCCCGGCGTGGGATCTGTGGCGCCGAATCGCCGCCAAGGACAAGGCCTTCGGCCATCCGGACGTATTCGGTTCACACATTCCCGAGACCAAGTGGGAGTCGGCCACCGTCACCACGCTGGATCAGCGCATCCCCGAATACATTCAGAAGATCTGCAAGCGGGATCCCTTCAGCGGCAAGGTCGTCACCGGCGGCATCGTCACCGCGAAGGACTCGAACTGGCTGATGAGCTGGACGGTCAACCGGCAGCCGCATTTCAAGCAGCAGCCGAAGGACCAGATCGTGGTCTGGGTGTACTCGCTGTTCGTCGACAAGCCCGGCGACTACGTGAAGAAGACCATGCAGGAGTGCACCGGTGCGGAGATCACCCAGGAGTGGCTGTACCACCTGGGCGTTCCCGAAGCGGACATCCCCGAGCTGGCCGCGAGCGGCGCCAAGTGCGTGCCGGTCATGATGCCCTACGTGACCGCCTTCTTCATGCCCCGCAAGGCGGGTGACCGCCCGGACGTGGTCCCGGAGGGTTCGGTCAACTTCGCCTTCATCGGTCAGTTCGCCGAGACCAGCCGCGACTGCATCTTCACCACCGAGTACTCGGTGCGCACCGGCATGGAGGCGGCGTACCGGCTGCTCGACATCGAACGCGGCGTCCCGGAGGTCTTCAACTCCACCTACGACGTCCGTACCCTGCTGGCCGCCATGAGTCGCCTCCGCGACGGCGATCCCATCGACCTCCCGGGCCCGGACCTGCTCTGGCGCGCGCTGGCGAAGCGCCTCGGCAACAACGAGATCGGCGAACTGCTCACCCAGTACGGTCTCGTCGAGAAGTAGGCGGTACGGATTCCGCCCGACGTGGCACGACGGCCCGGTCCCCTGGGGACCGGGCCGTTGTCGTCAGTCCGGGCAGTCGTGCCACTCGCGCGCGGCCGCGAGCAGGCGAGCGCGCACCCGGTCCACGTGCGGGCGGACGGGGCCACCCACCCGGCGGGCCAGGAAGACGGTATTGATCGGCGCGTCCTGCGGGTCCCAGAGCTTTTCGACGGCGCCCGAGGCCAATTCGCGGGTGCACAGGTAGCTCGGGAGCACCGAGACGCCCGCGCCCGCCACCACCGCGGCGAGGACGGCGCGCAGGTCCGGGACCACCAGGCCGGGGTCGGCTTCCAGCCGGGTGTCGAAGACGTGCCGCCAATAGCGGCGGACGATCGGCAGATCCGGGGCGTAGGTCACCAGGGGCACTCCGCCGAAGTCATTGGCGCGCAAGCGTTCCAGATCCGCGCGGGCGGCCACCTCGGGCGCGGCCACCAGTACGAACTCCTCATCGGCGAGCGTTTCCGCGAGCACGGTCCGGCCTCGCGGGCGAATGGTCGAGACGACCAGGTCCAGTTTTCCGAGTCGCAGATCCGTGAGCAGGTCGTCGGCCAGGCCGGTGCTCACCGCGAGCCGGACGCCGTCCGCGACCAGCGGTGCGAGTGCGGGCAGGACGAGGGTGGCCAGCAATTCGGCCGGACCGCCGAGCAGGACCGGCGGTTCCACGGCTGTCACGCCCGCCTCGGAGCCGTCGCCGATCACCGACTCCAGGGCGTCCAGCGGCGCGGCCACCCGCGCGGCCAGATCGTGTGCGGCCGCGGTCGGGGCGACACCGCGCGGCAGCCGCTCGAACAGCGGCCGTCCCACCTGGCGTTCCAGCGCCTGCAGCTGGGTGGTCACCGTCGGCTGCGAGAGGCCGACCTGACCCGCGGCGGCGGTGATCGACCCGGCCCGGTAGACGGCCAGGAAGGTCCGCAGCTGCGTCAGGTCCATGGAGCCATCGACCTGCCTATGTCGCACCCGGCGAGTCTATTGGCCCGGTGATGCGCGGCCGCTGCGGGCGCGGGTTCAACAGCGATTCAATAGTCAACTTATTGAATATGCATGACCTGGACACTCTGAAGAGATGCGCGCTACTGTTCGAATATAGTGGACAATGATTTGACTATAGGAAACGAGGGAATCATGCACCCCTTCCGCAAGGCCGTCGAGGCCCGTGACGAGGCGGCCATGGCGGCCCTGCTCGCCGACAATGTGGTGTTCTCCAGCCCGGTCGCCTTCAAGCCCTACCCGGGCAAGGCCATCACCGCGGCCATCCTGCGCGGTGTCATGCGGGTGTTCGAGGACTTCCGCTACATCAAGGAGATCGGCGCGGCGGACAGCAGCGATCACGCACTGGTCTTCGAGACCACGGTCGCGGGCAAGCGCATCACCGGATGCGACTTCCTGCACTTCGACGCCGACGGCCGGATCGACGAGTTCATGGTGATGGTGCGTCCGCTCTCCGGCGCGCAGGCGCTCGCCGAGGCAATGGCCGCGCAGTTCGAGCGAATCCAGGCCGAGGCCATCGCGCAAATCGAACAGGAGGCAGCAGCGGCCGAACGCCAAGCGGCGGGCTCGTGAACGAGTTCGACCCGACGCCCGTGCCGGCCGATTTCCTGGGATGATCCACGAACAGTCACCGAAAGGCCGATCCGCCATGACCGATGGCAGGTACACCCGATACGTCGCCCTGGGCGACAGTCAGACCGAGGGCGTGGGCGATGGCGACGACCTGACCGGCCTGCGTGGGTGGGCGGACCGGCTGGCCGAGCGTCTCGCCCTCACGAATCCCGAACTGCGCTATGCCAATCTGGCGGTGCGCGGCAAGCTGGCCCACCAGATCCGCGACGACCAGCTGGACGCGGCGCTGGCGCTGCGCCCGGATCTGGCCACCGTGCTGGCCGGCATGAACGATCTGCTGCGCCCGAACTTCGACCCGGACGAGATCGCCGGGCACGTCGAGGCCATGTTCGCCGCGCTCACCGCCACCGGCGCGGTGGTGGCGACGCTGACCTTTCCCGATGTGGCCGAGACGATTCCGCTGGCCCGGCCGATTCGCGGCCGGATCGCGGCGATCAACGACCGGCTGCGGTCGGCGGCCCAGCGGCACGGGGTTCTGGTGGTTGAGACCGGCCACCATGCCGTGGTGACCGATCCCCGCCTGTGGGACGCGGACCGGCTGCACGCCAGCCCACTCGGGCACCAGCGCATCGCCGACGCCGTGGCCGAGGCGCTGCGGCTGCCCGGTGCGAACGACGCCTGGACCCGTCCGCTGATCCCGGATCTGCCCGAGCACGGGGCGTTGCGCTCGATCGCGGCCGAATTCCAATGGGCGGCAACCGCGCTGGGGCCGTGGGTGATGCGCCGCCTGCGCGGCATCTCCTCCGGTGACCGGCGGGTGCCCAAGCGCCCGGTGCCGCTCCCGGTGCGCGTCTAGACGTTGACCCCGTAATCCCGTGCGATTCCGGCCAATCCGGAGGCGTAGCCCTGTCCGATGGCCCGGAACTTCCACTCGGGGCCGTGCCGGTACAGCTCGCCGAACACCATGGCGGTCTCGGTCGAGGCGTCCTCGGTGAGGTCGAAGCGGGTCAGCTCCGACCCGGTGACGGCGTCCACGACCCGGATGTAGGCATTGCGCACCTGCCCGAAGGCCTGGCGCCGGGTCTCGGCCTCGTAGATCGATACGGGGAAGAAGATATTGGTGATGCTCGGCGGCATGGCCGCCAGATCCACGGTGATCACCTCGTCGTCGCCCTCACCCTCACCGGTGAGGTTGTCGCCGGTGTGCTCGATGGTGCCCTCCGGGGACCGCAGGTTGTTGTAGAACACGAAATGCCTGTCGGAGACGACACGCTGATTCGGCCCGCAGGCGAGGGCACTGGCATCGAGATCGAAATCGGCTCCGGTGGTACTGCGTACGTCCCACCCCAGGGCGACGGCCACCTTCGCCAGATTCGGCGCCTGCTTCGACAGCGAGACATTGCCGCCTTTGGCCAGACTGACACTCATCGCATTACCTTCCCTCCGCGCGCGGTACCTCCACACCCAATCGTCCTCGCGCAGCGAGACGGAAGCCACCTCGCCGTACGAGACCGAGGTCGCCGAATCCGCATCCAGCTGTTCGGCGATCACGGCGATCCGGCGTTGCAGGGCGAGCAGTTCGATCAGGTCCCGATTCCCGGGCCCCACCGCGCCTTCCGCGACGGTCCCCGCGCGCACCGCCTCGGCGTGCGCGTCCAGCACCGCCGCCCGTAACCGCGCGGCCAATGCCGCCCGCCGCACCGCCGACTCGGGGCCCACCGCCCCGAGCCCCGCCCACGGCTCCCCCTTACCGAGCGTCACGCCTCGAATGTACCTGCACGGCAGGTCAACCGAGTGTGCTCCAGAACTCGCAGCGGTGGTCGGCGTAGAAGGCATCGGAGAACTGGTTGCCGGCGGGGCGGAAGGAGAGGAATGACGGTGCGGCCGTGGTGTATTGCGGGATGGCGGGCAACCCTTGCGGATCCGCGGTGCCCGCGGTGATGAAGCGGGTCCAGTAGCGGCGCATTTCGTCCTGCAGGCGCTGCTGGCCGGGGGTCATGGCGACGTGCAGGAGCGGGCCGGCCTGCACGAGGTCGAAGAGGGAGGGGAGTTCCGCGGCGTGGTAGGCGCCCATCGGGAAGGTGCTGGGCGGGGCCAGGGCGGTCCGGTCGTCGAATTCGTAGACATAGGTGGGGTTCTGGCGGCCGAAGTCGCCGACCTGGTCGACCAGCGTACAGACGAATTTGTCGGTCCAGGCCCGGATGAGCGCCAGCGCCGGTTGCGCGTAGTCGCCGAGGGGGTACTCCACTATGATCCGATCGACCTGCGCCCGGCCCATGCCGCCCAACCGGGAGGTGAGCAGGGTGGGATAGTCCGCGGCGGTCATCCTGGCGCCGAGCGGGATGCCGTAATCCATCCACACCCACAGCGCCATCTCGTCATGGTTGGAGCCGATGAAGGTCGGAACATGGCTAATCCCACCGGCTTTCAGCACGGAAATGGGATCGCGCGGGAGAAAGTCGTTGCCGTACACCACATCCGCCGACTCCGGCGCGCGATCGACGAGCACGTCCGCCGGAAGACTGCGCAGACAGACCGCGTCCGCTCCCGGGCATCCGGCTCCGTCCGCCCAGGCATCACCCTCGGCCTCGGCGGCGGCGAGGGCTTGCCCGGTGCACAAGCCGCTCTGCATCATGGCCGCCTGGAACAGCCCCGCCGAGGAGGGCGTGGCCAGCTGCGCGCAGATCGAAACCCCGCCCGCCGATTCACCATCCACCGTCACCCGGTTCGGGTCGCCGCCGAACACCGCGATATTGCGCTGCACCCAGCGCAGCGCGGCCTGCTGATCCATCAGCCCGTAGTCCCCCGAGCCGTCGCCCTCGTCCAGTGCCGAAGCGGCCAGGAAGCCGAACGTCCCGAGCCGGTAGTTGATGGTGACCACGATGCTGTCGCCATCGGGCTGCGACACCAGAGGCGCTGCGCCGTACATGCTTCCGGTGCCCGTCTGCAGGCCGCCGCCGTGAATCCACACCATGACCGGCAGGCCGCGGCCGTCGGCGGGCAGGGTGGGCGGGGTCCAGACGTTCAGGTAGAGGCAGTCCTCATCGGTCGAGCGCAGGCCGCCCACGCCCGTGGCCTGTGCGCATTTCGGCCCGGCGTCGCGGGCCTCGCGGACGCCCGGCCACGGCGGCACCGGTGCGGGCGGTCGCCAGCGCAGCGCGCCCACCGGCGGTGCGGCGTAAGGGATTCCATTGAAGAGCCGGTAGTCCGGGGCGAGCACGCCATGCAGGCTGCCGCTGTCGATGGCGACGGTGTCGGCGGCAGCCGGCCGGGCCCGCGCCACCGGTCCGTTCACCGCGAAGACCGTCACCAGCAGGGCCACCACCGAGAGCACCGTCCCGGCTCCCCATCCCATCCACTTCCGGTCGCGCACGATCACCCGAGCCTCCTGGGCCAGCAGCGTTATCGCGTAACCGTTCGATACTAATCGGCTGTCCGGTACGGAGGCCCGGAGTCTCGAGATGCGCGCAAAACCCCTGCATACGAGTGGGTCACCGCGCGGCGGCCGTCTCACGGCGAGACGGCCGTTGACAGTCGGTTCAGCGCCGGAAACCGTGGGCGCATGACCCGGACCTCACCCGACGCGCTCGACCTGTTCGACCCCGCGCACCTCGACGATCCCTATCCGCTGTACCGGCGACTGCGCGAGCAATCGCCGGTGTACCGCATCCCGGGCACCGACTTCTACCTGGTGACCTCATGGGATCTGGTGACCGAGGCGGTGAATCGGCCCGCCGAGTTCTCCTCACACCTCACCGGCGCGCTGCTGCGGCAGCAGGGCAGGCCGCCCGCCACCTTCGACATGGACGGCGGCGGCCAGGCCATCCACGTGCTGGCCACCGAGGACGATCCCGGCCACCAGACACAGCGGAAACTGGTCCAGCCCTTGCTGGCCAAGCGGATTCGCGGGCTCGGAACCACCGCCGCCGAGCTGGTGGACCGGTTGTGGGCCGAGCAGCTGCACGGCGATCGCATCGACTGGGCGACCGGCATGGCCGACCGGCTGCCGCTGGCGCTGGTCGCCGACATCATCGGGCTGCCGGACGCGGATGTGCCGCAACTGCTCACGTGGGCCTACGACAGCACCGAGATGCTGGGCGGGGTCGTCGAGGCCGAACGCTTCGGGCAGCTGGTCACCGCCGCCACCGAGCTGGCCGCCCACCTGCACACCAGGTTCGCCGCCGCCCGAGAGGATCCGGGCGACGACCTGCTCGGTGTACTGGCCCGCGCCTGCACGGCCGGCGACATCACCGACGCGGTGGCGGTGCTCATCCTGGTCCAACTCGTCGGCGCGGGCGGCGAATCCACCGCCGGGCTGATCGCCAACGCCGCGCGCCTGCTCGCCACCCGCCCGGAACTCCAGGACGAGCTGCGCCGCGAACCCGCGCTGCTGCCCGCGTTCCTCGACGAGGCGCTGCGGCTGGAATCGCCCTTCCGGGGCCATCATCGGCACGTCACCATCGATACCGCGCTGGGCGGCACCGAGATTCCCGCGGACAGCCACGTGTTGCTGCTGTGGGGTGCGGCCAATCGGGATCCGGCCCGCTTCGAGCATCCCGACGCCATCGACCTGGACCGCCGCAGCGGGGCCAACAATCTCGCCTTCGGGCGCGGCATCCACTTCTGCATCGGCTCGGCGCTGGCCAAACTGGAGGCCACCGCGGCCCTGACCGCGCTGCTGGACCGCACCGCCGGATTCACCCTCGTCGAAGACGCCCCGCCGCAGTGGTTTCCGAGCATTTTCGTGCGCCGTCACCGCAACCTGCCGCTGCGCATCCGCTGATCCGCGCGGATTCTTCCGCGCGTCCGCCGCGTGCCGAAGGCTCGGTCACGGCATGATCGTCGTCGATCGGGGGGATTCACCGTCGTGACCACAGGAAAAGGGGTTCTGTTCGTGAAGACCGTGTACCTCCGCCGCATCGCCCTGGCCACGCTCGCCTGCGCCGTCTCCGGCGCCTTCGCCGCCCCCGCGTCCGCCGACGCGGCCCCGCAGCGGATCACGCTCGACTACTCCAAGGGCCGCTGCGCCCAGACCACCCTGCTGGCCCACTCGTTCACGCCGACCACGCTGGAGATCACCACCTCCAACAACTTCACCGACGACGCCAAAATCGATATGAACGGGCAGCGCACCCCGCTGCCCGACACCTACGGCGCCCAGACCACCCAGATCGACCTGGGCACCCCGATGCCCGGGGTCATCCCCTTCGAGGTCTCCGGCTCGGAGTGGCCGGGCAGCGCCGGCACCGGCTGCAAGGGCTGGATCATCATCGCCTGACACGCCCGCGAGAACGACCGAGCCCCGGAGGTTCTCCTCCGGGGCTCGGTCGTTTCGGCTCACTTGCCGTGGGCGCGCAACTGGTACAGACCCTGGGTCTCGGCCACCACCACGCCATTGGCATCGGTCACCACGGCCTCGAGAGTGAAGTCGGCCTTGCCCTTGGCCGCGGCCTCCTCGGTGATGCGCGCGATCTGCTCCTCCGACAGCGTGGCCTCGGCGCGCACATCGGTGGCGGCGGGCTTGCGGAAGAAGATGTGCAGATCCTTCACCAGGGGGTAGTACTTGGCGGTGTCGAAGCTGGCGATGGCGATCGCGCCGCCCAGGATCTCCGCGACGGTGAACAGCACGCCGGCGTACATGACGCCGAAGTGATTGCCATTGCCCTCGACCGGCACCGTGGTGGCGGCGAAACCGGGGCGCACCTCGTCGGCCCGCACCCCCATCTTGTGCGCGATCGGAATCGTGAACTCCAGACCACCGTTCACGACCTCGTTCAGCGGCGGGGCATCGTTCCCCATGCGGACCTCCTCGTCCCGGAAATAGGGCAACTTACTGACGTATTGCCAACAACGTGAATCATTATGGGTGAGAGGGTTGCGGCGCAACTCTTTCAGCCCCCGGGTGAAACCCGCCACATTCGGGCAAATCATCCCATGTCACCTCTAGTATGCAAGTTGTGTCCAAGACCTTCTCCGCCGCCGAGCGGGCCTACCGCGAAATCAAGGAACGCATCCTGAGCGGCGACCTGCCGGGCGGCGAGCTGGTCAGCGAGAACGAGATCGCCGGGGAGCTGGGCACCTCCCGCACCCCGGTCCGCGAGGCCTTCCTCCGGCTCGAGACCGAGGGCTGGATGCGGCTCTACCCCAAGCGCGGTGCGCTGGTGGTGCCGGTGCCCTCGCGCGAGGCCGAGCATGTGATCCATGCCCGCTACATCGTGGAAACCGGCGCGGTGGACGCGCTCACCCGTATCGCCCGCGCGGGGCTGATCCCCCGGCTGCGCGAATCCCTGGACCGCCAGGGCGAACTCGCCGACGCGGGCAACCTCGACGAATTCGCCATCGTGGACGCCGATTTCCATCGCGAGTACGTGGTGGCCGCCGACAATCCGCTGCTCATCGGCTTCTACGACTCGCTGCGCGAGCGCCAGCGCCGGATGAACAGCGTTGCGCTGCACCGGGGCGAGACCCATCCGCACCGGATCATCGAGCAGCACACCCGGCTCGCCGATCTGATCGAAGCCGCCGACGCCGCCGGTTTCGCCGAAGCACTCGCCGAGCACCTCACCGACGTGCACGGCGTGACCCTGAGAGGACTGTGATGGCGACGCTGACAGCCGTCGGCACCCGCACCACCGGTATCGGCACCCATCCCAGGGCGTGGCTCGGCGTGGCCGCGGCGATCTTCGCGATTGCCTGGGGCGGCAATGAATTCACGCCGCTGCTGGTCATGTACAAGCGGGACGGGCTGCCCGTCACCACGGTGGATCTGCTGCTGTTCGAATACGTGCTGGGCATCGTCCCCGCGCTGCTCATCGGCGGCCCGCTCTCCGACCGCTACGGCCGTCGGCCGCTGATGCGGCCCGCGCCCTTCATCGCGGCCACCGGCTCGACCCTGCTGGCCTTCGGATCCGCTTCCGTCCCCATGCTTTCCGCCGGACGCGTGCTGTGCGGCATCGCGCTGGGCCTGGCCATGGCGGTGGGCAGCAGCTGGCTCAAGGAACTCTCGCAGCCGCCGTTCACGGCCGAGACCGCCTCGGGCACCGGGGCGCGCCGCTCGGCCATGAGCCTCACCGGCGGCTTCGGCGTGGGCGCGGGCGTGGCCGGGGTGCTGGCCCAGTGGGCTCCGTGGCCGGACACCCTCGCCTACCTGATCAATGTGACGCTGTGCCTGCTGGCGGCGGCGCTGCTGTTCCGCGCCCCGGAAACCACTGCCCCGCAGGCGAATCCGGTCCGGCTGCTGGACGATCTGAAGGTCCCCGCCGCCGCGCACCACCGTTTCCGCACCGTGGCGCTGCCGGTGTGCCTGTGGCTGTTCACCTCGTCAGCGGCGGCCTACGCCATCATGCCGACGCTCATGATGCCCAAGGTGCACGGCGCGCCCATCGCCTTCTCGGCCCTCATCACGGTCATCACGCTGGGCTGCGGGTTCGGCATCCAGTCCGTCGCCCGCCGCATCGACCGGCCGGGCTCGCTGCGCCTGCCGGTCCTGGCACTGAGCCTGGTGATCACCGGAATGGTGCTGGCCGCAGCGGCTTCCGCCACCCTCACCATGTGGCTGACCGTGCTGACCGCCATCGCATTGGGTACGGGCTTCGGCAGCGGCCTGGTCGCGGGCCTGCTCGAGATCGAGCGCATGGCCCGGCCCGACGACCTCGCGGGACTGACCGCGGTGTTCTACGCGGTCAGCTACCTCGGCTTCGGTGTCCCGGCCGTCATGGCGATCTGCCACGACAGCACCGGCATCGGCTATCCGGCCATGTTCGGTGTCCTCGCGGCCGGGTGCGCTCTCTGCCTGGGCATTGTGAGCCGCGCCCGCGCAGCCTGATCAGGCAGGCACGAGGCTCGGAAACAGTGGCGGCGGCCAGAATTCGGGCCGCCGCCACTGTCGTATCACCTCCGCGTCACAGCGAGCGGGAGATGATCTCCTTCATGATCTCGCTGGTGCCGCCATAGATGCGGTTCACCCGCGAACCCGTGTACATGTTCGCGATCGGGTACTCCATCATGTAGCCGTAGCCGCCGAACAGCTGCAGGCACTTGTCGACCACCTTGTCGGCGGTCTCGGCGGCGAACAGTTTGGCCATGGACGCGGTCGACGGATCGTTCTTGCCGTCGATGTACTGCTGAATCGCGTAGTCCACCAGCGTCTTGATGGCCAGCGCCTCGGTCTTGACCTCGGCCAGGGTGAAGGCATTGTGCTGGAACTTGCCGATCGGGCGGCCGAACGCCTCGCGCTCCTTGGAGTAGCGCAGCGCCTCCAGCACCGCCGCCTCGGCCAGGGCCGAGCACAGGCTGGCGATGATCAGGCGCTCGCGGGCCAGCTGCTCCATCAGCTGATAGAAGCCCAGACCCTCCTGCGCGCCGAGCAGATTGGCGACCGGGACGCGCATGTCGGAGAAGAACAGCTCGCGAGTGTCCTGGGCGTGCTGGCCCATCTTCTCCAGCACCCGGCCGCGCTCGAAGCCCGGCAGATCCTTGGTCTCGGCCACGATGAGCGAGACGCCGGCCGCCCCCTGGGACGGGTCGGTCTTGGCCACGATCACCAGCAGGTCGCAGTGGGTGCCATTGGAGATGAACGTCTTCGAGCCGTTGATGACGTAGTGGTCGCCCTCGCGGATGGCGGTGGTGCGCACCGACTGCAGGTCCGAACCGGTGCCCGGCTCGGTCATGGCGATGGCCAGCACCAGCTCACCGCTGATGATGCCCGGCAGCCACTTCCGGCGCTGCTCCTCGTTGCCGTAGTGATAGACGTAGTGCGACACGATCGGCGAGTGCACCGAGAAGCCGAAGCCATTGTCGTGCGCGTAGACCAGCTCCTCCTGGACCACGGCCTGCAGGCCGAAATCGCCGCCCGCGCCGCCGAATTCCTCGGGCAGGTCCAGCCCGAGCAGACCGGCGTCACCGGCCTTGTTCCAGAACTCACGATCGACCATGTGCTGCTTGGTCCAGCGCTCGCGGTTGGGCGCGGACTCCTTGCGGAAGAACTCCGCCGCGTGCTTGCGCAGCTCGCGGTGCTGGTCCGTCTCCCAGGTGGGGCGGTAGTCGGGGAACAGTACGGACATCGGTGTCACTCTCCGTTGTTGCGTCGGATGCCGTTGAGCGGCAGGTCGTCCCGAGCAGCGATGGCTTCGAGCTCGGCAATGGTCTTGTCGGCGAACGCCTTCCGGAAGGCCTCGTGGGTGCCGTCGGTCCCGAACGTCGCCAGCGCACCCGGGAAGAAGTGCGGCTCCACCCGGTCAGGGGCCGCATCGTTGGTTCCTCCATCCAGCGAACGATACGGTTGTATTGTAAGCCGGTCAATGATAACGCCAGCTCAGCGCCTGACCGGAAACCGCTACCACTCGACGTAAAATCGGCGGACGCAATCGACGAGTTGAGGGGCGATGCTGAATCCACGAGCCACCAATGACGACCTGACCGCCAAGGCCCGTATCCGCAATGCCGCCATGGACCTGTTCGCCCAGTACGGCGACTCCCGGGTCTCGCTGCGCGCGGTGGCCGCCGAGGCCGGCGTCACCCTCGGGCTCGTCCAGCACCATTTCAAGACCAAGGATGGCCTGCGCGACGCCGTCGACAAGCTGGTCGTCGACTACTTCGCCCAGACCGTCGCCTCGATTCCTCCCACCGGCACGCACGCCGAAGTCGCGTCGGCCCGCGACGAAGCGGTCCGCCGGATGCTGCACGACAACCCGGCCGTCGTGAACTACATCCGCCGCTCGCTGCTGGAACCCTCGGAAACCCGCATCCACCTCCTGGACGCCCTCGTGGACCTGACCCGCAGCGAGGTCGCCGGCCTGCGGGAGGCCGGCCTGGCCTCCACCGACAAGCCCGAATCCGCCCAGATAGTCGCCGTCCTGATCCGCCAATTCGGCGAACTCCTGCTGGCCCCCATGCTCGACGCCGTCTGGGAACGCGTCTCCCCCGACAACCCCACCCGCCCGCGCCTGTCGATCACCGTCAGGGACTGAGCAGTCGGAGCCGGACCGGGCTCAGCGCAGGTGGGTCTCGAAGAAGGCGAAGATGCGCCGCCAGGCGTCCTCGGTGGCTTCCTCGTTGTAGCCCAGGCCCGCGACCCGGATAACCGGTTCGGCGGGGGTGAGGTTGGCGAAGGCGTGGGTGACGCCGGGGTAGGTCTTCACGTCGTGGTCGATGCCGTAGTCGGTCAGGACGCGTTCGAGTTTCGGGCCGCGGCCGGGATTGGCCGGGTCGAGGGCGCCGTAGCTGGCGACGATGGGGCAGGAACCGCGCAGAATGTCCTCGTAGTTGCCGCGGCCGGAGGGATAGAAGGGGGCCGCGGCGTCGAAACCCTTGGTGGCGGCCAGGAGTGCGAACCCGCCGCCCAGGCAGAAGCCGACCACGGCCACCCGGCCGGTGCAGTTCGGATCGGCGATGAGATGAGCGCGGGCGCTGAGGATGTCGCGGACGGTGGTGCCGTTCCCATTGGACAGCAGCTCCCGGATCACGCTCGGCACGCACCGAACCCGGCCGCGCGCGAAAAGATTCGGGACGATGGCGAGATACCCGTTGTCGGCCAGGCGGCCGGCGACGGTCCGCATGTCGTCGTTGACACCCACCATGTCGTGCAGCACCACGACGCCGGGCCAGGGCCCGGGTCCGGCCGGAGTGGCGACATAGGCGTCGATGGTGCCGTCTGGTGTGGTCAGTTGGATCGTGCTCACCGGTGAGCCCCCTCCGTCGGAGATCGAACTAACCGGGGCATCGTAGCGCGTCTGGGACAATCTGCCGCTCCCCCGCCGCGCATCGCGACGGGGGGCGGCCGAGTTCCGGTGCGCGCGATCAGCTTTCGACGGGCAGGCCCGCCTCGGTCCAATCCTGAATGCCGTCGCGGTACTTGCGGACATTGGTGTAGCCCAGCCGCTCCAGCCTGGTGGCCACGTTCTGACTGTTGGGGCAGGCGGCGTTGGAGCAATAGGTGACGATGGCCGCGTCGCGGTCCGGAAGCAGGTGCGGCGCACGGCTTTCCACCTCGGCCTCGACCAGCGCGAGCGCGCCGGGCAGGTGGGCCTTGGCGTAGTACTCGCCGCCGAGGGCGTCGAGCACGATGACCGAACCGGCCTCGATCTCCTGTGCGAGTTCGTCGCGTGTGATGAGCGCGGTCATGGGAATTCCTTTCCGAAAAATATGTGCGTGTGCACGCTACTACTTACGTGCGCGTGCACGCAACTGGTTATGATGGGCCGGTGTCCGCTTCCCGATCCCATCCGGCCGTCCACGCCTGGGCCGCCCTGCTGCAGGTCCACGCGAAACTCGTGCCCGAGCTCGACGCCGCCCTGCGCCGCGCCACCGGACTGCCGCTGAGCTGGTACGACGTGCTGCTGGAACTCGATGGGCCACACCGGCTCCGAATGAGCGACCTGGGTGAGCGGGTGGTGCTGAGCCGCACCCGGGTCAGCCGCCTGGTGACCGAGATGGAGGCGCACGGTTTGGTTCGGCGTGAATCCAATCCGGACGACGGCCGCTCGGCGTTCGTGAGCATTACCGATGCGGGCCGCCGCCGCTTCCGTGAGGCCGCGCCGCACTATCTGACCGGCATCGAGCAGCGTTTCGGGGGCAGACTGGACCCGGCCGAACTCGAGACCGTCGCAACGGCATTGCGCAAGGTGCTCGGCCCGGCCGAGGTGACCACACCGGATTCGAACAGAGGAGACATCTAGTGCGTTTCGGCATCTTCATCCCGCAGGGCTGGCGGCTCGACCTGGTCGGCATCGATCCCGCCGCACAGTGGGGAGTGATGCGGGACCTGGCGCAGCGCGCGGATTCGGGGGACGTCTGGGAGTCACTGTGGGTGTACGACCATTTCCACACCGTGCCGGTCCCCACCGAGGAGGCCACCCACGAGGCGTGGTCGCTCATGTCCGCGCTGGCGGCCAGCACCACGCGTATCCGGCTGGGCCAGATGTGCACCGCCATGAGCTACCGGGACCCCGCCTACCTGGCCAAGGTCGCCGCCACCGTGGATCTCATCTCGGGCGGCCGGGTGGAAATGGGCATCGGCGGCGGCTGGTACGAGCACGAATGGCGCGCCTACGGTTACGGATTCCCCTCCGCCGGTGTGCGATTGGGCCGCCTGGACGAGGGCGTGCAGATCTTCAAGCAGGCGTGGACCACCGGCAAGGCCACTCTCGACGGCAAGCACTACCAGGTCGACGGCGCGATCGTGCGCCCGCTTCCCCTGCAGGAGGGCGGAATTCCGATCTGGATCGCGGGCGGCGGCGAGAAGGTGACGCTCCGCATCGCGGCGAAGTACGCCCAGTACACCAATTTCGCGGGCGATCCGGAGACCTTCACCCAGAAGTCGGACCTGCTGCGCGCCCACTGTGCCGCGGTCGGAACGGAATTCGACGCCATCACCCGGAGCTCCAACTTCAATACCCTGGTCGGCGCGACCGAGGCCGAGGTGCAGGACCGCCTGTCCCAGCTGGAGGCCCGCCTGACCCCCTTCGTCGGAGCCGAGGGCGCGGCCCGGCACGTGAAGGATCTGTTCCGCGACTCCCCCGCCGTCGGCACCCCCGAGCAGATCGTCGAACGGCTCTCGCACGTCAAGGATCTCGGGCTCGGCTACTCCATCCACTACTTCCCGGAGACCGCCTACGACACCTCCGGGCTGGAGCTCTTCGAGCGCGAGGTCGTGCCCGCACTGCGCTGAACCCGGAAACCGCCCGCTGACACCGATGTCCGGGGTCAGGGGGCGGCATACGGTGCATCGCCGGATCGGACCGATGGGTCGACACCCGATGCGCGGGTCGGGCCGGTCAGGGGGAAGCACCTGACACGGTGTCGCACGGCCGATCCGGCGAGCCGCCGGGTGGTCAGCGGGGCAGCGTCACCGGATCGGTGCAGCTGGCGGGGGCGTCGACCAGCGAGCAGGTCTTGGGCTCGCGGGTCGGGCGGTAGTCGGCGGGGACGCCGCCGGCACGGGTGATCTCGGTGTAGGCCGGGACCGCGTCGGTGGGGCGGCGCGTGAGGGTGGCGTCGGTCAGGACGTCCACCGTGTAGAGCCCGAATCGCGGTGTGTAGGAACCCCATTCGTAGTTGTCGGTGAGGCTCCAGTAGTGGTAGCCGATCACGTTCATGCCGTCGGCATGCCCGGCCGGGGCTGAACCCGCGCCCATTCGATGCCGATCCGGTACACCTTCACGCCCAGCTGTCTCGCCAGCTCGATATCGGACTCGTAGCGGTCGGCGAAGTCGATCGAATCCCCGTACGGGTCATCGGTTTTTCCGGAGGCGGCGTAGCGGGACCAATTGCTGTCCGGCGCATGCCCTTCGGACTGGAAGCCCGAGGCCGCCACGCCCCACAGGAAGTCCGGGCCGAGCGGCGCGATCCGCGCGGGCGGTGCCGGCCGGGCGAAGGCCGGGGCCGCACTCGCGGTGAGGGCGGCGGAGACGGCCAGGACGACCAGGGCGAGGTTGCGGCGGCGGAATCGCATGGGCAAAACCGTACAGCGCTCGGTTTTGGTGGACAAGCAACTCTCAGAGTCCGCTTAAACTCGACCGATGGCGAAACGAGGCCCCTACGGGAAAGGCATCGAACGACGGGAGCAGATCCTGGAGGCCGCGCTGCACACCATTGCCGAGCGCGGATTCCTGGCCACCTCGGTGGCCGAGCTGGCCGAGGCGGTCGGCCTGAGCCAGAGCGGGCTGCTGCACTACTTCGGCTCCAAGGAGGAGCTGTTCGTCGCGGTCCTGCGCAAACGCGACGAAATCGACGTGGCCGCCATCGGCGACCCCACGCCCGAGGCGCTCATCCGGCTCATTCGCCGTAATAGCCAGGTGCCCGGCCTCATCGAGCTGTTCACCCACATGCAGGCGGCCGCCGCCGATCCGAACCATCCCGCCCACGAGTACATGCGCCTGCACTACGAACTCGGCACCGCCGGCTTCGCCGAGCTCATCCGCGGCATCCAGCGGGCGGGCGGCATCCCGGAGTCCGTCGACGCCGAGGTGATGGCCACCGCGTTCATGGCCCTGGCCGACGGTCTGCAATCGCGCTGGCTCATCGACCCGTCCATCGACATGGAGTTCTATCTCCGGCAGTGCTGGACCCGGTTCACCGGCATGACCTTCACCGGCGACTGACCGATCCACACCGCCTCAGCGACTGCCCGCCACACCGCCTCGGCGACTGCCCGCCACAGTCAGCGCGCAGATCAATGCGCTGATCGCGACCCCGCCGTTGTCACAGTTCGCTCATCTCGATACCAGCGATTGCCGCACCCTGTTCCGCACCGCCCTCGAAAAGGCTTGGGACGACATCCCTTCCATCTGCCCTGGGGGCCGCGCTGTACCCCAGGATCGCGGTGGCCGCGGCCGCACCGTACGCACGGCTCGCGACATCCGGACGCGCGGACGGGAAGTTCGAGCGATGTATCACGGTGACGTTGTTGGCCAGCGTCACCGTGCCGTCCACGCGGGTCACCACGCAGTTGCCACCCGACTTGGCCGTCAGATCGACCACCACGGCACCGTTCGGCAAGGCCGCCAGACCCGACCGGTCCAGCAGCACCGGTGCGGCCGTCCCGCGCCGTCCGGCCGCGCACACCACCAGATTCGGACGGACGGAACGGATGTAGTCCGCGACCCGGTCCGGATCGGGATCGAGGAGAAAGCGATTCGCGCCCCGGGCCGACGCGGCGGCGCGCTGCTCGGCTCGGCGACCGATGGCGGCCGGCGACGCGTCACCACAGCGAACCGCGGCGTCGATGGCGGCGAGCCCGGCCTGTCCACATCCGATGATCAGCGCGCGCACCGCACAGTCCGGATCCTGCTCGCGTAGGCGCTCACGGCCCTCGCGGTAGGCCACCTCACCGGCGATCCGGCTCATGGCGGTCAGCGGATCGAGGTGAGCCGTCTCGAGATCCGGTGGCATGTGCTCGAAGCCCACCGACTCCACCCCGTATTGGCTCAGCCGGTGAATGGACCGGCGGCGTTTCACCGGATCCTGGAACCCGAGTAGCAGTTGCCCGGTCCGGGTCGGCATCGTATCCAGGTCGTAGGCAGGCGGTTTCACCCAGGCGACCAGGTCGGCGACGGCGAAGACACACTCGGGTCCCGGCACCACCGAGGCGCCGGCGGCCCGATAGTCGGCGTCGTCGAACCGGGCCCACCGCCCGGCATCCTGCTCCACCACCACCTTCAGCCCGCTGCGGACCAGCGCCGTCACATCGTCCGGCGTGGAGGCGACACGCAATTCGTGGGCGGCGGTTTCGCGCAGCACGCCGACGGTGGAGACGCGCGGGGAACGAGCCGGAATCCGTCGTTCCAGCAGGGCGCCGGCATACGTCATGCCGGCGTCGATCCGCTGGAGCAGCCGTTCGATGCGGTCGAACAGTTCGACGACCAGGTCCGGCCCCGCCTCACCGGTGGCGCGCCGGGGCGTTGTCACATTGAGCCGCACGCCCATTCGATGCGATCCGGTGCGGTCCAGCGCCACGCAGTCGATACCGGCCGCCATCAGCAGCAGATCCTCCAGGTCCGCGCTGGATCGCACCGCCGCCGCCGACATCACCCCGGCATCGAATTCGATCGTGAGGAACATGCCGTCGCGGCTGCCCAGCGGCCGCAGCAGTTCGGTGCCGAATCCGGCATTGATCCCGGCCACCAGCCGACGCGCGGAATCCATCCGCTCCCGCAGCAGCACGCGGTTCCGGATCAGGTAGCCGTCCGAGGTGCCCTCGATCGTGGCACGGGCCAGATGTGTGGTCTCACGCTGGAAGGCGACACGCAGTCGCTCGCGTACCCGGGCCAGCCACTGCTGGTCTCCCGAACAGGCCGCACCCAGCTTGCACGGCCCGAAGGCATTGAACGCCTTGGAATTACCGGTGATGCTGAGGACCCGGTCATACAGGCGGACCGGACCATCGGCCGTCGGGACGACGATCGACGCAATCGGGATGTGCCCCTCGACCAGCAGGTCGAACGACATATCGCAGATCACCGGCACATCGGCGGCGACGAGTACCCGGCCGATCTCGAGCAACTGCTCGACGGTGTAGTCGGCGACCACCGGGTTGCCGGGCAGGGTCAGCAGGACCCCACACAGGTTTCCCTGCGCCGCATGATGTTTCAGCGTCCGCTCGAGCGATACCGGGTCGATCCGGAAGTCGCTGCCTGCGGTCACACTGCTGGTCGCCATCCGCATGCCGAACTTGGCGATGTGCCCGGCCACGCTCTTGTAGTAGCCCTCCGGGCAGACCAGGACGCCACCGGGCCGAGCCAGCGTGGCGATCGCCTCCTCCAGCAGGACGGTGCTCGAGTAGGGGCTGACGATCACCTCGCCGGGATCGATGTCGACTCCCGGCCTTCCGTCGATCGGTTGGGATATCCGGGCGAACAGCCGCTCGGCAGCCAACCGGCGCAGGACCTCCGGCTGCTTCTTGGCGTAGGGCGACCCGTCCCGGCCATCGGTGAGATTTCCACCGCCTGCCGCGCCATGACCGGCCATCACCTCGGCCCACGCGGAATTCAGGGCCGCCGTGGCGTTCCGGTCCATGGGCAGCCCGGTTTCACCGTGATACGCGTCGATGATCCCGCGATAGATCCGGCCGTCCGTCCCGGCGAACCGGCTCTCGCTGTCGAGGTAGTTCCGCGCCAGATGCTTGCGCTGGTCGGAACGGTCCGCCACGTCGACCGGGTCCAGCGGCGGCGACACCGCGAACCCTCGGCTCATCTGGGCGCGCCTTCAGATCCGGGCTGCCCGTCGTTCCACGCCTGACGCAGGGCCGCACGGAAACGGTCGCGGCAGTCCTCCTGGTCCAGGTGCTCGAACCGAATCAGTCCCGTCCGCTCCACCAGATCGTTGACGACGAGCGCCATTCCGTCCGCCCTGAGATCACGGAGGTGCTTGAACTTGCGGTGGGCGGTCTGGACATCGTGCCAGAGTGACGAGAACCGGCTGGAGTCACGCTCGCGGCGGCGGAAATCGTAGTCGCCCGCCAGCACGTAACTGTCGTCGACGATGAGCATGCCCTGTGCGTTGGGAGCGAACTCCCGGTTCACCAGGGTGGTTTCCACGTTCGCCTTGACCTGTTGCCAGAGCTTGTCCTCATAGGGCGTCACATTCACAACGTCGTCCAGCACATAGACACGCTGCACCGACACACCGGCTCGGGCCTTGGCGAGGATCGCCCGGTGATATTCGACGCCGACATCGCCGCCGATCGCGCCCAGTTCTGCGGTGTGGATCGCACAGATCCGCTGCTGCGCGCGATCCAGCACCGTCAGCCAGTCCAGGACCGTATTCCATTCCGGCACAACGACGCTGCCCGAGGGAATCTGCACCAGCACCTCCTCGGCCCGGACCAGCTGGCGCTCGGCGATCTCCCGGAGCGGCACGAGTTGCTCACCCATGTCGTCGAGGTTGGACAGACTCTGGGCGAGCGCGAGGACGCGGGCGGCCAGGTCGGGCTTCTCGGTCGAGAGGATCTCGAAGCGGATGCGCAGGTCGCTGATGACACGCTCGGCCTCGGTCTCGTCGTCGAGGCCGGGCAGGCGTTCACCCAGGGCCGCACTCAGCTTTTCGCGCTGGGGGCGGGGTGGAACGCGTCTGCCGTTCTCGATCTGTTGAATCAGACTGCGCGAGCAGCCGACCCGATCGGCGAGCGCCTCCTGGGTGAGATTGCGTTGCCGGCGGAGTCGCTTGACTGCCGCGCCGATCTGCTCGCCGTCCGAGGCCGAGCCAGACATGCTCGTCTCCCATCATGATCCGCATTGCTCAGACGTGTCACGCGAAGCCCATCGTAAGCACGATGTGTCATCTTCGCCATCGTAGATCCAGCACGAGTCTGCCGATTCTTTTACAGGTCAGGCTGAACGGGCGAAACGACCATGGCGGATATCAGCTGGGCCGGCAAATCTGTGATTCGAATACGGCAACGCTCAGCGCGACAGCGCCCAAACCGCTTGATATCTACGATATCCAGGATACTTGTACGCCGATGCGCTTATTTCTAAGCAACAGTTGCCTTTTCAGTATCTGTCTTGAGCAGTTCTTCTGGCTATGTGCCATCGAAGCACTCCAGTATCCTTGGTGCTACAACCACTCTTCGAGGAGGTTCCCGACCTCATGGCCCTCGAATTCACCCCCTGGACGGTCCGCAGCGACAAGTCGCCCGAGATGGCCATTCGCACAACACCTTCCACCGATAGCTGGGTGCTCAGCTGGCTCCCGGATCGATTGCTCACCCAGGAAGCGGCCTGCCGCGGCCTGGTGCTCGACGAGATCCTGAGCGATCCGAGCCCGGACGATCCCGACCAGGCGCTGGCGGTGGCCGAGCTGCTGGCCGCCGAGCTGGACCTCACCCTGCGCGAAGTCGTTGTGCTGCTGTGGGTTCGGTCCGCGCAGCGAGACCTGCGCACCGAATTCACACCGGCGCCGCCGCACCCGGCGACCCCGGTCCACAGCTGATCAGCGAATCCGCTGACCGGCACCACCTTTCGAGATCCCGGGGAGGAGATCTCCATGACCACCGATTCCACCCTCCGATGTTCGCGCTGCGGCTGGACCAATGCGCACGATGCCGGCGCCTGCCGGGGCTGCAGGCGGCCGCTCGGGCAGGTCGCGGCGGTGCCGCTGCCGATGGCCGGGTATCGGAGGTCCAGTTTGATCGGCACGATCACCTCGCCGCCGCGACCGATGGAAATGCCTGCGCTGCAGCCCCTGTGGTTCGTGGGCACCGCGGTGGCGCTGGTCGGCGAGGGAATGCTCCCGCTTTCGCGGGCGGCGATGGCGGTGACGGCGGGAGGGGTGGCCGTCACCGCCCTGCTCGTTCACCTGGCGGCCCGGCCCCGGATCGGGCCCCTGGCCCGGCTGGCCGGGCGCTGCGCGCCGGTACGCCGGTACCTCGGGATGCGGGTCGGGATCACCGATGATGCAGGGGCCCACTGGGTTCTGCATTTCCTGCCGCTGTTCGGCACCGACCTGCACCTGGGGGATCCCGCGTTCGCCGACGGCCACGAGAACCGGTTCGGGGAGTTCCGGGCGCTGACCGTCACGAATATCCGTACCGGCAACCGGCATTTCAGCCGCTGGGCGACCGGCTCGATCGCCGCCGCGACCAGCGTGGTGCTGGTCGGGCTGATCCTCGGGACCGCCCCCGCCTGATCAGGCGCCCGCCCGGGCCGCCGCCGGCAGCGGCGGCACCACCGCGGGGTCGGAAAGTACTGCGCGGCGGGCGAAGCCGAGGGCGCCGGTGAGAATCCCATTCTCGCCGAGGGCCGCCGGGGTGACGCGCAGGGCCAGGGCGGGCGCGAGTGCCCGGCGACCGGCGAGGCGGGACTCGATGGCCGGGATCAGCCAGCGGAACCAGTCGCTCAGCAGGCCGCCCAGGACCACTTCGTCGGCGTCGAGGAGTGCCGTGATGGACAGGATCGCGGTACCGAGGGCCCGGGCGGCGGTGTCGAGCGCGGCCACCGCGCGCGTGTCGGCCCGGCTCAGCAGGCCCAGCAGTTCAGCCTGAGCGGGCGGCGAACCCTTGCGACGCAACAGTTCCCCGAGTCCGGCGGCCTCGAACACCGCCTCCGGGCCCGCGAAGCAGACCAGGCAGCCGCGAGCGCCGCAGACGCAGGCGGGGCCGTCCATGGCGACCGGGATGTGTCCGGGTTCGCCGGCGATGCCGTGGCTGCCGGTGTGGATGCGGCCGTCGAGGACGACGCCGCCGCCGATCCCGGTGCCGGCCTCGATCAGGACCAGACCGCGCGAATCATGCTGCAGGGCATGGAATTCGGCCAGGGCGGCCGCGTTCGCGTCATTGACCACGTCGATAGTGACGGCAGGCGCGGGCAGCCGGGCGGCCACCAGAGCACGCAGGCGCACGGGTTCCATCCAACCGAAATCCGGTGCTACCACGACGGTTTGCGCCGCGTCGTCGCGCACGGGTCCGGCCATGGCGATCACGACCCGGGCGAGCACCGGCGCGGGGTACGGGTCCGAATCCGTTTCGGCGGCGGCGAATCCGGGTAAGGACGTCCCGATGCGGGCGATGACGGCTGCGACGGCGTCTGCCATGGCCTCGGGCGTTCCGGGGGCCAGATCGTGCGGCACGACCTCGCGGTGCACGACGCCGCCCGCGAGATCGGAGACGGCGACACGGAGATGTTCGGAGGTGATCTGGATCGCGGACACCGCGGCGCGGCGCGGTTCGAGGCGGAGCGGCCGGCCCGGGCGGCCGCGGGTGCCGGAGCGGAGCACGTCGTCCTCGCGGAGCAGGCCGCGGTCGGTGAGATCGGCGACGAGGGCGGTGACGGAACCGTGGGCGAGTCCGGTGGCGGCGGCCACCTCGGTGCGGGGGCAGGGACCGTGGTCGGCGAGGTGACGCAGGACCAGGCCCAGATTGCGGCGGCGGATGGCGGCGGCATCGGTGGGCGGGGGTGCGGGATCCACGCGGTTGAGACTAGGGTGTCGGTTAATTATTTCAAGTGTTGACGTAAATGTGGATCAGAGGTTGGCATGGCCACGGAACAGATCGGACGACGGACCCTCCTGCTCGGGGCGGGGGCACTGGCCCTGACCGCGGCCTGCTCGAGCGGGAACTCCGGATCGGACCGGACACACGTGGCCGACACCGTCACCACCACCTCCGGGCCCGTCCGCGGCGAGCGCCGCGACACCGGCGTCGCCTTCCTCGGCATCCCCTTCGCCCAGCCGCCGATCGGCGATCTGCGCTTCGCCGCGCCCAAGACCCCGGTCCCCTGGGTGGAGACCCGCGACTGCACGAAGTACGGCCCCACCGCGCAGATCAAGCAGCTGTCGGAGGTGACCGCCATCCCGGAGCCCTCCATCCCCGGCGACGGCATCCTCACCGTGAACGTCTTCACCCCGAACCCGGACCGGACCGCGAAACTGCCGGTGCTGGTGTGGATTCACGGCGGCGGCTTCGTGGCGGGCAGCCCCGCCAGCCCGTGGTACGACGGCGCGGCCTTCAATCGCGACGGCGTGGTGCTGGTGTCGGCCGGCTATCGGCTCGGCATCGAGGGCTTCCTGCATCTGGACGACGCCCCCGACAACCGCGGGGTTCTGGACTGGATCGCGGCGCTCACCTGGGTCCGCGACAATATCGGCGCGTTCGGCGGCGACCCGGCCCGGGTGACCATCGCGGGCCAGTCGGCCGGCGGCGGCGCGGTGTGGGCGCTGATGAACACCCCGTCCGCGAAAGGCCTTTTCCGCGCGGGCATTTCGGAGTCCGGTGCGGTAACGCAGCCCAATGATCACGCCACCGCGCTGGCCATGTCCGAGCTGTTCACCAAGCGCACCGGCATGCCCGCCACCGCCGCCGCGCTGCGCGACGTCAGCAAGGTGCGGTTGCAGGACATGGAGGACATGCTGCGCGCACCCGGTCCGGACAGCACCGCCGCCACCCTGCTCGGCCTGGCCCCCTGGGCGGACGGCACCCTGATCCCCGCGACCAGCGCCGAGATCCTGAAATCCGGTGCGGACCAGGATATTCCGCTCATGATCGGCTTCACCGCGCAGGAGTTCAACGGCGCCTCGCTCAGCGGCGAACAGCCGCCGGTCACCGACGCCACGCTGCCGTCGGCGCTGGGCGCGCTCGGTTTCGGCGCCGCCACCACCGCCGCGTTCGGCCTCGCCTACCCGGGGATGAACGCGAATCAGCTTGCGGGACAGGCGCAGAGCGACGCCGTCATTCGCATGCCGTCCTACCGGCTGGCCGAGATGCGGGCCGGGCGCAACCAGCCGACCTGGCTCTACGAGTTCACGTGGGCCTCGAATGCGCCCAAGTACCAAGGCATGTCGTTCCATTGCCTCGACGTGCCGTTCGCCTTCGACCTGCTGGGGGCGCCGGGCGTGACCGCGGTGGCGGGCGACAATCCGCCGCAATCGCTGGCCGATGCCGTGCACCGGGCGTGGGTGTCGTTCGTCAGCAACGCGGACCCGGGTGGCGGCTGGCCCCGCTACACTCTCGACCGGCGCGAGACCATGATCTGGTCCGATGCTCCGCACGTCCAGTCCGATCCATTCGCCGCACAGCGTCCGATCTGGCTGCGCTGACCCCGGAGGCTACCGTGTAGCGAAAGCCGGAAGTCGTACGCGTCGAGTCGGATAGGTGGTAGGCATGCAGGTGAACCGCTGGCTCGCACCGGTCGCGGTGGGCGTGACGCTGGGGCTGTCCGCCGCACCCGCCGCCCACGCCGATCCCGGTGACACGCAAGCCGCGCTCGGCGGCGGGTCCGGTCTGGTCCTGGGCCGCGCCACCAAATGCAGCCTGACCACCATCGGCTACGACGCGGCCGGGCGACTGGTCGGCTTCACCGCCGGCCACTGCGCCGAGGAGGGGACCCCGGTGCGCGGTGAGCAGTTCCCCGATGCCGGAGTGGTCGGCGTGGTCCGGGACGCCGACGAGCAACTCGACTATGCCGTCATCGAATTCGATCCGTCCGTGGTCACTCCGCTGCGCGCCGTCAACGGCAGCACCATCACCACCCTCGCCCCCGCACCACCGGCGCTGAGCATCGTCTGCCAGAACGGCCGCACCAGTGGCCACGCCTGCGGCGTCGTCTTGGCCTCCAGCCCCGTCGGCTTCCTCGAACAGGCCTGCTCCAGCTACGGCGACTCCGGCGGCCCCGTCACCAGCGGCGACCAACTCGTCGGCATGGTCTCCGCCCCCTTGATCAGCGACACCCGCGTCATCCACTTCAGCTGCACCAACGCCGACAACCCGGTCCACACACCGGTCATCGCCGTAGCCTTCGACACCGTCCGTGCCGCCGTCGACGCCGGCAAGGGCGTCGGCAGCGGCTTCCAGCCGATCTGACCTCCGGCCTACCCGGCCAGCACCTCGAGCGCCCGGTCGATGTCCGCCTCGGTGTTGTAGAAGTGGCAGGCCAGCCGCAGTCGCCCGGCCCGCAGGGCGCCGACGATACGCGCCTCGCGCACCCGCTCCAGGGTCTGCTCCGGCACCTCGATCGATACGATCGCCGAATTGCCCTCGGGCAGGCCGAGTCCCTTGCGCAGCCGGTCCGCCAGCGCCACATCGTGCCGGTGAATGGCGTCGATACCAACCCCTTCGATCAACTCCAGGCTCCGCCGCTGCCCGATCCACGCGGGCCACACCGGCCCGACATCGAACCGGCGCGCGTCCTCCGCCAGCCGCAACGGGCCGTCGTAGACGGTCTCCCAGGGGTTGTACCCCGCGTACCAGCCGGCGGCGAGCGGGCTCAGATCATCCAGTGCCGCAGGCGTTCCCGCGAGGAACGCGGTGCCCTTCGGGCCGAGCAGCCACTTGTAGCCGACACTCACGATCCAATCGGCCCCGGTGTCGCGCACCGGCAGCCAGCCGGCGGCCTGGCTCACGTCGAAGAGCACCCGCGTGCCGTGGGCACGGGCGGCGGCCACGGTCGCCGCCACATCCAGCACCGCACCGTCGGCGGACTGCACCAGGGCGGCGGCCACCACATCGTCGCCGGGCCGGATCGCGTCCGGCAGGTCCGCCAGCGGCACGACCCGCACGTTCACGTCGGTTCGGACCAGGAAAGGCCAGAGCACCGAATTGAATTCGTGCTCGGGCACCAGCACGTTCGCGCCCGGCCGGAGGCTCTGCGCCACCAGCCCGACCAGTTGCGAGACCTGCGCGCCGGCCGCCACCTGGGCCGCCTCGAACCCGGTGAGCCGTCCGAACGCGGCCCGGCACGCGTCGACATGCGCGTCCACGCCGGGGATGTCGAACTCGCCGCGCATGCGCTGTTCCTCGGCCGCGATCACCTCCGCCACAACCGATTTCGGCAGCAGGCCGTAACTGGCCGCATTCAGGTAGGTCGTCGTGGGCGCGAACTCCTCGCGCACCATGGCCGGGAACGAAGGCGGAGTGGTGATCATGCCACCATCCTGCGATCCCGTCGGCGGTGCCGAAAGGGCCAGCGGCCGGATCACTGGCTTGATCGTGAATCCGGCGGCGCGGGAAAGGGTCAGGCGGAACGGGATTCGGCGGGGTTCGGGGTGGACTGCCGGGTGCTGCGGCGGAAGCGCAGGACGCCGTCCTCCAGCGGGGCCTTGCGGAGCATGGCGCGGTCGCGGAAGTAGTTGTTGATGACCTGCCAGGGGCCGCGGGTGCCCTGGCGGGGCATGACGCCGTCGCCGCGCTGGATGTAGCCGGAGGTCAGGGCGCCGCCCATGAGGGACGCCTCGGAACGGTCGCCCTCCTCGGGGATGGCGACGGCCTCGGTGAATCCATTGTCGCGCATGTGGTTCAGCAGGCGGCAGAAGTATTCGGCGGCCAGATCGGCCTTGAGGGTCCAGGAGGCGTTGGTGTAGCCGAGGATCACCATCATGTTCGGGACGGTGCCGAGCAGTGCGCCCTTGTAGGCCACCAGATCCCGGGTGGCGAGCGCCTCGCCGTCCACCTCCAGCTCCGCGCCGCCGAGCATCTGCACGGTGAGACCCGTTGCACTGATGATGATGTCGGCCTCGAGCTCCTCACCCGAGGACAAGCGGATGCCCTTCTCGGTGAAGGTCTCGATGGTGTCGGTGACGATGGACGCCTCGCCCTTGCGCAGCACCCGGAACAGATCGCCGTTGGGCACCACGCACAGGCGCTGGTCCCACGGGTTGTAGCTGGGGGTGAAGTGCTTCATGTCGATGTCGGGCCCGACCTGCGCGCGCACCGCGGCCAGCATGAGCTTGGCCGACAGCTTGGGGTTGGTGCGCGAGAGCTGGTAGCTGGCCCGCTGCAGCGCGATATTGCGCGCCCGGCCGGCCCGGTAGGCAATGGCGGCAGGCACTCTCGCGAACTTGAAGCCGACCGCGACCGGGTCGTCGGCGGGCAGCGCGGCGATGTAGGTGGGCGAGCGCTGCAGCATGGTGACGTGCGCGGCGTCAGTGCTCATGGCCGGGATGAGCGTGATGGCGGTCGCGCCGCTGCCGATCACGATCACGCGCTTACCGCGGTAGTCGAGGTCCTCGGGCCAGTGCTGCGGGTGCACGATCTGCCCGCCGAAGTTCTGCTCGCCGGGGAACTGCGGCCGGTAGCCCCTGTCGTAGTCGTAGTAGCCGGTGCAGCCGACCAGGAAGTTGCTGGTGTAGGTCTCGGTCTTGCCGGTGCGCTCGTCGAGCACCTCGACGGTCCAGCGGCCCTCGTCGCTGGACCAGGCGGTCTTGGTGACCTTGCGACCGAAGCGAATGTGGTCGGTGACGCCGTATTCGGCGGCGGTGTCCTCGATGTACTGGCGGATGTGCGGTCCGTCGGCGAGCACCTTGGTGCCGTGCCAGGGCCGGAAGCCGTAGCCGAAGGTGTACATGTCCGAGTCGGAGCGGATGCCGGGGTACTTGAACAGGTCCCAGGTCCCGCCGATGGCGGTCCGGCGCTCCAGGATCAGGTAGCTGCGCCCGGTCTGCTCGCGGGTCAGATGGCAGGCCATGCCGATTCCGGACAGACCCGCCCCGATGATCAGTACGTCGACATGCCGCGTCATTGAGGTTCTCGCTTCTCGTCGCGCCCGGACACCGGCGTCCGGACGCACCGAGTATTACATGTTATTTACGGTAACGTCTACTGTCGCGGGCGGGTGGGGACCAAAGTCCCCGGTCACGCCCGTCACCCCGGTCAGGCCGCGCGGACCTGGCCCGGGCGATCCGGTTCCGATCGGTAGCGAGTGGTCGCGCCGTCGATGCCCAGCGCCTTCCACACCTGCTTGGCGACCGGATTCATCAGCCCGATCTTCTTGGCCAGCGACCGCACGTCACCGAAGAAGCCCGCGAAGGCCTCCTTGGAGTCGGGCAGCCCGAAGAAGACGTCCTTGCGGACCGAGCGCGGAATCCCGAATTCCCGGAAGAACGCGCGCGGCGGAACGAGGATGGCCCGGCCGCCGATCCACAGGACGATCGGGAAGGCCAGCGACAGCACGAACCTGTCGATCGGGTTCGTCTGCGGCACATGATGTTCCAGGAACTCGTGGGCGAAGGAGATGTGCCGGGCCTCCTCGGCGATGTGGATCGCCATGACACCGCGCATGATCGGATGAATGTCCTCGCCCGCGCGCAGAATCGCCTTCTGGATGTGGTCGATCGGCTCCTCACCGGAGAGCACCGCCATGAAGAACAGGTTCGGGAAGACCGAGGCGAGCGGCGGCACCAGATGGGTGAGCTGCTTGAGGATCGGACTCATGCCCGGCACGTCGATCCCGATGCGATTCACCATCTCCTGGAACATCAGGGTGTGGTTGCACTCCTCGATGACCTCGTGGGTGCAGTACCGGAACTCCGGTGAGCCATTGGGCAGTTTGAAGGTGTGCTGCACCATGCCGCCGATGAGCAGCGTCTCGAACTGCAGCCCCACCTTGGCGATATTGGCCTGGCGCCACAGCCCGATGGCGATCTTGCGCGCCTCGGACTGCGCCTGATACCACGGATGCCGGGCGAACATGTCGCCCGAAACCGGCAGGATCCACCGCTTGTCGTCGGTCGTCACCACGAAATCGGGGTGATCCCAGTCGATATCGGTGAACGGATCGAAATTCTTGTCGACCGAGCCCTGCGAGAGCAGCATGAGCTTCTCGGCGTACTGCCGGGCGAATGCGACCGCAGGGTCGTCGGCCGTCACGGATGCTGACGACATTGTCAGAGCCTCTCGGGAAGTGACCTATGTATCTGTTTCCCATAGTTACGCCTATGTTGGCCGCTCGTCAACAGAAATCCGCCCGCGCCGCCCGCCGCCTCGAGGCCCTAGGTGCGCGAGCACATAGGGTGGGTTCATGCTCGACACCCTGATCCTCGGCCTGCTGGCACTGCGCCCGCTGTCGGGCTACGACCTCGGCAAATGGATGGATGGGCCCGGCCGGTTCGTCGGCTACCGGGTGACCCTGCCGCAGGTGTACCGCACACTGGGCAAGCTGGTCGAGCGCGGGTTGGTCGAGTTCGAGGTCGAGGCCCGAGAGGGCAAGCCGGATGCCAAGGTCTACCGGCTCACCGGCGGCGGCCGGCAGACCCTGCTGGACTGGGCCCACTCCCCCTACCAGCCCGCGCCCCGGCCCATGGATCCCGACTTCATGATGCGATTCCTGCTGGCCGGAGCCCTCGGCCGCGAGCTCGCCATCGAGGTCCTGCGCACCGAACTGGACTACCGCCGCGAGCAGGTGCGCACGCCCACCCGCATCGATGAGCTGACCGGTGCGCTCGCACCCATCGACGCCATCGATCCCGGCTGGGCCGGGCAGGTCATGCGAGCCGCCCACGACCAGGGCCGCGCCTCGACCGCCGCCTATATCGGCTGGCTCGAAGTCACCCTCGCCGACTTCGAAAATCGCCCCGTCGAGTAGCCGCGGCCGGCAACCTCACCTCGGGGGCTCACCCGCGGTGGAGCACTGCCTCCGAGTACGCGGGCAGGTCGATGGTGCCGGAAACCGTTGCGCGGGTTTCGGAGACGGTGTCGCCGCGGACGAAGGCCGGGGCAGCGGTCGGGGTTGCCGTATAGACGGTCACGTCCTGCGCACCGGTCACGCTGGGCGGCAGCGTGATTCGCAGGGGCCGGTCGGAAGTGTTGATCAGGATCGCGGCGACTCGGCCACCGGTCACCAACTCCGCGCCCGTGAATGCCTCGGCGGCACCGGCGTAGGGCGGGGAGATGAGCGCCGCGGGAGTCCGTACGGCCTGGTCGAGGTGGAGGGCACGGACCGTGGTGACGTCCGCCATCGAACGGTAGATCGGAGTGAGCGCCCAGTTCAGCGCGGTGCGGCCGTACAGCTGCGAGCCGCCGGAACCGTCCGAGATGAGAGCGTGCACAGCCTGATTGGTGGTGCCGCCGCCTCCGGTCGTGGTGGTCGGGGCGCCGTTCAATGCGCAGTGCACGACCGCCAGCTCCATGCGCGGGTCGAGCAGGGCCCGCAGCGTGAAGGAGGCGACGCCGAGGCCGACGGCCCAGGTCTGCTGGACGGCGGGCAGGCGGTCCAGCGGCGGAGTCGCCTCCTTGCCCATCTGGTTGTATTCGGTGACCCAGGCGCGCATGCCCGCCGGCAGGTCGCGCAGCACCTGCTCGGCGAGCGCGTTCCAGGTCACCGCGCCGCCACCGGCCGTGGAGGCGATGTCGGCCGCGACCGGATCGACGATCCAGTACGGATGGAAGACCGCGGCGTCGGCGTCGCGAATCGTGTCGTACAGCCCGCGATTCCAGGTGGCCAGCCGCGGCAGGGCGCTGAGAAGGGGCGAGGAATCGTCGACGGCGGAGACGCCGATACGAACGTCCGGGAACTCACGCCGGAGGGCGGTGATCCAGACGTTCATGGCTCGCCCGTAGTCCGCGCCGGTGGGATAGGCCGCGGTGTACGCCGCCATCGGCGCCCAGAGCTCATTGCCGAGCTCGACATACCGAACGGGCAGGCCCAGCCGACGCGCCTCGCGCAGCATGTCGAGTTGATCGTCCAGGGTCGAGGTGACCACATTCAGGTCGAAAACCGGTGTCGCGCCGGTACGCCGGAGAATTCCGGCCCAGTCCGACAGCGTCAGCGGCGGCCTGTCGTCATTGCGCCCGGCGAAGCCGCCGCTCTCCCGTTCGTCGAAAAGCCCGGTGCGCCAATCGATCCACTGCGAGGTGGTGCCGCCCTGCACCCGGATCAGGCCGGGCCCGACCGCCGCGAGGGCATCGTGGAAGGCGGGATCATGCCACTGCCGGGCATTCTCGGCGGAGATGATGCGAGCGCCGTTGACGCCGAAGAACTCCTGGTCCGCGGTGCGGAATGCCTGGTCGGCGGTGAGACGATACGTACCGGCGGCCGGATCGGCCAGCGCCGTGGGAGTCACGGCCGACACCGCCGCCAAGGCCGCGCCACCCAGCAGGCCGAGGCCGAAGGCGCGCCGGCTCACGGATCCGCCGACATCGCGGTACACGTTCGAATGCGGCATCGGTACGGCTACTTTCGGTTGTCGTTCGTCACGCAGCGGACGGTCGGATGGCGGTCGGGGTCGAGCGCGTGCAGCACCAGGTCGACCGTGCGGGGATCGGTGGAGCCGGCCAGATGGCCGGTGTGGTCCTCGGAGCAACCGTCCTGGACCAGGATGTTGGTGACGCCGGGTGCGTCGATGAACGCCGTGGCGTACGGGGTGACGATCTCGTCGTACGCGGTCGCGGTCATGACATAGCGGACGCCGGGTGCGACCGGCGGACCGCTGTTCAGCCCGGCCAAGTACGGCGAACCGGCCAGCATGTCGAACATCGCCGGTGACAGGAACGGAAGCCCCTGCGGCACAGTGGAACCGCTGGAAAGAGCCGGCAGCCGGATGCCCGCGATGCTCGTGCCGTGCTGGGGTCCGCTCACCGCGACGACGGTCCGGACCGGATTCACGGCGCGGCCGACGAACTGCAGACTGACGGCTCTGGCGATCAACGCGCCCTGTGACTTGCCGACCAGATCAAGGGAATTCGCCTGATTCACCGCGATAATCCGGTCCACGGCGGCGGTGAAGTAGTCCACCGACGTCGGCAGCGACTCGTCGGAGTCGTAGTCGAGGCCGTACACGCAGCGGCCGTCGTCGAGCAGCGCCTGCCGCACCGGTCCGAGGCTGGTGTCCACGTCGGCATGCGTGCCGTGGATCAACAGCACCGGCGGGTCGGCGCGAGAGGCTGCGGGACACGCCTCGAGGGTGTCGAGCGGCGTGCTGCCCGCTGGTTCAGCGGTGGCCGCGCCCACGCTGGAACCCATGATCGCGAGCGTGCCGAGGATGCCGGCGAGAGTGCGCACAAAGCCCTCCTGGATAGAGTTGCACGCATATATCTATCAGCAGGCAACCCGGACTGTCATCCAGAAGGTCGATTTCTTAATATGTGCACAGACACTTATTCCCAAAACTTCGGCGTGAGTCCCCAGGCTGCGAATTCGTCGATGACCCGATCCCGCAGCGCGGCGCGGGTCGGGAAGCGGTCCGGGTCAGCGCCGGTCGAACTCCGCCAGCAGTTCCGCCGCCCGATCCTGTGCCGCCCGCTGGCTCAGCCCGGGCAGCCGCGCGAACAGTCGCAGGTTCTCCCCGGCGGTGCGGTTCTCGTCCACGGCCGCGTACCGCCCGGTGAGCCCGATCATCGACCGCACCGCCGTCGCCTGCCCGGCCACGTCGCGGCCGAAAACCGTTGCCGTGCCGCGGGTCGGCCGCAGCAGTGCGGCCAGCATGCGCACGGTGGTCGTCTTCCCCGCCCCATTGGGCCCGAGCAGCGCGGTCTCCACTTCACTTTCCACGCCGCCCGGCCGGCCGGGCGGGATCGAAATGGAGTTGCTCGCCGGTGCCCGGTTTCTGGGATCCTGGGCTGGTGAACGCAGGGGAAATCACCGTCGAGTTCGCGCCCGAGCTGCGCGTGTTCGTCGGTCAGCGCGACGGCTCGCCGGTCCGGGTGGACGGCACCTCGACGCTGGGGCATGTGGTGGAGTCATCGGGTGTGCCGCTCACCGAGGTGGGCGCCCTGCTGGTGAACGGGGAACCGGTTGCGGCCGGTCACATTCCACGCGGCGGCGAGAGCGTCACGGTGGCGGCGGTGGCCCGTCCGCAGATCAGCCCCGAACCGCTGCGCTTCCTGCTCGACATCCACCTGGGCACCCTGGCCCGGCGGCTGCGCCTGCTGGGAATCGATGCGGCATACGAGAATCCGGATATCGGCGACGCCGCGCTGGCAGCGCGCTCCGCGGCCGAGCACCGGGTGTTGCTCTCCCGCGATCGCGGCCTGCTGCGCCGCCGCGAAATCTATTCCGGCGCTTACGTTTACAGTCATCAACCGGCGGAGCAGCTGGACGACGTGCTGTCCCGCTTCGCCCCGCGCCTGGCCCCGTGGACCCGCTGCACCTCCTGCAACGGCACGCTGCGGCCCGCCGACCGCGAGACCGTCCGCGACCACCTGCCCGACAACACGGGCCAGACCTACGACTCCTTCGCCCAGTGCGTCGACTGCGGCCAGACCTACTGGAAGGGCGCGCACCACGCCCGGCTGGACGCCATCGTGGCGGACGCACTGGCCAAATTCGCGTGACCGGAAACACTGCCCGGGTACCCGTCGCCGATCACCGGCGTGGTGACCGGGCGGGGTCGGCGGTCCAGGGATCCGCGGTCAGCGGGCGCGGGCGGCTGCGGCGGCCGCGTCGAGGCGGGCGCCCAGGGCCTTGACCTGGTCGCGCAGCGTCTCGATGTCCTCGATCGGGACGCCGACCAGGTCCACCACGGTGCGGATCATCTGTTGTGCGCCGTGCTGGAGGTCCCGGCTGGCGTCGGTGGCGTGCAGCACCACCGCCCGGCCGTCGGTGGCGCTGCGGACACTCTCGACCAGGCCGCGCGACTGCAGTCGCTGGACCAGGGGCGAGAGCGTGCCGTAGTCGAGATGCACCTGTTCACCGAGGTCCTTCATGGTGATGCCGGGCCGTTCCCACAGCGCCAGCAGCACCAGGTACTGCGGGTAGGTCAGGTTCATGTCGTCCAGGAACGGCCGGTAGGCGGCGGTCATGGATCGCGACGTGGAGTACAGCGCGAAGCACAGCTGGGCATTGAGCGACAGCAGTGCGTAGTCGATCTCCTCGTCCGCTCCGGCCCGTTGCCCGTCGGGTGCGGAAGGCGGATGTTCGTGCATTACTGCACTGTACTGCGGACCGTGGCGAGCACGGCGTCGGTGGCCGCGCGATCGCCGACCGTGATGCGGATACCGGTGGGATAGGTCTTGACGTGGATGTCCGCGCCCGCCAATGCGGTTGCCACCCGATCGGCCTCGGCGCCGGACAGGGTGAGGTAGGAGAAGTTGGCGTAGCTGTCGGGAACGCACAGGCCGAGCTCGCGCAGCCCGGCGGTGAGATGAGCGCGATGCTCGCCCAGCACCGCCACCCGGGCCGCGATCTCGTCCTCCGCCTCGTAGCAGGCCCGCACCGCCACCTCGGCCAGCGCGGTCATGCCGAACGGCAGCTGCCAGCGGGCGATGCGCTCGATGAGCTCCGGTGCACCGAGCGCGTAGCCGACCCGCAGGGCCGCGAGGCCGTAGGCCTTCGAAAAGGTGCGCAGCACGAGCAGATTCGGGTGCCGGTCCAGCAGGGCGAAGACATCGATGCGGTCCGCCTCGGCGACGAAATCCACGTAGGCCTCGTCCAGGACGACGGTGACCGCCGCCGGGATCTCGTGCAGGAAGTCCTCGAATTCCCCTGCCGGCACCAGGGTTCCGGTCGGATTGTGCGGGCTGCAGACCACCAGCAGCCGGGTCCGCTCGGTCACCGCCGCGGCCAGCGCCGCCAGGTCCTGGCGGCCCGCGCCGGTGAGCGGCACCGTGACGGGCCGCCCGCCCGCCATGCTGGTCAGGATGGGGAACCCGTCGAAGGTGGGCGTCGCCATGACGACTTCGGCTGCGCCGGAACCGAATTCCTGGACGATGTGCATGATCACGCCGGTCGCACCCGCGCCCACCACGATGCGATCGGGGTCGCAGCCGAGCCGGGCGGCGATCAGCCGTGGCAGCCGCTGCGGCAGGAATTCCGGATAGCGATTGGCCGAGGCCAGGGCGGCGCTCAGCGCCTGCTGGACCGAGGGCGGCGGTCCGTAGGGAATCTCGTTGAGCTGCAGCCGATGTCCGGCCGTGATCAGCGGACTCATCGCGGCCGGCCCCTCAGCGCCCGCCCCAGCGGACGGCGGCGGCCCCGGCGAAATCACCCGCGTGCGCGAAGCCCGCGAACATCACCAGCGACCCGGCCGGTACCCGGCCCTCGTCGACCGCCCGGTCGAAGGTGACGGGAATGCCCGCGCCGAACAGGTTTCCGCAGTCCTCGAAGGTGTCCGGGTGCCGTTCGGGCGGCAGCTGGAGGGCATCGCGCCAGTTGCGCAGAAAGGCGCGGTTGGGCTGATTGGTGACCAGCAGATCCAGCTCCTGCGCGGACACCCCGATGCGACCGCACACCGCGTTCGCCACCTCGGGCACCAGCCGGTTGCCGCGCTGCAGCACCTTGGCGATCTTGGATTCGGTGAAACCCACGTGCATCTGGCCGGATCCGGCCTCCCAGTAGCGGCGCGGCGGGTCGGCGATGACGGTCATCTGCCCGGCGAACTCCGGCAGGTGCCGGGTCTCGATATCCAGGATCGGCGAAACGCCGGACTTCACCAGCAGTCCCGCGCCCGCGCCGTCGCCCGGAATCGCGGCCTGCGCCTTGCCACGCACCTGCTCCTGGGTGAAGACCTGGCCCGCGACATTCTGGATGGTCACCACCAGGGCGGAGCGGGCGGCGGAGGAGAGCAGGATCTGGCGGGCCAGTTTCATGCCGTAGACGAAGGACGCGCAGCCGCCGTTGTGCAGGTCGATCAGCCACTCCGGCGCGATGCCCAGACGGGCGGCCACGTCGCCACCGCTGCCCACGATGCCGATGTCCGGCAGCTGGGTGTGCACGATGAGAACATCGATGTCGCGCACCGCATCCCGGCCCTGCCGGGCGAGGATCGGGGCCACGGCGCGCTCGGCCATGTCGGCGGGCGTCTCACCCGGCGCGACGTGGTGGCGGAACTTGGGGGCCTTGAACATGATGTTCGAGGTGACCTCGTCCGGATCCGCGTACTGCGCGAAATAGTCTGCGGGGACGATATTCTCGGGCAGGTATCCGGCGACGTCGAGCAGGCTGACAGTACTCATGGTCAGGCCATCCATTCCGGCTTGATCGGCTGTCCGGCGGCGTGCCGGTGTTCGCAGATCGCTTTGAGATTGCGCAGTTCCAGCAGGTGCCCGGCGGCGAAGAGGTGCCAGAAGTCGCCCACCCAGACCGGGCGGCCCTCCGGCTCGGTCTCGGGATAGCCGTTGTCCTCGTAGAACGGGTGGCGGCAATTGGTCCAGGTGACAACGGATCCCGGCTTGTTCAGCACGAGTTGCGCGTCCACGACCCGCATCAGGTAGATCATCCACAGGTGGTCAGCCTGGTCCCAGGCGCAGTGGTAGTCCACGGTGCGGGCGTCGGGGTTGGCGACCGTACGGGTGTAGATGCGGGTGTGCGAGCCGATCCGGTCATCCGACACCCAGATCTCGGGATCGGCGGTGCGCTCGAAACCCCGCATGCTGTAGGTCCATTCGCACAGGCTGCGAGTGTCGGCCAGGTATCCGTACACCTCGTCCGGCGGGGCGGCGATGAATTCGGTGACGGTGCAGTACTCCCCGTAGATCTCGTCGTGCGGGTACACGGCGCGGGTCATGTCGAGCACCAGCGGCATGCCCTCCTTGAGGGCCATGGTCTCGATGCGGTACACGCCCGGGATATCCAGCTCCGGGACTTCGATCGGCGCGTCGGTGGCGGTCTCGGTCATGCGAGGGACTCCTTCAGGAAGGGGGCGAACGGTGGGATTTCGTCTGGGTCACACTGCAGTTCGATGAACGCGGGCCCCGGCGTGGCCCGCGTCTTGTCCAGTGCGTTCTCGAAGTCGGACAGCGTGCGCGCGGTCCAGGCGGGCAGTTCGGGAAACATGGCCGCGACACCGGCCCCGATCTCCGCCGCGCGGAACCGGTTGAAGCTGTACTCGCCGGAGTAGAAGACCTGCTCCCGCGTCACGCACATGGCGTGCGCGTTGTTGTTGAACACCACGAAGGTCACCGGCACCTGGTACTCGACAGCCGTGTGCACCTCGTGGCCGTGCATGAAATACGCGCCGTCCCCGGCGATCACCACGGCCCGCCGCCCCCGCCCCAGCGCACACCCGATCCCCGCCCCGAACGAGTACCCCATCCCGCCCATGCCGAGCGCGATGAGGAACCGCCCGTCCTCGGGGACCCGCAGGTAGTGCACGACCGCGGCGCCGGTGTTCCCGGCATCCGCGACCACATCGGTGCCGGGCTCCAGCGCCGCCTCGATGGCCGCGACGGCCGGGCGATATCGCACACCCGGCCCGGACGCGGGCGGGACGGCAAGCTCGTGCGGCGCACCTGGATTCGATTGCACACCAATCGATTCCGAGGCGGCCGCCGTGTCACCGGGCAGCGCCGGGAGAGCGGGCAGGGCGGCTGATTCCGCCAAGGAGGCACGCAGTTCGCTCAGGGAAGCACCCAGCGGCCCCCGCGCCTCGGCATGGACCGGCACGAACGGCTGTTCCGCTCCCAGATACACCACGCGCGGACAGGCGGCCAGCGCCGCATCCAATCCGGCCCGTGCGGTCATCGACAGCGGCGCCCCCACCAGCAGGCACAGCTCCGCCGCCGCGACGAGCCCGGCGGCATGGGGGTGCCCCATGACCCCGACGACCCCGGCGAAGCGGTCATCCCGATTCGAGAAGGCATCCTTGGCATCCGGGGTGACCAGCACCGCCGCATCCAGCACCCGCACCACCTCCGCCAGCTCGGCTCGCGCATCGGCCGCCGCGACCTCGGGTCCGGCGATGACGACCACCCGGCTTCCGGCAGGCACATCGGCAAGCAGCGCCGCGATGTCCGCCGGCGTTTCCTCCGCGCTCGCAATCGGCTCGTCCCGGCCCCCGTGCGCGGGCTCGTATCGCAGGCCGGCCGCCAGGGTGGAGCCGCTCGAGATCAGGGTGGCTTGAATGTCCTTGGGAAGCAGCAGGACTGCCGGGCCGCCGGACAGTGCTGCCGCGATGGCACGGTCGAGTTCGGCGGAGATGTCCTGGGGCCGAGTGATTTTGACGCAGTGGCGGGAGACCGCGGTGAAGATGCGCTCGGCGTCGAGGCGGCCGGGGTGGCCGCTGGCGTCCTGGAAGGCGCCGCGACCCTCGAGGGTGGTCGGGGGCTGGCCGACCAAAGCCAGGATCGGGACCCGGGAGTCGAAGGATTCGGTCAGGGCGGCGAGGAGATTCATGGCGCCGCCGCCGGAGGTGGCCGCCACCACGCCGAGGCGGGTGGTGGCGCGGGCGTAGCCGTCCGCCATGGTGGCCGCACCGAATTCGTGTTTGGCGATGATGCCGGTGAGGCCGGGGTGCCGGTGGAGGGCGTCGTAGAGGTCCTCGATATTGGCGCCGCCCACGCCGAAGACGTGGTCGGTGTGTGCCGCGATCCGCTCGGCGATGAGGTCGGCCACGGTTCGGAATTCGGGTTTTCTCTCGAACACGATCCCCCGTTTCACAGTGCCTTGTCCGCGATACATCGCACACAAGGTATCCAGTTGGAGCGAGCCCGATCAACGTGTCCCAAGTCACAAACGAGCCGGAACATGCTGTTGCACAGCGTAATTAGCCACACAAAGACCCCGCCGGGGATGCCTCGGCGGGGTCCCGGTCCGGACGCAGGGGGAGAACCGGACCGCATCTGGATGGCTACCGGCGTGGGGCCGGTCTATCCAGTCAACGATCGGCGGGCTGCCGGGGTTCAGTGCGCGGACCCGATCGGCGTGTCGCCTTCCCGAAGGCCGCGCGGGCCAGGCGGAGGCAACGCCGGTCGCCATTGAGGGTGAGCCCGAGGCGGTTGGGAACATAGGCGAAGGAGAGCCCGGTTTCCGGATCGGCGAAACCGAGCGAACCGCCCATACCGGGCGTGCCGTAGGCGCGGTGACCGGACGAACCGAACGGGAAGGTCGGACACGACTTCCGGAATCCGAGGTGGAATCGGGTCGTGGTCTTCAGCACGGCATCGGGCGCGGGCACCGGTCCCGGGCCGGCGATGCGGGCCCGCACATCGTCCGCGATCGGCAGCTCACCGGACAGTCCGGCCGCATAGATCCGCGCCAGGCCGCACGCCGAGCCGACGCCATTGCTGCCCGGCAGCTCCACCGACATGATCTCGGGTCGCACGAAATCCTCGGGCATGCCCAGGTCCGGAACCGTCAGCGCCCGGAAGAGCGGGCCCCGGCGCAGCAGCGCCGGAACCGCCTGATTCCAGGGCAGATTCCGCTCGTGGCGCAGGTCCAGCCCGGAGGTGCGGACCAGCCGGGCGATTCGCTCACCCCCGAGATCCGCATCCAGCCCGATCGTGAAATCGACGCCCAGCGGCCCGGAGATCTCCTCGGCGATGAACCGCCGGATGCTGCGCCCGGCCGGATCGGCGCGGCGCACCAGCTCATTGATGTACAGCCCGATACTGACCGGGTGATAGCCCTGCCGTGTGCCCGGCGTCCACCCCGGCCGCTGCGCCGCCAGGACGCCGGCGACGCTATCGAGATCGAACAGATCGGCCAGGGTCATCCGGGTATCGCGCAGAATGTGGAGGCCCACCTGGTGATCGATCAGCTGCCGGACGGTGACCTCGGCCTTGCCACGCGCCGCGAATTCGGGCCAGTAGCGCGCCACCGGCTCGTCGTAGTCCAGCTGCCCGCGCGACACCAGCATGGCAAGCGTCAGCGCCGCAACACCTTTGGTCGACGAGAACACCGGGGCAATGGTGTCCCGCTCCCACGGCAGCCGCCGGACCGCATCCCGCCAGCCGCCCCAGAGGTCCACCACGGGCGTGTCCCCATCGAACACCGCCACGGCCGCGCCGATCTCCCCGTGCTGGAAGTTGCGCCGGAAGGCGTCCGCGACCCGCCCGTACCCGTCGGCCGCATACCCGTGAATAGTCATGTCCCTCATCGGACGCGAGACTACGACACGCCCAGCGCCGCGCCGCACGCCACGGGCGCGGGCAGTGACTCGCGCCTCTCGAACCCCGTCCGGCCAATTGCAGGGCGTTCACCAATCGCGCGATCAGCGCGTCACCGCCTCACATGGCGGCTCTCGGCAATCGCGCCGTATGCTCGGGCATCGGCACGAACGTGGCACCCAGCCACTACTCCCGCTTTTGAAGGGGCCTGGATGCCACGCACCACCCGGATAACCATCATGCTGCTGTTCGCGGCGTGGGTGGTCGATTACATCGATCGGACCGTGATCAATTTCGCGTTGCCCTCGATCGGCGAGGACCTGGGTCTCGACCACACGCAACAGGGTCTGCTGGTGTCGGTGTTCTTCATCGCGTACGCGCTCATCCAGGTTCCCGGAGGTTTGCTGGCGGATCGGTTCGGGGCCTTGAAGGTCGGCATCGCAGGTCTCACGGCCTGGTCGATCTTCACCGGATTGACCGCGGTCGCCTGGTCTTTCGCGGTCCTGCTGGGCATCCGGTTCCTGTTCGGCTTGGTGCAGGGTGTTTTTCCGGCGGCCGCCATCAAGGCGCTGGCGGAACGCACTCTGCCCGAGCAGCGGACGACCGCGGCGGGCTGGACGAACTCCTCGAACGCGGCCGGCCTGCTGCTGGCGGCGGTGATCGCGGGGGTCATGCTGCCCACGGTCGGGTGGCGGGTGATGTTCGGGGTCATCTCGGTGCTGGGGGTGGCGGTCATCCTGGCGTGGCGTCGATGGATGCCGGAACCGCTGGTGCAGGACGAGATTCCGGTCGCGAACGCCGGCACGAGGGCCGAACGCCGCGCCGTGCTGCTCTCGCCCGCACTGATCGGCTTCGCGGTCATCTTCTTCGGCTACGACGTGCTGGTGTGGGGCGTCACCGCCTGGACGCCGACCTTCCTGCACGAGCAGCGCGGAATCTCCATGGGCGGCATTGCCATCGCCGCGGTGCCGACCACGCTGGCCGCGGCGGCCGGGGTGGTGCTGGGCGCCCGGCTCTCCGATCGGATCGGCGGGCGGCCGCGGGTGATCGTGGTGCCGGCCATGGCCTTCACCGCCGCTATGCTGTTCGCCCTGCCGCGCGCCGAGTCCTTCCCGCTGTTCGTCCTGCTGGGCACGGCGATGAGCCTGGTGGCCGGGATGGCCTACATGCCCGCGTTCTCGGTGCCGCTGCGGTCGCTGCCGAGCGCCTATATCGGCGCGGCCACCGGGGTGATCATCTTCGGCGGGCAGCTGGCGGGTGTGGTGAGCCCGCTCGCCTTCGGTGCCATCACCGATCACGTCTCGTACACAACGGCTTTCGAAGCCATGGCCCTCGGACCGCTGCTGGCGTTGCTGGCGGCGGCCGTGGTCCCGCAAACCGCCGACGCGTTCCGAGCGACGCTGGCCCGCCGCGTCTCGGCGACCGCCCCGACGAAGGAGAGTCTCACATGACCGAGCACTGGCAGCAGGTCTACCGCCATCTGCACGCCCACCCGGAGCTGTCGGGCCAGGAGCACGCCACCGCCGGCCTGGTGGCCGATGAGCTGCGCGGCCTGCCCGGCTGGGAGGTGACCGAGAACGTCGGTGGCACCGGCGTTGTCGGCGTGCTGCGGAGTGGTCCCGGGCCGGTGGTGTGGCTGCGCGCGGATATGGACGCGCTGCCGGTGCAGGAGGAGACCGGGCTCGACTACGCCTCCACGATCCCCGGCGTCATGCACGCGTGCGGCCACGACGTGCACGTCACGGCACTGCTCGGCACCTGCGCGGAACTGTCGGCGAATCCATTGCCCGGCACGGTGGTGGCGCTGTTCCAGCCCGCCGAGGAGACCGGTGCGGGCGCGCAGGGCATGATCAATGACGGTCTGCTGGAACGCTTTCCCCATCCGCGCATCGTGCTCGGCCAGCATGTGAGCCCGCTGCCCGCGGGCATCATCCTGAGCCGGCCCGGCACCCTGATGGCCGCCTCCGACTCGGTCCGGATCACCTTCCTGGGCAAGGGCGGCCACGCTTCCCAGCCGCACACGGCTATCGACCCGCTGCTCATGGCGGCCTCCCTGGTGGTGCGGCTGCAATCGCTCACCGCCCGCCAGGCCGCCACCGCCGCCGGCCCGGTCCTCACCGCCGGCGCCCTGCACGCGGGCACCCGCCCCAACATCATCGCGGACACCTCCGAGGTCCTGCTCAGCCTGCGCACCTTCACCGACAGTTCGCGCAACCACATGGTCGAGGGCATCCAGCGCATGGCCGAGGCCGAGGCGGCCGCCGCCGGCGCACTCCAGGAACCGAAAGTCGAGTTCTACGACCATTTCCCGGTCACCGAGAACACCCCCGGCGACACCGAACGGGTCCTGGCCACCCTCACCGCCGCCGGCCTTCCCGTCATGCCCATGGACCACCCCATCACGGGCAGCGAGGATTTCGGCGCCTTCGGCACCGCGGCCCACGCGCCCTCCGTCTTCTGGCACATCGGCGGCATAGACCCCGCCCGCTTCACCGAGGAGGACCAGGCCTACATGCTCACCGAGGGCGCCCTCCCACCCCGCTTCCCCTCCAACCACTCCCCCCGCTTCGCCCCCGACCCCGCCCAAGCCCTCCCCGCCGCCATCACCACCATGCTCACCGCCACCCGAGCCGAACTCACCCGCGCCTGAAAGCCGACGACCGGGACGGTTCGGCAGGTTCAGGCCATTATCGGGCCGATCGGAAAGGCCGGCCGCATGTCGCCGCCCGGCCGCGAATACCGAAGGGCGTCTTCGGATTCCGTGGAATGTGCCTCGAGCTCCGTGGGGGATCCGGTAGACGGTGATCCGAAGACGAAGCCGCGCAGGGCCAGGAAGCGCAGGGCACCGATGCCCGCGGTGAGGGCGATGACGGCGGCCGCGCGGGCGAGGGGGCTCAGGCCGGGTGCGTAGGAGTCGAGGGCGGCCAGGGCGGCCGTGCTGATCAGGAGGCCGATCACGGCCAGTCCGCCGCCTTCCCATTGGGCGGTGAACCAGGTGACGCGGCCGGCGGCGCGGAAGGTGAGGTGGCGGTGGAGTTCGTTGGCGATCACGGTGCTGAGGATCGAACCGGCGATATTGGCGATCAGGGGACCGGCGCTGTTCAGGATCAGGAACAGGACGAGGTAGGTGATATTGCTGGCGCCGCCGACCAGGGCGAAGCGGATCAGCTGGGCGAAGACGTGATCGCCGCGCAGGTAGCGCAGTCCGAGATCGGCGGTGATGTTCACCTGATCACCGTCGCCGGTGCGACTGACATCGACCTGACGTCGACCTGACGCGCGGCTTGCGTCGGGCACTCACTGGTCGAAGGCGATGTGGAGGTCGTCCGATTCGGGCAGGGTCTGGCAGGCGAGGGTCAGGCCCCGGGCCAGTTCCTGCTCGATCAGGGATTCGTTCATGAGCATGCGGGTGCGGCCCTGCTTGACGCTGCAGACGCAGGTGGCGCAGGCCGATTCGCGGCACACGTAGGGGGCGTCGATGTCGTGGCTCAGCAGGACATCGAGGAGTTTCTCGGATCTCGGCCACGGCAGGGTGTGGGTTTCGCCGTCGATGTCGACCCGGACGGTCGCGACATCCGCGGGGGCGACCGTGCCCCCGGCGGTCGTCACGACCTGCGTGGGTTCGGACGCCACCGGGGTGTGGCGTTCGAACGGGTTGCCGGTGAGCGAGCGGTAGTTCTCCTGGCGGATGGCCCGGCCGGGAATGCGGAGCTGACCGAGGCCCTGCGCCACCGACGACGCGAAACCCGCCGGGCCGCACACGTAGACGTCATGACGCCGGTAGGGACGCGCCCACAATGCGAAGACACGCGCGGACGGCAGCCCCCGCTCGGATTCGAGCCAGTGGGTCACGGTCAGCCGTCGGGGGTAACCACGGGCCAGCTGCTGCAGCCGGTTCGCGAAGATGATCGATTCCCGGTCCCGGTTGGCATAGAACAGCGCGATATCGCCGCGCCCGATGGCGAGCGCCGATGTGAGGATCGAGATCACCGGCGTGATGCCGCTGCCCGCCGCGCAGAGCAGCAGATCGCGGTCCCACGCGCGTGGCACGAAAGTGCCCGCCGGTTCGAGAACCGTGAGGATGTCGCCCGCGGAGACGTTGTCGCACAGCCAGTTCGAGCCGTAACCGCCCGGCGTGCGCTTGACCGTCACGGTAGGCCGGTCGTCGCAGTACGGGCTGCTGGACAGGGAGTAGCAGCGGGCTACCGAACCGGTGCGCTCGCTGGGAACGCGCAAGGTGAGGTATTGCCCCGGCGCGTAGGCGAAGCGGCGGGTCAGGTCGGTGGGGATATCGAAGATCAGCGAGACCGCGTCGGCGGTCTCGCTGATGACTTCGCGCACCTTCAACTGGTGGGCGCGTCCGTTCAACGGGGTCCTCCCCTGCCGAACGCCAGCTCCCCCAGGGACTGGATGCTCTCCATCGAAAGTGGCTGCGTCATACGGCGATTGATGCCAGGTGCGATACGCAGCATGAAATAGCCCAGCCACGCCTCGGCGCGCACCGGAACCACCGCCAGGTCGTAGCGAATGGCGCGCACCACGGCCCGCGCCACCAGATCCGGGCTCAGCGGCGAGAAGGGCAGCCGCTCGGCCAGTTCCTGAATCTGCGCGGTGAGCTGCTGCCCGCGCTCCAGCAGCCGCGGATCGACGCCCACCGCGATCGCGTGCCGGGCGATATTGGTATTGATCACGCCGGGGCAGATCGCGCTCACCCCAACGCCTTTGGGCGCGAGTTCCAGCCGCAGGCACTCGGTGAGCATCTTCACCCCGGCCTTGGACACCGAGTACGCCGACATGATCGGCGTCGGCGTGAACGCGGCCGCCGAGGCGATGTTCACGATGTGCCCGCGCTTGCCCTCGTCGATCATGAGCCGCCCGAAGGCCCGGCAGCCGAACACGACACCGAGCAGGTTCACGCTGAGCTGGTGCTCCCAATCCTCGGGCTCGAGATCCAGAAACGCCCCGCTGACCAGGATTCCGGCATTGTTGACCAGCACATCCGGCACCCCGTGATCGGCGTGCACGTCCCGGGCGAAGGCGGCCCAGGCGTGCGGGTCGGTGACGTCGAGCTGCATGGCGACCGCCCGCTGACCCTGCGACTGGATGACGGCCACCGTCGACAGCGCCGCGTCCTTGTCGATGTCCGACACGATCACCCGGGATCCCATGCGCGCGAACCGCAGCGCCGTGGCCCGCCCGATCCCACTGCCAGCACCGGTGACGACCACCAGCTTCGGATCGACACTGTTGAGTTTCACGAGACCTCCTCGGAGAGCACGACCGCCTCCGGCGCCGCCGGAGCGCCCACCGTGTAGCAGTACACGTCGAGATCGAAATGATGTTTCTGCCAATACATCTCGCCGTGCGCGGACGGACGGAACGGCGAATCGCCGTGCTTGTCGATGTAGTAGGTGTTGGAGCCCGCCCAGACCGGGGTGAACACCGAAACCCCTTGGTAGGACTGGTATCGATGCTCGTCCCGGAACTGTTCGAGATCCTTGCCGCCGGCTCTCATGCCGCCCCCTCAGCCGATGCGGTCCAGCAGTTCGCCGTCCGTACCGAACAGCTCCCGCCGCCATCGTTCGAGCAGTGCGTTGGTGTCGATGTCGTCCGGATGGAACCCCGGCCGCATATAGGGCCGCATCTCCTTCAGCAGCCCCTTCACAATCGGCCCGCGGTACAGCCGAATCGACTGCCGCACCACCTGCAACGGCCGCCAGCTGCGCGGATCACCGAGGATCGAGGCGAGCACGCCGAGCGAGACCGCCGGAATGGTGAAGACATACATCCCCGCCATCACGCCGATACGCACCATTTCGGTCCCGCCGGCGCTCCGGAACACGTCGAAGGCCACCGATTTGTGCTCGAGCTCCTCGAAAGCGTGCCAGTTCAACAGATTCCAGACCTCCGGATCGCCGGGTATGTCCTGGATCTGTTGGGTGCCCAGCACCCGCTTGGCGAGCGTCGCCGTGTAATGCTCGGCCGCGGCGGTCATCGCCAGATGCACCTGCCGCGGCACCGCGTTCTCGATCGCGACCACACCCTTCTCCCGTAGCGCGCCGGGCGCGAAGGTGAACAGGCGGACGATGGGGAAGCCGTTCTCGATGAGCTGCTCGTTCAACCGCCGATGCTGCTGCCCGTGCACCGCCTCCTGGCCGATGAATCCGGCCACCCGCTTCTTGAGCACGGGATCGGTGATCTCACCGGAGAATTTGCGCACCGAGCGGATGAAGGATTCCTCGCCCGGCGGAAAGGCCGCCGAGAGCACCGCAATCAGATGGGTGAGGGGAATGTCGCCCTGGACGAACTGATGCGCCATCGGTTCGGGCTCGCCGAACCGGAATCGCATGCGCCGCACCTTCGGAGAGGGCATGAGGGACGTGCTGTCCTGCCGACCGATCGCCATTGGCCGGTCCTTTCCTGCAATGGGGTGGTGACTACTTCACGTGGTCGACGAGCTGACCGTCCGCCCCGAAAAGCTCCTGCTGCCACCGGGACAGCAGTGCGGCGGTGTCGATGTCGTCGGGGTGGAAGCCGGGCCGCATGTACTCGCCCAGCTCCGGCATGAGCCCGCGGAAGATGGGGCCGGTGAACAACCGGTATGCCTCGCGCGCCACGCGGATCGGCTGCCGCCGCGCGGCCGGGTCACGCCCGACGGCCAGCGCCAGGCTCAGGTAGGTCAGCGGCAGCGTCAGCGAGTACATGGCGAGCATGACCCCGATACGGGTGCGCTCGGTGCCGCCGACCGCGCGGAAGACGTCGAAGGCCACCGACTTGTGCTCGAGTTCTTCCAGCGCATGCCAATTCAGCAGATTCCACACTTCCGGATCGCCGGGAATGCCCTGGATCTCGTCGCTGGACAGCACCCGCTGCGCCAGCACGGCGGTGTAGTGCTCGGCCGCCGCGGTCATGGCCAGGTGCACCTGGGGCGACACCCGCTCCTCGATCCAGAGCATGCGCTTCCTGGCCCGCTCGGAGTCCAGCCAGGCGATGGGATAGCCCAGCTCGACCAGCTTTTCATTGAGTTTGCGGTGCTCCTGGCCGTGCATGGCCTCTGCCCGACGAAACCGCTCACCCGCTTCTTGAGCATCGGATCGGTGACCCGGTCGGCCACCCGGCGCACCGAACGGATGAAGGACTCCTCCCCCGCCGGGAAGCCGCCGGACATGCCGGCCACGAAATGGCTGTAGACCATGTCGTTTTCGACGAAGTACTTGTCGCTGGAAGCGCGCTGATCGAATCGGAACCTGATGCGGCGGGCCTTGGGATAGGCCTGCGCCGGAAGGGCATTCGCCATCTGGACCATCCTTGATGCAACACGAAGTACCTAGTACTGCGTGTTCGATATGATGCCCAGTGTAGGATTGTCCCAGACAGCACACAAGGGGTGTGCCGTAACGGATCGAATTACAATCTGCCGCATGGCCTCCCACCCGCGTCACCGCCCGGGCGAGAGGAAGGGCGATGCGCGCTACGACCGCTGGCACTCGCACCGCACCTCGGTCCGGGCCGAACTCATCGAGGCCACCATCCGCGCCATCGACGCCCACGGCCCCGATCTGTCCATCGACGATGTGGTGAAAACCGCTGGTATACCGCGTCCCAAGCTGTATCGCTTCTTCGGCGACAAGGTGGAACTGCTGGCCGCGGTGAGCGGGAGTGTCCAGCAGCTCATCGTCGAGCGGGTCACCCCGCACCTGAACCCCGCCGGACCGGTGCGCGACGGTCTGCGCACCGCCCTGACCGCCTACATCGATCTGGTGGACGAGCGCCCCAACCTGTTTCGCTTCATTGTCAGCTCACATGTGGTCGCGGCCTTCGGCGCGGCCCGCCTGATCGAGGACGGCCGCCCACTGTCCGATACAGTCGCGGACTTCTTCTCCGGCGTGCTGCGGCTGCGCGGCGCGAACGGCGACCACACCCAGTTCGCGGTGGACGCCATGCTCGGCGCGATCGGCCTGGGCGTGCTGCGCTGGCTCAACGAACCCGCCATCACCGCAAAGGAACTCGCCGAGGAACTGACCGCCTTCGCCTGGGGCGCGCTCGCGGCCACCGCCGCCGCCCGCGGCCTCACCCTCGATCCGGACGCACCGCTGCTGCCGCTGCCACAGCTCAGCGAATGAAGCGCTCCACCATCCGCCGCTCGCTGGCGGCATCGGCCAGCGGCCAGGTCAGCAGCGACAGCACCATGCGCACAATCCATTGCGCCGCTTCGTCATCCGGGGCGATCCCGGTGAGCAGGGTGGCGATCCGCCCCAGCTCCGGCGAGCTCGCGAAAGCCCCGTCGCTGCCGCCCGCCCGGGTGCCCGCGAATCCCTTGGCCAGCACCGGATCCGAGCGCACCGCCGCCACCGACGCCAGGATCGCCTCCACGATCCGGCGCGGGCCCTCGTAGCGCCGCACCGCCGCGGCCACCCGCTCCGCCACCGCGATCGCCGATTTGGCCATCACCGCGTCGAACAGCGCGGCCTTGCCGGGAAAGTGCCGATACAGCGTCGCCCGCGAACAGCCGACCGCGCTCGCCACCTCGTCCATCCCCACATGGTCGAACCCGCGCGCCTGGAACAGTTCCGACGCGACGCCGACGATCCGGTCCGCGGCGACCGACCGCCGCACGCCACCCGCCAGCCAGTCCACGCGCTGTTCGGTCACCATGCCCACTCCTCATCGATGAAGATCAGGTCTCATCCTGAGATGTGAGTCCGGATTCGTCCAGCGTCAATGCGGCCACCGCGGGCGGGCTGCCGGTTATCCGTTGGATAGCCGAATCTCCGCAATCGCACCAAATTCATCCTTTATACCCATGTGCAACAGACCTATCTCAAATTGCTGGAAATTCACCAGTTCTGTGTGAGGCTGGCGAAAGACGTGGCGTGGACGGTGTCCGGGCACGGGTTCTGTAGATGCGCGTACTGGCTCGAGAGCCGGAAACCAACAGTGAGGTGGCACATGGCAGCAGCACCCGTTGATCGCACCGATTTCGACAATGCCGAGCGCGGATTCATCGCGCGACTCTCGCCCGCCGTGATTCCGGGGAAGAGTGGCGGCGTGGCCTACGACGCGGACTCCTTCGACTTCCTCGAGGCCGACGGCGCGGCCACCGTCCTGCCGAGCCTGTGGCGGCAGTCCCAGCTCACCGCGATGCACGGGCTCTACGAGGTGTGCGAGGGCGTGTATCAGGTTCGCGGCCTGGATATTTCGAACATGACGCTGATCGAATCGGACAACGGCGTCATCGTGGTCGACCCGCTCGTGAGCGCGGAGACAGCCGCCGCGGCGCTGGCGCTGTACCGCGAGAATCGCGGCGACCGCGCGGTCACCGCGGTGATCTACACCCACCCGCACGCCGATCACTTCGGCGGCGTCCTGGGTGTGGTCGAGCAGGACACCACCGTGCCGATCATCGCGCCCGAGCACTTCATGGAACATGCCATCGCGGAGAACGTGTACGCCGGCACGGCCATGCTGCGCCGCGGCATGTACTACTCCGGCGCGAATCTGACGCGCGACCCGAAGGGGCTGGTCGGCATGGGCCTGGGCCCGGTCGCCTCGGCGGGTGAATTCGGACTGCTCGCACCGACACTCGACATCACCGCCACCGGCCAGGAGGAAGTGGTCGACGGGGTGCGGATCATCTTCCAGATGACGCCCGGCACCGAGGCGCCGGCCGAGATGAACTTCCTGCTGCCCGACCGCAATGCGCTGTGCATGGCCGAGAACGCCTGCCACACCCTGCACAACATCCTCACCCTGCGCGGCGCGCAGGTCCGTGATGCCCGCATGTGGTCGCGGTACATCGCCGAGGCGATCGAGATGTTCATCGACCGCACCGATGTCGTGTTCGCCTCGCACCACTGGCCGACCTGGGGCCGGGACAATATCGTGGAGTTCCTGATCCAGCAGCGCGACACCTACGCCTACCTGCACGACCAGACCGTGCGGCGAATGAACCAGGGCGAGATCGGAACCGAGATCGCCGAGGACTTCCCGCTGGCCCCGGACCTGGCCGCACAATGGAACAACCGCGGGTACTACGGCTCCGTCAGCCATGACGTGAAGGCCGTCTACCAGCGCTATCTCGGCTGGTACGACGGCAATCCGGCACACCTGTGGCTGCACCCGCCGCAGGAGCAGGCCACCCGCTACGTACGGCTGCTCGGCGGCGTGGACGCGACCGTCGCCAAGGTGAAGGAGTTCGTGGAGCAGGGCGATCTGCGCTTCGCGGCCGAACTCGGCAGCCACGCGGTCTTCGCCGACGCGTCCCACGCCGAGGCCAAGGAGACCCTGGCGGCGGTGTTCGAGCGGCTCGGCTTCGGCTCCGAGAACGCGACCTGGCGCAACTGTTTCCTCACCGGCGCACAGGAACTCCGCCGGGGCGTCACCGGAACGCTGCTCACCGCCGGCCAGGCGGTGGCCCTCGCCATGAGCATCACGCAGCTGTTCGACACGCTGTCGCTGAACATCGTCGGATCCCAGGCGTGGGACGAGAAGTTCAGCATCGCTTGGCATTTCACCGACAGCGGCGAGGAGTACCGGATGGAGCTGAGCCATGGCGCGCTCATCCACCATCCGGCCACCCGCAAGCGGGATGCCGATCTCGACATCACCCTCACCAAGCTCGGCCTGCTGCAGCTGATGGCGACCGGGAAGTTCGACGGCCTGCAGACCAAGGGCGATACCGGGGTGTGGAAGCGGCTCACCGGCCTGCTCGACAAGGCCGATCCCAATTTCACGATCGTCGTGCCCTGACGCCCGGGAGACCGCCGGGCCGCCTCGACCCCCGCCGGGTCGGTCCGGATCCGACTCGGCCACAACCGAATTCACCATCGAGGATCGCCTGGATCCTGCCGACCCGGTGCCTGGTGGTCAGCGCGGGTGCCGCTGCGCTGCGAACGGCGCGTCCACCGCGGGATCCGGGCCGCCGAAAAGGGCCTCAGCCAGTAGCCATTTCGCGCTGCACGGTGGTGGTGATCTCGGACGCGGTCAGGATCATGGCCACCAGGAAGTCGATGAGCTGGGCACGGTCGATGTCCAGCTCGTCGCGCAGCCACTCGATGAGGATCTCCAGGCCGCCGTGGGCGACCGTGCGGGCGGCGAGCGCGGCGTGCACTCCGGTGACGGCGGCGTCGCCGAGCAGTTCGCGCCCCTGATCGAGCATGACCTGGGCGACCACATCGATGAGTTCGATACGGCGGCGGCGCAATTCGTCGGTGGTCTGCATGTCGATGGCCAGCCGGCGGCGGGCGGGATGATCGGCGATGGCGGTGACACCGGCCTCGATCACGGCCCGCAGGCGGATCCGGGTGTCGGCGGGCGCGGCGGCGATGACGCCCATGACCGCGGCGACGACCTCGGCCAGCTGCTCGTCGACCAGTTCGTACAGTAGCCGGTCGGTGTGGCTGTAGGTCTCGTAGAAGTAGCGATCGTTGAGCCCGGCGCGGGCGCACAGCGCGCGCACCTTCAACCCGCCGATACCCTCCTCGGCGATCACCTCCAGCGCGACTTCGCGCAGCCGCTCGCGCCGCTGGTTCCGGCGCTCATCAGCGCTGAGACCGGCGTATCGGCCACGGGGTATGTCCACGGTTCCGCCCTGTCTGTTGCCATGTCGCAAGGTTTGGTGAAGACTATCACCAAAGTTCTGGTGACATCCTTCACCAAACTCTGAACGCACCCAGGAGGCACGCGATGACGCGTTCCGAATTGCCCGATCCGGTGATCTTCCGGGAGTTCCCGTTCACTATCGGGGTCAAGATCCTCGCCCCCGGAGATATCCGTCCAACCCCCGAGCAGCAGGCCGCCTACCGCAAGTTCACCGAGATGGGCGATCCACTGGCCGACGCCGTGGTCGAGATGTTCCGGCGACTGCCGACCGGGCAGGGCCGGGCCATGTTCGAGACGGCCCTGGAGCGCGGCATCGACGCGGTGCCGGACGCGCCCGCCGAGCTGAAAGCCTTTTTCGCGCACATCGATTCGGTGCCGTTCTGGCTCGACCAGGACAAGATGGACCGGGCCGCGCGGGTCAGCGGCCGGGTCGGGCCGTGGGCGACCAACCTGGCCCTGTCCATGTTCTCGCTCAATGGCGGCTACCTCGCCTCGCGGGCGGGCAAGGTGCTGGTCGGCACCGGCGGGCTCTCGGCCGAGACCATGGCGCCCCGCCGGGTCGTCGAGACCGCGACCTGGTGGATCGACGTGACCGCGCCGGGCGGACTGGAGCGGTTCGCGCCGGGATTCACGAACACCGTGCGGGTGCGCATCATGCACGCGCAGGTGCGGGCGGGCATGAACCGGCGGCCGGACTGGGATTACGAGCAGTGGGACCACCCACTCAACCAGTCCCTGACCGCGGGCACGCTGATGTTGTTCTCGCTGGCCACCATTGCCGGGTGCAATGCCGTCGGGCTGCGGTTCTCGAAGAAGGAGAAGGCGGCCGTCTATCACCTGTGGCGGTATGTCGGCCACGTGATCGGGCTCGATCCCGAGATCCTGCCGGCCGACGAGACCGATACCTGGCGGCTGCTGTGGCTGCAGGCCGACTACGAATTCCTGCCCGACGAGGACTCGCGGCGGCTGTCCAAGGCGCTGGTGTCCGCGCTCGGCCCGGTGTACGGGTTCGACGGGCCCGGCCTGCGTTCCCGCGCATTGCGCTGGGCCTTCACCATGTATGCGGTCTCCTACAGCCGAATCCTGCTGGGCAAGACCAACTCCGACTTCCTGGAGATGCCCTACAGCCGGGTCTTTCTCGCGGCGGTGCTGGCCACGGCCGCCGTCAACGGCGTGCTCGAGGTGCCGCGCCGGATCATTCCGGGCGCTACCCGGCTGAGCGAGCGGCTGGGCCGCCGCGCCACCGAGCGCATGATGCGGCGGGCCGCCCTCGTGAACAATCCGGACCGCAGCTACGCCCGCCACGATCGGCTCGCCGAAACCCGCGCGGCCTGAGCTTCTTACCGGCGGTAACCTACGCCGGGTAACCCCTTGATGAAGGAATCTGGTCAATGAGCCTGCCGCCCATCCTGTCCGAGCGCCTGCGCCTGCCCGCGGTCGCCTCCCCGATGTTCATCGTGTCCGGGCCCGAGCTGGTGATCGCCCAGTCCAAGGCGGGCATCGTGGGTTCGTTCCCGTCGCTGAACGCGCGGCCGCAGTCGCTCTTCAAGGAGTGGCTGGTGCGGATCAACGAGGAGCTCGCCAAGCACGACGCCGACAATCCGGAGCAGCCGTCGGCGCCGTACGCGGTAAACCTGATCGTGCACAAGAGCAATGACCGGCTGGAGGAGGACCTGGCCACGGTCGTCGAGCACCGGGTGCCGATTGTCATCACCTCACTGGGCGCGCGGCCCGATGTCAATGAGGCCGTGCACTCCTACGGCGGCATCGTGCTGCACGACATCATCAACAATGTGTTCGCGCACAAGGCCGTCGAGCGTGGCGCGGACGGCCTGATCGCGGTGGCGGCGGGCGCGGGCGGGCACGCCGGGCCCCAGTCCCCCTTCGCGCTGACCCAGGAGATCCGGTCCTGGTTCGACGGCCCGCTGCTGCTGTCGGGGTCCATCGCGCACGGCCGCTCCATCCTGGCCGCGCAGGCCGCGGGCGCGGACCTGGCCTACATCGGCTCGGCCTTCATCGCCACCGACGAGGCCAATGCGGTGCCCGGCTACAAGCAGATGATCGTCGACTCCGGCGCGGGCGACATCGTCTACTCCAACCTCTTCACCGGCGTCCACGGCAACTACCTGCGCGGCAGCATCACCGCCGCCGGCATGGACCCCGACAACCTGGGCCAGTCCGACCCGTCCGCCATGGATTTCGGCACCGGCGAATCGGATACGCCCGGCGCCAAGCCGTGGAAGGACATCTGGGGCTCCGGCCAGGGCATCGGCGCCGTCGACGCCATCCGCCCGGCCGCCGATGTCGTCGAACGCCTCATCCGCGAATACGACGAGGCCAAGGCGCGCCTGCTGACGCTCTGACCGAACCCGCTCCACCGCCGCGAAAGGGCGAGCGCACCCGCGCCCGCCCTTTCCCCGTTGCGGCTCAACGACTTTCCCGGGTGCCGCGCCGAGCGTTGAGGCGGCATCGGCCGACGCCACGATGGCGAAAGCCGGGCCGCGGGGGCGACGGGGCGGCCGCTGCCCCGCCGGGCTTCCAGATCCTCTCGCGATCCGGAGTCGGGTCCGCGCAGACCGTTGCGGGTTTACCGTGGGCCGCTGATAGCGGCCCGGTCGGGTCTCGGCCGCCGAATCGGACGGTCGGGTCAGTTGTTCGCGTGCGTCTTCGATCTCTCGTTGAAGCCGACCAGCGGGAGCCGCAGGGCGGCCGGGGCGGTGGGTGGGACGACCGGGTCGCGGGGCGGAATCGGGGGTATACGGCGGTAGGCCGCACCCACCTCCGGGCGGGTGTCGGGCTCACCCTTGTTGGGCCACAACGAGAGTGCGCGTTCGGCCTGGGCGGTGATGGTGAGCGACGGGTTGACGCCGAGGTTGGCCGAGATGGTGGAGCCGTCGATGACGTGCAGGCCCGGGTGACCGTAGAGCCGGTGGTAGGCATCGACGACGCCGGTGGCGGGCGAGTCGCCGATGGCGCAGCCGCCCAGGAAATGTCCGGTCATGGGGATCTTCAGAATGCTGGAGCCGGCCCCGATGGGGATGCCGTCGATGGCGTCCGCCACCCGGCGGGCGACCTCGTGCCCGGTGGGGACCCAGGTCGGATTGGGCTGGCCCTCACCCTGTTTGGTGGTCATGCGGCGGCCGAACAGCCCACGCTTGGTGTAGGTGGTGATGGAGTTGTCCACCGACTGCATGACCAGCAGACCGATGGTGCGCTCGGACCAGTGCCGCGAATTGTGCACCCGGACCGCGTCGCGAGGCCGACGGCGAGCCGCTCGCAACCAGAGCCGCCAGCGCGGGGTATCGCCCTGATCATCGACCATCAGAGTGCTCATCACGCCGAAAGCATTGCTGCCCTTGCCATAGCGCACCGGCTCCACATGGGTGTCGTGGTCGGGGTGGATCGAGGACGTGATCGCCACGCCCTTGGTGTAGTCCGCGTGCTCGTCACGGCTGCGCACGCCGAGCAATTCCTCGGAATTGGTGCGTGACAGATAGCCGAGCCGGTCGGAGATCCCGGTGAGCGAGCCCCTGTCCCGCAGCCGGTGCAGCAGCCGCTGGGTCCCGAGCGAGGCGGCGGCGAAGATCACCTGCTCGGCCGTGAATTCGCGACGCCGCTTGCGGACCACGCGCCCGGTACGGACGGTCTCCACCGCGTAGCCGCCGCCCCTCAGCGGTCGCACATCGGTGACCGTGGTGAGCGGATGCACTGCGGCACCGGCCTTTTCGGCCAGGTACAGGTAGTTCTTGACCAGCGTGTTCTTGGCATTGTGCCGGCAGCCCGTCATGCATTCACCGCAGTGGGTGCAGGTGCGCCGGTCCGGCCCGGCGCCGCCGAAGAACGGGTCCGGCACGTCCTCGCCGGGGCGGCGGCCGGGTCCGCCGAAGAAGACGCCGACCGGGGTGGGCTGGTAGGTGTCGCCGATTCCCATCCGCTCGGCCACATCCCGCAGCACGCGATCCGCCGGGGTGGTCGCCGGATTGGCCGTCACGCCCAGCATGCGCTTGGCCTGGTCGTAGTGCGGGGCGAGCTCGTCCTTCCAGTCCGTGATATGACCCCACTGCCGGTCCGCGTAGAACTTGTCCGGCGGCTCGTAGAGGGTGTTGGCATAGACCAGCGAGCCGCCGCCGACACCGGCACCCGCCATCACGAAGGTGTCGTTCAGCAGCGCCAGCCGCTGAATTCCGAAGCAGCCCAGGGCCGGGGCCCACAGGTATTGCCGCAGCCGCCACGAGGTCTTCGCGAACTCGTGGTCCTCGAAGCGGCGGCCGGCCTCCAGCACGCCGACGCGGTACCCCTTCTCGGTCAGCCGCAAGGCGCTCACGCTGCCACCGAAGCCGGAACCGATGACGAGGACGTCGTAGTCGAATCGCATTGCTACTCCTGGGATGCTGCGTGGGCGACCGGGGTGAGCCGGTAGTCGGCGGGGTTCAGGCGGCGGGTCGCGCGGCGGTATCCGGTGACGGTGCCCGGCCAGTTGTTGGTGATGCGCCCTCACCTCGATGTGCTCGAGTCCGACGCTACGACCTGCGCATATCCCGCCATGAAAGAGCGACGGCCACAAAATCAACACTTTCGGCCATAATCGGTCCATGAGCACCGGGTGATGAGCGACCTGCTGCACCGCCGCAGCGCCCGCACCGGCATCGCCGCCGAGGTCCGCGACCGGCTGCTCCCCGATTCCGGCGCAACGGGTTTCGCCGCGCCGCCCACCCTGGACGGGGTCGCCCGCGACCTCAACGACCGAGCTGGAATCAGGCCGATTCCAACGCTGTCCGAAAGCCTCCGGACGCCCCATAGTGCAGACCTGCCGTACTGCGCTTTCTCGACCTGGAGGCCCCTGGTGAACAGTCCCGATCCCGCGCCGGAGACATCCGCCGCCCGGTTGTCGTGGCCCGACGCCCTCGGGCGCCGTGTCGATTTCAAGATCCAGGTCGGTGCCGACTGGTGGTCGGTGATCGTCTCGGGCGTGGTGACGGTGCTCGCCGTGTTCGGCGTGCTGCCGAAGATTCCGTGGTGACGCCGTGAGTGACACTGCCGTGAATTTCGGGGAGAACGCCGAAACCGACTCCGGGGCAACCGACTTCGACGAGAGCTCGGGTCCGCTCACCGTTGCCCGCCTGCTCGGCTACCTCCCGGGCATCCTGCTGCTCATCGCGGTCGGCGTGCTCGGCAAGTACGCGCAGATCTGGTGGAACGCCGCCGCCAAGCACCAGCACTGGACCGTCCCCGATATCGAATATGTGCTGTGGGCCATCCTGATCGGCCTGCTCATCACCAATACCGTTGGCCTGCACCCGATCTTCCGGCCCGGTGTCGGCACCTACGAGTTCTGGCTCAAGGTCGGCATCGTGGCGCTCGGCTCGCGCTTCGTGCTCGGTGATGTGGCGAAGCTGGGCGGTACCAGTTTCATTCAGATCCTGGTCGACATGACCGTGTCGGGCGCGATCATCCTGGCGGTGGCGCGTTGGCTGGGTCTGTCCGGCAAGCTCGGGTCGCTGCTGGCCATCGGCACCGCCATCTGCGGGGTGTCGGCCATCATCGCGGGCAAGGGCGCGATCCGGGCCCGCAATTCCGATGTCGGCTATGCCATCGCGGCCATTCTCGCGCTGGGCGCGGTCGCGCTGTTCGCGCTGCCGCCGCTCGGGCACGCCATCGGGCTCAGCGATCACGAGTTCGGGCTGTGGGCGGGCCTGGCCGTGGACAACACCGCCGAGACCACCGCCACCGGCTATCTGTTCTCCGACGAGGCGGGCAAGATCGCGGTACTGGTGAAGTCCACCCGCAATGCCCTCATCGGTTTCGTGGTGCTGGGCTTCGCGGCCTACTGGGCGGCGCGCGGCGAGGCCGACGCCATCGCGCCCGGGCTGCGGGCGAAGGCGGTGTTCGTGTGGTCCAAGTTCCCGAAGTTCGTGCTGGGCTTCCTGGCCGTGTCCGCGGTGGCGACCTTCCACTGGCTGAGCAAGCAGCAGGTCACCAATCTGGCCAATGTGTCCCGCTGGGCCTTCCTGCTCACCTTCGCGGGCGTCGGGCTCAATACCAATATTCGCGAGCTGGCCCGCACAGGTTGGCGGCCGCTGGTGGTCGCCGTGGTCGGCCTGCTGACCGTCGCGGTGGTCTCGCTCGGGCTGGTGCTGTTCACCGCGCGCGTCCTGCATTGGGGTGTCGCGGGGTGAGATTCACGCCCCGCGGAGCAGCACCGGAGCGTCGGCCTCCTCGGTGAAACGCTCGGAGAGGAACCGCATGGCCGGTCCGGCGAAGGCCATTGCGCCGCCGATGTGTTCACGTCCCCGCATGGTGTGCATGGTGACGTCCGCGCCCAGCGCCTCCCACTCCTCCGCGAGGCGCACGGCCTGCGGATACGGGATGACCTGCTCGCTGGTGCCGCCGGCCACCAGAACCGGTGTGGCGGGCGCGATTCCGCCCAGCCGGTTCTCCAGCAGCCGGGCCTTGACCTCGGGCACGTCGAACGGGGGCCGGTGGCAGAAGGTCGAGACCCTCGTGGGCACGACCAGACCCGCACCGATCCCGAGCACGGCCGCCGCGGCGACATGGGTGTGGCGGAACAGCGCGGCCAGGGCGCGGCCCTGCGGCTTGAGGTGCTGCAGCACATTCAGTTCCGGATAGGCGGCCTCGATGCCGAGCACACCGTAGAAGAGCAGGAAGGCATAGGGCGTGCCGTCCAGGAACTTCACCATGTCGACCATGTCGGCCGGTGCCGAGCCCACCACGCCGCCGGCGAGCGGCAGGTCAGGGGCATAGTCGGGCTGCAACTGCAGCGCCCAGCCCGCGGCATTGCCGCCCTCGGAGTAGCCGTAGACGCCCAGTGGGCCGTCGGGATCCAGGTCCGCCTCGGGCAGCCGGCGGGCGGCGCGCATGCTGTCCAGGACAGCCGGGCCCAGGGCGCGGCCCATGACGTACGGGTGCAGACCCGGAGTGCCCAGGCCCGGATAGTCGGTGATGGCGAGCGCCCAGCCGCGGCGCAGGGCGGCGCGGAGGAAGACCGATTCGTACTCCAGTCCGAACCGCAGCTGCCAGGACGCGGCGGCGACCGTGCTCGCCAGACCCTGTGTGCCGACGGCGTACCCGACCAGTGGGCGCGAGCCGGGTCCGCGCCACGGCGTGTTGGGCACCAGCACGGTTCCGCTGACCTGCGTCGGAGCCCCGGTGGCGGTGGTCGATGTGTACTTGATGCGCCAGGCGCGAGCAGGCAGCGGAACCCCGGGCAGCATCCGTGCGGTCATCGGTTCGGCGGCCAGCAGCCTGCCGGGTTCGAACGCACCGGGATATCCGGCACCGACCGCCGCCTCGTCGAGGCGGTTGGTGTTCGCAGTCATCGTTGCCTGCCCTTCTTGCACACACTCGCGTTATGCAGTTGTCGTACAACCGGACCTGAGGGGCCGCGTCAGCTGTCCCGGACAGTGCGGTCGAACGGAACCATACCCACTATGAGAGATAGCGACACCTCTTGTCACAACAACTCCCATTCGGTGGGACGGCGCATAGGAGTCAACGACCCCGTGACCTCGAAATACTCCCGGCCCCAGCCATGTTGGCGCAGTTGTGACTATTCCCCGCATCCTGTTGATTTCGGGCAGCACTCGCGAGGGCTCGACGAACACCGCCGCGCTGCGCTCGATCGCCGCCGACGCCGGGTCCGACTTCGAGGCCGTCCGGTACCAGGGCCTGCTCGACCTGCCCGCTTTCATCCCCGGTGACGAGCCCGAGCCGCCCGTGGTCGAGGCCCTGCACCGGCAGCTCGCCGCGGTCGACGCGGTGCTGTTCTGCACCCCGGAATACGCGGGCATGATCCCGGGCAGCCTGAAGAACCTGCTCGAGTGGACGGTCGGCAATGCCGATCTCAGCGACAAGCCGGTCGCCTACGTGAACGTCGCCTACGAGGGCCGCGGTGAGGCCGCCGTGGCCACCCTGCGCACGGTGCTCGGCTACGTCGGAGCCGAGCTGGTCGAGGCGGCCTGCGGCCGCATCACCGTGCTCCAGAGCGGTATCGGACCGGATGGCCTGGTTGCCGATGCGGATGCCCGCGCCCGCCTGAATACCGCCGCCCGCACCCTGGCCGCGCATGCTGCCCACCCCGCCGAGCAGCTCACCTCGGTACAGCTCGACAACTGACGCATCCCCTCGACCCGAACGCCGAGTGGCACACCGTCGAGGCCTCCCGGAGGTGTGCCACTCGCCGAGGAAACCCGGTCAGTCGGTCTCGTCCGGGAACGCCTGCTGGCGGTGGCCGCCGCGGAGGGTGCCCTCCAGGTAGGCCGCCTTGCAGGCACGGCGGGCGATCTTGCCGCTGGAGGTGCGCGGAATCGAGCCCGCGGGAACCAGCAGCAGGTCCCGCACGGTGACGCCGTGGCGCTTGGCGATGGCCGCACGCACGGTCTCGGTGATCGGCTCCGGGTCGAGCTTGGCCGCGCCGGTAGCGCGTTCGGCCACGATGACCAGCTGCTCGGAGGCGGGCGCGGCGGTGTCGATCGCGACCACCTCGGCCGGGAGCTGATCCCCCGCGACCGAGAAGGCCGCCACGAAACCCGGGCGCAGGGCGGCGCTGGACTCCTGGGCGGAGTACTCCAGATCCTGCGGATAGTGGTTGCGGCCGTCCACGATCACCAGGTCCTTGACGCGGCCGGTGATGAAGAGCTCGCCGTCGTAGTACGCGCCGAAGTCGCCGGTGCGCATCCAGTTCCCGTCCGCCGCTGCACCTTCCGCGCGGCTCGCGGGCTGCCGGGAGGTGAGCCTGTTGTGGAACGTGGCAAGACTCTCCTCCGGACGGCCCCAGTAACCGCGGCCGATGTTCGCGCCGTGCAACCAGATCTCGCCGACCTCGCCCTCGGCCTTCTCCGCGCCGGTGTCCGGGTCCACGATGGCCGCCCACTGGGACTTCGCCACGTAGCCGCAGGACACCTGGGCCACAGCGTTTTCCGCGTACTCATCGACCTCGACCATCTGCCCGGCATTGAGCCGGGTGCGGTCCACCCAGACCGTGCGGGCCTCGTCCTCGCGCTTGGTGGCGGAGACGAACAGGGTGGCCTCGGCCATGCCGTAGCAGGGTTTGATGGCGGTCTTGGGCAGGCCGTACGGGGCGAAGGCGTCGTTGAACTTCTGCATCGAGGTCACCGACACCGGCTCGCTGCCATTGATCAGGCCGATGACATTGGAGAGGTCCAATTCCTCACCGGCCTTGGGCAATCCGCGAGCCGCGGCGTGCTCGAAGGCGAAATTCGGTGCGGCGGCGAAGATCTCGGCGCCGTCCTCCTGGGCGGCCAGCTCCTTGATCCAGCGGTAGGGCCGGCGCACGAAGGCGCTGGGCGACATGATGGTGATGTACTTGCCGCCGATGGCGGGCAGGATGACCGTCAGCAGCCCCATGTCGTGGAACAGCGGCAGCCAGGTGACGCCGCGGGCCTTCTCGGTGATGCCGATGGCATCGACCATCTGCAGCAGGTTGGTGCCGACGGCCCGGTGCGTGATCTCCACGCCGGCCGGGGTGCGGGTGGAGCCGGAGGTGTACTGCAGGTAGACCACGTCGTCCATCTGTAAATGCGGCCGCACCCAGCTCTCCCCCACGCCGTCCGGGATCGCCTCGACCGCGATGATGCGCGGACGCTGCCGCGCGGGTAGGTGTTTGAAGATCTCGCGCACCCCGGAGGCCGCCTCACCGACCGTCAGGACGGCCGCGGGCATGCAGTTCTCGAGCACGGCGTACAGCCGGTCGGTGTGCCCCTGCTCGTCGGGATCGAACAGCGGTACCGCGATATTGCCCGCGTACACCGCGGCGTACATGGCCACGATGTAGTCGAGTCCCTGCGGCGCCAGGATGGCGACCCGGTCGCCCGGCTGCGTGACCTGCTGTAGTCGGGCGGCTACGGCGCGCAGCCGGATACCGAAGCGATTCCACGTGATGTCGCGGTACTCGCCGTCGCGTTCGCGCGAATAGTCGATATAGCGGTAGGCGAGCTCGTCCCCGTTGGCCGCGGCGTGCTTGTCGACCAGGTCGACCATGGTCTGGTTGTCAGGGATCTTGATGTTGCCGTGCTCGTCCAGATAGTCATCGAAGGTCTCGCCGATCATTCCCTATCCTTTTTCAACTCACAGTCGTCGGAACTGTGCAGTGACACCGAACAAAGATCGACACGAAAGCCCGAAAGTAGCTGGGGGCTGGGGAACTCTAGCAGGTGCCGGAATCCCGCGTCACCGCCTACGGCCGATGGAGGTCCCGCGTACGGCCGGAGCGATCAGTAGCGGCCGAAAGCGATGGCCACGTTGTGCCCGCCGAAGCCGAAGGAGTTGTTCAGGGCGTAGTCGTAGCGACCCGGCCGGGCCTGGCCTTTCACCACATCCAGGTCGATCTCGGGGTCCTGATTCTCCAAATTCAGTGTGGCGGGGATGATTCCGTCCCGCACGCTGAGGACGGTTATGACCGCCTCCAGCGCGCCGACCGCGCCGATGGAATGCCCGAGGGCGGATTTCGGCGCGTACACCGCGGCGTGATTGCCGACGGCTTGCTTGATGGCGTTCGCCTCCGCGGTATCGCCGATCGGCGTGGCGGTGGCGTGCGCATTGATATGCGTGACATCGGATTTGGACAGGCCCGCGTACTCCATGGCGCGGGACATGGCACGCGCCGCGCCGGTGCCCTCGGGATCGGGGGCGACGAGGTGGAAGCCGTCGGAGGTGACGCCCGCGCCCATGATGCGGGCGTGGATGGTGGCGCCGCGGGCCTTGGCGTGCTCCTCGGTCTCGATGACCATGAGCGCGCCCGCCTCACCGAAAACGAAACCGTCGCGGTCCAAGTCGAACGGCCGCGAGGCGCCCTTGGGGTCGTGGTTGCGGGTGCTCAGGGCACGCATCATGGAGAACCCGGCGATCGGCAGCGCCTGGATGGAACCCTCCACACCGCCGGTGACCACCATGTCGGCGTCGCCCATGACGACCATGCGCCAGGCGTTGGAGATCGCCTCGGAACCGGACGAACAGGCCGAAACGGGCGTGGACACACCAGCCCTCGCGCCCAGCTCGACCCCGACGCAGGCGGCCGGGCCATTGGGCATCACGCCCTGTACGGTGTGCGGCACCACCTTGCGATAGCCGCCGTTGACCAGCTTGTCGCGGGCGGACATGAGCATCTCCGCGCCGCCGAGACCGGTGCCGATGGAGACGCCGAGGCGATCCTGGTCCACCTCGGGGCTGCCGGCATTGGCCCACACCTCACGGCCCAGCACCACCGCCATCTGCTCGACGTAGGACAGGCGCCGGGCCTCGGCCTTGGTGAGCTGACCGGCGGGCGAGACCTTGAGGTGACCACCGATACGGACCGGTAAGCCGAAGTCGTTGAGGAAGCTGTCCTCGAGGACGTCGATCCCGCTCTCCCCGTTGAGTAGTCCCTTCCACGTCGAGTCGACGTCGCCCGCGATCGAGGTGGTCGCCGCGAGCGCGGTGACAACGACACTGGGGTACTGCCGGCGGTGGGGCGTCTGCATGTTCACTCTCCGTAGCAATGCTTTGGCGAACCAGCGTGCGATCCGCATGGCTTTCAAGGACTTGTTTGGAACTAGCGAGCGGGCCCGGCCGTGAACCCATCGGCGGGGTATGAAGCCAATATTCGGCGAACTGAGCTAGATTATCCGAGGCGGAGCCGATCCGGTTCATTGAGCGACACGCGGGCATCCCTTTTCAACTCCACGGATCCCTCTCGCCGCGGCGGCGATCGCCGGATCTCCAGCATTTCTCTCCTAACATCATTCCCCCAGCGACGAAGCCATTTCGAGGGAGGGCACAGGATCGTGGCCAGGAGTCTCACGCAGTTGGAGCTGCTCATCGAGCTGGAACCGATTGCCGAGCAGAACGTGAACCGTCACCTATCGATGGCCAAGGACTGGAACCCGCACGACTATGTGCCTTGGGATCTCGGTCGCAACTTCGCAGCTATGTCGGGTGTGGACTGGGAACCGGAGCAGTCGAAGCTCAGCGAGGTCGCCAAGGCGGCCATGGTGACCAATCTTCTCACTGAGGACAATCTGCCCAGCTATCATCGGGAAATCGCCGAGAACTTCTCCCAGGACGGGGCTTGGGGTACCTGGGTGGGCCGCTGGACGGCCGAGGAGAACCGGCACGGCATCGTGATGCGCGACTATCTGGTGGTCACCCGGGGTGTGGATCCGGTGGCGCTGGAGCAGGCGCGAATGATTCACATGACCGACGGGTACAACCCCGCGCATCTGATCAGGAAGTACTCGGACACCGAGTTCATTCACGCCGATGCCGGATTCATGCATTCCGTCGCTTATGTGACATTTCAGGAATTGGCGACCCGGGTGTCCCACCGCAATACCGGCAGAGTGTGCGACGACCCCGTCGCGGACCGCATGCTGCAGCGGATCGCCGCGGACGAGAACCTGCACATGCTCTTCTACCGCAACATGTGCGCCGCGGCCCTGGACCTCTCGCCCGACCAGGCCATGGATGCCATCACCAATGTCGTGGTGGGCTTCCAGATGCCCGGCCTGGGCATGCCCAACTTCCGCCGCAACGGCGTGCTGATGGCCAAGCACGGCATCTACGATCTGCGCCAGCACCTCGACGAGGTGCTGATCCCCAACCTCAAGCAGTGGAACATCTTCGAGCGCACCGACTTCGGCCCCGCCGGCGACCGGCGCCGCAACGAGCTCGGCGAATTCCTCGACAAGCTCCGCAAGGACGTGGTCCGCTTCGAGGAGCAGCGCGACCGCGCGCTCGCCCGCGAAGCCCAGCGCTCCAGCAAACCCCCCGTCCTCGTGAGCTGAAGCATCCGGTGGCACACGGCGGAACGGGCCGAGCCCGCCCCGCCGTGTGCCATCCACATTCAGGAACGGCCCTGCCGCTGCAGGTGCAGGCCGACCACGAAGAGTTCGCCGTAGAAGCCGAAGTTCTGCGCCAGGCCGATCATCGCACCGCCGGTGAAACCACGTTCGCGACGAAGCCCCTTGGGCAGCAGCCCTTTACCCGAGCGCGCCGCCACAGATCCCAGCAGCAGACCTGGCGACGCCGCCACCACCGTGACCGTCCCGGCGTCGATCGACCCGGAGATGGCGCGCCTGCCGGTGTTCGTGCGGGAGGTGCGCGGCCCGGTCTTTCAGGCGCCGCGTGGAACCACCGTTGCGGGGGCTGGGGCGGCGGTTCCGGCGAGGTCGGAGCTGATGGCGGTCCTGTCGATGCCGGCTGTCCGGTCGAGCGCTGCCCAGCCGGCGGGGGTGAATGCCATTGCGCGGGGGGTGGTTCCGGGGGCGCACCAGTTGTTGTCGAGCATGCGGCGCAGCATCAGCGCGCCGAGGCCGCCGGCCAGGTGATAGCGGCGTTCGGACCAGTCGAGGCAGACCTTGACCGGTGGGCGGCGGCCGAAATGGCGGAGATCGGTTGGGGTGATGGCCAATTCGTCGAGGAGGGGGTGGGTGTGGTCGGTGGCGGTCCAGTGGCCGCCGATCACGTTCAGCAGGGCGGCGTCGTGCAGGGCGTCGAAGATCGCTACCCCGACGGCTCCGGCGAGATGGTCGTAGCAGGTGCGGGCGAGTTTCAGGTCGCGGTTGGCGCGAGCGCCACGTAGCGAACGGACCGGCTGGACCGGCGAGATCAGGGCCATGGATTCCAGGACCTGGACCACCTCGGGGAGTGCGATGCGGTAGTAGCGGTGGCGGCCCGCCTTCTCGACGGCCAGCCAGCCCTGATCGACCAGCTTGCCCAGGTGCTCGCTGGCGGTCGCGGCCGTGACGCCCGCCGCCCGGGCCAGTTCGCCGGCCGGCTGGGCGCGGCCGTCGGCCAGGACGGTGAGCATGCGGGCCCGGGCCGGGTCGGCCAGGAGGCGGGCGGCTCCGGAGATGTCCACATCGCCGTCTCTGATCGGTTCCATGGGTCCAGTGTCCCGCCGCCATCCTTCGGCCCGCGCCGAACGGTCCGCGGGTCCGGTCAGAACAGGGTCATGGGGTCGGTGGGGAGGGGGTCCGACAGGGGTTCCAGGTCGGGGAGGTGGGCACGGACCTCGGCGTGGAAGCGGCGGGCGAGCGTGCGGGCCGAGGCATTGTCGGGCGTGTGGATGAACACCGTCGGGGAGCGGCCTTCGCGCAGCCAGGCGACGGTGGTGTCGATCCAGGGCTGCCAGCCCGCGACGGTGGTGGCGATATCGTCGCGGCCGTGATAGCGCACGATGGGGTATTCGGTGAGGGCGCGAGCGCGGCGCGGGTTGTTGGGCTTCTTGGAGCGGGCCTCGTACTCGGCCGCGCTGACGGGCGGGCCGTCGAACAGGACGGTCGTGTCGAACGGGATCCACTCCGCACCCGCGGCCGTCAGCACCTGTTCGAGTTGGGCGGTGGCGCGGTGGTTTTCGAAGAAGGCGGGGTGGCGCACCTCGACGGCGCAGCGATAGTGCGACGGCAGGCCGTCGAGCAGCTCGGCGAGGGCGGGCAGATTGGTGAAGGAGGCGGGCAGCTGCACCCACAGCGAGTGCAGGCGGCGGCCCAGCGGTTCGATGGCGTCCAGGAACGCCGCCATCTCGTCGTCGATGCCGGTGAGGCGGCGGTCGTGGGTGATGGTGCGGGGCAGTTTGATCACGAAGCGGAAGTCGGGATCGGTTTGGCGGGCCCAGGATTCGACGGTGCGCCGCTGCGGGACCGCGTAGAAGGTGGTGTTGCCCTCCACCGCATTGCACCAGGAGGAGTACGTGCGCAGGCGTTCTGCCGGGGGTAGCGGCTTCTCCTGCCAGTCCGGGTGTGTCCACATTGCGCAACCGACGTAGAGCCGCATACCTGCCACGTTAGGTCAACGACTTCCGCGTCGTCAGGACACCGGCTTGTTGGGCCGCAGCCAGCCGAAGGTAAGCTGCACGGCCCGCTTCCAGTTGTCGTACTCCTCGGCGCGCAGGTCCGCGTCCATGCGCGGCAGCCACTGCGCCGCGACGCGCCAATTGTGGCGCAGGCCCTCGAGATCCGGCCAGTAACCGACCGCCAGGCCCGCCGCGTAGGCCGCGCCCAGCGACACCGTCTCCGCCACGATCGGACGCATGACCGGTATGTCGAGCACATCGGCGATGATCTGCATGAGCAGGTTGTCCGAGGTCATCCCGCCCGCCACCCGCAGCGCCCCGGCCTGCAGTCCCGAGTCGGCGTTCATGGCTTCCACCACGTCGCGCGTCTGCCAGGCCGTGGCCTCGAGCACGGCACGGGCGATGTGCCCCTTGGTGATGTACGAGGTGAGCCCGATGAGCAGCCCGCGCGCGTCACTGCGCCAGTGCGGCGCGTACAGCCCCGAGAAGGCGGGCACCAGATAGCAGCCGCCATTGTCTTCGACTGTGCCCGCGAGGGTTTCGATCTCCGGCGCACTGGCGATGAGCCCGATGTTGTCCCGCAGCCACTGCACCAGCGAGCCGGTCACCGCGATCGGCCCCTCCAGCGCGTACACCGGTTCCGGCCCCACCTGGTACCCGATGGTGGTGAGCAGTCCGTGCTCGGACCGCACCAGCTCCCGCCCGGTGTTCATGAGCAGGAATCCGCCAGTGCCGTAGGTACATTCGGTCTCGCCGGGCGCGAAGCAGGTCTGCCCGAACAGCGCCGCGTGCTGATCGCCCAGCGCCGCCGCGATCCGCACCCCCGGCAGCACGCGCCGTGCCGTGCCGAATTCACCGGTCGAGGGCTGGATCTCGGGCAGCATGGCCTTGGGAATATCGAAGAACCGCAACAGTTCTCGATCCCATTCCAGGGTGGAGAGATTCATCAGGAGCGTCCGGCCGGCATTGGAGACATCAGTGACGTGCACCCCGTGATCGGCTCCCCCGGTGAGGTTCCAGATGAGCCAGGTCTCCATGGTCCCGAACAGCACGTCGCCGCGCTCGGCCCGCTCCCGCAGTCCCGGCGTGCGATCCAGCAGCCACCGCAGCCGCGGCGCGGCGAAGTAGGTGGCCAGCGGCAGCCCGCACAGCTCCCGAATCCGTTCCGCCCCGGGCGATTTCCGCAGCCGCTCGACGAGCTCCTCGGTGCGCACGTCCTGCCACACGATGGCCCGCCCGATCGGCGTCCCGGTGTGCCGGTCCCACACCACCGTGGTCTCGCGCTGATTGGCGATCCCGACCGCCGCCACCTGCTCGAGGGTGATCCCCGAATCCCGCAGTGCCGCAGGCACGACGCGCTCCACATTGCGCCAGATCTCGAGCGCGTCCTGCTCCATCCACCCCGGCCGCGGATAGTGCTGCCGGTGCTCGCGCTGCGCCACCCCGGTCAGCCGCGCCCGCTGATCGAAGAGGATGGCCCGGGTGGAGGTGGTGCCCTGGTCGATGGCGAGCACATAGCGTTGCGTCATCCGAGCCTGCTCCTGTCCGGGAAAGTCATTGCGCGCCACCGAGATCCCGGGACACCGCGGCGGCGGCGTCGCGCACCTGGGCGATGGGCGCGGACCGGAACCGCAGCTGCCCGTCGCAGAGCCGGTCGACCGGCCCGGTGATGCCGATGGCACCGACCACCAAACCACCCCGGGAGCGAATCGGCGCGGCGACGCTCGCCTCACCGGAACGATATTCGCCGATATCCCCGGCCCAGCCGGTGCGCCGCACCTCGGAGATGGCCCGCCGCAACTCCGCCGGATCGGTGAGGGTGCGGTGCGTGATCGCGGGCAGCCGGCCGTCGCGCGCCGCGTCGGCGAGCTCCCCGTCATAGGCCAGCAGCACTTTGCCCAGAGCCGTTGCGTGCGGCGGCAATTCCTCTCCGACCGCCAGTTCCTGCTCGGTATTGTCGGGCCGGAAGACGTGGTGGATCACCACCACTCCCCCGTCCACCGGCGCGGCGATCCGCACCGATTCCCCACTGCGCGCGGCCAGCGCGTCGGCGCGGTTGATGGCCCGGGAGCGCAGTTCATTGGCGTCCAGGTGCCCGGACCCGAGGTCCTGCAGGGCCGGACTCAGCAGGTACTTGCCCGTCACGGGATCCTGATCGACGAATCCCACCCCGTGCAGCGTCCGCAGAATGCCGTGCGCGGTCGGCTTGGCCAGCCCCAGCGCCGCGGCGATCTCCCCCACTCCCATGCGCCCGGACCCGCGCGCGAGCAGCCGTAGCATGGCCGCGGCGCGCTCGATCGACTGAATCGGACCCGGCATGTCCGTAACCTACCAGCAAATCGTTCGGCATTGTCGAACGCACCCTCTGCCATAAGCACGTTCCACTTCGTAACGTGGAGCCCGGGCGACCGGTACCGGTCTCACCAGCGCAAACGGACTCAATGACGAGCTTCCCGGAAGGACCGTGATGACGCAGTACGTCGGAGCCATCGATCAAGGCACGACCTCCACGCGATTCATGGTGTTCGACCACGGCGGCAATGTGGTTGCCCGCCATCAACTCGAACACGAGCAGATTCTCCCGCAGGCCGGCTGGGTGGAGCACAATCCGGACGAGATCTGGGAGCGCACCCGCACCGTCATCAAGAGCGCCCTGGCCGGAGCCGGTCTCACCGCGAGCGACCTGGCCGCCGTCGGCGTCACCAATCAGCGCGAGACCACCATCGTGTGGAACCGCCACACCGGACGCCCCTACTACAACGCCATCGTGTGGCAGGACACCCGCACCGACCGCATCGTGGCCGAGGTGGAGAAGGCCGGCCACGGCGATCTCATTCGCGAACGCGCCGGACTGCCACCCGCGCCGTATTTCTCCGGCGGCAAGCTGAAGTGGATCCTCGACAATGTCCCCGGCGTACGGGCGGACGCGGAGAACGGCGACGCCCTCTTCGGCACCTCCGACAGCTGGATCATCTGGAACCTCACCGGCGGCGTCCACGGTGGTGTGCACGTCACCGACCCGACCAATGCGTCGCGCACCATGCTCATGGACCTCGAAACCCTGGACTGGGACGACGAATTGCTCGCCGTGTTCGGGGTGCCGCGCGCCATGCTGCCGCGCATCGCACCCTCGTCGAATCCCGCGGGCTTCGGAACCACCTACCCCGGCGGCCCGTTCAAGGGCGCGGTGCGGATCGCCGGCGTGCTCGGCGACCAGCAGGCCGCCACCGTCGGCCAGGTCTGCTTCCGGCCGGGCGAGGCCAAGAACACCTATGGCACAGGGAATTTCCTGATGCTGAACACCGGCACCGAGATCGTGCACTCCGAGCACGGCCTGCTGACCACGGTCGCCTATCAGTTCGGCGACGACAAGCCGGTGTACGCGCTGGAGGGCTCGATCGCCGTCACCGGCTCGGCCGTGCAGTGGCTGCGCGACCAGCTGGGCATCATCTCGGGCGCGGAAAGGGTTGAGGCCCTTGCCCGTCAGGTGCCCGACAATGGCGGCGTCTACTTCGTGCCCGCCTTCTCCGGACTGTTCGCACCCTACTGGCGCCCGGATGCCCGCGGGGCGATCGTGGGCCTGTCCCGCTTCAGCAACAACGCCCACATCGCCAGGGCCACGCTGGAATCCATCTGCTACCAGACCCGCGACGTGGTCGAGGCCATGCAGCAGGACTCCGGGGTGCGGCTCGACACCCTGCGCGTCGACGGCGGCGTCACCACCAATGAACTCGCCATGCAGATCCAGGCCGACTTCCTCGGCGTGCCGGTCTCCCGGCCGGTGGTCGCCGAGACCACCGCGCTCGGCGCCGCCTACGCCGCCGGTCTCGCGGTCGGATTCTGGCGTAGCACAGACGAACTCGTCGCCAACTGGCACGAGGACAAGAACTGGCAGCCCACCATGACCGAGGAGCAGCGGCAGCGCGGCTATGCGCGCTGGGTCAAGGCCGTCTCGCGCACCCTCGACTGGGTCGACCTCGACGACGAGGACTGACCGGTGCCCCACAAACTTCGAAACGCCGATAACAAGGAGTATTTCGTGTCCGCACAACTGGATCCCGCCTACCGCGCCCGGGCGATTGATTCGCTCGGCGACACCGAAATCGACATTCTCGTGATCGGCGGTGGAGTGACCGGGGCGGGCGCCGCCCTCGACGCCGCCGCTCGCGGCCTGTCCGTCACCCTGGTCGAGGCGCGGGACTTCGCCGCCGGTACTTCCAGCCGGTCCTCCAAGCTCATCCACGGCGGCCTGCGCTACCTGGAACAGTACGACTTCGCGCTGGTCCGTGAGGCTTTGAAGGAGCGCGGCCTGCTGCTGAACAAGCTGGCTCCGCACCTGGTGCACCCGGTGTCGTTCCTGTTCCCGCTGCAGAAGCACTACGAGCGCTTCTACATCGGCGCCGGCATCGCCCTCTACGACACCATGGGCGGCGCGCGCTCGGTGCCCATGCACCGGCACCTGAGCCGTTCCGGCGCACTGGAATTGGCGCCGGCGCTCCGGGAAGACGCCATGACCGGCGCCATCCGCTACTACGACGCGCAGGTCGACGACGCCCGGTACACCATGATGATCGCCCGCACCGCGGCCCAGCACGGCGCGACCGTGCTGACCCGCACCCGGGTCACCGGGCTGCTGCGCGATGGCGAGAAGGTCGTGGGCGCGAATGTCGTGGATCTGGAAACCGGTCTGGAGCACAGCATCCGGGCCAAGACCGTGATCTCGGCGACCGGGGTGTGGACCGACGACATGATCAAGATGACCGGGGTGGACTTCCCGTTCCACGTGCGCATGTCCAAGGGCGTGCACATCATGGTCCCGCGCGAGAAGCTGGACCTGAACACCGGCATCGCCATGAAGACCGAGAAGTCCGTGCTGTTCGTCATCCCGTGGGCCGAGCACTGGATCATCGGCACCACCGACACCGACTGGTCACTGGACAAGAACCACCCGACCGCGACCGCCGCGGATGTGCAGTACATCCTCGACCACGTCAATTCGCTACTGCGCGAACCGCTCACGCGTGCCGACATCGTCGGCACCTACGCGGGGCTGCGGCCGCTCATGACCGGCGCGTCGAAGGAGACGTCCAAGCTGTCGCGCGAGCACGCGGTGGCCGAACCGGCCCCGGGCCTGTTCGTCATCGCGGGCGGCAAATACACCACCTACCGGGTGATGGCCGCCGATGTGGTGGACGCCGCCGCTGAGCGCCTCGGCAGCGATGTCGCGCCGTCGGTGACCGCGAACCTGCCCATCCTGGGCGCGGTCGGCTACCAGGACATGGTCGACACCATCGCCGACGTGGCGGCGCGGGCCGGGCTGCCGGTCGAGACCGTGGCGCATCTGCTGGGCCGCTACGGCTCGCTGACCGCGGAGATCTTCGACCTCGTCGCCGCGGTTCCCGAACTGGGCCAACCGATTCCGGGCGCCGAAGACTATCTGGCCGCCGAGGCCGTCTACGCCGCCACCCACGAGGGCGCGCTGCACCTGGACGACCTGCTCACCCGCCGCACCCGCATCTCCATCGAGGTGCCCGACCGCGGCCTGCGGGCGGCGCCGGAGATCGCCCGCCTCATCGCCCCGCGCCTGGGCTGGGACGACGAGCGCACCAATGCCGAGATCAACCGCTACTTCGACCGCGTGCACGCCGAACTGGCGGCCAACGAGGAGAAGGACGACGAATCGGCCAACGCGGCCCGCATGATCGCCGTCGGCTGACGATCACGCAGAGCGGTCCGGCGCCGCGCGAGTCATTCCCGCGCGGCGCCGGAGCCGTATTCGATTTCGCGAAAAGCGCCGTGCCGGAATCATTTCCACCAGGAAGAACGCCGCGCCGAGTCACAGCCCGATGGTGGGCATCTCCCCGAGGGTCGCACCGAGACTCAGGAAGTGCTCCGGTGCAACCTCGACGAAAATCGCCCGGCCGGTGGCGATCACAGTGTCGCCGTCGGTCAGCGTGGTGTCGATGAAGAGCTTGCGGCCCTCGCGTGCGGCGAGCACCGCGGTGACCACGAAATCGCGGTGCAGGCGGGCGGGGGCGCAGAAGGTGACGTCGAGTTTGACGGTGACCGCGAGCTGGCGCAACGGGACCAGGATCGCGCCGCAGGCGTCGTCCAGGGCCGCGGCGAGGATGCCGCCGTGCGCCACGCCGGGCGCGCCCTGATGCCGCTCGTCCAGCGTGAAGGTGCCACGCACGGTGTCGCCCAGTCGCCCGAAGGCGATCTGCGGGGAGGCCGGATTGGCGGGGCCACAGCCGAAGCAGCCGGGGTGATGCGGCGGGAAGGGCCCATCGGCGACGAGGTCGCCCAGGGGCAGCGGCGCGGCGTCGCGATCAAGGTCCATAACCAGAAGTTAACGCATATTCCAAACTGGCGTGCGATCGCCCCCGAGCGGGCAGGCCGATCGATAGCGGTGGCCGGGCGCGCCCGGCGACGCCAAAGAGCTTCGCCGTGACCATGTTCGATGTGAACGCGCCGACGGACCGCGGGCTGTGGCCCCGGCTGGTGTGAGACGTCCCGGCGCAGGCGATCGAGCCGAACGCCGCGCCGGATCGATTCCGGCGCGGCGCTTTTCGTGTGCGACAGTGCTCAGTGCTTGGTGGGGGACGCCTTGCCGCCCGACGCCTTCGCGCTGTGCTTGCCGTGGCCATTTCCGCCGGCGTGCTTGGCATCCGGCTTGTCGGACTTGGCCTTGCCGCCCTTGCCGACGGTCATGACCGATTCCTCGGTGATCTCGGCATCGGTCTTCTTCCCACCGGTGTGGTGGATCGCCTCGATCTGCAGACCGCTGCCGTCGGCATCGATGCGCACCGTGTCGCCGGGCGCCAGCGCGCCCTCGAGCAGCTTCTTCGACAGCGCGTTGTCCAGCTGCTTCTGCACGGTCCGGCGCAGTGGCCGGGCGCCGAACTCGGGCTGATATCCGTTCTCCGCCAGCCAGTCCATGGCCCGGTCCGTGACATCCAGGTCGATGTCCTGGGCGCGCAGCCGCCGCTTGGTGCCGTCGAGCACCAGGCCGACGATATTGCGCAGCTGGGACCTGTCGAGCCGGTGGAAGATGATCTGCTCGTCGAGCCGGTTGAGGAACTCGGGCCGGAACTGCCTGCGCAGCCGCTCCTCCAGCTGCGGCGTGATCGAATCCAGGTCGCCGTCCTTCGCGGACAGGATCAGATCGGAGCCGATATTGCTGGTGAGAATCACGATGGTGTTCTTGAAATCCACCGTGCGGCCCTTGGAGTCGGTGACGCGGCCGTCGTCGAGCAGCTGCAGCAGCACATTGAACACGTCCGGATGCGCCTTCTCGACCTCGTCGAACAGGATCACCGAGTACGGCTGCCGGCGCACCTTGTCGGTGAGCTGGGCGGCGTCGTCGTAGCCCACGTATCCGGGCGGCGCGCCCACCAGCCGCGAGACGGTGTGCTTCTCCTGGAACTCGCTCATATCGAAGCGGATGAGCCGGTCCTCGTCACCGAAGACGGCCTCCGCCAGGGCTTTCGCGAGTTCGGTCTTGCCGACGCCGGTGGGGCCCAGGAACAGGAACGAGCCGATGGGCCGGTTGGGGTCCTTGAGCCCGGCGCGGGCGCGGCGCACCGCCTCCGCCACCGCGACGATGGCCTCGTCCTGGCCGACCACCCGCCGGTGCAGATCCTGTTCCAGCTTCAGCAGTTTCGCGCGCTCCTCGGTGGTGAGGTCGGCGACCGGGATACCGGTCTGCCGCGACACCACCTCGGCGATATCGGTGATCCCGACCGTCGGGATCTCGGTGCGGTCCACCTCGTCGGCGGTCTTCTTCTCCAGCTTCGAGATCTCGGCCTTGATCTTGTTGGCCCGCTCGTAATCCTCGCCGGCGACCGCCGCGTCCTTCTCCCGATTCAGGTGCGCCAGTTTGTCTTCCAGCTCGCGCACCTTGGGATCCGTCGTGCGCGTACGCAATCGAACCCGCGCGCCCGCCTGGTCCACCAGGTCGATGGCCTTGTCCGGCATGAAGCGGTCGGTGATGTAGCGGTCGGACAGCTCGGCCGCGGCGATCAGCGCCTCGTCCAGGTAGCGCACCTGGTGGTGCTCCTCGTACACATCGGAGAGCCCGCGCAGGATCTCGATGGTGTCGGCCACCGACGGCTCGGACACCATGACCGGCTGGAAGCGGCGTTCCAGGGCCGCGTCCTTCTCGATGTACTTGCGGTACTCGTCGATGGTGGTGGCGCCGATGGCGTGCAGTTCGCCGCGGGCCAGGGCGGGCTTGAGCATATTGCCCGCGTCCATGGAGCCCTCGCCACCGGCGCCCGCGCCCACGATGGTGTGCAGCTCGTCGATGAAGATCACCAGTTCGTCGGAGTGCTCGCGCACCTCGTCGAGCACCTTGGTGAGCCGCTCCTCGAATTCGCCGCGATATTTGCTGCCCGCCACCATCGAGCTCACGTCCAGCGCGATGACCCGGCGATCGGTCAGGGTGGCGGGCACATCGCCATTGACGATGCGCTGGGCCAGGCCCTCCACGATCGCGGTCTTGCCGACGCCCGGATCACCGATGAGGACCGGATTGTTCTTGCGCCGCCGCGACAGGATCTCGACGGTCTGCTCGATCTCCTCGGCGCGGCCGACTACCGGATCGATCTTTCCGGCCCGAGCCTCCGCGGTGAGGTCGCGGCCGTACTCGTCGAGGGTCGGGGTGTCGGAGGGCTCCTTGGCGGTCTGGGCGGCGGGCATCTTCGCGCCCGAGAGGGCCTGGGCGGCGGGGCTGTCGTGCACGCCCGCGATGCCGAGCAGAATGTGCTCGGGCCCGATGTAGCTGCTGCCCGCTTCGGCGGCGCTGCGCTGCGAATTGCGCAGGGCCAGCTTGGCGCCGGGGCTCAGGACCAGGGCATGGTCCTGGCCGTGCGCGCCGACGCCGCTGCCCGCGGCGGTCCGCATCTGCTTGCGCAATTGTTCTGGGTCCCTGCCGATTTCGGCGATGATGCTCTGGGACGGCTCGATGGCGGCGGCCGCGTAGAGCAGGTGCTCGGGGGTGATCTCGGCGCTGCCCCAGTCGTGGGCGGCCTGCCGGGCGGAGTCCACGACCTGTTTGGCGCTCTCGCTCAGCAAACGACTCAGGTCGATGCGCTGCACCGGCGGCTGGCGGGACATTCCGGATCCGAAGAATCGGTTGAAGATATCGTCGAAGGAGTCGAACGACCCCATCGAACTGGGCCAACCCTGGGTCATGGTCACCTCGTGGCTTCGGGTGACGCTCGGAAGGACTCGGGTTCGCAACGAGCCTGCCGACGCGTCAGCTAACGGATGGCGAACTCGAGGTCCACAGTAGTAGCCTCGGCGCGGACGGCAAATGGCCGTAACGACTTTGTTTTGGATCGGTTCGGCCCTCGCCCCGTCGTCGGAATACCGGCCGAACGGAGTCCCGATGCCTGCGATCCACGACGAACTCGACGCCCGCGCCGATGCGGTGGCCGGACAGGTGGTGCGCCTGCGGCGGCATCTGCACGAACATCCGGAGCTCTCCAATCGCGAGGTGAATACCGCGGCGCTGATCAGTGATCACCTGAAAGCCTCGAGTCTGGACGAGGTTCGCACCGGCATCGCCGGGCACGGGGTGGTCGGTGTGCTGCGCGGCGGGCAGGCAGGCGACCGGGTGGTGGCGCTGCGCGCGGACATCGACGCACTGCCGGTGCCGGACCTGTGCGGGGTGCCGTTCACCTCCCACGTGGTCGATCAGCAATACCCCGGCGGGCCGTTCCCGGTGTCACACGCCTGCGGGCACGACTGCCACACCGCCATGCTCATGGGCGCGGCCACTGTCCTGGCCGGCGTCCGCGAAAAACTACCGGGCACCGTACTTTTCGTGTTCCAGCCCGCCGAGGAAGGCCCGCCGGTGAACGAAAAGGGCGGTGCGCGTGAGATGCTCGCCGAGGGCGCGCTCGACGATCCCGCGCCGACCATGGCGTTCGGATTCCACGTCACCCCATATCCCAAGGGCTACATCGGATATCGGGTCGGGAACCAGTTCGGGGCGTCCTGCCTGGTCAGGATCACCCTCACCGGCCAGCAGGTCCACGGGTCCACACCGTGGATGGGCATCGATCCGATGCCGGCGGCCGGAGCGATCCTGACGGGCATCGGGCAGCTCTACCGGCAGATCAGCGCCTTCGACCCGGTCACAGTGAGCATCGGGCACGTCGAGGACGTCGGGCGGTTCAATATCATCGGCCAGACCTTGACGCTGTGGGGCACCATCCGCTGCGCGGTGGAGCACGACATGGGCGAGGTGCAGCCGCGGCTGCGGACGCTCGCCACGAACACCGCGGCCGCCTACAACTGTTCGGCCGCAGTGGATTTCCTGCAGGATGTGCCCGCCGTGCACAACGAGCAGGCGTGGATGGATGCCGGGCTGCCCACCTTCCGCCGGGTGGCCGGGGACGACCGGGTGGCGCCGACGGGGGCCACGCTCGGATACGACGACGTCTCGGAGTTCGTCAACAGGTACGGCGGGCTGTACGTGACGCTGGGCGTGCAGGACACGCAGCTCGACGCCGCGGGTCTGCCCACGCCGATCCCCGGCGAGCGCGGACTCTTCATGAACCACAACCCGCACTTCTACGCCGACGACGACACCCTCGTCACCGGCGTTCGGCTGCACGCACACGTGGCCTACGACCATCTGAGCGGCGTGCTGGTATCCGAATAGTTTGTGCCGCAGTCGATTTCCGCGCCGCGATCACCCTCGCGGCGGAAACCGTCAGCGCCCGGCGACGACCGGCATGAACGGCGCGTAGTCGCGGACGTGCCCCTCGGTCCAATCCCAGAGGGACTTCGGGTCCACGGACACGCCGCGCTGCAGAATCAGCCGCCAGCCATCGTCCTGCTTCTCCCAGATATCGCCGTCGCGGTCCACGTACATGCCGGTGCTCTCGGGCTCGATGCCGGTCTCTCCCAGGCCCCTGGGGAAATCCACTGGCTTCGTCACACCAACCACCCCTTAACTTCAAGGTTGCTTCCAGTCAGAAGTATTCTCCCCGCCCACTCTTGCGATCCACTTCCGGCCGGGTTGTGTGAGGTATTCGCACCGTTAGCATTGGAAACGGAATTCCGTACCATACGGTCTTCTTTATGGCCGCGACCCGCCCATAACTATCCGACAACCATTCGGCTACCTTTTGGCATCTCCAGGTTTTTGAGGGATAGTGCTCTTCTTGCGGCGAATGACCAGTTCGCTTCCGGTCGCAGGAGGACACCGATGGCAGGCGCGGAGCTGAGAGTGCTCGGCCCCCTGCAGCTGTCCGTCGACGGTCGCGACACGCCCCTGGGCACGCCCATGCAACGCGCCGTGCTGGGCCGCCTCATCGTCGCGCACGGCCAGGTCGTGAGCACCGAACGGCTGATCGACGACCTGTGGTCCGGGCATCCGCCACCCAAGGCCACCGCGGTACTGCAGGTGCACATCCACAATCTGCGGCGACTGTTCGAACCCGACCGCCCGCGGCGTGCGCCCTCCCGCTTCATCGTGTCCGAGTCGTCCGGGTATGCCCTGAAGATCCCCGAGAACGCCGTGGACGCATGGCATTTCGAACAGCAGCTGCGGACCTATCAGGAACTTGTCAGCAACCCCGAGATCCACACCGATCCCACCGAGCGCAACGCCCTGCTGGAGGCCGCCCTGTCACTCTGGCACGGTCCCGCGCTGGAGGCCTTCGCCGAGGCCGACTGGTCCGTCGCCGAGGCCGACCGGCTCACCGATCTCTACCTCACCGCTGTCGAACTCAATGCCCGCACCGAATTGGAATTGGGCCGCTCCGGCGAAGTGGTCCGCGAACTCCGCCAGCTCTTCGAGGACAATCCCGGCCGCGAGGAAATCGTCCGGCTGCTCGCCCTGGCGCAGTACCAGCTGGGTCAGCAGCTCGAGGCGCTCACCACCATCCGGCGCTCCCGCGAATTCCTCGGCGGCCTATTCGGCGTGGATCCCTCCCCCGCGTTGCGCCAACTCGAAATAGCGATTCTCAATCACTCCGCCGGCCTCGCCCAGACCCCGCCCCTGCCGGCGCACGACCGCCGCCCCACCGGCCCTGCCGCATCCCCTGCCACCACCATGAGCAGGGCCGATCCCGCGCCCGTCTCCAGCCCGGGCATCGAGACCGCGAAAACCAGCACCGCCCCCGGGGCTGCCGACGGGTTCCGTTGCGCTACCGGGTATCTCACCGAGTTGTCGGAGTTGCTGAACGCCGCCGAGGCGGCGCGGGCCGGGCAGTTGCGGGTCGCCTGGGTGGCCGGAGAGGCGGGAATCGGCAAGACCGTACTGGCGGAGGCCACCCTCGCCACGCTGTACACCGCGGGCTGGACCGCGGTGACCGGGACCTGCCCGGAGATCGACGGCGCGCCCACGGCGTGGGCCTGGACCGAGATCAGCACCGCCCTGGACGTGAGCGAGCCGAACCGGGCTGCGGCTGGACAGCTTTCGGAGAGCGCGGCCCGCGCACCGGGCACTCCCGCCGCGGCACCGCCGGATACCGTCTCCTCCCAGTCGATTTCACCGGGCCCACCGCGGCCGAGCGCGATCGAAACGGGGACGCCGGCCGAGGACGCGTTCACGCTGGCGCGGGTCATCGCGGAAAAATGCAGGCGCGCGGCCGGTTCCGCGCCGGTGGCGCTGCTGCTGGAGGACGTGCAGCGGGCCGATCCGGAGACCTTGCAGGTATTGCGGCAGGTGGTGAGCTGGCTGCGGGACGAGCCGGTATTCGTGCTGGTCACGATGCGACGATCGGAGGCTGCGCAAGGGCCGCACAATACGGTCGCGGCGCTGGCGCAGAATACGGGCGCCTGGCTGGAGCTCAATGGACTGGACGTGGAGGGAACGCGGCGAGCCGCGGCGGCTGCCGGGCTGACGGGGATCGAGGCCGAGGCGCTGGAACAGCTGCACCGGCGGACGGGCGGGAATCCGCTGTTCGTCCGGGAGGTGGCGAAAGCGGCTGCCGCGCAGGGGAGTTTGGACGAGGTGCCGGATTCGATCCGGGAGCTGATCGAGGATCGGGTGGCGCAGCTGCCCGACGGGGTCGCCGAGGTGCTGCGGCAGCTGTCCATCTGGGGTGAGAGCGTCGATCTGGCGATCCTCAGTGCGGCGGTGGGGCTGGCCGAGGACACCGTGATCGATCTGGTCGCGGCGGCCGAGGCGGCCGGACTGGTGGGCTCCGGGAGCGGCGGGAGTATCCGGTTCGAGCATGGGCTGATTCGCGATGCGGTGTATCTGGGCATACCGCCGCTGCGCCGGGGCCGGATGCACTGGGCCGCACTGGAGCTGCTGGAACAGCGTGCCGACGCCTATCCGGCGGTGGCGCGGGACCCGGATGTGCTGGCCCGGCACGCCCTCGCCGGCGCGACCGCCGAAACCGCCTCGCGCGCGATCGAATACGTGGAGCGGGCGGCCGAGCGGCGCACCAGCCGCGGGATCGGCAGTGCCGGCGTGCGGCTGCTGCGGTCGGCGGTGGACCTGCACCGGCTGGCGCGCCACGACGCCGACCACGCGCCCGCCGGCGACCGCATCGCACTGCTGCGCACCCGCTGCGCGCTGGTCGCGGCGCTGGCCTACGACAATCGGCATCGGGAGGCCCGCGTGGAACGCGACCGGGCCCTCACCCTCGCCGAGCAGCTGGGCGATCCGGACCTGGTGGTCCGGGCATTGACCTGCTGGCGCGCCCCGATCATCTGGGCGATTCGCAACTGGCGCAGGCCCGATCAGCACATGCGGCGGGCGCTGGCGGGCGCCCTGACCCGGTACGGCATCGGCGCGTCCACCCTGGCCCTGCTGGTGAGCGACGCCCCCGGCCCCGCGGCGCCGACCCATGACGTCTCGAATGCCGTTGCGGCACAGACTGATTCGAACGATGCGACAGATGCCGATCTGGTACGCCTGCTGGTCGCGGCGACCTTCGAGACGGGACTGGTGGAGTCGGCCGCCGGGCGGCGACTGGCGCGGCTGGCCCTCGAGACGGCGCGGCGCACCGGCGATCCCGAATTACTGTGTGCCGCCATCAATGCGGTGACCTATCTCGCATTCGAGTACGACACGGAGTTCTCGGCACTGGTCGAGGAACTGGAGGGGCTGGCGACCGCCGCCGGACTGGCCGAGTACCGGGCGCTGGCGCATTATCTGGGATACCGGGCGGCGGTGGCCCGGGCGGATCTGCGGGAGGCGGGGCGGCGGGCGACAGCCGCGGTGGAGTTCGCCGACGAGGGCCAGCTGCAGCCGCTACTGGATATGGTCAGCTGTTTCGCCGGGACCATGGAACTGCTGCGCGGGAACATCGACGCGGCCGATGAGCTGTACCAGCGGTTCACCACCCGCACCCGGCTTTCCGGCGTCGCCAATCACGCGGAGGCGGAGTTGTTCTGCGCCCTCTCGACCGGATGGGCGCGGGGTGAACTGGGGAGCCTGACGGATCGGCTCGCGAACGCCTATGCGGCCCTGCCGGCGGCCGCCGCCCCGGCCTACACGCTCGCGCTGCTGCAGAGCGGACAGCGCGAGCGCGCACGCGGCGTGTACGAGGACTCGGATCCGATTGCGGCGGGCTTCTATCCGGTCCTCATGTCGGCATTGCGGGCGGTCGCCGCCATCGAACTCGGCGACACTCCAGCAATTCAGCGGCTCTACATATACCTGGCACCGCACAGCGGCACCCTGATCGGCCTCGAGACGGGGATGACCGAGTTCGGCCCGATGGACTCGATCCTGGCGGCGCTGGCCGCCGCCCAGGGCGATGCCGAGGCGGCCGCTGCGCATCGCGAACGCGCCGAACGCCTACTGGAAAGGATTCGAGCCGAACTTCCCGAGTGCGGCGCCGCACTACTGCGCGCGGCCTGATGCACGAGAAATCCGGATCGAGCCATTGGCCTGAAATGTCGCTCCATCTCCCCGCGCTTAGAGCCGATGCCCGCGGACTCTCGGCTCCCAGCGAATTTCCAGCGCCCTGATTTGCGCTGGTTAATTCTCGGCGCGCTGGTAAGCGTCGACGATCTCGGCCGGGATACGGCCGCGCGAGGAAACCTGGTGCCCCTGAGCGCGCGCCCATTCGCGGATCGCGGTGC
>NZ_JBEXJI010000015.1:0-210844 GCF_040609015.1 Nocardia sp. NPDC004860 | reverse complement strand
GCATCGGCTGCCGCGCCGGCCACCCAGGCTCCGGCCGCGTCGGCTCCGGCCGCCGAGGCCAAGCCGTCCATCGCGCCCAAGGGGCTGGCCATGAAGTCCGGCCTCAAGCGCCCCGGCCCGAAGGCTCCGGGCGCTGCGGCTCCGGCCGCTGCTCCGGCTCCGGAAGTGCCTGCGGCTGCGGCGGATTCGGCTCCGGCCGAGACCGCTCCGGTCGCCGAGCCCGCCGCTCCGGCCGCTCCGGCCGCTCCGGAGGGCAATGGCACCTCGGAGGGCAATGGCGCGGCCAAGCCGCCGACCGCCAAGCCGGGTGGCCTCGGCTTCAAGTCGGGCATGAAGGCTCCGGGCCGGAAGAACTAGGCCCCGGCCCGAAACAGCGGGCAGCCGAACCTGATTGACGAGGGCGGCGCTACCAACCCGGTAGCGCCGCCTTCGTCGTTCCCGCCGCGTACCAGCCCGTTCGTGCCGATTCGGCGGGCGCTGCGGCGGCAATTCACGGGCCATTCGCAGCCCGTTGGCTAATCTCAGGCAACATGACGGGCCGGAGTTCGCCATACTGCAAGGTATGACGGATGCGCGGGCGGTGCGGGTCGAGATCGGGGTGGAGTCTCTGGGCGGGGTCCGGATCGCCGAACAGGCGGGGGCCGCACGGGTGGAATTGTGTACGGGGCTGACGGTCGGGGGACTCACGCCCGGGCCGTCGCTCATCGAGGCGGCGGTCGAGGCGGCGGGGCACACCCAGGTGCACGTGCTGATCCGGCCCCGGCCGGGCGACTTCCGCTACTCGGCCGACGAGGTGGCGCTGATGCGCACCGATATCGAGCGGGTGCGGGCGGCGGGCGCCCACGGGGTGGTGATCGGCGTCCTCGACGAGGACGGTCATGTCGATCCGGCCGCCAATACCGAGCTGCTGGCCGCCGCGGACGAACTGGAGGTCACCTTCCACCGCGCGTTCGATGTGTGCGCGGATCCGTATGCGGGTTTCGACCAATTGCTGGAGCTGGGCTTCACCCGGTTGCTCACCTCGGGCCGCCAGGAGTCGGTGCTCGACGGCGCAGCCCTGATCGGCCGGCTGGTGACGCTGGCCGACGGCCGCATCGACGTGATGGCGTGTGGCGGCCTGCGGGCCGACAATGCCCGCCGGGTGATCGAGCTGACCGGAACCCGCGATCTGCATGCGGCCGTGCGCATTCCGGTGCCCGGCCGCCCGCAGTCCGACTCCGAGGTCTCCTTCGCCGAATTCGGAGTGCCCAGTGGCTTCGATCATTTCGTCACGGACGCCGACGGCGTATCGGCGCTCTGCGAGGCGGCGCGGAACACACACTGACGGTCGCCGCCCGGAATCAGGGCCGGGAGTGCCGTCCGCCACGCGGTGGCTCGGGCGGCCACCCCTGATCATCGGAGTAGCCCTGATCCTGCTGCCACCCCTGATCCTGCTGCCGGGCCTGGCCCCGCGTTCCCGAATCCGACCACGGCTCGCTCGGATTGAACCACGACGAGGTCGTGTACTGCCGCTCCTCCGGCGGATTCGGATTCGGATTCGGCTGCACCACACCGGTTCTCGGCACCGTCGGCGGCTCACTCCCACCGGACACACCGGGCTGCGCGCCGGTTGGCGCCACAGGCTGTTCCCCGGACCACGAATCCCGCTGTTGCGCACCGGTTCTCGGCACCGCCTGCTGTTCCCCACTGTACGGTCCGCTCTGCTGAGCACCTCGGCGCACCACAGGTTGCGATCCCGAGGGGTACTCGCCGGTGCGCGGGCCGCCGGTCTCCCCTGCGCGCCGCGCGACCGGCTGAGATCCGCTGCGCGACACGGCCGACTGGTCGCCGGTGCGCGGATCACCGGCACGACGCATCGCGGGCTGGGATCCGGTGCGCGGCCCACCCGCGCGGCGCGGCGTATTCCGTTGCGCCCCCGCACTTCGCGTCCGCTTGGCGCCCGCGCCCGCGCGCGCCTCGGCCGGCTTGGCGCCCAGCGGCCGGGCCAGCAGCACCGCGATGGCGGTGGTGAGCGGCACCGACAGGGCCAGCGCGATACCGCCGACCGCCGACCGCGCGATCTCGATGCCCACCGCGTCGCCGGTCAGCACGTCCCGGATGGGCCGCCCGGCCACGCTGAACAGCAGTAGCAGCGGCAGCGCCCCACCGGCGTAGGCGAGCACCAGGGTGTAGACGGTGCTCGCGATATGGTCGCGGCCGACCCGCATGGCCGCGGAGAAGATGCTGCGGCGGTTGGCCTTCTGGTCCAGCGCCGCCAGCTCGAAGGCGGCCGAGGCCTGGGTGATGGTGACATCGTTGAGCACACCGAGCGAGCCGATGATGAATCCGGCCAGCAGCAGCCCGGTAATACTCACGTGCTGGATATAGGCGGCGACATTGGTGTTCTGCTCTTCGGACAACCCGGTGAGGTGGGTGGCCTCCAACGACGCCCACGACAGCACCGCCGCCAGCACCATCGAGGTCAGCGTCCCCAGCAATGCCGAACTGGTGCGCAGATTCACCCCGTGCGCCAGATACAACACGGAGTAGAGGATCACCGCCCCCGCGACCAACGCCACCGGTATCGCCGGTTTCCCGTCCAGCAGCGCCGGCAGCAGGAACATCACCAGCACGCCGAACGCGATGACGAGCCCGATCAACGCCCGCAACCCCCGCCACCGCGCCACCGCGATGATGACCACCGCGAAAACGATCCCGATGATGCTCAACGGCAGCCCACGCGCGAAATCATCGAACGAGTACAGCGTCGCCCCACCCGGATCCTGCGGCGTCTTCGGCGCCGCCTGCGGCACGATCCGAATCTTGTCCCCCACCCTCAAATTCGGCTGATCCGGCGTGGGCGAATTGACGAAGACCGTCCAACTCCCCTTGTCCGCCCCCGAATCGATCGAGATCACACTCCGCGCACACTGCCGCTGAGCCGCCGCGAGCAACTCCGGCTCAACAGTGAAGACCTTCCCATTCGACACATCCCCACAAGGCCCGAGATCCTGCTTGACCACAGTCCCCGCCTCGGAGTGCACCGCACCCCCGCCCCCGTTCTGCATGGGCAACGGAATATCGATGTGCTGAGAACTGGGCCAAAGCCACACCAGCCCGACAACCACCGCCACCCCGATCACCGCCAATAGCCCGACAACGACCCGGGCCGCATTGGTCCCAATAGCAATGGGTCCGGAGTGGTCGTGATGGTGATGATGAGAGTGCTGGTGATCGCTCACCCGCCGAGCCTAAACGAAAACCATTCCTGACATGCTGAGAGGTTCTCCCCGCCCGTCAAACGAAGGTTTCTTCCCGATCCCCAAGGCGACAACTGATTTCGCAATGTTCGGGGTAACTCACGGGGTACCCCCAAAATCGTCTCGGCTCCCAACGCAGGCACGGATACGAAACCGGCAATGGCTCCAAGCCGTCCGCTGAAGGCCCGGGGAGGCGGGAGTGGGGAGTGGGGAGTTTGGGAGGGGCGGCGGAGAGCAGGGGGATGTCTCCGCCGCCCGGGTCAGCGGCCCAGGGGGGGTAGGCCGGCTAACCAGGGCCGGACGGCCCAGGGGGGGTAGGCGGTCCGACCGGGCACTCTGAGTGCCGAGGACCACTGTACACAAAAGACGGTTCTTTGCGCTAGCTAAGTCTCTAAAAACCCAACTTTTTCGTACCAGCGGTTTGTTTTAGCCAGGGTCTCACCCGCGCCATCCACCCCGGGCCCGGGTGTCCACAGCCGGACAAGACCGATCAACCGCAGGTCAGACCGGGTATTCGCGAAGGCGCGCCGGTACCGCAGCGTACCCCGCGCGTACCCGGTGATCGAGAATTTCCGGCTGGAACTACTGGCGATAGCTCGCCAGGAAGTTCCCGAATCGCTCGATGGCGACCGAGAGATCGCGGGCCCAGGGCAGCGTGACGATGCGCAAGTGATCGTGATGCGGCCAGTTGAACCCGGTCCCCTGCACCATCAGGATCTTCTCCTGCAGCAGCAGATCCAGCACCAGCTTCGAATCGTCGTGGATCTCATGGACTTCCGGGTCCAGCCGCGGGAACGCGTACAGCGCGCCGGTGGGCTTCACGCACGAGACGCCCGGAATGGTATTGAGCTTCTCCCAGGCCACATCCCGCTGCTCGAGCAGCCGCCCGCCCGGCAGCACCAGGTCGTCGATGCTCTGATGTCCGCCCAGCGCCACCTGAATGGCATGCTGCGCGGGCACATTCGGGCACAGCCGGGTGGAGGCCAGCAGGTCGATGCCCTCCAGGAAGCCGCCCGCGTGCTCCTTGGGACCGGTGATGACCAGCCAGCCCGAGCGGTAGCCCGCCACCCGGTACGCCTTGGACAGGCCGTTGAAGGTGAGGCACAGCAGGTCCGGGGCAAGCGTCGCCAGCGAGACGTGCTTGGCGCCGTCGTAGAGGATCTTGTCGTAGATCTCGTCGGCCAGCAGCAGCAGCTGATGCTTGCGGGCCAGGTCCACCACCTGTTGCAGCACCTCGGCGGAGTACACCGCACCGGTGGGGTTGTTGGGGTTGATCACGACAATCGCCTTGGTCTTGTCGGTGATCTTGGATTCCATGTCGGCGATGTCCGGCTGCCAGTCGTTGGACTCGTCGCACAGGTAGTGCACCGGGGTGCCGCCCGCGAGCGAGGTCATGGCCGTCCACAGCGGGTAGTCCGGCGCGGGGATGAGCACCTCGTCGCCATTGTCGAGCAGCGCCTGCATGACGATGGTGATCAGCTCGGAGACGCCGTTGCCCAGGTAGACGTCGTCCACATCGAATTCCGGGAAGCCGGGCACCAATTCGTAGCGGGTGAAGATGGCCCGCCGCGCCGGCAGGATGCCCTTGGACTCCGAGTAGCCCTGCGCGTAGGGCAGCGCCGCGATGATGTCGCGCATGATGACGTCGGGCGCGTCGAATCCGAACGGCGCGGGATTGCCGATGTTCAGCTTCAGAATCCGGTGACCCTCGGCCTCCAACCGTGCCGCGTGCGCGTGTACCGGACCCCGGATCTCGTAGAGCACGTTCTGGAGTTTGGTGGACTGTTCCAGGACGCGGGGGGACCGATGCGGAAGGTGACTCGATGGGCTCACCCCGTTAATGGTGCCATTCGCCCGCAACCAGGTTTCTTCGTGTCCAGCACTGGGCTACCGGACGGTAGCGGGGCGGCTACCTCGAGGTATCGGGCGGCAGCACGCTGCGTGCGGCGGTGGAGCCGCAGAATTCCTCGATCCTCTCGTCCAGGTCCTGCGCTTCGGCGGCGTCCCGGAACTCCGGGCCGGCCAGCCGCTGGCGCAGCGCACTGAGCCGTTCCTCCAACTGCGCGATCCGCTTGTCCTCGTCGAGTTCCAGCACCGGCTCCAGCGCGGCGGCGGCGCCGTCGAGGCTGCCGTTGATCAGGTGGGCGGCCGCATTGTCCACCCGGGCCAGCGACTCCGCGCCGTAGGAGCGCTTGTCGGTCGGGCCGTTCACGTACAGGTCGATGGCCCGGCTGGTGGCGTCCAGGGCGGGCTCGGCCTGGCCCAAATGGATATAGGTGGCGCCGGCGTAGTAGTGACTCTTGGGCTGGTTGAACCCGAACACGCCGCCGACGTCGTCGTGCAGGTTGTCGCTGGATTCGCTGTCGCGGGCGTCGTCGGCGGCGCGGATGCAGCGCTCGGTGTCGGCGGTGCTGCCCAGCCGCGACCAGATGCGGGCCTCGATGTTCAGCAGCCGCACCCGCGAGGTCGCGGATTCGGCGTAGCGCTGGCCGCTCTGGGCCAGCAGGACCGCGCGGCGCGGCCGCTCGGACCGATACTCGATGAGCGCCTGCATGCCGCGGGTCCAGGCGCGCAGCGGATCGTGCTCGCACAGTTCGGCGTAAGCCCAAGCGGCCCTTGCCTGTTCACCGGCCGCGTCGAAATAGCCCAGATCCGTACTGGCATTCGCCAGCAGACCGGACAGGGTGCCGGCCAGAAGGTACAGGTGGGCCGTATCGGACGGACGCTGATGGCCTTCCAGCAAGCGGTAGACCCGACGCCGCACCCGCAGCATCTCCACCATCATCGGCACCGGCGGCATGTGTACGTAATCGTTGGCGATGCGCGTGACATCCGCATCGAGCTGTTCCAGCAGGGTCGCACCCACATTGGTGCCCTCGGCCCTCCCCGCGTGCTCGCTTGCTTCGTGAGCAGCCGCCATGATCAGATCCCTCTCCGAAATCGCCGCTGACGCATCGCCCCTCATCGCACCCGTATCGACGAGTGCCAGCAGTTCCGCGTCGCTGGAATAACTGGCCTGCGCCGGCATCCCGCTCCGAAACTCGGAACCGCCTTGGCGCACATCGAAACCGGGAACGGCGGGGCGGTCGATCAAGGGCTGGTCGATCAAGGCCGCGAACCGTGCCCGCACAACATCGTCGGACCTGGCAAGGGAAGTATCGAGGGCGGCCTGATTGATGGGACGGGGATGCACCCGATCGCCCCCGGCCTCCCATTTCGAGACCAGTCGTTCGTGCACACCCAGGTGGGCGGCGAACTCCCGGATACTCATGCGTTTGGCATCGCGGAGGGCCCGGGCCTCTTTGCCTGACCAGTGCCGGACCACGGTGCCATCCCTTCCGAACGAACTCCGAACTCCAGGGTACGAGCGGAAAGTGGCCGCGACCACATCCGAAACCTTCTCGGTACCAGGCGTTATACGCACCGGTAATAGTGGCGGCGGAAAGGCAGCGGAATGCGGGTGTGCGGGCGTTCTCAGCGCGGCCCCCGGCACGCGACCCTGGTGACCAGGGGAAGGAGGCGGGGACATGAACGCGGACAGGCTCAGAACAGTCGAAGACTGGGTTTCCTACTACCGGCACGAGTTCGCGCTGCCGGTCATCGAACGCGGCGGATTCGTCATGCTTCCCGTCACCGCGCAGATCGGGGTGGTGCACCTACCGGTCGCGCGGGCCGAAATGCTGCGCGGCGCACTGCAACAGCAGCGCTGCGGCGGGCCCATGCTGGCCCGGCAGATTCGCTGGAGCTTTCTGGCCGAACCGGATTCGCGGCCCGGCGACCAGATCATGATGGCGCTCAACCGCCTCGATATCGGCATTCCGGCCATCGGCAGCGCGGTCATGCTCCCCACCGGCCTCGGCCGCTGGACGCGCGAGGGCTGCCACTGGGTGACGCCACCCGCACGTGATTCCAAACTCCCACCCCTGTCGGCGATCATCACGACAGCTCTGGCGGTGGGAGCGGAAAGCGAGGACTGAACGCAGCCGGTTCTCGCACCACCGAGTCCGCCCCACCTGGCAGTCGACGGGGCGGACTCGGCTCTTTCGATGAGTCTGGCCCACAACGGCTTTCGAGCTCGGCAGGGAGCGTCAGCGCGCTTGCTGGGGCGGGGCGGGTGGGAAGAGCGGGGGGAGGGTGGGAACGACCACGGGTGGGAGGCCCGGGATGATCGTGATGGTGTTCGGGCCGGGCGTGGTGGTGGGGGCCTCGGTGGTGGTGGTGTAGGTGTGGGGCTGGGGTGCGGCCAGGGACTCGTTGGTGGCGTCGGTGGTGGTGGGCGACGCGACCGCCGGTTCGGTGGAGGGGCGGGTGGTGCTGGCCGGGACCGAGCTGGTGACGGCGTCCTGGCGCTGCGAATCATGGGTCAGGACTTGGGATCCCCAGCCGAGGGTGATGCCGATGGCGGCCACCACGACGAGAGCGCCGACGGCGACGCCGGCCAGGCTGACCTCGCGGCGGCGGCCGAATTTCTCCGCCGCACCCGGCCGAGCCGGCCAGGACTGGCTGGGCTCCGGGGGTGCGGGTACGGCGTCCTCGCGCGGGGCGGTGGGGAAGGGCGCGGGTGCGGGCCGGTGCAGGACCGGGCGGGCCAGCATGGCCGCGCCGCGGGTGACCACGGTGTCGGGGGCGGCCGGGACGATGACGGGGACGCCCAGCCAGCGTCGCAAAACCTTTGCCACCAGCGGAATCTGAGCGCAGCCGCCGAGCAGGGCGACCGCCTGCACCGGCTGCTCGGAGCGCAGGATGACATCGCGCGTCATGCGAGCGGAGGATTCGACGGCCAGCATGATGAGGGCCTCGAAGTTCTCCTGCGACAGCAGTACCAGGCCCTCGGTGGAGGGCAGTGCCACCGCGCTGCTGCTGGAGAGCTGCTCCTTGGCCTCGCGGCAGAGCTTGTCGAGCGCGATGAGCCCGGTGTGGTCCGGCGGATGGGCGATCCGCCCGGAGGCGATCTGCTGTTCGCGGATCAGCGCGTCGAGATAGTCGCCGCTGATATCGCTGGTGCGTTCGCTGAAGCAGACCTGCCGGGTGCCGGTATCGACGACGGTCACCGACAACCCGGACGCGCCTAGGTCATAGAGCGCGACGGTGCCGAAACCCTGCAGCTCCCCGGAGTATTCGAGGAATTCCAGCGCCGCCACCACGTCGGGCACCAGCTCGTAATTGGTGAACTGCCGCCGCGCCAGCTCGGCCCGGATGGCCCGCGCGTGATTCTCGTCCCGGTAGGCGATGGCGGTGGCGCTGATCCGCGAATCCGCGGCGAGCACCGCCCCGACGGCGTCGGCGACCAGCTCGTCGACCCGGCGTTCCCCGACCGGCACCGCCTGCACGTCGAACGCGTCCGGCGGGCCGTCGAATCCGCTGCGGGCCCGGGCGTATCGCTGCTGTGGGGGTGCGCCGCCATTGCGTGCGGCCTGTTCGGCGGAATCGCCGGTGAACGGACGTGCGACGCGAACCGCACCCGCCCCCACCGAAACTCCCAGAACCGAACTCATCCGCTGCCCATCTCGTCGACACACACCCGTCGTCGCCACCTTACGACGTACCGGGCCATCCGTACACCCGCTGTACCCGCCCATCGGACGGCGTATTCGCGCCACGGACGACGGTCAACTGTCCAGGCAGCGGCCGAATTACGCCGCGCGCCGGATCGAAACCGCTACCCCGTAATGCAACTCACTTGGACACGGGAAAATTCAGATAGGCCCGCGACGGTGTCGGCCCCCGCTGACCCTGATATTTCGAGCCCGCCGCGGCACTGCCGTACGGGTGCTCGGCCGGACTGGTGAGCCGGATAAGACACAGCTGCCCGATTTTCATGCCGGGCCACAGGGTGATCGGGAGATTCGCCACATTCGACAGCTCCAGCGTGATGTGCCCGCTGAATCCGGGGTCGATGAAGCCCGCGGTGGAGTGCGTCAGCAGGCCCAGCCGACCCAGGCTGGACTTGCCCTCCAGCCGGCCGGCCAGATCGTCGGGCAGCGAGCACACCTCGAGCGTGGAACCGAGCACGAATTCACCGGGATGCAGTACGAACGGCTCCCCCTCGGCGGGCTCCACCAGGGTGGTCAGCTCGTCCTGCCGCTGCGCCGGATCGATATGCGTATAGCGGGTGTTGTTGAACACCCGGAAGAGACTGTCCAGCCGCACATCGATACTCGACGGCTGCACCAGCTTCTCGTCGAACGGCTCGACCCCGAGACGTCCATTGGCGATTTCCTTACGGATGTCGCGATCACTAAGCAGCACCGTGCCATTTTGCCCTCCGCTTCGCTCCGGGCGGTTCGCGGCCCCCAAGGTCTCGTTCTTCCCTCCCTGGGCTCCTCCGCTGCGCTCCGTCGCTCCGCTCAGTCCAGAACGAGACGGGCCGCGAACTTTCAGTGCTCCACCGGCGGGTTTTCCGGCGTGAGCACCTCGATGACCTGTTTCGGTTTACGCAGACCCCAGGTGGCGTGAGCCTCGGCGCGCATGCGGGGGACCATGTGCGGGTAATGCAGTTCGAATGCCGGGCGCTCGGAGCGGATGCGCGGCAGTTCGTAGAAGTTGTGCCGGGGCGGCGGGCAGGTGGTGGCCCATTCCAGGGAATTGCCGTAACCCCACGGGTCGTCGACGGTCACCACTTCGCCGTAGCGGTAGCTCTTGAAGACATTCCACACGAACGTGACCATCGAGAATCCGAGAATGAACGAGCCGATGGTGGAAATGGTGTTGAGCGTGGTGAATCCGTCGCTCGGCAGGTAATCCGCGTAGCGGCGCGGCATACCCTGGTTACCCAGCCAGTGCTGCACCAGGAACGTGGTGTGGAAACCCAGGAACGTGGTCCAGAAATGCAGTTTCCCGAGCCGCTCGTCCAGCAGCCGCCCGGTCATCTTGGGGAACCAGAAGTAAATGCCGGCGAAGGTGGCGAACACGATGGTGCCGAACAGCACGTAATGGAAATGCGCCACAACGAAATACGTGTCCGAGACGTGGAAGTCCAGCGGCGGCGAGGCCAGGATGACGCCCGAGAGCCCGCCGAACAGGAATGTCACCAGGAAGCCCACCGAGAACAGCATAGGTGTCTCGAAGGTCAGCTGCCCGCGCCACATGGTGCCCACCCAGTTGAAGAACTTCACTCCCGTCGGCACCGCGATGAGGAAGGTCATGAACGAGAAGAACGGCAGCAGCACCGATCCCGTCGCGTACATGTGGTGCGCCCACACCGCGATGGACAGCGCGCCGATGGCCAGCGTCGCGTACACCAGCGTGGTGTAGCCGAACAGCGGTTTGCGGCTGAACACCGGGAAGATCTCGGTCACGATGCCGAAGAACGGCAGCGCCACGATATAGACCTCGGGATGCCCGAAGAACCAGAACAGATGCTGGTAGAGGATGGCCCCGCCATTGGCCGAGTCGTAGATGTGCCCGCCCAGGTGCCGGTCCACCTCCAGGCCCATGAGCGCCGCGGTGAGGATCGGAAACGCCAGCAGCACAAGCACACTCGTGACCAGGATGTTCCAGGTGAAGATGGGCATGCGCCACATGGTCATGCCGGGGCAGCGCAGGCAGATGACGGTGGTGATCATGTTGACCCCGCCCAGGATGGTGCCGACGCCGGACACCGCGACGCCCATGATCCACAGGTCCGCGCCCACGCCCGGTGCGTGTTCGGCCAGGCTGAGCGGGGTGTAGGCGGTCCAGCCGAAGTCCGCCGCGCCGCCCGGCGTGATGAATCCGGCGGTCGCCATGGTGGCCCCGAAGAGGTAGAGCCAGTAGCTGAGCGCGTTCAACCGCGGAAAGGCGACATCCGGCGCGCCGATCTGGAGCGGCAGCACCGCATTGGCGAATCCGAAGACGATGGGCGTCGCGTAGAACAGCAGCATGATGGTGCCGTGCATGGTGAACAGCTGGTTGAACTGTTCCGGTGTCAGGAACTGCATGCCCGGCCGCGCCAGCTCGGCGCGCATGAGCAGCGCCATCAGGCCGCCGACCAGGAAGAACGCCATGGCCGTGAACAGGTACATGTTCCCGAGCATTTTGGGATCGGTGGTGGTGATGGCCTTCCACAGATACGACCCCTGGGGTCCCATCCGCCGTGGAAATGGCCGCACGGGTTCGAGCTCGGGAACTTCACGAGCGGGCACCGCGGTCATACGTCCTCCTCGACCGCCGAGCAGGAGCACCGAGCGCACGCTTCAGCTAACGTTCAGCGCATCCAAACTTCCTGTGGTGGACGGGTTTTCGACCCTGCGGGCCAGTCTACGACCGCCCGTAGGCGGAACCAGCTGCTTCCGCGAAAGAGCTCCGCGATCTTCGGCGCGTCGCCCCCGACACGGGGAACCGCAGGGGCCGGAAACACCCGCGCTCACTCGCCCGCGACCTGCGAGGAGATCCGAGAATTTGCACCGGGCGCGAAGTGGTCTGATAGAGTCGCGTGCGCAAGCAGGACCGCGCCGGTGTGGTGTAGTGGCAACACGCTACCTTCCCAAGGTCGAATTGCGGGTTCGATTCCCGTCACCGGCTCCACAGGAAAGGCCCCCGTCCATCGGACGGGGGCCTTTCCCATGCCACAGGACTTTCCGCATGTCATCGCACTACTTGACGCACTCCGTGGCGATTCGCTTGGTGGCCTTGCCCGCCTTGATCAGATCCTCGGTGCCGAGGCTGACCTTGGCCGGGTTGGTGCCGTTGGCGCTGTCGATGATCTTCTGGATGCCGCTGTCGGACAGGCCTTCCTGAAGGTAGACATTGGCCACGCAGTCCGCGGTCTGCTGACTGAGTTTGCCCTTGTCCTGCAAGGCTTTCGAGATCTGCTCGGCGGTCAGCGCGCCGCCGCCCGGGCTGGTGGCCGCCCCCGCCGAGGTGGCAGGCGCGCCGGACACGCTGGTCGCGGCCGCCGAGGTGGCCGTCACCGCGGGCGCGGTCGTGGTGGCGGGGGTGGCCGATTGCTGGTCATTGCTGCACGCGGACAGCAGCGGCAGCGCCAGCAGCGCCACCACGACGACGGATTTCCGCATTTGTGATCCCTCCCGGACGCCGGGCCGATCCCGGTCGATTCTGAGATTGCACACCGGCACCCGGGAGTTGACAAGCGGAGATCGAAAACCGCGGGCCGCCAAGGCCCCCGGCGATCGCGGTGACGATCGCGCTACCGCGGTGACCGCGGCGCTACTGCGCCGACTGCATGCAGGCGGTGACGATCTTGGTGGCCGCGGCCTGCGCCTTGTCCGTGTCGTCCTTGCTCATGCCGGCCGACTCCATGTCCGTCACATTGCCGGACTTGGCGTCGTTCTTGATCATGCGACGCAGTCCGTCCTGCGAAATGCCCTGATCCACGAAGACTTTCGCGGCGCAGTCGGCGAACTTGGCTTCGAGACCACCGGCCTGCAGGGATTTGGACACATCAGCCTGGGTGACATCGGCGGGCTTGTCGCCGCTGCCGCCGCACGCGGCCAGCAGGGGAAGCGCGACGAGCGCGGCGGCCAACAAGGAAATGCGCACTGGTGCCTCTACTCTCGAGGTTCGACGGGAGAACTGCCGCAGGCACCCTCTCACAGATCCATGGCGGCGCGCAGCGCTGTGTCGATTCGCTCGGCCGTTTCGCTGTCGACGTCGGCGATGCGACGCTCCAACCAGCCACGATAGATGCGGCCCAGATTGCCGGCGTGGACCCAGCCGTGGCCGGGAATGGGCACGGCCAGGATGTCCCGGGGATCCCCGGTCTCGACCTCGGCGGCGATCAGCCAGGGGCGCGGCGACTCGTTGATGCCGTCGCTCGAGATGAGGATGATGGTGCGGGTTCGGGTGGTGCCGTGCGGGTGGTAGACCCAGAGTTCACCCCTGCGCACGCAGCTCCTTTTCGGCGGCGAGCTTTTCCGCCTCGTCGGCCGCGGCGAGTTCGACCGGGTCCGGCACCGGGCCGCACCCCAGCCGCACGGCTTCGCGGCGCGCGGCGCGGGAAATCCACGCCGACGGCGACATGCCCGCGCGGGCGGCGGCGTCCTGTGCAAAGGACCAGGCCGCCTCGTCCAGCGACAGTGTCACTTTCCGGGTTGCCATACCTTTTATCGTACCGCCGGAGCGGAATTTTCCCGCCTGTTGGCGACACGTCAACGACTGTAGGGTGAGATTCGCAGGGATCAGGACAGGGGAGAGTCGCGCATGACGAAGTTGAACCATCACCGGACCGGCAGCGGCGACCCCCTCGTGCTCGTGCACGGCGTCGGCAGCCGCTGGCAGGTCTGGGAGCCGATCATCGGCGCCCTGGCCGAATCCTTCGACGTGATCGCGGTGGACCTGCCCGGATTCGGCGACAGCGCACCGATCGAGCACACCACCGTCTCCACCCTCGCCGATGCCCTGGTCGATTTCCTCGACGCCGAGGGCATCGAGAATCCGCATCTGGCAGGCAATTCCATGGGCGGTGGCATCGTGCTGGACCTGGCCGCACGGGGCCTGGCACGCTCGGTCACCGCCTACTCCCCCATCGCGTTCTGGGACACCGCGGGCCGCGTCTGGTGCCAGCAGGCGCTGGGCCGCGCCAAACAGCTCTCCAGGGCGCTGCATCCGGCCGTGCCCGCGGTGCTCGGAAACATCGTCGGCCGTTCCACTTTCCTCGGGCTGGTGTTCGGCAAGCCCTGGGCGATCGACGCCCAGGTGGCCGTGGACACCGTCGAGGGCCTGCTCGGCGCGGCGGGATTCGATGCCGCGCTGGCCTCCTTCACCGACTTCCGGCTCCCCGACCGCACCGCCCTCGGCGACATCCCGATCACCATCGCCTGGGGCAACCGTGACATTCTGCTCACGTACGCCACACAGTCCCGGCGCGCCCGCGCGGAACTGCCCGGCGCGCGGCACGTCACCCTGCACGGCAGCGGCCATACGCCCTTCTTCGACGATCCGGCCGGCTGCGCGCGCCTGCTCCTGGACCAGCTCGGATAAGGAAAGACCGTGAGCCACAACGTTTCCCTCACCTTCGACGGCGACCGGGCGTACGTGGCCCTGGACCGGCCGGACAAGCACAACGGCCTGACCATCGACATGCTGAACGAGCTGGTCCGGGTTGCCGGGATCATCGGGAAGCGCACCGACATTCGCGCCGTCATCCTGTCCGGCAACGGGCCCAGCTTCAGCTCCGGCCTGGATATCGCCAAGGCCATGGGCAACCCGCTGGACGTGGTGCGCAACTTCGTGCCGCTGCCCTGGCGCGGCACCAATACCTTCCAGGAGGCCTGCTGGGCCTGGCGGCGACTGCCGCAGCCGGTGATCGCCGTGGTGCACGGGCGCTGCTACGGCGGCGGACTGCAGATCGCGCTGGCCGCCGATTTCCGGTTCGTCACACCGGATTCGGAGTTCGCGGTCATGGAGGCCAAGCACGGGCTGATCCCGGACATGACCGGCGCGGCCACCCTGTCCCGGCTCATCGGCCTCGATCAGGCGCTGCTGCTCACCATGACCGCCGACCCGGTCGACGCCGCCTACGCCGAGCGCATCGGCCTGGTCACCGAGGTCACCGCCGACCCGCGCGCGGCCGCCGAGAAACTGGCCGACCGCATCGCCGCCCGCTCCCCGCAGGCGGTGGCGAGCGCCAAGAAACTGTTCGACCGCTCCTGGCACGCGTCGGTGCGCCGGACCCTCGCGGTGGAACGCGCCACGCAGCTGCCGCTCATCCTGAAGCAGGCGCTCGACCATGGTAGGAATGGAAAGTAAGCCAATTCACGGCAAATAAATCGGTTTGCAAGCCCCGAATTTCGGGTACGGCTGTTAGCATTTTCACACTTTGCCAACGAGTCGAACGCATTGTGCGGCCCGTCACATACGGTGTGGTCCGCGCATTATTCGGCGAGACCCGGAGGAAGCACCGCATTGACCAAGACCGCCCCGCTGCTGCTTTCCGCGATAGCAGGTGCCACGGCCTTGCTCCTTACCGTGACCATGCCGGCTGCAGCCAATCCGAATGCAATCAACCCGATTCCGGTGCTGAACGGCTCGAACGGTTTGCCGCAGCTGCCGGGCCGCACCAAGGCGGTCTTCCAGGTCACCGGAATGGCCAGCCCCAACAACACCCAGACCTACAACGTGCTCGGGACCGACCTGGGCATCATGTGGGACGACGGAAACGGCGAGATGCTCACCGCATTCGGTGACACCGCCGGCCTGGGCCTGCCGAATCTGCTCGTCGGTAGCACCTGGGCGTGGCGTTCGAACATCCTGCTGCGCTCACACACCCAGGATCCTGCGAACGGCATCTACTTCGACTCGGTGGTACGCGACATCTTCGGCCAGGCAAGGGATCTGATCCCCAGCCCGAAGATCCCGTTCATCGAGATCAGCCGCATCCCCACCGCGGGCATCTCGGTCGGCGGCACCCAGATCATGAGTCTGATGTCGGTGAAGAGCTGGGACGACGTGGGCGAGTGGACCACCAACTACTCCAGCCTCGCGGTGTCCGGCGACAACGGCGAGAACTGGGTGGAGCTGCCCGCCACCCGCCGCCCCGACGACGGCGGCAACGGGAACTTCCAGATGAACGCCTTCGCCAAGCGCGACGGGTTCCTCTACGAGTTCGGCACCGCATCCGGCCGCAACCATCCGGCATACGTCGCCCGCGTTCCCGAAGGGGCGGTCACCGATATGGGCGCGTACGAGTACTGGGACGGCGGCAAGTGGCAGAAGGACGTCAATGCGGCGCAGCCGGTGATCGGCGGCGGCGTGGCGGAGATGTCGGTGCAGTGGAACGACTACCTGGGCCAGTACGTCATGCTCACCACGGATCCGTGGAACTCGGTGGTCATGTACACCTCGCCGAGTCCCGAAGGTCCCTGGAGCGCACCGTCGGTGCTCATCGACACGCGGGAACTGCCGACGGCGTACGCGCCGTACATCTTCCCGTACCAGACCGGGCGTGACCTGTACTTCCTCACCACGGTCCACAGCCAGTACAACGTGCTGCTGATGCACACCACGCTGTAGAAAAATCAATTCTCGGGGAACCCCGATGCGACACTCGGCCGCGAACGCCTCCGCGTTCGCGGCCGAACTCGTCTCGGCGCACAGCTCATAGACTCGTCCCCATGGATGCCGCCGAATGGGACGAGCACTACGCCGATACCGAATTGGTGTGGGGCGCACCTCCGAATGCCACGGTGGTCGAACAGGTCTTCGGGCTGGAGCGGCGGGCGCCGGTCGGCGGCGGGATCGGCGAGCCGCGGCCGGAGCTGCCGCGGGTGCTGGACCTGGGGTGCGGTGAGGGCCGGAACGCGCTGTGGCTGGCCACTCACGGCTGGCGGGTGGACGCCGTCGACTTCTCCCAGACCGGCATCGACAAGGGCCGGACCGTCGCCTCGCGGCTGTCGCGCTCGGTGCGCGGGCGGATCCACTGGATCCACGCGAACGTCATGCAGCTGGACGCCGCCGGCATCACCGGACCCTACGAGCTCATCCTGCTCGCCTTCCTGCATCTGCCCGCCGCGGACCGCCGCGCCCTGCTGCTGCACGCGACCGAGATGCTCTCCCCCGAGGGCACCCTGCTGGTGATCGGCAATGACACCCTGAACCTGGCGGAAGGCTATGGCGGCGAGCAGGATCCGGCCCGGACCTTCACCCCGGCCGACATCCTCGCCGACCTGTCCCCCGCCGAGCCCGATATCCGCATCCGCATCGCCGACCGCGTGCACCGCCCCACCGAGGACCGCGACGCCATCGACGCCCTGGTGGTGGCGACCAGGCTCGCGCCGGAACCCCAGGACGAGCCGCTCGCCCTCGAAGCCCCGCAGCCGCCGGCGCTCGACCTCTCCTGACGGCACCCCGCGCCAGCTGCGGACGCCAATTCCGGTGCGCTGCAGGCCCGGTCGGACAGGCGCAGCGCGGTGCGGCGTTCAGCTCGCGGACCAGCGCTCCAGCCACGGCGTGAGCACGGCGACGATCTCCTCGAACCCCGCCCGATACGAATGTGCCTGTCCCGCAATGACATGCACCTCGGACGCGTCGGCGGCCTCCGGGATGCCGAACGGGTCACGGGCGCCGTTGACCACGACGACCTCGATATCCCCGGGAGCGAGCAGCTCCTCGCGCCGCGACTTCTCGGGCTTGCCCGGCGGATGCAGGGGGAACGACAGCGCGACCACGCCCCGTGCCCCGGCCGCCCGCGCGGTCCGGCAGGCCACCCGCGCGCCATTGCTGCGCCCGCCCTGGACCAGCGGTACCCCGCGCACCTTCTTCCGCAGTGCCGCAATGATTTCCAGCCACGCCGCGTCCTGCACGTCGGCCTTGCCCGGCGCGCGCCGCCCCGCGACCCGGTACGGCTGGGTCACCAGCGCCACCGCGCTGCCCATTTCCACCGCCGAATCCCGCAGGGCCAGTATGTCTTTCGCCTCGACGCCGCCGCCGGCGCCATGGGTGAGCACGAGCAGGAACCGGGGCTTCGCCCGCCCGCGCCGCTCGATCTCCGCCTCCGCCGGTCCGGCACTCGTCTCGATGCGCATGGAGGCACCGTAATCAGGGGCACGGACCGGGCTCGCGCGGCACACCGGCGGACCGCACCGCCGCCGCCGGACCTCGATCGACCAGGCCGCGACCAGCCCGGCAACCCCGGGTCCCGGCAACTCGCGTGCTTTCAGTCACATTCGGCCGTGATGACCTTGGCGCACCTCTTACCGGTCGGTAACATGGCGCATAAGTTACCCGCCAGTAGCGCTGCTTTACGGTGTCTACCCGGTGGAGACCTAACGGGCGGGAACGGCACACACCGAACCGCACCCATCTCAATGGAGAGTGAGTACGACCATGGGTCACTACAAGAGCAACGTTCGCGACCTCGAGTTCAACCTCTTCGAGTTCCTCGGCATCCAGAAGCTGCTCGACGCGGGCGCCTACGGCGACCTCGACGCCGACACCGTCAAGGAGATGCTGAACGAGGTCCGTCGTCTGGCCGAGGGCCCGCTGGCGGATTCGTTCGTCGACGGCGACCGCAACCCGCCGACCTTCGACCCGGAGACCCACACGGTCACCCTCCCCGACTCCTTCAAGAAGTCCTACCGCGCCCTCGAGGACGGCGGTTGGTCCAAGGTTCCGGTCCGCGAGGAGCTCGGTGGCCTCGGCGCCCCGTCCGTCATCGGCTGGGCCCTGGGCGAGATGATCCTCGGCGCCAACCCGCCGGCCCAGATGTACGCCGCCGGTGCGGGTTTCGCGCAGGTGTTCTACAACAACGGCACCGATGAGCAGAAGAAGTGGGCTCAGAAGATCGCCGACCGCAACTGGGGCGCCACCATGGTGCTGACCGAGCCCGACGCGGGCTCCGACGTCGGCGCCGGCCGCACCAAGGCGATCCAGCAGGAGGACGGCTCCTGGCACATCGAGGGCGTCAAGCGCTTCATCACCTCGGGCGACTCCGACGACCTGTTCGAGAACATCATGCACCTGGTGCTGGCCCGCCCCGAGGGCGCCGGCCCGGGTACCAAGGGCCTGTCGCTGTTCTACGTGCCGAAGTTCCACTTCGACTTCGACACCGACACCCTGGGTGAGCGCAACGGCGTGTTCGTCACCAATGTCGAGCACAAGATGGGCATCAAGGTCTCGGCCACCTGTGAGGTCACCTTCGGCGGCCACGGCGTTCCGGCCAAGGGCTGGCTGGTGGGCGAGGTCCACAACGGCATCGCGCAGATGTTCGACGTCATCGAGAACGCGCGAATGATGGTGGGCACCAAGGCCATCGCCACCCTGTCGACCGGTTACCTGAACGCGCTCGAGTACGCCAAGACCCGTGTGCAGGGCGCCGACCTGACCCAGATGACCGACAAGAGCGCCCCGCGCGTCACCATCACCCACCACCCGGACGTGCGTCGTTCGCTGGCCATGCAGAAGGCGTACGCCGAGGGCCTGCGCGCCGTGTACCTGTACACCGCCGCGCACCAGAACGCCGACATCGCCGAGCTGGTCTCGGGCGCCGACAAGGACACCGCGTTCCGCGTCAACGACCTGCTGCTGCCGATCGTCAAGGGTGTCGGTTCCGAGCGGGCCTACCAGTACCTGACCGACTCGCTGCAGACCTTCGGTGGCTCCGGCTTCCTGCAGGACTACCCGATCGAGCAGTACATCCGCGACGCCAAGATCGACTCGCTGTACGAGGGCACCACCGCCATCCAGGCGCAGGACTTCTTCTTCCGCAAGATCGCCCGCGACCGCGGCGTGGCGCTGGCCCACGTGGCCGGCCAGGTGCAGAAGTTCATCGAGCGTGAGGGTGGCAACGGCCGCCTGAAGGCCGAGCGCAAGTTGCTGGCCACCGCCCTCGAGGACGTGCAGGGCATGGCCGCCATCCTGACCGGGCACCTGATGGGCGCCCAGCAGGACCCGAAGGAGCTCTACAAGGTCGGCCTGGGCTCGGTCCGCTTCCTGCTGGCCGTCGGCGACCTGATCATCGGCTGGCTGCTGCTGGCCCAGGCCGAGGTCGCCATCAACGCCCTCGACAACGGCTCCAACGAGCCGTTCTACCAGGGCAAGATCGCCACCGCGCAGTTCTTCGCCCGCAACGTGCTGCCGGAGCTGACCTCGATCCGCACCGTCCTGTCCAACCTGGACAACGACATCATGGAGCTGGACGAAGCGGCCTTCTGACGCAGGGTCCCGGGGGCTGTGCCCCCGAATCCCCAGTACCACAGCGATGCGGCCCGGAATCTTCCGGGCCGCATCGCTTTCGGCGTTTCTTCGGAGGCGGCCTACCAGTGCTCACCCGAGGCGGAGGCCGAGATGGTGCTGATGAAGCCGAGGATGAAGTGAGCCAGCCAGTCCATGAGGTACCCGTCTGTCGTACTGAAAAATGAATGCCTCAGAACGCTATCCACAACCGATGCCGAACGGTTGCCCCGAACTTCCCGGGCATGAACCTCACGGCTGCTCGGTCGATGCGGCGTCCGATTCCCGCCGCGACCGACAGCACACTGTCGGCAATCTCAATGCGGTGGGCGGTTTTCACGTTCAGAAGTAAACGAATGCCAGGAACCCCACGGCTCGCGACCATCCCATTCAGCTGTCAGCAAATTTTCTGCAACGATAGCTTGGGGCAAAAATAGAGCTCCGTGCGGTTGCCGGGTCGGGGGTCTGGCAACAGCACGGAGCCATCCCTTCTATCGACACCCATTCCAGGGCGTTACACACCCGTTCCGCCCGAATGGAAAAAATTTCGCGGCCCACCGCCGGGAGGACAATCGAGACGGATCGGAACCGTACGACGCGAGGAGACCACTCATGGAGCTCGGAATGATCGGACTCGGCCGGATGGGCGCGAATATCGTGCGCCGGATCGTGCGGGACGGGCATACCGCCGTCGGCTACGAACGCCACCCGGAGCACATCGAGGAACTCTCCGCCGAACTGGGCGACAGTTTCCAGGGCAGCACCGAACTCCCCAAGTTCGTGGCCATGCTCACCGCCCCGCGCGTGGTGTGGGTGATGATCCCGGCGGGCGCCACCGGTGCGGTCATCGACACGCTGGCCGGGCTGCTGGAACCCGGCGACATCATCATCGACGGCGGCAACAGCCGCTACCACGAGGACATCGCGCGGGCGAAGGCCCTGCGGCCCAAGGGCATCCACTACGTGGACATCGGCACCTCGGGCGGCGTGTTCGGGCTCGAACGCGGCTTCTGCCTGATGATCGGCGGCGAGCACGACACCGTCGCCCACCTGGACCCGCTGCTGAAGTCGATCGCGCCCGGCGTGGACGCCGCGCCGCGCACCCCCGGCCGCACCGGTACGCCCTCCACCGCCGAACAGGGCTACCTGCATTGCGGCCCCGCGGGTGCGGGGCACTTCGTGAAGATGGTGCACAACGGGATCGAGTACGGCGCGATGGCCGCGTACGCGGAGGGCCTCAACATCCTCCACCGGGCCGATGCCGGCGAGCACCAGGACACCGAGCACTCCGCGGAGGTCACCCCGCTCGAACACCCCGAGTACTACCGCTACGACATCGACGTACCCGAGGTCACCGAGGTGTGGCGGCGCGGTTCGGTGGTCGCCTCCTGGCTGCTCGACCTCACCGCCGCCGAGCTCTACGCCGACCCGAACCTCGATTCCTTCGGCGGCCGCGTCTCCGATTCGGGCGAGGGTCGCTGGACCCTCGATGCCGCCATCGATGAGGGCGTGCCCGCCCCCGTCCTGTCCGCGGCCCTGTTCCAGCGCTTTTCCTCCCGCGGCGAGGGGCTCTACGCCGACAAGGTCCTTTCCGCCATGCGCCAGGCCTTCGGCGGGCACCACGAATTGCCGAAACCATGACTGGGATACGAAGGGCGACAACTGATCTCGTAAGTTCGGGGTAACTCGCCGGGTACGCCCGAAATCGGTTCGGCACCCAACGGCCGGCACGGGTGCGAAACAGGCAACGGCCGTCAGCGGGCCGCTAAAGTCGCGGGGAGGCGGAGGAGCTACGGTCGGGACATGCGCCTTGTACCGGGAATCGTCGTCGCGGTGACCGCACTCGTGCTGTCCGGCTGTTCCAGCAGCGACAACTCGTCCACTCAATCCGCGCAGACCAGCAGCGGATCCCCGAGCAGCACCACCACCATCGCCGCACCGCCGCCGACGACTCCGGCGCAGCAGGATTGCGCGGCCGGCTACCTGTCGCAGTTCACCCTGCGGCAGAAGCTGGCGCAGCTGCTCACCGTCGGCGTCACCGGCGAGGCCGATGCCGAGAACGTGGTGAAGACCGAACAGATCGGCGGCATCTTCATCGGCAGCTGGACCGACAAGGCCATGCTGGCCCAGCACCAGGTGGACGCGGTCCAGAAGGCCTCGCGGACCCCGCTCATGGTGACCATCGACGAGGAGGGCGGGCGGGTCTCGCGCGCCAAGGACCTGATCGGGGTCGCGCCCTCGTCCCGGGTGATCGCGCAGACCATGAGCCCGGACGAGTTCTACACCTTCAGCCTGGACCGGGCGCAGAAACTGAAGGCGCTCGGCGTGACCGTGGACTTCGCGCCCGACGCCGATGTCAGCAGCCAGCCCGACGATTCGGTGATCGGCGACCGCTCCTTCTCCGACGACCCGGACGTGGTGGTGCAGTACGCGGGGGCGTTCATCCGGGCCTTCAAGGACGCCGGGGTGGGCAGCGTCATGAAGCACTTCCCGGGCCACGGCTCGGGCTCGGGCGACTCGCACACCGGCGCGGTGCAGACCCCGCCGCTGGATCAGCTGCAGAACAAGGACCTGGTGCCGTTCCGGCAGCTGGTCGATTCGGGTGCGGCGGTCATGGTCGGCCACCTGGATGTGCCCGGGCTCACCACCCCGAATGTGCCGGCCAGTATCAGCCCGCAGGCCATGGCACTGCTGCGGCAGGGCACCGGCTACGGCGCAGCACCCTTCGACGGCGTCATCTTCACCGACGATCTGGGCGGCATGGCGGCCATCGCCAATCGCATGAGCATCGAGGACGCGGTGGAGGCCGCCCTGATCGCGGGCGCCGACAATGCGTTGTGGATCACCACGGACGCGGTGCCGAAGGTGCTCGACCGGCTCGTCGACGCGGTCAGCAGCGGCCGCCTACCGGGAGCCCAGGTGGATGCCTCGGTGCTTCGCATGGCAAAGTTCAAGGGCTCCGCGCCGCACTGCTGAGCAAACTTCCGGTTTCGAGTACATCTCACGGATCGGCCCGCCGCGGCGCGAAAGCGCTGTTGAGCGCGGTATTGGCGATGACCGGCAATTCACGCTCATGGAACTTACCATGGAGTAAGATAAGGACTTCGACGCTCGTCGAGAGCGTCGACTGTCCGGTCTGAGGAGAGTGAATGGCAGGCGGAACGAAACGGCTTCCTCGCGCGGTGCGCGAGCAGCAGATGCTCGACGCCGCCGTGGAGGTCTTCTCGCGCAAGGGGTACCACGACACCTCCATGGACGCCATCGCCGCCGAGGCGAAGATCTCCAAGCCGATGCTGTACCTCTACTACGGATCCAAGGACGAGCTCTTCCGCGCCTGTATCCACCGCGAGAGCATGCGGTTCATCGAGGCGGTCGCGGTCGCGGGCAACCCCAAGCTCACCCCGCACGAGCAGCTGCGCGCGGGCCTGGAGGCCTTCTTGTCCTACGTGGACCAGAACCGGCTGTCCTGGCAGGTCCTCTACCGGCAGGCGCTGGGCCAGCAGCCCTTCGCCTCCGAGATCGCCAACAGCCGCGACCGGGTCATCGAACTCACCGCCAAGCTGCTCGAATCCAGCGCCAAATACGCCGAACCGGGCACCAATTTCGAGGTGGTGTCGGTGGCCGTGATCGGCGCGGGCGAGGCCATCGCCGACCGGGTCGCCAGCGGGCAGATCGATATGGCCGAGGCCGTTGATCTGCTCGACGATCTGGCCTGGCGCGGTCTGTCCGGTAGCAAGAAGAAGACCGAACCGGTCTGACCGGCGTCCGGGCCGTCCGTCGCCCGGCCGACTTGCCGCCACGCCCCTCGCCTGCCACAGTTCGCTGCGATCGTGTTGCAGGACGGCCGCTTCGGCCGGGGATGGGGATCGTCGTTGTTCGGCTTGCTGAAGCCGTGTGCGCACAGTGCGGTGCGGCACGGTATCGATCCGTCGGCCTGGCAGACCCACCTGTGCGGTCTCTGCCTGGGTTTGCGTGACGGCCACGGCCAGCTCGCGCGCGCGGCGACCAATACCGATGCCATCGTCCTCGAAATACTCACCGAGGCACAGCAATCCGAGCCGGCCGCCCGCACCGCCGCGGGGCCCTGCCCGTTGCGCGGCATGCGCCGCGCCGAGGTGGTCGCCGCCGACGCGCCCGGCGTGCGCCTCGCCGCGACCGCCTCACTGCTGCTGGGCGCGGCCAAGATTCGCGACCATGTCGACGACGGCGATGCCCACCGCCTGGCGCGCCGCCCGCTCACCCGCGTCTCCACCCGGTGGCACACCCGGGCGCGCGCCGCCGCCGAGCCCCTCGGTCTCGACGTCGAACCGCTGATCACCGCGATCGAGTCGCAGCTGCGGCTGGAGAATTCGCCCGAGAGCACCCTCGCCGAGCTGACCGCGCCGACCCAGCTCTGCGCGGCGGAATTGTTCGCGCACACCGCGATTCTCGCGAACCGGCCCGAGAACACCGACGCCCTGCGTGAGGCGGGATGGCATTTCGGCCGTATCGCGCACCTGGCCGACGCGCTCGAGGACCTCGACGCGGACAACGCCCGGGGCCACTTCAACCCGCTGTCGGCCACCGGAACCACCCGGGAACAGGCGCACGCCCTGGTCGCCGAATCGAGTTCACTCCTGCGCGCGGCCCTCGCCCGCGTCGCCCTGGACCGCGCCGCCACGGTCCGCTGGATCCTGCTCGACCCGCTGGGAGGCGTGGTCCGCAAGCTGGGCCGGGCCGCGGGCATCGCGCACACCTGCACCACCCACACCTGCCGCACCCACTCCGCGACGGCATCCGAGGCGGCACCGCGCGGTGAGCAGCCCTGGCAGCCGGGCGCGCCGTTCACGCCGCAGCCGGGGCTGGTGCCGCCCGGGCCGGGAGGACCGCCGACGCAGCGGCCGAACCTGCTCGAGGGGCTGGGGATCATCGGCGCCCAGTACTGCACCGGCTACGCGTGTTTCCAGTGGCACACCCGCCCGTGCAGCGGGCATCGCAAGGCGCCGTGGATCGATCGCTGCGACTGCGACTGCTGCGATGGCTGTGGCAACTGCAACTGCGGCGGTGGCCATGACCACGCCGCGGGCGGCGGTGGCGGCTGCTGCGACGGCTGCTGCGATTGCGGCGGGTGTGATTGCGATTGCTGCGACTGTGACTGCTGCGACTGTGACTGCAGCTGCTGAACATCGCGAGCCGAGACCGGCGCGGCCGACCCTTCTGGGTCGTGTGATCGCCGTGCAAGGGGCGTGCAAGCGGTCGTGCCCAGGCTGGGGGCATGACAACGGCACATGTTCCGGTCCTGGTGGCCGGCGGCGGTCTGGTCGGATTGTCCGCCGCACTGTTCCTCGAATACCACGGCGTCCCTTACGTTCTGGTGGAGCGGCGAGCGACCGCGTCGCCGCTGCCGCGTTCCCGGGGGCTGCACACCCGCACCGGTGAGATGTACCGGCAGGCCGGGGTCGAGGCGCAGATCCTGAAGGCTGCGGCGAGCGCGTTGCGGGCGGGGAAGTTCGGCGGCGCGTGGACCGGCGAGTCGGTGCGGACCGCGGAGTCGCTGGATCTGTCGGGGCTGGGCGCGGCCATGGCGGCCGCGGATCCGAGTCCGTCGCAGTTCGTGTTCCTGCCGCAGGTGGAGCTCGAACCGGTGCTCGCGCGGGCCGCCCGGGAGCGCGGCGGCGACCTCCGATTCGGCACGGAGCTGGTGGAATTCGAGCAGGACGGGACGGGTGTCAGCGCACTGCTGCGGGACGCCTCGGGTGTGCGGTCGCTGCTGCGGGCCGATTACCTGATCGCGGCGGACGGTGCGGGGAGTCCGATCCGCCGGGCGCTGGGCATCACCGGCCGGGAGCTGCCGCCGACCCACCACTATCTGAATGTGTTCGCCCGCACCGACCCCGACCTCACCGGCCTGCTCGACGGCCGCGCCTTCAGCCAGTGCGAGATCACCGGACCGGCGGTGCGCGGACTCGTGTTGTCCAAGAACAACACCGACGAATGGTCCTTCCACATCGAATACGACCCGGCCACCGAATCGCCCGCCGACTGGCCGGATGCGCGCTGTGTCGCGGCCATTCGCGCCATGGTCGGCGCACCCGATCTCGAGGCGCGGATCCTGGCCCGCAGTGCCTGGGACACCGGCACTTTCGTGGCCGACGAGTACCGCCGCGATCGAATCTTCCTGGTCGGCGATGCGGCGCACCGCCACGCGCCCTGGGGCGGCTACGGCGGCAACACCGGCGTCGCCGACGCGCACAATCTGATCTGGAAACTGGCGGCCACCCTGCACGGGAACGCTGGTCCGGCGCTGCTGGATTCCTACGCGGCCGAGCGCCGCCCGCTCGCCGAGGTGGCGGTCGAGCAGTCGCGTCCGGGCACCGACTTCCGGACCCGCTACGGCATCGAAACCCCCGGCAATGCCGACGATCTGGCCCGCAGGCTGGATACGGCGACGGTGATGACCCGCTACCGCTATACCTCGACGGCCGTCCTCACCGCGCCCGGCGCAGCCCCGCATGTCGCGACTCTGCAGGGCCGGACGGGAACCCGCCTCCCGCACTGGTGCGTCGACGCCGGCTGGTGGACCCCCTCCACCCTGGACCTGTGCGGCCCCGGTTTCACCCTGCTGGTCGCGGGTCCGGCCGGGGCGTGGCGCGCGGCCGCCGCACAGGCGCGGCGCGCCACCGGCATCGACCTGGCCGTGCACGCCCTGCCCGCGACGGATTGCGCGGCGCATGCCGGGCTGGCCGCGGGCGAGGCCCTGCTGGTCCGGCCGGATCACCACATCGCGGCCGGTCCCGATTCCGGGCTGACGCCGGACCGGCTCGGTGACGTGCTGACGCTGCTGGTGGACGGCAGCCGTGCGCCGATGCGCTCGCCCATCGCCTGACCCGCACCGGAAATACAAGAGCCGCACACTGTTTCGGGCCGGATGTAGAAACCCCTGCGTGGCGACATCCGAATTCGAAACAGTGTGCGGCTCTTCACCCCCGTCGGGCGGACCGCCGGATGGCGGCCGCGCCCGAACCTTCGGGTGTCAGGCTCGACACTCCCTCGCACTGCGGGTTTTCGACCCTACCCGCGCGGCGAGGTTTCAGCGCAGCGTAGCGGTCAGGTGCGGGTAGCCCTTCTTCGGGTGCTTCAAGGACAGGTCCCACCCACCGGACACCTGGTCCGCGTACAGGTTCACCGTGGACGGCAGGAAGATCGGCTTGCCGAACTTCACCCCGTAGGTGACCTGGTCGGGGATCCGGCCCTCGAGCGCGCCGAGCACGGTGGCGGCCGACCACATGCCGTGCGCGATCGGCTTCGGGAACCCGAAGGCCTTGGCGCCCAATGCCGAGGTGTGGATCGGGTTGTGGTCGCCCGAGGCGCCCGCGTAGCGGTTGATCATCTTCTGATCGACGCGCAGCGCGCGCAGCGGCGGAGGCGGCACCTCGTCCGGCTTGGGCTCGGGCTTGGGCCCGCCCGACAGCGAGGTGCGCTGCTGGTGCAGGAAGGTGGTGACCTGACGCCACACCAGCTCCCGGCCCACACTGACCTCCGTGACGGCGTCCACCAGCAGGCCCTTGGGGTGCTCGCGCAGGTTCTCGATGTGGGTCGCGAAGTCCAGCGGCTCGGACACCGAGATCTCGCGGGTGCGCTCGATGACGTTCTCCGCGTGCACCGCGCCCACGGCCACGAACGGGAAGTCGCGGGCGACGACCAGCTGCATGGCCAGCGGGAAGCTGAGCACGAACGGGTAGGTCAGCGGCAGTGCGTCGCCGAAGCGCAGGCCGGTGGCCCGGCAGTAGGCGGCGAGGTGGTCCGGGTCGACCTTGAAGCCCTCGAGCCGGACACTGCGGTCCGGCAGGGTGGACTTGCGGGCCGACAGGCCCGGTACGGGCAGCGCGCCCAGGGCGGCCTTGACGAACAGGCCGCTGTTCTTGGGCACCTCGGTGAGGTTGACGGTCTGCGTCATCATGCTCCGATCAGGGCTTGGCCGCAGACGCGAACGATATTGCCGGACACCGCGTTCGACGCCGGGGAGGCGAAGTAGGCGATGGTCTCGGCGACGTCCACGGTCTGACCGCCCTGCAGCAGCGAGGACAGCAGGCGCCCGCCCTCGCGGGTGGCCAGCGGGATGGCGGCGGTCATGGCGGTCTCGATGAAACCGGGGGCCACCGCGTTGATGGTGATGCCCTGCTCGGCCAGCTTCGGGGCCTCGGCGTTCACCATGCCGATGACACCGGCCTTGGAGGCGCCGTAGTTGGTCTGGCCGCGGTTGCCGGCGATACCCGCGATGGAGGACACGTCGATGACCCGGCCACCCGTGCGGAGCGCGCCCGCGGCCACCAGACCCTCGGTAATGCGGTGCGGCGCGGCCAGGTTCACGTTGATGACCGAGTTCCAGCGGCCCTCGTCCATATTGGCGAGCAACTTGTCGCGGGTGATGCCGGCGTTGTGGACGACGATGTCGATGCCGCCGAAGCGCTCGGTGGCGAAGGCGGCCAGCTTCTCGGCGGCGTCGGCGGCGGTGACGTCGAGGGCGAGCGCGGTGGCGCCGACCTTGTTGGCAGTCTCCGACAGCGCCTCGCCGGCGGCCGGGATGTCGGCCACGATCACGGTCGCGCCGTCCCGGGCGAAGACCTCGGCGATGGTGGCGCCGATGCCGCGGGCGGCACCGGTGACCACGGCGACCTTGCCCTCCAGGGGCTTGTCCCAGGAGGCCGGGGCGGTCGAGTCGTCCTTGCCGACCCGGAAGACCTGGCCGTCGACGAACGCCGACTTGCCGGACAGCACGAAGCGCAGGGTGGACTCCAGACCCGTTGCGGCCGTGGCGGCCTCGGGGTGCAGGTAGACCAGGTTGCTGGTGGCGCCGCGCAGCAGCTCCTTGCCGACCGAGCGGGTGAAGCCCTCCAGCGCGCGCTGCGCGATCTGGGCGTCGACCGAATCGGTGAGCTCGGGGGTGGTGCCGATGACCAGCACGCGGCCGGAGGCGGCGATGCTGCGCATGGCGGGCTGGAAGAACTCGAACAGCTGCTGCAGCTCCTCGATGGTGCGGATGCCCGTGGCGTCGAAGACCAGCGCGCCGAACTTCACGCCCGGGGTGACCGCATCCACGAAGGTGTAGTCGCTCAGCAGGTTCCGCACGGCGTCGGCGACGCGGCCTTTGCCGCCCAGCAGCACCGGACCCGGGAGCGCGGCCTCGCCGGCCCGGTAGCGGCGCAGCGTCTCCGGCTGCGGCAGGCCCAGTTTCGAGGCCAGGAACGCGCCCGGCGCGGAGTGAACGAACGATCCGTACAGGTTGGGAGCGCCCTTGCTCTTGCTGGCAGCCACGTTTCCTACCTTCTCTTGTGTGGGTGAGTGGTCCTCGCCCGCTCGGGCCTTGCGCACCGGCCTCGGGAGCGGTGTTGCGCACATGTGCGGGGTACGGTGTCGACAATGAACTTACTCCAGAGTAAGTTTAATGTAAACCGAGTGGCGCGCATCCACCGGGATCGCGCGTGCCGGAAATCCCACCGACGAGACACTGGAGACTCGAGTGACCACCAAAGCCCGTTCGGCGAAGGCCGCGGCCAAGACCACCAAGCAGGCGCGCCCGGTTGCCATCCTCGGCGGTAACCGCATCCCGTTCGCTCGTTCCGACGGCAAGTACGCCCACGCGTCCAACCAGGACATGTTCACCGCGGCCCTGAACGGCCTGGTCGCCCGCTTCGGCCTGCAGGGCGAGCGCCTGGGTCTGGTCGTCGGCGGCGCGGTCCTCAAGCGCGTCGGCGAGCACGGCATGATCCGCGAGAGCGTGCTCGGCTCCACCCTGTCGCCCTACACCGCGGCCCACGACCTGCAGCTGGCCTGCGGCACCGGCCTGCAGTCCATCGTCACCGTGGCCGACGGCATCGCCCTGGGCCGCATCGAGAACGGCGTCGGCGGCGGCACCGACACCACCTCCGACGCGCCGATCGGCGTGAGCGAGGGCATGCGCGAGTGGATGCTCGACGCCAACCGCGCCAAGAAGAACTCCGACTACGTGAAGCTCGTCGGCCGGCTGCGGCCCTCGATGGTCGGCATCGAGATCCCGCGCAATGCCGAGCCGCGCACCGGGCTGTCCATGGGTGAGCACGCCGCCATCACCGCCAAGGAATTCGGCATCTCCCGCGAGGCGCAGGACGAGCTGGCCTATCTGTCGCACAAGAACATGGCCGCCGCCTACGACCGCGGCTTCATGGACGACCTCGTCACCCCGTTCCTGGGCCTGACCCGCGACGACAACCTGCGCCCGGGCTCCACCATCGAGAAGCTGGCCACCCTGAAGCCGGTCTTCGGCACCAAGCTGGGCGACGCCACCATGACCGCCGGCAACTCCACCCCGCTGACCGACGGCGCGTCCGCGGTGCTGCTGGGCTCCGAGGAGTGGGCGGCCTCGCGCAACCTGTCCCCGCTGGCCTACCTGGTGGACTCCGAGGTCGCCGCGGTGGACTACATCCACGGCCCCGACGGCCTGCTGATGGCCCCCACCTACGCGGTGCCGCGCATGCTGGCCCGCAACGGCCTGACCCTGCAGGACTTCGACTACTACGAGATCCACGAGGCGTTCGCCTCCGTGGTGCTCGCCACCCTGCAGGCGTGGGAGTCGGACCAGTACTGCAAGGAGCGCCTGGGCCTGGACGGCGCGCTCGGCAAGATCGACCGCGCCAAGCTGAACGTGAACGGCTCCTCGCTCGCCGCGGGTCACCCGTTCGCCGCGACCGGCGGCCGGATCATCGCCCAGATCGCCAAGCAGCTGGCCGAGAAGGGTGGCGGCCGCGCGCTGGTCTCCATCTGCGCCGCGGGCGGCCAGGGCGTCGTCGCCATCGTCGAGCGGTAGTACGCCAGGGGCTTCGCCCCTGAAAACCCTTGGAGGATGGGGGCATTGCCCCCGAACCCTGTTTCTGTGTTCGAGGGCGGCGACCGGCCGGGACGACGGCCGGGCACCGCCCTCGCCGCTGTCTGGGATCACCGCCACGACCCAATTCGATGTCAGCGCACCAGATTCAGCGTGCGGTGCGCCAGGTCGGAGATGCGGGTTCTGTCGTAGCCGACGACGCAGCTGTGGACGGTGTCGTGGAACGGGGCGGTCCAGTGGGCAGGGATGGCGGCGGCCCCGGTGAGGATGCCCGCCACCGAGCCGGCGGTCGCGCCGTTGGAGTCGGTATCCCAGCCGCCCTGGACGGTGAGGGCGATGGTGCGGGTGAAATCGCCTTCGCCCCAGAGCAATCCGGCGGCGATGAGGCAGGCGTTGCCGATGGCGTGGACCCAGTTGTAGTGGGAGTGGCGGGTGTGGATGGCGGTCACGGCCCGGTCCCAGGACATGCCGCCGCGGTGGTCGCCGGTGACCTCGGCCAGGGCCAGTGCCAGGCGGGAGCGGGCGGGGATGACCGAGTGCGCGACGGCCAGCGCTGCGGCGGGGCCGGGGGCGGTGAAGGCGGCGGCGATCAGCGCACCCGACCACATGGCGGCCCATAAACCATTACCCACGTGGGAGATCGAGGCGTCGCGGGCCGCCGCGGCGGCCGCGCGGCGGGGTTGTCCGGGGTGGGTGTAGCCGTGGATGTCGGCGCGGATGAGCGCGCCGATCCACTCGCGGTAGGGGTTGCGGTAGGTGGCGGTGTCGGGCGGGGCGAAACCGTCGATGAGGTTGCGGTAGGCGACGCGTTCGGCGGTGTAGGTCTGCAGGAACGGCAGGCGCTCGAGCCAGAGGGCGGCGACGTCCTCGGGGATGAACGACCTCCCGTGCCGCTCCAGCAGATGCAGACCGAGAATCGGATAGTCGACGTCGTCGTCGCGGGGACAGCCGTCGATCCGGCCGAGAGTGGCTGTGTGCCAGGACCTCAGGTCATCGGCCTCGGGCGGCAGCGGGTCGGCGACGGGGACGTAGTCGCGCAGCGGATAGGCCCCGCTCGCCTCCAGATACCCGCGGATACGTGCGGGTGTCCAGACGAAGCCGTTCTCCAGGGGTTTGCCCAGCGTGCAGCCGGTGCAGCGGCCGAGCCAGCCGCCGTGGATACGGTCCAGCAGCTCCGGCTCGCCCAATGCTGGAATCGAATCCTCTTCGATGTCAGCCGGATTCGCATGCCGCGGCGCGTCCACCCATTCGGTGTAGGGCCAGTCCGGCAGTCGCGGAGCCCGCTCGACCCGATCCAGCAGCCGCCAGCAGGCCCCCGGAACCGTCCGCTCGGTGTGCGTGAGATCGCGCACTTCCTCCGCGAAATCGTCTACTGCGTAACCGGATTCGGCGCGCTGACACCACTCGTAGTACAGCAGGGCGCGCGGATCGGCCTCATGATGGCCGAAGAAGGCCGACTCTATGGTCACAACACCGCCTGGGTGGCCGCGACCACCTCGGAGAGCAGGGGCAGGGATTCCTCGCGCTGTGGCGCGCGCGCCCACCAGCGGCCCTCATGGGTGTGACGGCCGAATCCGGTGGGCAGGATGACATTACTGCGATGCGGGCCGATGTCGACGCTGTTGCGCTCGAGCAGCGCGAGGCATTCATCGGACGGGTAGCCGTCGAAGACCGCCAGGAAGGTGCGGCGCGGCGGCTTGTCGCGCACCAGCACCGGGCCGGCCAGCCCGCGGCTGACCAGTTCGTCAAGGATCAAGGCCCCCAACGGTTCCGGGGTGTTCAGCGCCGCGATGGTGTCGACCAGCGGTAGGACCACGAAGCCCGGTGTGGTCACATGCACGTGGGGGAGACCGAACAGGGAGCGGTACACACGCGCCCACTCCTGCGGGGTCGTCAGCTCGTCCAACCGCACAATCCACCCCTCGTCCGGGCTCTGCTCCAACGACGGCGATGTCGATCGTCGGCGAGAGCCGACGTTTTCAGTGAAAACCCGTCCCCCGCATCGCACCACCGGTTTGGGTGAATCGTGAGCGAACTGTGGAGAACTTGCGACGCGACGAAGAGTGCCTAGTCCACTGAACGGTCTGTTTCGGGGGTAGCCTCGGGGGTACAGCCAGGCGTTCCTACCAGGAGGTTCGTCATGCCCTGCGATTTGATGCTGATTGCCTACGACGGCTCCGAGAATGCCCGGCGGGCCGTCGAATACGCGGGACGGTTCCTGGCCGTCGACAGAGCCGTGGTGCTGACGGCGTGGGAGCCGATGGTGCGCCAGGCCGCGCGGTTGTCGGGACTGTCCGGGGTGATGCAGCCGGAGTGGATGACCGACGACGAAATAGAGGACATCGCGCTGGTGGACGCCCGGAATATCAATGCCGAAGGCGTGCGGCTGGCCAAGCTGGCAGGCCTGAACGCCGAGGCGCGCACCGCCGAGTGCACCACCACCATCTGGAACGCCATCGTCGAGACCGCCGACGAGCTGAACGTGGACATCATCGTGGCGGGCACCCGCGGGGCCACCGGCATCCGGGCCCTCATGCATTCGAGCGTCGCCGACGCCGTGCTCAAGCACTGCCATCGCCCGGTGCTCATGGTGCCGCCGGGCCGCGAACCCGCCGAAAAACAGGCCTGACGCCGGGAAACCCCGGACGGCCGGGGTCCACGCGCCCCCGGCCGGAGCAGGGCATTGCGGGAAAGATGCTGGGCCGCACCGGAATACCCGTACCTGCCCACCGACCCGGTGAGAGATGCGTCGCTCCCCCGCCCTGGCCGTCCGGCCCCGGGGCTATGGTCGAACCATCATGGACGGATTTCTGCTCGCGACGCCGGACGGTGTCGTACGCACCTCTGGCACCCGCGCCGCCTTCGATTCGGCGGACGCCGCGAACGCGGCGCTGCGGTCCGGGGCAGCCGAGCTGATCGTGGGCGCGCTGCCGTTCGATCCACGCCGTCCCGCCGCCCTGGTGACGCCCGAGCAGGCCGCGCACACCGCCGGACCGTGGCGTCCGGCCGCCCTGCCGGACCTGCCCGAGGTCCGGATCGTCTCCGAAATGCCCAGTGCCGCAGAGCATGTCGCGCGTGTGACGAGACTCGTGGAGCAGCTGAGCGATCCGCAGCAGCCGCTGCGCAAGGTGGTGGCGGCCCGGTCGCTACTGGCCGAGGCACAGGCCCCGCTGGAGCCCGAGGTGATCGCCGCGCACCTGGTGACCCGGCATCCGCGGGCCGCCGTCTACGCCGTCGACCTGTCGGCGGCGGGCCGCCCCGGCGACACGCTGCTGGGCGCGACGCCCGAGGTGCTGATCTCCCGGCACGGCCGCGCGGTCACCCTGCACCCGCTGGCCGGCACCCTGCCCCGGCTCGCCGATCCGGAGGCGGACGCGGCCCAAGCCCGGGATTTGCTGGCCAGTACCAAGAATCGCGACGAGCACGCCTTCGTCATCGACTGGATCCGCGAACTGCTGGCACCCGTCTGCGCCGAGCTGACCATCCCCGACGGGCCCGAACTGCTGTCCACACCCGAGGTCTGGCACCTGGCCACCCCCATTCGCGGCGTGCTGCGCGATCCGGCCACCACCGCCCTGGACCTCGCGGTCCTGCTGCACCCCACCCCCGCGGTCTGCGGCACCCCGACCGCCCTGGCCCTGGACGCCATCGCCGACCTCGAGGGCGACCGCGGCTTCTACGGCGGCGCGGTCGGCTGGTGCGACGCGGCCGGCGACGGCGACTGGTTCGTCGCCATCCGCTGCGCGGAACTCGCCGCCGACGCCTGCTCCCTGCGCGCCTTCGGCGGCGGCGGCATCGTGGCCGCCTCCGACCCGCACACCGAACTCCACGAGACGACCGCCAAGCTCCGCACCTTCCTGGGCGCGCTCACCCGCCTCCCCGAGACTTCCGCGCACGGCTGGGAGATGTAAGCGCTGAGCACGCGTGCCGGCGGTTGGGAGCCGAACCCATTCTGGAGGTCTCCGGCGAGTTACCCCGACCGTCACGAAATCAGTCGTCACCATGGCATCCGACAACATGCGCGCCGCAGGCTCGGGGTTGCGGGGAGCCCGAGGGGCAAAACCTGCTAGGTTGGCCCGGTTACGCATGCGTCCGATGTTGGGAGTACCGCGATGAAGTTTGCCGTTCCTGGTGCAGCGAGTGCTGTCGGTGGAGCCCTGGTCGGGCTGGCGGCGGTCCTGGTCATCACAATGGCGGCTTCGCAGGACAAGCGGCCCGAGATCGATCGCAGCGGCGAGGCGGGCTCGTCGCTATTGAACAACGTTGAGTACGGCTCACGCTGACCGGACGACCTCCGAACCAGGCCAACCCGAAGACTCACAGTCCGATGTGACCGGTCCGGGCGAGGACCGGTCTCCGACGACACTTCAGGACTCTGCCGGCACGGCCCCGCTGGGCCGCCGCTGGCTGCTCGGCAGTGTCATCGCCGCCTTCCTGCTGACCTTCCTGCAGGTGCCCGGGCAGACCGTCGCCGATACGAAATACGATCTGGCGCAGAATCCGCTGGGCTTTCTCGCCCGCGCCTCCCATCTGTGGAGCAGCCAGGCCCCGATGGGCCAGGTGCAGAACCAGGCCTACGGCTACTTCTTCCCGCACGGCGCCTTCTTCTCGCTCGGGCATCTGCTCGGCCTGCCCGGCTGGGCGACCCAGCGCATCTGGTGGGCGCTGCTGCTGCTCGCGGGATTCTGGGGCATCATCCGGCTCTGCGAGACCCTCGGCATCGGGAGCCGGGGCTCGCGGGTGATCGCGGCGGTCGCGTTCGCGTTCTCGCCGCGCGTGCTCACGACACTCGGCTCGATCTCCTCGGAGACGCTGCCGATGATGCTCGCGCCCTGGGTGCTGCTGGCTCCCGCCGCCCTGGGCGTCGCGATGCAGCGCCCCGCGCGGCGTGGCATGGCGACTCCCGCGGGCAGCGCCCTCGCGCTCGCGCTGATGGGTTCGGTGAACGCGGTGGCCACGGCCGCGGCGTTCCTGCCCGCGGCGCTGTGGTGGTTGTCCTACCGGCCGGATCGAGTGTGGTGGCGCTTCACCCGCGCCTGGATTCCGCTGCTGGTGCTGGGCACCTTCTGGTGGGTGGTGCCACTGCTGTTGCTGGGCAAGGTGAGTCCGCCGTTCCTGGACTACATCGAATCCTCCGGCGTGACGACGCAGTGGGCCTCGCTGGGCGAGGTGCTGCGCGGCACCGACAGCTGGACCCCGTTCGTCTCCCCGGAGCGCATCGCGGGCGCGGTGCTGGTGACCCAGCCCGCGGCGGTGCTGGCCACCGGCCTGCTGGCCGCGGCGGGCATGGCCGGTCTGGCCATGCGGTCCATGCCGAATCGCGGGCGGCTCGCCCTGATCCTGATCGTCGGACTGGCCGGCATCTGCGCGGGTTACGCGGGTGAGCTGGGCGGGCCGTTCGCGGAACAGGTGCGGGTCTTCCTGGACTCCGGCGGCGCGCCGCTGCGCAATGTGCACAAGCTGGAACCGCTCATCCGGCTGCCGCTGGTGCTGGGACTCGCGCATCTGCTGAGCCGGGTGCCGCTGCCCGCATCGGTGCCGATGCCGGTGTGGCGCAGGGCCTTCGCGCATCCCGAGCGCGACCGCATGGTGGCGGTCGCCGCGCTCATCCTGACGGCGCTGACGCTGTCGACCTCGCTGGCCTGGACCGGCAAGCTCGCCCCGCGCGGCAGCTACGACCGGGTCCCGGCGTACTGGCAGCAGACCGCGGATTGGCTGGCGCACAACGCCTCCGACACCCGGGCACTGGTGGTGCCGGGCGCGCCGTTCGGCAGCCAGGTGTGGGGTCTGACCCGCGACGAGCCCCTGCAGGCGCTGGCGAGCACCCCGTGGGCGGTGCGGGATTCGGTGCCGCTCAACCCGCCCGGCGCGATCCGCGCCATGGATTCGGTGCAGCGGCTCATTGCCGACGGACGGCCGTCGGCGGGGCTGGCGGCGACGCTGGCCGGGCAGGGCATCGGAATCCTGGTGCTGCGCAACGACCTCGACCCGGAGACCTCGCGCTCCACCCGGCCGATGCTGGTCCACCGCGCGCTCGACGGCTCGCCCGGATTGACCAAGGTCGCCCAGTTCGGGAATCCGATCGGGACCGGCAGGGCGGAGGGCCTGGTCGCGGACGGCGATCTGCGCCCGGAATACCCGGCGATCGAGATCTATCGCGTCGGGTCGGCCGTGCCCGGCACCCCCGCCCAGGTACGCAGCGGCGTCGGCGCGCCGACGTCGTTCCCGGGCGCGTTCACCGTCCCGCTGGACAGCGTCCCGGTGATCCAGGGCGGTCCCGAGGTGGTGGAACGGCTGCGCCGCAATCCCGCGGCGCCCGCGGGGCCGGCCGTGCTGACCGCTGACGCCGCCACCGCCGGACTGCCGGTGGACGGGGTCACCATCACCGACACACCGATGGACCGGGAGACCGACTTCGGGCGCGTCGACAACCACAACTCGGCGCTGCGGGCCCCGGGCGACGCCCGCCGCACCCACAATCTGGTGCCCGACTATCGCGTGCCCGGCGCCCAGCTGGTGGCGGGCGAATGGTCCGGCGCGACCATCACCGCCTCCAGTTCCGCCGGTGACGCCACCCAGCTGGGCGGTGCCGCGCCCGGCAGCTCGACCGCGGCCGTGGTGGACGGCGATCCGGCCACCGCGTGGATCAGCAATGGCGCCGAACACGCTGTCGGGCAATGGCTCCGGCTGGATCTGGACAAGCCGATCAGTTCCGCGGTGCTGCGGCTGACCACCAGCGCGGCCGCCATCGGCAGCCCGGTGAAGTGGGTGGAGGTGGAGACCGCCAAGGGCACGGTGGCGGCCCGCATCACCGAACCCGGTACGCCGGTGGCGATCTCGCTGCCGCCGGGACGCACCGACTGGATCAAGATCACCGCCGTGCACACCGAGGACGGCAGCGCCGGCGGCCAGTTCGGGATCAGCGAACTGAGCCTGGACGATTACGCCGACCGCGAGAACCCGGCGACCGTGGACATCCGGCACCGCACGGTACTGCCGCCCGCCCCCGCCGACACGCAGGTGCGCGGCTGGGACCTGGGACAGGAATTCCCCGGCCGCAGCGCCTGTTTCGACTCCCCCGACCGCGTCCGGTGCAGCAAGGGCCTGGCCCTGGCCGCCGAGGAGCCGGGCCTGTTCGAACGCACCCTGCAGGTACCGCAGCCGGTCACCGTGTCCCCGGACCTGATCGTGCACACCCGTCCCGGTCCGGCGCTGGAGGCGCTGCTCACCGATCAGGACCGGCCCATCGCCCGCGGCCGCGCCGATGTCGGCGACCCGCGCGGCTCCGCCCTCGCGGCCACCGACGGGGACCCGAGCACCAGCTGGACCGCGCCCGAGACCACCGTCCGCAATCCGGCGGGGCCCAAACCCACACTCACCATCGAACTTCCGGCCCCGACCCTGGTGACCGGCCTCGAGGTGACGCCGTCGCGCGGCGATCTGCCCGCGCACCCCACCTCCGTCTCGGTGAATCTCGGCGACGGCCCGCAGGTGCGCACCGTGAATCCGGACTCCGGCGCGACCAGCCGGGTGGATCTGCACCCCTACGTCACCGATCGCATCGAGGTCAGCATCCAGACCTGGGACGGCGTACTCGACCGCACCGCACTGGGTTTCGCGCAGGAGCAGCCGCCCGGCCTGGCCGAGGTGAACGTGCTGGGCCCCGACTACCCCGCCCCCGCCGATCCCGGCCGGCTCCTCACCATCGACTGCGCGCACGGGCCCACCATCGCCGCCGCGGGCCGTACCCTGCACACCACGGTGACCGGCACCGCCGCCGAATTGCGTTCCGGCGCACCGCTGCCCGCCACCGTGTGCGCGGCCGACGCGAACAGCGCCAACGATGCGACAAGCGAGAGCGGATTCGACTTCCCGTCCGGCCGTGTGGATGTCGCGGTCGCGCCGACCGAACTGTTCACCGTCGACGAACTGCGCCTGGACCGCACCCCGCCGCTCGCCCCGGTGGCCGATCCGAACGGTAGTGCCGGCACGCAAGTGCTGGTGCTGCCGCTGAGCACGAATGTCGGATGGCAGGCCAAGTCCGCCGACGGCCACACGCTGCAGCCCGTGGTGATCAACGGCTGGCAGCAGGCGTGGCTGGTGCCGCCCGGAACCACGGGCCCGATCACCGTCGCATTCCCCACCGATCGCTGGTATCGCCTGGCCATCTTCGGCGGCCTGCTGTTGCTGATTCCGCTGATCGTGCTGGCATTCCGGGGTGCGCGCTCGCCCGTCCGCGACGATGGGCCGCCGCCGCGCACCTGGCGCAGTCGCACCGTCGCAGGGCTGGGACTGGCCGCCGGGGCCGGTCTCATCGCCGGACCGGTCGCCCTCGTGCTCACCCTGTTCGGCCTGATGGCCGACCGGCTCCGGCCGCACGTGCTGCCGCGGGCGCTGGTGGCGATCGCGGCCGGCGGTACCGCCATCTCCGCGGCCGCGCTGTCGACCGGGCCCTGGCGTTCGCTGGAGGGCTATGCCGGCGGTTCGCTGTGGGTGCAGTTCCCGGCGCTGGTCGCGGTGATCGCGGTGGGGATCGCGGCCCTGCCGCCACGCCGCTGAATCGGAGCGCCGCCGCGCCGATGAATCGTGCTGCCGCTCAACCGGAGCGGCGGCGCATCCACTGCCGGACGGGTTCCTCGACGAGGGCGTAGCTGGCGGCCGCCAGCGGCAGCGTGAAGGCCACGGTCAGCAGGTAGACCGCCACGAAATGCCCGTGGAACGGCACGATGCCGAACACCGGGAAGATGATCGACAGCACGGCGAGATGCCAGATGAAGATGCCATACGACCAGCGTCCGAGCGTCGCGGCGACCCGGCCCTCCAGCACCCGGTGCCGCCGATCGGGCCGCAGCACCAGCGGGGCCAGCAGGCCGAACCCGATGACCGCGCCGAGCGCCATCTTCATGACGTACTGCCACGGCTGCCCGTGCACGAGACCCGCCGGACCCGCCAGATCGGTGGCCGCCAGCAGCATGGCCACGAACGCGAGCGGCCACATCAGCCACTGGTTCCCGGCCACCCGCCGCCAGCGCGGGGCGGGCAGGTCGGCGAGTTCGGCCAGCAGCATGCCCGCCGCGAACCACGGCAGATAGCCCGGCAGCCAGTTGTCGGCGTGAATGCCCTCGGGTGTGGGCACCGGCAGGAAGTTCCAGCCCAGGCACAGCAATCCCAGCCCCAGCACCACCGGCACCCGCAGCCGCGCCCGTTGCCCGCGCAACCAGACCAGGGCGAACGCCAGCAGCGGAAGCACAAGGTAGAAGGCGACTTCCACCGAGAGGCTCCACATCTGGGTGAGTCCGTCGGTCAGGGTGAAGGGCACGAACACCTGCAGCAGACCGAGATTCGACAGCCACACCCGCAACCCCGCGGTGTGCGCCGCGCTGGGCAGCAGGATCAGCACCACGCCCACGACCACCCAGTAGGCGGGCAGGATACGGGCCGCGCGATGCAGTAGATATCGTCCGGCGCTCGGCGCGCGACCCTGTCCCCGGGCCGCGGCGGCGTGCGGGCGCCACAGCAGGAATCCCGACAGCGCGAAGAACACCGCGACCGCCATGTCGAATCGCTCCCACACCCGGCCCAGCACCGGCTGCCCGGTGGCGCCGGTCTGGAAGGCCACGTGGGTGAGCACCACCCCCAGCGCCGCCAGCGCACGCATGCCCTCGAGTGCCGGAACGAAGCGACCCAGACGGGCCGCGGGCGGCTCGGCCGGGATCGGGTTCGTCTCGGGATTCAGGGTGGTCGTCATCGCGCCCCAGTCTGCCCTGTCGCCGTTCGCCCGAGCGCCCGGCCGCCGCCGCACGACCGCACCGGGCGGCTATTTCGGGGAGTTTTCCGGCCTCGGCCACACTCTGGGACCGCTCGGACTGTTAGTGTCTGGGCTCACGAGTGCTGCGCGGCGACCGCAGTACTGGAGGAAACACGTGTTCGACGACGAGGAGAACCTGCATGGCACTCAGTGCCGGTACCAGAAGGACGGTGGCCTGCGTACTCGTGGGGCTCGGTGCGATGCTGCTCGTCGCCGCGATCATGGTCCCCACCTATACGGTCAGTCGGCTGGCGAAGACCCCGCTGGACCTGGAGATCACGACCGTCGCGACCAATCCGCAGAACGGCGCTCCCAGTGAGGTGCTGGACTCCAAGTCGCTGACCTCGGGAACGGGCTCGGCGAAGGTGGACCAGAACGTCCCGCTCGTCTCGCAGCGCTTCCTCACCGTCGAAGACCCGTCGGACGCTTCGGAAATGACCATCCAGGCCGGTCAGACCCTGCGCCGCACCGACAAGCAGGGCGACACCGGCCTGCTGACCGCGACCATCGACCGCGTCACCGTGGACCGCAAGACCGGTGAGCCGGTGGAGTCGGTGGACGGCGGCCCCAACGGTGCGATCGGCGTGACGGTCGACAAGAAGGGCGAGAGCGTGATGGACCCGGTGCAGCACACCGGCCTCCAGTACCGCTTCCCGATCGGCACGGACAAGAAGACCTACCCGTACTTCGATCTGAACGTGCGCAAGACCTACGACATCAACTACGTCGAAGAGACCGAGATCAACAATCTGAAGGTCTACCACTTCCAGATGGCCGTGCCGGTCACCGATCTCTCCACCGTCGCCAACTCGCCGACCAACAAGCTGACCCTGCCCGCCGAGAAGTGGGGCGTGGAGGGCGACGGCGACGTCACCATGGCGCGCTTCTACACCAACACCCGCGACCTGTGGGTCGAGCCGCGGACCGGCACCGTCATCAAGGGCCAGGAGCAGATTCACCTGTTCTACGCCCGCAGTGGTGACAAGCCCGAGGTGACCGCCCTGAAGTCGACCCTGGTATTCGACGAGAACACCATCGAGTCGCAGATCTCGGTGGCCAAGGACAACATCGACAAGCTGTCGCTGTACGGCCGCATCCTGCCGATCATCCTCGGCGTCCTCGCCCTGGTGTTCCTGATCGTCGGCCTGCTGCTCGGCTTCCTCGGCAAGAACGGCAACGGGCGCACCCCGGTCCGCCGCGTCGCCCCGGCCCCGTCCGGCGGTCCCGGCAACTTCGACGCCCCGACCCAGCAGATCGACATGAACAAGAAGCCCTAGCGGCTCCCGGTTCACCGCGGCCCAGCACCTGTGAAGGTGCTGGGCCGCTTCCGTTTCCGCCCGAGGTGCTGCTGACGGTCCCGCGCTGGTCGATAGCGGCGGCACAGGGGCGGGAGCGCGGCGCAGGGGTGCGCGGCCGGGGTGGTCGAGACGGATGGGAGCATTGCGGGCGTGCCCGTTGTACGCCGTCTGCCCGTGGTCAAGGACCTGACCTTGGTGACGGCGGGGGCGATGACCGCGAACGTGGCGGGATACCTGCTGCAGCTGCTCGCCAGCCGATGGCTGGGGGTGTCGGGATACAGCTCGTTCGCGAGCCTGCTGGCGGTGCAGATGCTGTGCGCGGTGCCCGCGCTCGCACTGCAGAACGTGGTCGCGCGGGAGGTGGTGCGGGGTGCACCGGTGCGCGCCGCGCGAGAGTTGACCGCGCGCTGCGCCGGCCTGGTCGCGGTGGTGGCGCTGGTGCTGGTTCCGGTGGTCGGCGCGGTGCTGAAGGTCGGTGTGGCGGCGTCGGCGGGTGCGCTGTTTTCCGCGCCGGCCTTGGTGCTGCTCGCGGGCGAGCAGGGAATCCTGCAGGGGCGCAGCCGGTTCCGGGAGCTGGCCACCGTACTGGGCGGAGCGACGATCGTCCGGGTGACGCCCGCCCTGATCGTGCTGGCCTGCGGTTTCGGTTCGGCGCCCGCGCTGTGGGCCGGCGCGGGTGGTGCGACCCTGGCGGCGATCGTGGCCCGGCGGATCGCCGATCGCGCGCTGACCGGCCACGGCCGCGAGGCTGGCGCGACCCTGCCGAACGCCAGCGACGGCAGCACCTCCGGCTCACCGACTTGGTCGAGTCCCGCTGTCACCGAGGAAGTTCCGGCCGTAGCCCCGCCTCCGGGAGCAGATTCCGGATCCGCGGCACCGCGCCGGACGGCGGCCTTGGGGCTCGGCGTCGCGGCGGTGTTCCGGGCCGTGCAGGTGCAAGCGGCCTTGACGGCTTTGTCGGCGGCGGATCTGCTGGTGTCGCGAATCATCCTGGACGAGAACGACGCCGGGCGCTACGCGCTGGGGGCCATTGCCGCGAAGATCGCGTTCTGGCTGCCGCAGGCGGTCGGCGTGGTGCTGTATCCGAAGATGGCGCACCCGCAGCACTCCGTGCGCGCCGTGCGGTCGGCGCTGGCGGTGCTGGTGGGGATCGGGGCCGTCACGGTCCTCGGGGCGGCGGTGGCCGCGCCCCTGGCCCCGTTGTTCGCGGGGCGCGATTACGCACCGATCGAGGGACTACTGTGGCTGTTCGCGCTCGAGGGCGCGCTGCTGGCGGTCCTGCAGGCCGCCCTGCTGTCGGCGATCGCCGCCGACCGGACGGCACCGGCCGCTATCACCTGGGTCGGGCTCGGCGTGGGGATCGCGGTCATGCTGACCTGCGCGCACTCGGTGCTGTCGCTGATCGTCATCGCCACGGCGACGGCTGCCCTCACGACCCTGGTGATCACCGGTCTGGCCCTGCGAGGCGCGCGCGACGAGACCGAGAACCCAACGCGGGTCCCCGAACTCGGGCCGAACGGAACGTAGGGTGCCGGTGTGAGTTCGCAGGGCCGGGAGCGGGGTTGGGTCAGGTTGGTACCCGCTGGGTACAGCCTGGTGCTCGCGCTGATCGTGCTGGGGCCACTGCTCGGGTCCGGATACCTGCTGCTGCGGGACGCGGTCAGTACACCGCGGTCGTATCTCACCGATTCCGCGCTGGGGCTCGGCGATGCCGCGCCGCGCGCCGTGCCGCAGGACGCGCTGATCGCCGTCGGATCGACGGTGGTGGACGGCGGCCTGCTCGTCAAAGCGATACTGCTGACCGCGCTGTGGCTGGCCGGCTGGGGTGCGGCCTGCCTGGCCCGCGACCTGCTCCGCGTATCGCTGGGCCCACAGCTGGTGGCGGCGACCGTCGCCATCTGGAATCCCTATGTGGCCGAGCGCCTTTTACAGGGCCATTGGAGCCTCCTCACCGGTTATGCGGCGCTGCCCTGGATTGCCCTGCTCGCCACTCGCTTACGTGCGCGCTCCGCAACCGCCGGGCGGGCGGGCGGGCTCGGTGCGTGGGCCGGGCCGGCAGGGTTTCTCGCCGCGGCGGGGCTCACTCCGACCGGATCGCTGCTCGCGGGGCTGGTGGCACTACTGCTGGTCGGCAAGCGGAATCTGCCTGTCATGGCGGCACTGTGGATCCTGTCGGCGGCCCCGTGGCTGACAGCGACGGCACTGTCGGGTGCGGGCGCGGAACCCTCGGATCCGGCGGGCATCGCCGCCTTCGCGGCCCGCGCGGAACCCTGGCTCGGCACCCTCGGCAGCCTCGCCGGTCTGGGTGGCATCTGGAACAGCACCGCCGTACCCGGGTCGCGCACCACCTTCTTCGCCCTGGTCGCAACCGTGCTGCTGCTCGCTCTCGTGGCAACCGGCGTACGCGCGGTCCTCGGCGCCGGCACGGACTCCGAATCCCGTTCAGGCGCAGCGGCCCACAACCTGGATCGCACCGGCGTACGGCCAGACGACACAGCCGAACCGGGCAGCGTGCCGGATGCGGACGTCGAATCTCGTTCGGGCACAGCGGCCCACGACCCGGATCACACCATTGTTCCTCCGAACGACACGGCCGGACGGGGCAGCGTGCCGGATGGTGGATCTTCCCGGGATCCGCGGCACGACGAGGCGCGGGTTGCCCGGCGGCGGCTGGTCTGGCTGGCGGTGGCGGCGATCGTGCTGCCCGCGCTGGGGGCTACCGGGTGGGGGTTGTCGGCGGGCGAGTTTCTGGTGACGAGGGTGCCGGGGGCCGGGCTGCTGCGGGATACCCAGAAGTTCGTGGCGCTGGCCGTTCCTGCGTATGTCCTGTGCGCGGCCGCCGGATGCCGGGTGGTGGGGCGCTGGATTTCCACCATGGTCGTGGACGGTGCGAGCGCCGCGTCGCCGCGGGCGCGAACCGGAGGGGCCGCAGTGCTCTTCCTCGCGATCCTGTTCCTCACACTGCCGGATCTGGCGTGGGGAGTCGGGGGCGCGCTGCGGCCGGTGCATTATCCGGCCGGATGGCAGCGGGTGGCCGGCGCGGTCGACGCGCCGGGTGATGTCGCGGTGCTGCCGGGCGGGATGTTCCGGAAGTTCCGGTATTCGGGAAGTGCGCCGGTCCTGGATCCGGCTCCGCGCATGCTGAAGCGAGATGTGCTGCAAACCGGCGAACTTCCCGTGCGCGGCGGCGTGGTGTCCGGCGAGGGCGAGCGGGCCCGGAAGGTGGAGAACCTGTTGTTGCAGGGCGGATCCGCGAACCGGCTGGCCGAGCTGGGGGTCGGCTGGGTGCTGGTCGAGGGCGGTACGCCCGGACCGATGGGTGAATCGAAAACGACTCTGGCGCAGTTGAATCCGGTCTACGCCGACCGGGATGTGCAGCTGTACCGGGTACCCGGCGAAATCGCCGCTCACGACGCCGCGGCCGCGAATCGCCGCGTGTCGGGCGCCGCGCATCTGCTGTGGGCCGCGCTGCTGGCCGGCGGATTCCTCACCGCCGCAATCCATTCCGTCACACGGCGGTCAGTCCCGGGGGAAGCCGAGCGCGAATCCCACCCCGATCACGACAATGCTGACTAACGCAATGACGAGAATGATCCACATGCCTCGATGCTATGAACCATAGGAGAAACGCGTCGCGACTTTGCCGAATTCCGATGCCCGCGAATCACACTCGCGCGGGCGCGATCAATCCGCTCACCCGATCGCCGCGCGTCACCGCGGACAGCACCTCGTAGACGCCGTTCCCGGTCTGTTCCCAGGAGAATTCCCGCGCCCGCGCCCGCGCCTTCTCCCCCAGCACCATCCGGGATTCCGGATCGCCGAGCAGTTCGCCCACGGCCTCGACGAGCTGGGCCGGATCGTCGACCAGCAGCCCGGTCACGCCGTCCACGATGGAGTCGGTGAGCCCGCGTGAACTGCGGTACCCGACCGTGGGCACCCCATGCTGGGCCGCCTCGATGACCGCCAGCCCCCAGCCCTCCTTGCGCGAGGGCAGCACATGCACCCAGGCGCGGCCCAGCAGCCGGTGTTTCTCGTCCTCGTCCACGTGGCCGTGGAAGGTGACCGCCTCGGCGATCCCGAGCTCGTGCGCGTGGGCGCGCAGATTGGGGGCCCACCAGCCGTCGCCGACCACGTCGAGGTGCAGGCCCGGGATCCGCCCGCGCAGCCCGGCCACCACGGCCATGGCGTCCTCGATCTGCTTGTGCGGCACCAGCCGCGAGAGCACCACGATGCTGGGGTGCGCGGTGCGGGTGGCGTCGTCGCCGGCCGGCACCTGCGCGGGAATCGGTTCGGCGCCATTGCGCACCACCGCGATCCGCGTCCCGGCCACCCCGAGCGCGGTCAGCTCCTCGGCCGACGGCAGCGAAACCGTCAGGTACTGATTGCCGCGGTGCACACGCGGCGACACTCGCGATTCGATCCACCAGCCGATCCGCCCGACCAGCCGCCCAGCCACCGGCCACTGCTCGCGGTGCCCGTGATGCACGAGCACCACGGTCGGCACTGCCGTCGCGGCCCGGGCGAAGAAGGGGATGCCGTTCTGGGTGTCGATGACCGCGTCGGGCCGCAATCCCTTGAGCGGGCCGATCCCGAACCGGCCCAGCGCGATGGCCGCCAGCGCCCGCGGATACACCGTGAACCGCCCACCGCCCCGGCTGATCTCGATGCCGTCGATCGACTCCCGCTTTGCCGCACCGGGATAGCCCGCGGTCCGCAGCGTGACCTTGACACCGCGTGCGGCCAGCTGTGCCCCGACCTGCTCGAGATACCGCTCACTCCCGCCGCCCTGCGGATGCCCGGTGTCGCGCCAGCACAGCAGCAGCACTTCACGCACGGGCGGATCTCCAGGGGGTCAGGGTCGGTCGGGGACAGGCGGACAATGGGCTCCACCATATAGCGCGCCCGCCCGTTCCGGGCCAGCAGTGGTCATCCGACCTGCGCGTGCCGCGAATCGATGCCGCGGTGCGAGGTTGTGAGCGGGTGTCCGGGCCGGTGCGCGGCTGTGCGAAACTTGCCGCCGTGCTTCGAGCCGATCAGACCAGACCGCGTCGCCCGCGATTCGCCCGCCGGGCGACGCTGCGCCGGTCGCTACGGCTGCTGAGCAGTTTCCGGTTCGAGCAGTCCGATCCGGCCGTGTTCTACGGCGGGGTGGCGGCCGATACCGCCGATCTGGTGTCGGACTTCTACCGGGATCTGACCGGGAAGTCGCTGCGCGGGACGATCGTGCTGGATGTGGGCGGCGGTCCGGGCTATTTCGCGGAAGAGTTCGGCCGGGCGGGGGCTCGCTATCTGCCGGTGGAGCCGGATCCGTCGGAGATGCACGCGGCCGGTCTGCGGGTCGCGGGCTCGGTGCGCGGGTCGGGGATGGCGCTGCCGTTCCGCGATGACGCGGTGGAGATCTGCATCTCCTCGAATGTGGCCGAGCACGTGCCGCAGCCGTGGGTGATGGCCGCTGAGATGCTGCGGGTCACCAAACCCGGTGGCCTCATGGTCTTTTCGTACACGGTGTGGCACGGGCCGTTCGGCGGCCACGAGACCGGGCCGTGGCATTACCTGGGCGGGGAGTACGCGGCGCGGCGGTATCGGCGCACGCACGGGCGGGAGCCGAAGAACCGTTTCGGGCGTTCGCTGTTCGCGGTGCGGGCTGCCGAGGGGGTGCGGTGGGCGCGCGAAACTCCGGACGACATCGGGATTCTCGCGGTGTTCCCGCGCTATCACCCGCGCTGGGCCTGGTGGATGGTGCACGTCCCGCTACTGCGGGAGCTGCTGGTCAGCAACCTGGTGGTGGTGGCGACCAAGCTGCCGCGGTCAGCGTATGGAGAATCCGCGCCGCCAGATCCGGCGTAGACCGGTGCAGGGTTCGGGTTCGCCCCACGGTGACTCCTGGGTAGCCAACCCGACCGTCTCCAAGGCGGTCAGGCCGACCTGACCGGCGAGGGCGTTCACGGTGGCAACCGCTTCGGCCGCCTGTAATGCGGCGGCGGCTTGCTCGGTGGTCAGGGTCCGGCCCGGCAGGAAGGACACCACCCAACCGCCTGCGCCGACGCTTTTCGCCTGATGCGGCGTGAGATCGCTGGTCATCAGCGATCTGCCGACCACTTGCACCGCCATGACTCGGACTCCCCTGTGCGGTAACGGTTCATGAATCGAGCGAGCTATCCACGGTAGCTATAAAGCATGCTCGCTGCGGCTGCCGAATGCAATAGTGCGTTCGGCGAAAAGCGAACCAACAGGTTGGAATTCGATATTGCGGACTGCTACCAGTTTGCCGCAAGGATGCGGAATGACTTACACCCCTGCACATCCGGAGCGGATCAGTCCTTGGGCAATCGAAGTCGCAGGACGGGTTGCCCCTTCCGGACCGTCGGATAGGTCGCCTCCACCACCTCGACGCGCCACCCCGGCGGCAGCACCCGCTGCAACTGACCCGCAGCCCGCTGCATGGGAGTGCTGGTATCCGGTGAATCGACATCGGACAGCTCACCGAGCAGGAAGTCGTCGAGGCGCACATCGGACATGCGGGGATCTACCTTTCGAAGAGCTATTAGATAGCAACCGACCGGATTGGTGGAGAAAGGCGTACCGAGCCGAGCATAGGCCACTGCCGGGCAACCCCGAATCCGAATCAGGTTTCGCCGCGCCGGTAACCGGACGACTTAGAAACCGAGGAGTCCAATTTCAAAGAAGATCCCGGTCAGCGGGACATTTGCCCCACATGCGGGGGACAGCACCGAGCGCAAAACTGTAACGTGTTCTCATGGAGTACCAGAGTCTGTTCATCGGTGGCCGCTGGACCGCGCCGGCCGGCGCCGACACCCTGCCCGTCGTCTCGCCCGCAACCCTGGAAACCGTCGGCAGCGTGCCCGTCGTCACCCGCGCCGACGTCGACGCCGCGGTCGCCGCGGCCCGCCGGGCCTTCGACAGCGGACCCTGGCCGGCCACCCCGCCGGAGGAGCGCGCCGCCCTGCTGACCCGCGTCGTCGCCCTGCTCGATCAGAAGGCCGGCGACCTCACCGCCGCCCTCTCCGCCGAGATGGGCGCGCCCGCCCTGGCCGCGAGCACCCTCAACTACGTCCCCGCCCGCGCCACCCTCGACTTCTACGCCGGGCTCGGAAAGTCCTTCCCCTGGACCGAATCTCGCACCGGCCTGTTCGGCACCACCCGGGTCTCCCGCGAACCGGTCGGCGTGGTCGCCGCCGTGATCGCCTGGAATGTCCCGCTCTTCCTGGCCGTCAACAAGCTCGCGCCCGCCCTGCTGGCCGGCTGCAGCGTCGTCCTCAAGCCCGCACCGCTCACCCCGCTGGCCGCCAACCTGCTCGCCGACATCTTCGCCGAGGCCGGCCTGCCCGAGGGTGTGCTGTCGGTGCTGCCCGCCGAGGCCGACGCCGCCGAATACCTGGTCTCCCACCCGGGCGTGGACAAGGTCACCTTCACCGGCAGTACCGCGGTCGGCCGCAAGATCGCCGCCATCGCGGGCAGCCAGCTCAAGCGCTGCTCGCTGGAGCTGGGCGGCAAGTCCGCCGCGATCCTGTTGCCCGACATGGACATTGCCGACATGCCCAAGCTCGCCTTCGCGGGCCTGATGAACAGCGGCCAGGCCTGCGTGGCCCAGACCCGCATCCTCGCCCCGCGCGGCCGCTACGACGAAATCCTCGACGCCCTCACCGCTTCCGTGGGCCTGCTCCCGGTCGGCCTGCCCGACGACCCCAATGCCCAACTGGGCCCGCTCATCTCGGAGAAGCAGCGCGAGCGCGTCGAGGGCTACATCGCCAAGGGCCAGGACGAGGGCGCGCGCCTGATCCTGGGCGGCGACCGCCCCGCCGACCTCCCCGGCTGGTACGTCCGCCCCACCGTCTTCGCCGACGTCACCAACGCCATGACCATCGCCCGCGAGGAGATCTTCGGCCCGGTCCTCTCGGTCCTCCCCTACGACACCGAGGAGGAGGCCGTCGCCATCGCCAACGACAGCGACTACGGCCTCGCCGGCTCGGTCTGGACCACCGACATCGAACACGGCGCCGCCATCGCGGCCAAGGTCCGCACCGGCACCTACGCCATCAACTGGTACGCCTTCGACCCCTGCGCCCCCTTCGGCGGCTACAAGACCTCCGGCATCGGCCGCGAGAACGGCCCCGAGGGCCTCGACGCCTACTGCGAGCAGAAGTCCCTGCTCATGCCGCCCGCCTCCGCGAGCCTTTAGCCGGCGGCTCGGGTGCCGTTTCCAGACGTGCACCCGTGCCGGCGGTTACGAGCCGACACAATTTCGGGTGTACCCGGCGAGTTACCCTCGCCACCCGAAATCAGTCGTCCCGTCCCATAACACAAACGGCTCGCCCGCACTCTCAGTGCGGGCGAGCCGTTTTCGTCATGCCCCTAGGCGAGACGCTGCTTCAGGGCCTCGAACTCGTCGCGGATGCCGGAGGGCAGCTTGTCGCCGATGAACTCGAACCACTCCTCGATCAGCGGGATCTCCCGCTTCCACTCCTCGACGTTGACCGCGAGCGCCTCGTCGACGTCGGCGGTGTTCACGTCCAGGCCCTCGAGGTCGAGGTTGGCGGCGGTGGGGACATTGCCGATCGGGGTGGCCTCGGCCTCCGCGGTGCCCTCGATGCGGTTGACGATCCACTCCAGCACGCGGGAGTTCTCGCCGAATCCGGGCCACAGGAAGCGGCCGTCCTCGCCGCGGCGGAACCAGTTGACGTAGAAGATCTTCGGCAGCTTCTGGGCGTCGGCGTTCTTGCCGAGGTTGATCCAGTGGCCGATGTAGTCACCCACGTGATAGCCCATGAACGGGATCATGGCCATCGGGTCGCGGCGCACGGTGCCGACCTTGCCCTCGGCGGCGGCGGTCTGCTCCGAGGACAGGGTGGCGCCCATGAACACGCCGTGCTGCCAGTCGAAGGACTCGGTCACCAGCGGGACGGTGGTCTTGCGGCGGCCGCCGAAGAGGATGGCCGAGATCGGCACGCCCTGCGGGTCGTCCCACTCGGGGGCCAGGGTCGGGCACTGCGACATCGGGGTGCAGTAGCGCGAGTTCGGGTGCGCGGCCAGGGTTTCCGACTCGCGCTCGTACCAGTCGTTGCCCTTCCAGTCGATCAGGTGATCGGGCTGGCCCTCCAGGCCCTCCCACCACACGTCGCCGTCGTCGGTCAGCGCGACATTGGTGTAGACGGTGTTGCCCGCGTCGATGGTGGCCATCGCGTTGGGGTTGGAGGAGTGGTTGGTGCCCGGCGCGACGCCGAAGAAGCCGAACTCCGGGTTGACGGCATAGAGTTGCCCGTCCTGGCCGAAACGCATCCACGCGATGTCGTCGCCGAGGGTCTCGGCGCGCCAGCCCGGAATGGTCGGCTGGATCATGGCGAGGTTGGTCTTACCGCAGGCCGACGGGAACGCGGCGGCCACGTAGTACGCCTTGTTCTCCGGCGAGATCAGCTTGAGGATGAGCATGTGCTCGGCCAGCCAGCCCTCGTCGTGCGCCATGGCCGAGGCGATGCGCAGCGAGTAGCACTTCTTGCCCAGCAGCGCGTTGCCGCCGTAACCCGAACCGTAGGACCAGATTTCGCGGTCCTCGGGGAAGTGGGTGATGTACTTGGTGTCGTTGCACGGCCACGGCACGTCGGCCTGGCCCTCGGCCAGCGGCGCGCCCAGCGAGTGCAGCGCCTTCACGAACGGCCGGTCGGCGCCGAGCTTCTCCAGGGCGGCCTTGCCGGCGCGGGTCATCACGCGCATCGACACCACGACGTACTCGGAGTCGGTGATCTCGACGCCCAGCTTCGGGTCCTCGGCGCCCAGCGGGCCCATGCAGAAGGGCACCACGTACATGGTGCGGCCCTTCATGGAGCCGCGGTACAGCTCGGTCATGGTGGCGCGCATCTCGGCCGGGTCGACCCAGTTGTTGGTCGGACCGGCGTCGGCCTCGGTCTTCGAGCAGATGTAGGTGCGGGACTCGACGCGGGCGACGTCGGAGGGGTCGGAGAGTGCGAGGAACGAGTTGGGCTTCTTGCTCTCGTTCAGCTTCTTGAAGGTGCCCGCCTCGACCAGCTTGGTGGTGAGGGCGTCCCACTCCTCGTCGGAACCGTCCGACCAGACCACGCGGTCGGGCTGGGTGAGTTCTGCGACCTCCTGTACCCAGGCAAGCAGTTCCTTGTGCTCGGTGGGCGCGGTGCCATCGTGAAGACCAGGAATGGTCGCTGAGGTCATGAAAACTCTCCTGAGATGGGCGGCCCCGAGGTCATCGAGCCGAGGACCACGGCTCGCGACACCGAGTGCCACCAATTGCGGCAGGGCTCCCACTGGTCTCGACGCTTGCCCGTACCGGCTGGACGCGCGTACAAGAACGCAACGGATGCCCTGGTTCCTGCCATAGAGGTTAACGCCATATATCGGGGTGTACGGAATCGGGTTGTCCACTCGGTACCGGGTCGAAACCTCCGACCAGGCGCTGAGCGAATTCAAGTGCGGCCAGGTCACGGTCGCATGCCAGCAGTAAAGCGGGGCGCCGCTGGGCCGCCTGCCGCAATTGCGCCTCCAATTCACCGACCCGCAGATCGGTTTCCACCATGCGCGCGGTGGCACTGCCGAGCACCTCGTCGGTGAGCCGTTCCTCGGCGTCGACCAGGGCCGTGGCGACCCGCTGTTCCAGCTGCGCCCGGGCGTCGACCAGCGCGTCCGCCACCCATTGCCGCAGGTGAGCGCCATCGGCGAGGTGCCGGCGGGCGCGCACCACCCAGCCCGCGGCGGCGGCACCGAGGAGCAGACTGACCGGCACGATCGCGAAGTCGAAGGCCTGCAGCAGGGCCAGCGGAGCCACCACCAGCCGGCCCAGTCCGAAGCCGGCCGAGGCGCCGAGCGCGATCACCAGGTGGTCCTCCGCACCTCGCAGCCGCGGACCCGGCGCGGGAACCGCCCTCGACGCCCGTTCCGCGGGTGCCGGAAAAGATATATGCCATTCCTCCGCGACGGATTCTTCGACCTGACGGCACAATTCGCCGATCCTGGAGCGAATCGACCGATCCGTCTCCTGTGTGAGTTTTTCCACAGAATCGCTCACATGCCGCGGAAATTCGGCGTGTGCGCTGCGCGGCAGGCGTTCGATTTCGGCCCGTAGCTCCCCGTGCAGTGCCCGGATTCTGGCTCCGACCTCGTGCAACAGATCCACTCGCGCCAACTGCAGCCGATTCCGCACGATCGTCATGGCCGAGCCCCGCCCGCCGTCACTCACCGCCCGCAGCCGCGCGCGCTCCTCCCGCAGCCCCGCCACATCCCCGCCGTCCCGCAGCTTCCCGAGCTGCGCCCGAATCCGCCGCCGCGTCTCGGCCATCACCCGCTCCCGCACGATCGCCACCTGATCCCCCACCGCCCCCGCCCCGGCCGCCGCGACCAGCCGCGCGTGCAACAGCCCCACCCCCGACCGGTCCAGCAGCGCCGGATCCCCCGCCGCCCGCGCCACCGCCGCCATCCGCGCCGACACCGGCACGATCTCCGCCCCGCTCTCGCCACCGGCCTTCGCCAGCAGCTCGACATCCAGCTTCCGCACCTCCCGCCAGTGCCGATGCGCGTGAATCCCATCCAGCGCGAACACGATCCGCGTCCCGTCCGCCCGCAGCGCCCGCACCCGCGCCAGCATTTCGCCCCCGATCAGCGCCCCGGCGTCGAGCACGACGAGCGCCACCGGACACGGGCGCGCCCCGGGTCCCGCGCCGGTCGCGGCCGATGGATCGGCGTCCTCGGCGCCGGCTCCGGCCGCTGTGACGACGATGAGGTCGATACGCGGCTGGAACCGAGCCAACTCGACCCGCAATGCCGCCGCGTGCGACTCGTCGCCGCCGAGGAGCGCGATCGCGGTGACTCCGGTCCGCGGCTCCGGGACAATCGCCCGCAGCAGGGCCAGACCGTGCGGATTCCAGCGCATGACAACGGCTTCCACCGCCGCGGGCAGCTCGGCCGGCGATGCGGGAGGTTCGGCGACGGGTGCACCGCCCCGGACGGACCGGTCCACATCGGCCGGGGCCGGCCGCTGCAACGGCGGCAGTTCGAGCCCGTGCAGCGGCGGCGAGTCAGCGGGGCGGGGTTCGGGGATCAACACCGCTGATTCGTATCCGGCGGCGTATTCGGCTTGGCCCCGGGCGAATCAATCGCCGAGCGCGGCGGCGACGGCCTCGTACCGGCGGTGGAGTTCGTGGTGGAGGGGGTCTATTCCGCTGGCGCAGTGGAGGATTTGCAGCAGTAGCTGCGGAGGCAGGGCGGGGTGGCGGCGGAGGGCCGCGAGGGCGCAGGAGACGCCGAAGAGGTCCCAGCGGTCCAGGAGGGCTCGGCGGGATTCCAGGTCGGGGGCGAGATCGGGAGCGGTGAAGAGGTCGTGCGAGAGGGTGAGGGGTGGGTCGGGGCGGTCGCGATGGCGGTGGAGGGTGCGGAGGTCGGCGTCGGTGAGGGTGCCCGAGCGGGTGCGCGCGGCGAGGGACGCGACCACCGGGAAGACGGGCAGACCGAGTTCAGCGGTGAGGTCGGCGGCCGCCGCGGCGGCGTCGGGCCAGCGGACGCCGATGGCATCGGCCTTGTTGAGTACCACAAGGGTGCGGTCCGGGTGGACGGTGGCGAGCAGGCGGCGGTCGGCGTGGCCGGCCAGTCCGGGGAGAACATAGAGGACGAGATCGGCGTCGAGTGCGGGGTCCGGTTGCCCGGGCTGGTCGACCGGTCGGGTTTCTTCAGCGGTGAGCAGCGACAGTGCATGTCGCAGGGTGGTTTTGCCCGCACGGGCCCGGCCCGTCACCTGGATGCGCGGAGATCGCCCGACCGGCACGCGGGCAGCCTAGCCGGAAGCCCCTGGGCGCGTGGGCATTTCGGATCACAAACGCGCTGGTCGGGCGGTGAGGAAGCAGACCGGTCCGGGTCCTTCTGTGCGCCCGCACAATTCGGCGCAACCGCTCTTCACAGACACCTGCGATTGCCCTACTCTGGCGATTCGGTCGGCATCAGGGCCGATGCACGGCTGCGGCGATCCCTCTCGGTCCACGGCCGGGCGCGACGAGGGGAGGTGGCGATGACCGTCAATGCGGACGTCATCGAATCATCCGGGACACCGGGCCCGAAAGGGACACTACGACCGGCAGCGGCCGGGCGGCCGAGCAGCCGCCCGCTGCCGCCCGGCCGGGACCCCTTCTTCCATCCGCCGCGCGGGTTCGCCCGCCACGCGGCGGGCACGATTCTGCGCAGCCGTCCGGTCGACATCGCGCTGTTCGGCCTGGTGCCGCAACACGTGACGGCCTGGCAGCTGCTGTACCGCAGCCAGGATCTGCACGGCCGGCCCGAGGTCGCGGTCACCACCGTGCTGCTGCCCGAGGGCGCCGAACCGGATGCGGAGCGCCCGCTGCTGGCCTTCCAGACCGCCATGGACGCCGTGACCGACCGCTGCGCCCCGTCCTACGCGCTGCAGCGCGGCGCCCTGTCCCCCGGCTCCATCACCCAGCTCGAATGGCTGCTGGTCGCGAACGCGCTGCGCCGCGGGTGGGCGGTCAGCATCGCCGATCATGAAGGGCCGCAGGGGAATTTCGGCGTGGCGCGCGAGCCCGGCTACCGCGGCCTCGACGGTGTCCGCGCCGCACTGCGTTTCGCGCCGCTCGGCCTGCGCCCGGACACCAGGGTGGGCGTGTGGGGCTATTCCGGTGGCGGCATGGCCAGTTCGTGGCTGGTGGAGATGGCTCCCGAGTACGCGCCCGAGCTGAATATCGTCGGGGCGGTGCTGGGCGCGCCGGTCGGTGATCCCCGCCACGTGTTCCTGAACCTGAACGGCGGCCTGTTCGCGGGCTTTCCGGCGATCGTGATCGCCGCGCTGCAGCAGGTCTACCCGGCCCTGGCCGAGGTGGTGCGCCGCGACTTCACCCCCGAGGGCCGTCGCCTGCTGGACCGCGCCCGCTCCCTGGGCCCGATCGCGGTGCTGCCGCTGCTGGTGGGCCGCCGCATGGACGACTATCTGCGGCGTCCGCTGGCGGAGATCCTGCCGGATCTCGAGGACATGTTCGACGAGCTGCGCCTGGGCAATCGCACGCCCGCGTGCCCGGTGCTGGTGGTGCAGCCGGTGCACGACCAGGTCATCGACGCCGCGGGCATCGACGGTCAGGTCGAGCGGTACCGGGCGGGCGGCGCGGCGGTCTGGTACGTCCGCGATCGCCTCAGCGAGCATTTCTCACTGCTGCCGCTGGCGACCCCGATGAGCCTGGACTGGCTGGCCGATCGGCTGGCCGGGAAGACTCTTACCGAACCCACAACCAAGACCGTCTGGTCGGTCGCGCTGTCCCCGGCACATTGGCGCGGCATGGTGGAAATGGCAACTACCGCAATGCGAGTCACCCTCGGACTGCCGCTGCGCCCGGCCGCCGCACCGGCGTCCGGCGAGGTCTCGGGCCTGGCAGCCTGAGTGATCGCGGTCGCCGCAACCGTGGTCGATTGCTGCGCGAACTATCCGGTACTGGACAATGGACGCCGTGAACGACGCCGCGAACCACACTGCCGAGCCAGTTCCCGGGCCGCGGCCCGCCCAGTCCAACGGTGACGCCGATCACTCGGAAGCCGCCATCGGCCGGCCGGATCGGCCCGCAGGCAACCGCCTCTACCCCCGGGTCACCAGCTTCCGCGCCCGCCGCGGCGCGGTATCGCCCGCGCGCCAGGACGCCTGGGATCGGGTGTGGCCGGTGATCGGCAAGGACGTCTCCGACGAAAAGCTGGACGCCGACGCCTGGTTCGGGCGCTCGGCGCCGCTGATCATCGAGATCGGCTGTGGCACCGGCACCGCCACCGCGGCCATGGCGCAGGCCGAGCCGCAGTTCAACCTGATCGGCATCGAGGTCTACAAGCCGGGTCTGGCCCAGCTGGTGCAGCGCGTCGAGCGCGAGGGCATCGACAACCTCCGGCTGCTGCGCGGCGATGCCGTGGATGTCCTGGAAAATATGATTGCTCCCGAATCGCTGACCGGGGTGCGCGTGTTCTTTCCGGACCCGTGGCCGAAGGCGCGCCACCACAAGCGGCGGCTGTTGCAGCCGGAAACCTTCGCACTCATCGCAAGTCGGCTGATTCCGGGCGGCGTGTTGCACGTGGCGACCGACCATGCGGACTACGCCGAGTGGATCGGCCAGCACGGAAATGCGGAACCCCAGCTCATCGGCATGAACGAGCCGACCGGACGGGATCCCGAGGCCTACCGGAACAAAGCACCGATTGGTTTCGAACGCCCGATTACCAAGTTCGAAAGCAAAGGACTCCGCGCGGGTAGCGCCATCACCGAGTTCATCTGGGGGAAGATCGAATCATGAGCGTCAGTGAGATGGCCCACGGTGTGTCGGAAGTTGCCGGAATAATGCACGGCGCCGATTCGACCGAACTATCGGGCACCACAGGGCTCCACGGCAATGCCGGGGTCGCCCTGGGCGGCACCGCCACCGATGTGCGCCGCGTCCTATTGGTCTGGGATGCGCCGAACCTCGACATGGGCCTGGGCGCCATCCTCGGCGGACGCCCGACCGCCGCCTATCGCCCGCGCTTCGACGCGCTGGGCCGCTGGCTGCTGGCCCGCACCGCGGAACTGTCGGTGGGCAGCACCACCCGGGTCGAACCCGAGGCCACGGTCTTCACCAATATCGCCCCCGGCACCGCCGATGTGGTGCGCCCCTGGGTCGAGGCGCTGCGCAATGTCGGCTACGCCGTCTTCGCCAAACCCAAGATCGACGAAGACTCCGATGTGGACAGCGACATGCTCTCCCACATCGAACTACGCCGTCGCGGTGCGGGTCTGGCCGGGATCATGGTGGCCTCCGCCGACGGGCAGGCGTTCCGCGCCCCGCTCGAGGAGCTCGCCGCCTCCGGCGTGCCTGTTCAGGTGCTGGGTTTCCGCGAGCACGCGAGTTGGGCGGTCACGTCGGATATTCTCGAGTTCATCGACCTCGAGGACATCCCGGGCGTGTTCCGTGAACCGCTGCCCCGGGTCAGCCTCGACTCGCTGCCCGACGAGGGTGCGTGGCTGCAGCCGTTCCGGCCGCTGTCGGCCCTGCTCACCTCCCGCCCCGCTCAAGGAGTCGCTTAGTGTTCACCCGCTGGGGCGACCTGGTCTACAAGCTGCGCTACACCGTGCTCGGTGTTGTCGTGGCGGCAATGCTCTCGCTCGGAGCCTTCGGATTCGGGCTGGAGGACCATCTCAGCTCCAGCGGATGGTTCGACCCGAACTCCCAGTCCTCTCAGGCCGCCGTCCTGAAGGACCAGGTGTACGGGCGCGACCACACCAGCGACGTGGTGGTGCTGTACACCGCGCCGGACGGTGGCACCGTCGATGATCCCGCGTGGAATCAGAAGATCATCGACAACCTGAACAACCTGCCGGTGAAGCACCCGGAGATCAGTCAGGTCAACGGCTCGCCGTGGAAGACCAGTACCGGTCAGCAGCTGGCCCAGGCCGCCAGCCAGGACCGCAAGCACGCCTTCGCCTCCATCGCCATCAAGGGCGACAACGACACCGACATGGTGCGGAACTACCGGAAGGTGAAGGACGCCTTCTACATTCCGGACGTCAAGGTCGAGGTCGCCGGTCTGCAGCCGGTCGCGGGCACGCTGAACGACACCATGGCGCAGGACCAGAAGCGGATGGAGATCATCGCCATTCCGGTGGTGGCCGTCCTGCTGTTCTTCATCTTCGGCGGAATCGTGGCGGCGGCGCTGCCGCTCATCATCGGTGGTCTCACGGTGCTCGGCGCGAACGGCATCGTCATGGCGATCACCAAGTTCACCGAGGTGAATTCGTTTGTCTCCCCGGTAGTTTCGATGATCGGCCTGGGCCTGGCGATCGACTACGGCCTGTTCATCGTGAGCCGCTTCCGCGAGGAGGTGGCCGACGGTTACGACACCAAGGCGGCGGTGCGGCGCACGGTCGTGACCTCCGGCCGCACCGTGTTGTTCTCCGCCACGATGATCATCGCGGCCAGCGCCGGCATGCTGCTGTTCCCGCAGGGCTTCCTCAAGTCGGTGGCCTACGGCACCATCGCGACGGTCGCACTGGCCGCGGTGTCCGCGGTCACCATCCTGCCCGCGCTGCTGTCCATTCTGGGTCCGCGCGTGGATGCGCTGGGGCTCAAGCGGTTCCGCAAGACCAAGACCGCCGAGCAGATCGAGAACGGTTTCTGGGGCAAGCTCACCGCCTGGGTGATGAAGCACCCGCTCAAGGTCGCCATCCCGCTGACCATCGGCCTGCTGCTGCTGATCATCCCGGTGAAGAACCTGCAGTTCGGCGGTATCAGCGAAACCTATCTGCCGCCGGACAATCCGACCCGCCTGGCGCAGCAGCACTTCGACGAGACCTTCCCGCTGCGCAAGGCCGACCCGGTCCAGCTGGTCATCATCACCGATAACCCGAAGGACATCGGCACCATCCTCAACGAGGCCAACCAGGCCCGCGGACTGCAGCCCAAGACCACGTTCTCGCTCCCGCAGACGCCGCCCAACGGCTCCAATGTGTGGACGACCTCGCGGCCGCTGGACAAGGGCAGCGACATCACCGAGACCATCGACGACCTGCGGGCGATCGACGTCCCGGACGGCGCCGAGGTGATGGTCAGCGGCACCCCGGTGATGATGCAGGACAGCATCGATCAGCTGGTCGATCGCATGCCGTTGATGATCGCGCTGGTGGTGCTGGTGACCACCATCCTGATGTTCCTGACCTTCGGCTCGCTGGTACTGCCCATCAAGGCCGCGCTCATGAGCGCGCTCGGCCTGGGCTCCACGCTGGGCATCCTGACCTGGATCTTCATCGACGGCCACGGCGCGGGTCTGCTGAACTTCACCCCGCAACCGATCATGTCGCCGGTGCTGGTGCTGATCATCTCCGTGGTCTACGGCCTATCCATCGACTACGAGGTGTTCCTGCTCTCCCGCATGGTCGAGTCCCGGACCCAGGGGGCGAGCACCACGGAGGCGGTGCGCGCGGGCACCGCGCAGACCGGCCGCATCATCACCGCCGCCGCGCTCATCCTGCTGGTCGTCACGGGCGCGTTCGCGTTCTCCGACCTGGTGATGATGCAGTACATCGCCTACGGCATGGTGTCGGCGCTGTTCATCGACGCGACCGTGCTGCGCATGCTGCTGGTGCCGGCCACCATGAAACTGCTCGGCGACGACTGCTGGTGGGCGCCCAAATGGATGAAGAAGATCCAGCAGCGGATCGGCCTGGGCGAGCCCATCCTCGACGATGAGCGGCCCGGCGGCGGCGAGGTGGTCGACCTGGTGAAGACCACCCCGATCACCGACCCAGTCACCATGCAGATCCCGATCCTGTCCGACGGCACCGCCGCCCCGGCGCGGTCGCGCAAGCCGCGCCCGGCCCGCACCGTCGACGTGGACAGCGAGGCCCCGACCCAGCGCATCGACAAGGTCGAGCGGGCCCAGCCCGCCGAGCCCGTCCAGTCCGCGGAGCCCGCTCAGCGCACCGAGTCCCCGCAGACCCCCGAGCCCACGCGGCCCGCCGAAAGCTCCGCGGCCGCAGCCCCGGAGACCAAGCGCGCGCCCGGATTCCCGTCCGCCGCCATGCGTCCCGGCCACGGCGTCACCCCGTCGACCACGGCGGCTCCGGCCTTCGCCAAGCCCGTCGGCATCGGTGAGCCCACCCCCGAGCCGCCCGCGCCGGTCGGTGAAATCGGTACCGCCGCACCGGCGGAGGTCACCCCGCCCCTCGCCCCCCGGCGCGTCAGCGCGGCCTCGGAGGACGCGCCGACCACCGATCTCGGTTCCGGCCGCACCGGTCTGGGCGCCAACCCCACCGGTCCGGGCGCGGCCCGGGGCCCGATGGCCCCGCACCCCATCGGCGACTTCGCTTCTCCCGCACGGGGATCCGCGAATACCGGTAGCGGGCTGCCGCAGCGTGCGCCCGAGGCCGTGGCTCCGCCGGTCGCCCCCGTGAACCCGATGCCGTCGGTCTCGCAGCCGGGAGCGCCTGCCGCGCCCGCGGATTCGCCGCCGCCCGCACCGGTGGTCGGTTCGGAGCGGGTGCTTCCGCCGCCGAAGATCCCGCCGCATCCGGCGACCCGGGCGCAGCTGTACCAGCCGCACCCGCCGGAGCCGGAGCAGAGCGAGCCCACCGAACAGCTCGCGGAAACCGCTGCCGAGGAACAGCATCCGACGCACCACGCCGCGCAGGATGCGCCGCAGGACGGCCCCGGCCGCAGCAGCATCGAGCAGTGGATGTCGGATCTGCGCTCCTCACGGCGTCGCCCGCCCGCCGAGAATCCGGACGAGGACGCCAAGCATCGGGGCGGCGACGGACGCACGGTGAGCGTCAACGAACTGCTCCGCCGCCAGAACCACGACTGATACCCGGACATCAGCGAGGCCCGGCCGAATCCTCGGCCGGGCCTTGCTGTTTCCCCGTGCTATCCGGACCTCTCTGCGCTACGCGGACCGCACACCGGAATCCATATCGCCGAACGCCCGCGCGTAGCGGGTCCCCACCACGAGCAGCAGGACACCCACGACCAGGAACGCCGCCGCCCGGACCAGACCGCCCAGGGTTGCCAGGTCGAAGAGGAACAGCTTCGCGAGCGCCACGGCGGTGACCAGCAGCCCCGCGCCGAGAGCGACCTTGGCCCGCTGCGGCGTGCGCGCCAGGCGGCGCAGGCCGTACAGCAGCGCCGCGGTGGCGGCGGCCATCCAGACGATCGTCGCGACGGCGTGCCCGGCCAGAAAACCGTTGCGGGTCCCGGTGGCGATACCCAGGGAGACGGTCAGGGCCGTCACCGCGTACAGCGCCCCGATACCGGCGAACACCGACAGCACGGTCGCCTCGGATTCGCGGTCCAGCAGGCCGATCCGGCGCGCCCACCAACCGGCGACGGCCAGGGTGGACAGCACTGCGAGCGCCGACAACGCGGTCGAAAGGCCGAGGTGCGCTTCAGCTTCCGGCTGGTTGGCCAAGGTCGCAATGTCGGCCCGGTAGAAGAAGGTCAGCGCGCCGAGGGCACCGAACGCGACACCGATGCCCGCCGCCACCCGCGCCCGCTGCTGCCCGGCCACCCCGAGGAATCCCATGGCGACCAGCAGCAACGCCACCGGCAGCGTCTGCACCCGCGCGATCCCGATGCAGGCCTCGAGCAATGCGAACGCACCCGCGAGCGCGGACACCACGGCCAGATGCCCCGGAATCCGCGCGGCGGCACCGAGTTTCGGCAGCCACGGCACCACCGCGACCCCCAGCAGCATCGTCGCGACGGTGGCCGAGACGAGTACCGACCCGGTGCGGGCGAACATGATCGGCGCGGCCAGCATCGGAACTGTCGCGGCGCCGAAGCTCAGGCTCGCCGTCACGTCCCCGGCCCGGAGTCGCCCACCGAGCACCGCACCCGTCAGCCCGGCGACGGCAATGACGATCGCGGCGGCGAGAACCTGGTACCGGTTCGAGGCCGGGGTCGCGTCTCCTCCCGGATTCAATGCCGCGCCGGCCACCGTGATCAGGGTCGCGAGCACCGCCGGAACGGTCCGCACCACGTGCAGCCAGGACCAGTCGCGCACCGAATGCCGCGCGATCAGGCGGGGATCGATGGCGGGATTCATGTCCGCCATACTCTCGACCTGGGCGTTTGCTCACATGAGTAGAAACACCCGGGCCGCGCGCGATTACTACCCGATTCGATGCGAGCCACCCGGATCGACGCGGACGGCGCCCGGCTCCGGGTCAGGCGCGGTGGGCGGGGGCCTCGGCGCGGGCGATGGTGGCGCGAATCTCGGCGGTGATCAGGTCCGGGGCCTCGAGCATGGGCACGTGGCCCAGGCCGGGCAGGGGACGCACCTCGACGGCGGCGGTGGGGGTCAGCGGGGCGTAGACGTGGGGCGGGAGCACACGGTCGCGGTCCGGCAGCAGGATGCTGGTGGGTATGTCCAGTTCGCTCAGCCGGGTGAAACCCGTTGGGAGATCAGGATCTTCGGCCAGGTCATCGACGATGGCGCATTCGGTGATGGCCGCGGTCATCGCCTTGGCCAGCGGATTCGGCACCAGGGCGGGACGATCGGCGAGCAGCGGGAGCAGCAGGCTGCGCAGCAGCGAGGGCATGCTCGGCCGACGGTCGGGTCCCAGGCCGATGAGCGGGCCGAAGGCCCGGAACTTGCGCAGCAGCGAATCGGCGGCGGCGGGCGTGCGCCACAGCCCCGCGGGGGCGATGGCGGTGCAGGATCGGGCGCGGCCGCGGGCGGCGAGTTCCAGCGCGATCCAGCCGCCCAGCGAATTGCCCGCGATATGCGCGGTGTCCCAACCGGATTCGTCGAGCAGGCGCTCGCAATGGTCGGCCAGGGCGGCCACGGTGGCGGGCCGGGCGGCCTCGGGTCCGCCCCAGTGGCCGGGGAGGGTGGGGGCGAGCACGGTGTGCCCGGTGGCCAGCTCGTCGAGCACCGCGCCCCAGGACTGCCAGGTGAGCAGGACACCGTGCAGCAGGAGCAGCGGCTCGCCGCCGCCGGATCGATGCACTGCCTCCGGGGTCGCGACGCCTTCCACCATGTGCGTGACCCTACCGCCCGGATCCGTCCGCCGCCGCGCTCGATTCCGCGGCACTGCGGCCTCGGGCCCGGCGGTCACGCACCGTTGAGGAACCGCTTCCAGTTGGTGCCGAACGGATGCTTGGCGGTGACGGAGCTGAACCGCAGCGTGCCGTGCACGACCAGGTGCAGCGGCCCGATGGGCGGGCCGGTGCGCACCTTGGTGTTGGCGCTGGAGCCGATCAGGTCGATGGCATTGAGGTCCACGGTGGCCTCGGCCGGCACGATCAGTTCGATCGAACTGCAGGTGTCGTTCACGTGGATCTCCACCACCTGGGTGGACATGATGGCCTGGGTGAAGTCCAGGCGCACGCTGCCCAGCATGCTGTTGATCGCCAGCGCCGGCGGCACGTGCCACGCGCCCTTGCGCTCCACGCTCGACAGCCGCGCGCGAATCACATTGGAGGGCACGGCCGGTGGCATCCGGTGCGCGGTCGCGTACCGGGGCGGCGGCTGCACGAACCGCTGGCCGGCGGGGGCGGGCTGCCCGACCAGCCGGACGCCCGGCAGATCGATCAGCACCGCATTGAGTTCGCCGCGGGTCTTGGCCGCGAGCGCGGTGTCCATGCGCTCGGTGAATTCCCCCAGCGACAGCATGCCCAGCCCGACCGCGCGCTGCAGCAGCCGGCCGACATGTTCGCGTTCGACATCGGATACTCGTAGATCCCGGTCGCCGATCACGGCGTTGCCGGTCACGATCGCGGAAACCGCTTCAGGACCTCCCATGCTTCGAGGCTAGCCAGCGCGGGGCCGCCACCGCATCAGGGCAATCCCTGAACCGTCCCCCTACTCGAGGCCCTGCTCGATGGCGTAGCGGGTCAACTCGACGCGATTGCCGAGCTGCAGTTTGCGCAGCGTGGACTGCACGTGGTTCTCCACAGTGCGGTGACTGAGCCCGAGCCGGGTGGCGATCTGCTTGGCGGACAAGCCCTTCGCCACCATGCGCAGCACCTCGGTCTCGCGGTCGGTGAGGGCGGGGCGGTGTGGTTCGTCGCGTTCGGCGGGGGTGCCGGCGATCCGGCGGAACTCGCCCAGGACCAGACCGGCCAGGCCCGGGGTGAAGACGGCCTGTCCCGCCGCGGTGGCGCGGACGGCGTCGAGCAGTTCGGTGGCCGAGGCACTCTTGACCAGGTAGCCGGTGGCGCCGGCCTTGATGGCGTCGAGCACGTCGTCGCGTTCGGCGGAGGCCGACAGCACCAGCACCCGGGTGCGCGGGGAGACCCGCAGCACCTCGGCGGTGGCGTCGGCGCCGTTGCCGTCGGGGAGCTGCATGTCCATGAGCACGACCGCCGGTTGCACGGCGCCCGCGCGGGCCCCGGCGGCGCGCACGCCGTCGGCGGTGGCGACCACGGCGAATCCGGCCTCGGCCAGGTCGCGGGCGACCCCGTCCCGCCAGATCGGGTGGTCGTCCACCACCATCACCGTGATTCCGGCATCCGATTCGGTCATGTCCTCCTCCGATCTCATTGTGGCCGTTCGAGGGCTCTCAGGGTCGCGGTTCCAGGGGCACGCGAAACTCCCATTCCGCGCCCTCGTCGTCCGCGGGCGCCGCCTCGAACAGCAGCTGCGCGGTGCCGCCGAGGGCGGCGATGCGCCCCACGATGGACCGCGAAACACCCATGCGCCCTTGCTCTTCGGCCTCCGCGAGCCGGCCGGGCGGAATGCCGGGGCCGTCGTCGCGCACGCTCACGATGAGCTCGTCGCCGGTATCCTCCAGCAGCACATACGCTTTCGCGCCCGGACCGGCGTGCTGGACCACATTGGCGAGGGCGGCGGCCACGGCGGCGGCGACCTCGCGCGCCGCCCAGTGGCCCAGTGGCACCGGATGACCGGGGGTGGAAACGAACACGGACGGGGTGGCCTGGGCGGTGAGCAGCGGCCGCAGATCCTCCTCGGCGCCCCCGGCGTCGGTGCGATCGCCCTGTTCGGAGACGAGCACCCGCAGCGCCACCTCCTGCTCGCCCGCGCGCTGCGCCAGTTCGGCTGTCGGGCCGCCGATTTCATTGCCGCGCCGCTTGATGTAGCTGAGTACCTGCAGGACTCCGTCGTGCACCTCGCGGGCCAGGCGTTCGCGTTCCTGGGTGGCGGCGGTGAGCCGGACGGCGCGCTGCAGCTGCGCGTGCGCGCGGCGGGCGGTATCGGAGGCCAGGCCCAGCGCGAGGCCCACCGAGATGAGGACGGGCAGCGTCGCATCGCGCCACACGTCGAAATCCCATTGGGCCCGTGCGGTGATGACGGCGGCGGAGATGAGCAGACCCGAGCAGATGCCGCCGAACGGTCCCCACAGAATCGCCGCGGAGACAACGGCATTGGCGGCCCAGAGCGTGGTGGGCAGGGTCTGATGGTGGTGATACCAGTCGTAGGGCGCGACCAGCCGGGTCGCGAAGATCAGGGCGATGACCACGAGCTGGTCGCCGACCACCACGGCCGTGCGCACCCGCGGCTCGTGCCGGATCCGCCACTGCGACAACAGCACCGCCGAGATACCCGACCACACCGCCATCACGGCGATCAGCGCCCAGCTCAACCGCTGATTGCTGTAGTACGACACCGAGGCGATCTGCTGACCCACCGCGTACAGCAGGGTGACCAGCCGGAACGCCTGCACCGCCCGCCACAGTGGCGCGGTGGCCGCCCAGGCGGGATCAGGCTCCACCGTCCCCCGGGCCACCGTCAGTCCCCGGCGTCCCCACTGCCGCCCGCCGGCTTCGGGGGCGTCTCGTGATCGTCCTCGGCCACGGGTACCGGCACCTTGTAGCGGTCCGGGTCGGGAGTATCGGGTTCGGCGCTGAACATGGGTTTGCTCGGGTCGCCGGTGTGCAGGTCCTGGTAGAGCTCGTCGGGTGAGTCGGCCAGCAGCGAGCGCAGGGCGGTATTGAGCACCGCCACGAACGGCACCGCGAGCAGACCGCCCGCCAGACCCGCCAGCACGACGCCCGCCGCGATGGCGAGCACCACGGCCAGCGGATGGATACGGACCGCGCGGCCCATCAGCAGCGGTTGCAGCACATGGCCTTCCAGCTGCATGACCGCCACCGTGATGCCCAGCACGATGAGCGCGGTGACGATGCCCTTGGTCATGAGCGCGATGAAGACCGCCACCGAACCGGCGATGAACGAACCCACGATCGGGATGAACGCACCGATGAAGACCAGCGAGGCCAGCGGAAGCGCCAGCGGCACATTGAGAATGGCCAGGCCAGCGCCGATACCGATGGCGTCCACCGCCGCCACCATGACGGTGGCCCGGACGAAGCCGGTCAGCGTGCCGAAGCCCAGCCGCCCGGCCTGACGTACCTTCGCCCGGTGCCGGGCCGGGACGATGCGGGTCACGAACTCCCAGATCTGGTCGCCGCCGTAGAGGAAGAAGATGAGGATGAACAGGGTCAGGAACGTGCCGGTGAAGAATTCACCGATGACCGTGGCGGTGGTGAGCGCCCCGCTGGTCAGCGCGTCCTTGTTCGACTCGACGGTTTTGACGATGGTGTCGCCCGCATTGCGGATCTGGTCGTTGCTCAGATGCAGCGGACCGTTGATCAGCCAGTCCTGCACCTGGTGCACGGAGGTCTTGAACTCGTCCGTCAGCTGTGGCACACCCGAGACGAACTGCTCGACGACGAAGGTCATGATTCCGGCGAGCAGACCGAGCGCCCCCACCAGCGCCACGAACACCCCGATCGCCCGCGGCACCCCGAACCGCTGCATCCAATTGACCAGCGGCGCCATCAGGGCCGCGCCCAGCAGCGCGATGGAAATCGGAATGGTGACCGTCGAGAGCCGCCGCGCCAGATAGGCCACCGCGAGCACCGCCGCGAAGATGATCAGTAACCGCCAGCACCACTCGGCGGTCTGCCGCACGATGGGATGCACCGCCTCCGCGTCGCGCCGGCGCACCCCGCCGGATTCGCTCGATCTGCCGGACCCTGCCTGCACCTCGCTCACGAGGCCGAGCCTAACGGCCGAAACCTCCGCGGGCATGTACCGGCGATCTAAACGCTAGATTGGTGATCGTGTCAGCGCCCCTGGAAGCGGTCAAACAGACCATGCATACCCGCTGGCCGCTGTACTTGGCTTCGATGCTGGCGGCCAACGCCTTCGGCGCTGTCCTGGTGTGGGCCTTCATCCAGTACGGGCTGCCGGTTCCGGAGGGCGGGACCAGCGCGACCCGGCAGACCGGGCTGCTGATCCCGGGCCTGGTCTTCGTGATCGGCGGGCTCCTGAGCGTGACCGCGTCGGCGCTCATGCTGCGGCCGGTCATGCGGTGGCAGATGCGCGGCGGGCCGCCGTCGCGGCAGGAGCAGATGGCGGCGCTGCACGCCCCGCTGCGGCAGGCCATCGTGCATCTGGTGCTGTGGCTGGTCGGCGGTGGCGTGCTGGCCTCGGTCATCATCGTGCGGACCCCCGAGCTGGCCGCGGCGGTGATCGTGACCGAATGTATGGCCGCCACCATCGTTTTCGGCTTCACCTACATGCTGGGCGAGCGGATCCTGCGGCCGGTCGCGGCCGAGGCGCTGACCACGGGGGCCTTCGACCACACCCTGACCGCGGGCGTCGGCACCCGGATGGCCATGACCTGGGGCATGGGCACGTTCGCGCCGACGATTGCCATCGTGCTGCTGTGCGTCACCCAGATTTCTTCTCGCGTCCAGTTTTCCGCGCAGTCGCTGGCGGTGTCGATTCTGCTGTTGTGCGGTGTGGTGATCATGCAGGCGCTGGCGCTTTCCATGCTCACCGGCTCTTCCATTTCCGATCCGATTCGCCAGCTCAGCCAGGCCATCGACCGCGTGCAGGAGGGTGCGCGGGATGTGCAGGTGGAAGTTTTCGACGGTTCGGAGATCGGGCTGCTGCAGGTTGGCTTCAACCGAATGATGGGTGAGGCCGCCAAACGCCGGGAACTGCAGGAATTGTTCGGTCAGCATGTCGGTGAGGACGTGGCGCGCCGGGCGCTCGAGTACGGCACCGAACTCGGTGGTGAAACCCGATTCGTGGCGGTGTTGTTCGTGGATATGGTCGGTTCGACCGCGACCGCAGCGGAACGCCCGCCGACCGAAGTGGTCAGTCTGCTCAACGAGTTCTTCCGCGTGGTGGTGGATGTCATCGACCGCAACCACGGGCTCATCAACAAATTCATGGGCGATGCCGCACTGGCCATCTTCGGCGCCCCGCTGGACCGCCCCGACGCACCGACCGCGGCCCTCGCCGCGGCTCGTGAGCTGCGCGAAGCCCTGCGCGAGGTCGCCGGGCTGGATATCGGCATCGGCGTCTCCGCGGGGCTGGCCGTGGCCGGGAATATCGGTGGCGCAAATCGTTTCGAATACACCGTGATCGGTGATCCGGTGAACGAGGCGTCGCGCCTGACCGAACTCGCCAAGGACCGCCCGGAACGCGTCCTGACCTCGTCGAGCGCACTGTTTTTCGCCGATGAGAACGAGCAGCGGCATTGGCAGACCGGCGAAGAGGTGCAACTGCGCGGGCGCCGCCGGAAGACCCGGCTGGCCTGGCCGCGGGAAAGCACCGACCCGGCTGATGCAGACGAGGCCGCGGCGAGTTCGTTAGGCTGACGGCGTGACGGCCCATGGTGAGCTGGCCGGCGATCCTGCGCCGCCCGCGGATGACTCGCACCGTGGCAGGTTCTGGTGGGCCAAATGGGTTCTCGGCGCCGCGCTGGCGGCGTTGCTGATTTCCGAAGGCATATATCTATATCCGCGCCTGCACGAATCCTGGAAGAACCTCACCGAAATCCACTGGGGATGGGTCGCCGCCTGCATCGTCATGGCGGCGTTTTCCATGAGTGGCTTCGGTCGAATCCAGAAACAGCTGCTGCACGCCGGCGGCGTCGAGGTGAGCCAGCGGAAGTCGGTGTCGGTGGTGTACGGCTCCACCGGCATGTCGCTGACGCTGCCCGCGGGCCAGGTGTTCTCGGCCGCCTTCACCTACCGCCAGACCCGGCGCTGGGGCGCCAGCCCGATCGTGGCGTCCTGGCAGCTGGTGATGTCGGGCGTGATCGCGGCGGCCGGGCTGACGCTGCTGGGTCTGTTCGGCGCGGTGCTGTCCGGGGACCGGGTCGGCCCCGGCAAGGTGATCCTGACGCTGGGCACCGTCGCCCTGCTGATCTGGACCTTCAACTACGTCTCCCGCCACCCCGGCGGGGTGCAGGCGCTGGCGCAGCGAATCCTGCACCTGGTCAATCGGATTCGGCGCAAGCCCGCCGACGCCGGCATGGAGAAGGTGGCCGAGATCCTGACCCAGCTGGAGTCGGTGGATCTGGGCAAACAGGATGGCGCGTGGGTGGTGGTCTGGGCGCTCGTGCACCGGTTCGCCGATGTGGCCTGCCTGGGTTTCGCCTGCTACGCGGTGGGCGCGGATCCGCACTGGGCCGGGCTCATGCTGGCCTTCGCGGCCGGAAAGGCCGTGGGCACCATCCCTTTGGCGCCGGGCGGCATCGTCTATGTGGACGCCACCCTCATCTATTCGCTGACGGCGGCGGCCGGGCTGCCGGCCGCGCAGGCCGTGGCGGCGGCGTTCCTCTACCGGCTGATCAGCTTCATCCTGGTGGCGATCGTCGGCTGGATCGTCTTCCTCTTCCTGTACCGCAAGCCGCAGGCCGACGACGCCGAGCTCGAGAAGGAATTCGAGGAGCGCGGCAATTCGCTGGTCACCGACCGGCGCCGGCCCAATCCGCCGGCCGATCCGGACGCGGCGCCGGCCTGACCGACCCCCTTCGCGCGACCAGCCAGGGTGGAGAGTCCCTGCACAGGCGCTCCCGGGACGCCCGATACCCTGTGCCGCGTGAAGAAACTCGTGCCCCTCGTCGTCGATGTCGCCCTCGTGGTCGTGTTCTGTGCGATCGGGCGGCGCAGTCACGACGAGGCGATCGGCGCGGGTCTGCTGCGCACCGTCTGGCCGTTCGGCACGGGCTTGCTGCTGGGCTGGGTGATCGCGCTGGTGGTGGCGACGGGCCGGGAAGGTGTGAGCGCGGCACAACGTTTCGACGGCCGCGCGGTGTGGCCGACCGGTGTGATCGTGTGGCTGAGCACCCTGGTCGGCGGCATGCTGCTACGTGCCGTATCCGGTCAGGGCCTCGCGGTCAGCTTCTTCCTGGTGGCCGCGACCTTCCTGGCCCTGTTCCTGATCGGCTGGCGCGCCGCCCTGCAGGTGCTGCGCTCGCGTTGACGTCGCGTCGCGGGTACTGCCCTCTCGCTAGTCGGGCGAGGCCAGCGACTGCAGCAAGCGCGCCGCCACCCGCGCGGTGAGATCCCCGCTGTCCGGATCGTCGATGTGGATGGCGAAGGCCAGGTCTCCCATGGTGGCGATGAGCCAGGCGTTGTTGCCGGTGGTGGCACCGTAGGCCTGCACATCGCGATACCTGTTGAGGCTGGCCATCTCCGGCGCACCGACCCCGTCGTGCAGCATGCCGCGCAGCCGGTCGGTGGCCTCGCCGGGCAGTGCGGCCAGGTCGGCCTCGGTGGTGGCGGGCTGGCCGATGGTGATCATCGGCTTGGGCACCTGGCCCTTGGCGATGGCGGCCGCCGCGATGGCCATGCCCCACGGGCTGGCCAGCAGCGAGTCGGCGGCATTGCCGCGGCCCACGTTCTCGGCGGCGTTCTTGCCGGTGGGCAGCCGGCCGGTGGTCTCGTCGAGGCCGGGCACCTTGAAGTCGATGCCGATGCCGAGCAGGCTGGCCGCGTCCGCCGCGTCGCCGACCGAGACATCCTGCGGCGCTTTGTGTTTGGTCACCGCGGCGACGTTCTTGAACAGCTCGATCATGCCGCCGACCGGGTATTGCCCGGTGAAGGCGATATTGCCGTGCTCGCTGGCCTGACTGTTCTGCGCCACCGCGACCAGGGCGCCGCTGGAGGGCTGGATGGCCACGATGGAGGTGGGCGAGCCGGTACTCACCGCGGCGTCCTCGGCGGCGCGCTGCAGGCGCTGGTCCATGGTCGCCGGAATGTCGGGTCCGGGCGGGCCCTGCTCGCCGGCCAGCTGGGTGACGAATTTGCCGTCGGGCTCGAACAATTGCACGCCCCAGCCGGAGTGCGCGTCGCGATCGTCCAGCCACACCTTGGTGAGCGCGTCGAGCATGGGCGACCAGACCCGGCGGTCCGCGGAGATGAGCTTGGGCTGCTTCAGCAGCACCACACCCGGGATCGGGGCCATGCGCGGCTCGAGGATGGCGAAGTCGCCGTCGCGCAGGTTGACCGCGACGAAGGGTTTGCCCTGGGAGGCCGCGAGCTGCTGCATCAGCGACGGTCCGTCGATGAGCGGCGCGACCGGGGCGATGGCTGCGGCCAGCGCGTTGGTGGACGCGACCGGGTCGGTGATCTTGGCCGGGTCCAGCTGGACCACATTGATGGTCTGCTCGGTCATGAGCGGCTGGCCGACGATGTCGTTCACCCGCGGTGAGGGAGTGGCGAAGGTGCGCACCAGCTTGGCGCTGCGCTTGGCGTCCAGCTGCGGCATGACCATGGCCGGATCCCATGAGATACGCCAGCCCACACTGAGTTTGCGCACGGTACCCTGCAGGTCGTATTTCCAGTCCCGCTTGTCGCCGAAGTTCCAGGCGCCGGTCATGGAGAAGAGTCCGGTCGTACCGTTCAGTCCGGTGAACTGGGTCACGTGGTAGTCGGGCTTGCCCGGGTCGAGTCCCTCGAAGACTTGCTTCAGCGTTGCCGAAGCACCCGCCGGGTAGGAGGTCAGCCGCGACGCCCCGTCATAGTCCTTCTTGTCGATCAGCGTGGTGAACCGTTCGACCACCGCCTCCGCACCCGTCGACCGCTCCCGAAAACCACATGACCCCATCGCGATCGCGACGGCTGCCACACCCGCGAGTGCGATCGCACCCCGTACCCGGAAGCGGCGGGATCCCCACACATCCATATCGCCCACTCTTCACTCTGGCCACATCAGCAACAGGTCCACGGTACCGCGCGGCGAACGCCCGCGGCTTCACCATCCCACCAGGCGCACTTGCATCGAGCACCACCATAGTGCCGAAATCGGTCAGCAGTGACCACTTACATGATCACCGGTCGGTTACATCCCCTGGCGTATTCGAGACTCGGCAGACCGGTCGGTTCTCACTGGTGACAGCGTTGCGGGCCGGCCTCGGCGCAGCCGCCGAAGATCGTTCTCCCAGAGCAGAACCCACTCCCACTGAAACGACGTAACGTTGTAATCAGCATTACAACTCCCTGCAGTAAGTGAGTGTGACCATCATGAGACACGGACATCGTGGACACGGTTTCGGGCGCACCGGCGGCTGGCAGCAGGCCGACCTTCCCGACGCCTCGGACGCTACCGCCTGGTTCGCTGGAAGATTGCCATCCGACTGGTACACCGGTCCAGCAACCCTCGAAGTCGATCGCGACGAAATCGTCGTCCTCGGCGAACTCCCCCTCCCCCCAGCCGAACCCGCCCCCGGCGACGACGCTCCCGCCGAGGACGCGGGACCGGCCGCCGTCCCGCAGGCCACCCGTGAGGGCATCATCGCCCGCTTCCGGGAGACCACCCGCCCCGCCCGCATGCAGATCGCCCAGGAGGCCCAGGCCCGCTACGGCCGCAATGTCGCCTGGGGCGTGCTGGTGGACGGCGAGCGAATCATGTTCACCCACCTGGCCGTTCCGGTCATGACCCGGTTGCGCCAGCCCGAGCGCAAGGTGCTCGACACCCTCGTCGACGCCGGCGTGGCCCGCTCCCGCTCCGACGCGCTGGCCTGGACGGTCAAGCTGGCCGGCAAGCACGCCGAGGAGTGGCTCGCGGAATTGCGCACGGCCATGCGCAAGGTCGACGACCTGCGCACGGAGGGACCGAGCGGCCTCTAATACAGTGGGCGCATGGCTGCTTCCGGTCCGATCCTGGTGCTCAACGGCCCGAACCTGAACATGCTCGGCACCCGCCAGCCCGAGGTGTACGGGGCCGACACCCTCGACGACGTGGTCGAGCTGTGCCGCAAGACCGCGGCGCGGTTCGACCGGGAGATCGTGGCGTTCCAGTCCAATCATGAAGGCGCGCTGATCGACCGGATCCACGCCGCGCGCGGGGTGGAGGCGGGCATCGTCATCAATCCGGGCGGGTTCACCCACACCTCGGTGGCGCTGCGCGACGCGCTGGTGATTCCGGAGGTGCCGATCGTGGAGGTGCACATCAGCAATGTGCATGCCCGCGAGGAGTTCCGGCACCACTCCTACATCTCCCCCATCGCCACCGCGGTGATCGCGGGGATGGGCATCCAGGGTTACGCCGCGGCGATCGAATTCTTGATCCGCCGCTCCCCCGCCTCCCCGTAACTTCAGCGCACGGCCGAGAGTTCACCGTTGGGCACGCGTGCCGGCGGTTGGGAGCCGAACCGAGTCTGGACGTACCCGGCGAGTTACCCGCATCTCACGAAATCGGTTGTCGCGTCGCGAAAGAGGGCCCGGCTCGCTGCGAGCCGGGCCCTTCTTCGTGGACGATAAATAGCTTGTCCCCTGCAAAATATAGTAGATATGCTACATCCGATCCGGCTTCTACTACGGAGGGGTGACATGTCGGTCGGTGAGGGCGTCGTACTCGACGTCGAGAACCTGCGGATGCGCTACGGCACCCGCGATGTCCTGCAGGACGTCAGCTTCCAGGCCCACCGCGGCGAGGTGCTGACGTTGCTCGGCCCGAACGGCGCGGGCAAGACCACCACCATCGAGATCCTGGAGGGCTTCCGCATGCGCTCGGCGGGCCGGGTCGAGGTGCTCGGCGCGGACCCGGCGCACGGCGACGAGGCCTGGCGGGCCCGGCTGGGCGTGGTGCTGCAGTCCTGGCGCGATCACGGCAAGTGGCGGGTGCGGGAACTGCTGGACTACCTGGGCATGTGCTACGCGCCCTACGCCACGGCCGACATCCAACGGCCCTGGGACACAGACGAACTCATCGCCGCGGTGGGCCTCACCGAGCACGCGGACGCCAAGGTGATGACCCTCTCCGGCGGCCAGCGCCGCCGCCTGGACGTGGCCATCGGCATTGTCGGCCGTCCGGAACTGCTGTTCCTGGACGAGCCGACCGCGGGTTTCGATCCGCAGGCCCGCCGCGAATTCCACGACCTGGTGCACCGGCTCGCCGACGACGACCACACCACCATCCTGCTCACCACCCACGACCTGGACGAGGCGGAGAAGCTGGCCGACCGCATCCTCATCCTGGCCGGCGGGCGCATCATCGCCGACGGGTCGGCCGATCAGCTCTCGCGGCGCATCGCCGGTGAGGCCGAGGTGAAATGGACCCGGGACGGGCAGCGCTTCGTGCACACCACCACCGAGTCCACCAAGTTCGTCTACGAGCTGTTCCAGCAGTTCGGCGAGTCGGTCGAGGAACTGGAGGTGCGGCGCGCCTCGCTCGAGGACACCTACATGACCCTGGTGCAGCGCTTCGAATCCGGCCAGGGCGATACCGAACTGCGGAGCCTGGAGGAGGTCCGATGAATCCGACCACCGTCGCGGTGCGGGCCGGTTTCCGGCGCGGCCGCATCGAGCTGATCCAGACCCTCACCAATGGGATGGACATCTTCTCGCAGTTCTTCTGGCCCGTGGCCACCATGATCGCGGTGTTCTTCATGCGCCACGGCGACTTCCAGGGCAGCGGCGTCGGCCTGGGCGCGCTGGCGCTGCCCAGCGTGCTCGGCATGCTCGTGGCGTTCACCGGCATGTTCGGCGTGGCCCAGGGCCTGGCCATGGATCGCGAGGACGGAACCCTGCTACGCGCCAAGGCGACCCCCAACGGCATGCTGGGCTACCTGATCGGCAAGATCGTCGCGGTCTCCGGCGTCACCGTGGTCCAGGTGGCGCTGATTCTCGGGTTCGGGCTGCTCACCATCGGCGGAGTGAGCCTGAACAGCGTCGGCGCCTGGGCCACGCTGATCGGCATTCTGGTGCTCGGCCTGCTGGCCTGTCTGCCGCTGGGCGCGATCGTGGGCTCGGCGTTCGACAGCCCGCGCAGCATCGGCTTCATCTCGTTCCCCATCATGGGTCTGGTGGCGATCTCCGGAATCTTCTATCCCCTCACCGGCCTTCCGGGCTGGCTGCAGGCCATTGCCCAGGCGTTCCCCATCTACTGGATGGGCCTGGGCATGCGTTCGGCCATGCTGCCCGACGGCGCGGCCATGGTGGAGCTGACGCACTCGTGGCGGCACCCGGAAACCGTGGCGGTGCTGGGCGCCTGGGCGGTGGCGGGCATCCTGATCGCGCCGATCGTGTTGCGCCGCATGGCCCGTCGCGAATCCGGGGCCGCGGTGGCGGCCCGTCGCGAGAGGGCCATGGCGCGTGCCTACTAGCGAGGTCATCTACAACCGGATCGCGATGCTGCGCGCCGAGCGCGGCATCTCGCGCCGGCAGCTGGCCGAGGCGCTGGGCGTGCACTACCAGACCGTCGGCTATCTGGAACGCGGCGAATACAGCCCGAGCCTGCATCTGGCGTTGCGGCTCGCCCAGTACTTCGAGGTGCCGGTGGAGATCATCTTCTCCACCGCGCCCTTCCCTCGCATCGGCTCCGAGACCGCCTGATTCCCGTGTGGCTCAGGCGTTCTCGGATACCGCGCCCATGAGTTCGAAGGTCGATACCGCCCGCCCCGCCGCCGCGCTGGCGGCGACGGCCCGGCGCCAGAACGCCTGCGCCGTGTGCGAGAGAGTGGCGTCGACGCCGACCTCCGCACTGGCGTCGATGATGTGCTGCGCACCCGCGTCCATCATGCGCAGTCCGGCCACGTCGGCCCAGCCGCCGTTCTGGTTCTCCACCGAGAACTGCTCCATGAAGTACGGGAAGGCGGCGTTGGAGCGCACCGCGAACGGCACGAACTGCGCGATGTCGTGGCCGGAGCGCGCGATCATGGCCGTGGCCTGGTCGAAGGCCAGCAGCCAGGGATGGAAGATGGTGAGCAGGCCCTGGTAGAAGACCTGCGCCAGACCGTCATCCGGGCCCAGGTACTCCTGCGGGCTCAGCGGGCGCAGCAGTTCGGCGTGCGCGTCGAAGACCGCACGCGGGCCGCTGTAGAAGATGTAGGACGCCGGGTGTTCGATATTGTCGCCCGCCGACATCACACCGCCGGAAAGGAATTCGGCGCCGCGCTGCCGCAACCACGCCGCACCCCGGCGGGCCTGCTCGGGCGAATCCGAGGAGAGATTGGCGATCACCTTGCCGCGCAGGTGATCCGCGGCCGGACCGAGCACGTCGTACATGGCGGCGTAGTGGGTGAGGCTGAGCACGGCCACCGCGTTGGCATCGAGCGCCTCGGCGACGGTGGCCGCCCGCCGGGCCCCGAGCTCGACCATGGCGTCGGCCTTCTCGGGACTGCGGTTCCAGACCGTGACCTCGACTCCGGCCTTCAGGAACGCTGCGACCATGGCCCGCCCCATCGGGCCCAGACCGATGACGGTGACGGATCGACGCAGATCAGACATGGTGTATCCCCTTCGATTTCGGCTGTTCGGGACTGGCGCGCCGGAATCGATGGTGGCCGGGATCGGTAGCCTCGGGAAGACCGCACCTGCGCGTGGGGTTGCTTACCCCAAGGTTCGAAATCTGGTCAGGAGGGCGCGATGAGTACCGGCGGTGACGCGGATCACGAGGTGTGCGGCATGTCCGTGGCCATCGAGGCGGTCGGCGGCAAATGGAAGATGCACCTGATGTGGGTGCTGGCCGAGGGACCGCAGCGGTTCGGGCAGATCCGGCGGCTGCTGACCGGTGTCAGCGAGAAGGTGCTCGCGGAGAACCTGCGGCAGCTGGAGGCCAGCGGCATCGTGCACCGCGAGATCTACCCGGAAGTGCCGCCGCGCGTGGAATATTCGCTCACCGAGCTGGGCTGGGAACTCAGCGCGGCGCTGCGGCCGCTGGAGGAGTGGGGCGACCGCAATCGGAACCGGATTCCCGGCCGTGCGCTCACCCCGGCCGGCTAGGACTCCGCGATCCGCTCCCCGATCCGTTCCAGCAGGGCGGCGGCATTCGCCATGCTGCGGGCCGGGTCGGGCTCCAACTCGGACAATGCGTAGGCGGTGGCGAATCCGGCCTCCCGCACCTGCTCCGCGGTGAGCAGCACCCGGCCCGCCACCGCGACCACCGGGACGCCCGCCGCCAGCGCCGCGCGACAGACCCCGATCGGGGCCTTGCCGGACAGGCTCTGGGTGTCCAGCGAGCCTTCCCCGGTGACGACCAGATCCGCGTCCGCCAGCCGGGCCCGGAAATCGATCAGGTCGAGAACGAGCTCGATGCCCGAGCGCATCCGCGCGCCCAGCGCCGCCAGCGCCCCGAAACCGGTACCGCCCGCTGCGCCCGCACCCGGTTTGTCGGCCCATTCCGGGCCCAGCACGGCGGCCCAATTCTTCAGTGCCGCTTCGAGAGTGGCGACCTGCCCGGGATCCGCGCCCTTCTGCGGCGCGTAGATCGCGGCCGCGCCGTCCGCGCCGAGCAGCGGATTGTCCACATCGCTGGCCAGCGTCACCGTCGCATCGGCCAGCCCGGGGTGCAGATCGTCGCGATCCACCCGCACCGCGCGCGCGAGTGCCGCTCCGCCGCAGGGCAACTCGTTCCCGTCGGCGTCGAGGATGCGCAGTCCGAGCGCCTGCAGCAGGCCCGCCCCGCCGTCGGTCGAGGCGCTCCCGCCCAGCCCGAGCACGATGTCGCGCGCTCCCCGATCGAGCGCGTCCCCGATCACATCGCCCACCCCGTAGGTGCTGGCGTGCAGCGGATCGGGCTGTCCGCCGGGAAGTTTCGCGAGGCCGCTGACCGCGGCCAGCTCCACCACGGCCACCCGCCCGCGGACCGCGTACGAGGTGGTCACCGGCGCGAGCGTCGGCCCGTAACTCTCGACCTCCACCCGCTTCCAGCCGGCCGCGACGAAGGCGTCGACCGTCCCGTCCCCGCCGTCGGCGACGGGTGTCCGCCGCACCGCGGCGCCGGGGGCGGCGCGGGTGATCCCCACGGCCAGCGCGTCCGCCACCAGGGTGGCGCTCAGGGAGCCCTTGAACTTGTCCGGGGCCAGCAGCACCCGGCGCGGGGGTGGGTTCGTCATCCCTACATTTTGATCTCCGATGTGGGAAGCGACACGCCGGACGCCACCGTTCGGCCAAAGGGACAAATAGCCGTCACGGGAGAACTAACGTCGCACCCATGTCGAGTGAGTCGGTCGAGGTCCGCAAGAACGCCACGCTGGATCGGTTCGAGTTGTTCGTCGACGGATACCTCGCCGGGGTCGCGGCCTATCAGGACACCGCCAACGAGCGGGCCTTCGTGCACACCGAGGTCTACCCGCAGTTCGAGGGCCTGGGGTACGGGCGCAAGATCGTGCAGGGCGCGCTGGACCAGACCCGCGACGACGGGTTCGGGATTCTGCCGCTGTGCCCGATGGTGCACCACTTCGTCGAATCCCGGCCCGAGTACCTGGCTTTGGTGCCGCAGTGGTCGCGGGAAAGGCTCGGCCTGCCCCAGCGGTGACCGCCGGCAGTACTCCTCGACGGCACCGCCGATCAGTACGCCTTGACCGCACCGTCCAGCGCGTTCTGCAGTTCTTCGCGCACCACCCGCGTGATCTCGGCGGGTTTGGTGGGCAGCTCCGCCACCGGCATGCCGAAGTAGAAGCTGGCCGAGCGCGCCTCCTCCTTGGTGGGTTCCACTCTGGGATCCAGCCGCGGGCCGTAACTCAGACCCAGGCTCACCAGCACCGGTTCCGCCCCGAGCTTCCTGGCCCGGAAGGCGATGTGCCCGATGCCGGTTCCGACCGTCTGCACCTGGGTGGGGTCCACGTCGTTGCAGGTGCCCTCCGGGAACACCGCCACCCCGTCACCGCGCGCCATGCGCTCGGCGCAGATGTCGATCATGCGCTGCCCGGCCGCGTTCACCGCGCGCAGGCCGTGGTCCTTGCCCCGGAAGACCGGGATGCCGCCCATCATGTCGATGCGCTCGCGCAGCTTGGTCTCAGTGAACAGCTCGTCCTTGGCCAGCACCCGGGTGTGCCCGATGACCGGCCGCAACGCGCTGCGCCAGGCCGCGGCGGCCACGGTGTACGGATCCAGCTGGGAGAGGTGGTTCACCGCGATGAGCAGCGGTCGCCGCTGGGAGATGAACTCCCGCAGCCGGTCCCGGGCCCCGGCCGCGTAGGTCACCCGGGGGTGATAGCGACGACCCAGCAGCCAGTAGGCCGCCCGCGCCTTCAGCAGGTTCTGCTGGTGGTCACGATAGAAGTCGTAGACCGCGTCGCTGTTCTCGAGGACGACTTCGGGGCGTTCCATAGCGCCCACCCTAGCTACGAACCGCAAGGTATGCCGGACATGTTTTCCCCGGCTCACAGCGGCACAAACGAGTAAGCGGCAAATTATGCAACGCAATTGGTCTGTCGCAGTGCGATGATGACTGAGTGGCACGCGCAGAGGAACACGGTGACCGTTCTCGACGCGAATTCCGGCATGAGGACCAGGTGGTTCGACCAGGGACCCTGCTGGTGTCCGCGACCGATCTGACCGAGCCGTCGTTCCGGCGGTCGGTGGTCTACATCCTCGAACACAATGACGGCGGCACCTGGGGCGTGGTCCTCAACAAGCCCAGTGACACCGCCCTGCACGACGTGCTCCCCAACTGGTCGGAGCTGGCCGCCGGCCCGCGGGCGCTCTACATCGGGGGCCCGGTGAAACGCGATGCGGCGCTGTGCCTGGCCACCATCAAGGTGGGGGCGTCCATCGCCGGGCTGTCCGGCGTGCGCCGGGTGGACGGCCGGGTGGCCCTGGTGGACCTGGATTCCGATCCCGACCGCATCGAGGGTCTGGTGGAGGGCATCCGGGTCTTCGCGGGCTACGCCGGCTGGACCTTCGGGCAGCTGGAAGGCGAACTGGATCGCGGCGATTGGATCGTGCTGTCCGCCCTGCCCTCCGACCCGCTGGCGGGCCGCGTCGATCTCTGGGCCCACGTCCTGCGCCGCCAGCCGCTGCCGCTGTCCCTGCTGGCCACCCATCCCATCGAGCTCGAACGCAACTGAACCGCCCGGACATCTGTGTCGTGATCGATGCGGAGGTGAGCGATGCCGGAGGACCAGGCGGCCCTGCTCCGCGCGCTGTACGACGAGCACGCGGCAGCGCTGTGGCGGTACACCTACGGGTTGGTCGGGGATCCGGGCCGGGCCGAGGACATCGTGCAGGAGACCCTGCTGCGCGCCTGGCAGCGGCCCAATGTGCTGGACCAGTCCACCAGTTCGGCGCGGGCGTGGCTGTTCACGGTCGCCCGTAATCTGGCCGTGGACGAGCATCGCAGCGCCCGCAGCCGGCGCGAATTCCGCACCGATCACCCGCCGGAGGTGCCCGAACCGGACAAGACGGATCGGGCGCTGGACGGGTGGCTGGTGGCGGATGCGCTGGCGCGGCTGAGCATCGATCACCGTGACGTAATCGTCCGTGCCTACTACCGGGGCCTGTCCACGCATCAGATCGCGGAGGAACTGGAGATCCCGGAGGGCACGGTCAAGTCCCGGATGCACTACGGCATGCGGGCATTGCGATTGGTGTTGCAGGAAATGGGGGTGACGAGATGACCGAGGGCCATGAACTGTGCAATGGCTACACCACCTGGGACGGCGCGTATGTGCTCGGCGCTCTCGCCCGGGACGACCGCCGCGAGTACGAGGAGCATCTGACCGGATGTGAGTCCTGCCGCGCGGCCGTGTCGAAACTGGCCGGTCTGCCCGGCCTGCTGGCCATGGTGGACGCCGAGACCGCGTTGTCGATTGCGGCGCAGGACGATCCGCCCTCCACCGTGCCGCCGCCGCCCGAGCGGTTGCTGCCGATCCTCGCGGCGCGGACCGCCAAACGGCGGCGCCGGGGGCGATGGGAAGCGATCGGCGGAGCAGTGGCGGCGGCGGCCGCGGCGGTGACCATCGCGATTCCGGTGACCGCCACCGTGGCCCACCACGAGGGCCCGTCCTTCGTGCAGCAGGTGGTGGCGCAGGGTCCGCTGAAGCCGCAGACCGACACCCCGATCCTGGCCACCTTCAAGGTGATGTCGATCAACGGCCAGACCCGGGTGGACATGTGGTGCCAGTACCCGCCCTCGGACGAGGAGTACGTGTGGACGCTGTCGCTGTGGGTGACCCGCAACGACGGCGTGCAGTCCAAGCTCGCCGAGTGGACGGTCAAGCCGGGCCAGACGCTGACTCCGGACGGCACCACCTCGGTGTCGCCGGAACAGTTGAAGACGGTCGAGATTCGCAACGGATCCGGGAAAATCCTGCTGGCAGCGGGTATCTGACCACGCGCGAACGGCGCGCCCCGCGTGGGAGCGCGCCGTCCGGCACCGTGACTACCGGGTCTTGCGCCGGAAGGTCGCGGTGGACCAGAAGTATCCGAACACACCGATCGCCACGCACCAGCCGATGGCCAGGATGCCGTTGTGACCGATCGGCCCGCCCATCAGCAGCCCGCGCAGGGTCTCGGTGATCGGGGTGAAGGGCTGATACTCGGCGAACTGCTTCACACCGGCCGGCATGGTGTCGGTCGGCACCAGGCCGCTGCCCAGGAAGGGCAGGAACAGAATCGGCATGGGCATATTGGACGCGCTCTCCGGGGTCTGGGCGATCAGGCCGAAGCCGACGCCGAGCCAGTTCAGCGCGAAGACGGTCAGGCCGATGAGTCCGAAGGCCGCCAGCCATTCCACCACGCCGGCGTGCGGCCGGAAGCCGATGACCACGGCCATCAGCGTCATGGCGACCACGCCCAGCATGCCCTGGATCAGGGTGCCGACCACCTGCCCGGTGAGCACCGAGGCGTGCGAGAAGTGCATGGTGCGAAAGCGATTGATGATGCCCTTGGTCATATCGGTGGCCATGCCGACCGCGACGCCCGCGACCATGTACGCCGGGATGATGAGCATCATGCCGGGCGTCAGGTAGTCGATGTACCGGCCGCCGGTGGCCGACTTCAGCGCACCGCCGAACACGTAGTTGAACAGCAGCAGCAGGAACACCGGCATGATGATCAGGGAGAAGATCATGCCCGGATACCGCTTGGCGTGCACCAGGTTCCGGCGCAGCATGGTCTTCGAGTCGGCGAACGAAGCGGTCAGCGTGACCATGGGGAGGTCTCCTTCTCCGGAGCGTGGCCGCCGGTGAGGGCCAGGAAGACGTCGTCGAGGTCGGGGGTGTGCACGGACAGGCCCGCGGGTTCCACCCGGGCCGCGTCGAGGCGGTCGATCACCTCGCGGACCGAGCGCACCGCGCCGTCGCTCGGAACAGCCAGCGTGAGGTCACCGTTGACCTGCGCAGCATCCCCGAAAAGCCGTGCGGCGGATTCGAATTCGGCCCGGTCGCCGAAGTCCAGGCGGATGTAGCCGCCGGGCACCATGCGCTTGAGCTGATCGGCGGTGCCCTGGGCGACCAGTTGCCCCTGGTGCAGCACGGCGATGCGGTCGGCCAGCTGGTCGGCCTCTTCCAGGTACTGGGTGGTGAGGAAGATGGTGACGCCCCGCGCGGTGAGGTCGCGGATGATGTCCCACATGCCGCGGCGGCTGCGCGGATCCAGGCCCACGGTGGGCTCGTCGAGGAAGATGATGCGCGGATCGCCGACCAGGGTCATGGCCAGGTCCAGACGGCGGGTCATGCCGCCGGAGTAGCTCGAGGCGATCTTGTCGGCTGCGTCCTCCAGCTCGAAGGTGGCCAGCAGTTCCGCTGCCAGCCTGCGGCTTTCGGTGCGCGGCAGGTGGTGCAGGTCGCCCATGAGTACGAGGTTCTCGCGGCCGGTGAGCAGTTCGTCCACGGCCGAGAACTGGCCGGTGACCCCGATGATCGAGCGCACGCCGTCGGGCTGGGTGGCGGGATCGAAACCGCCGACGCTGATCTCGCCGCCATCGGCGCGTTTCAGGGTGGACAGGATCTCGACCGTGGTGGTCTTGCCCGCGCCATTGGGGCCGAGCAGCGAGAAGACGCTGCCCTCCGGGACGGTGAAGTCGATGCGGTCGAGCACGATGTGCTCACCGAAGGATTTGCAGAGGCCGGTGACCGCGATGGCTGCCGGTGCAGGGTCGTTGTACATCTCTCCCCTCTCATCAATAGATAGGCATGAATGCATACGTCATCCAGGCCGTGACCGCCGAGGCTTGCGATCAAAGTTGTTTCGGGTCAGCTATTCAGTTGTGCTACAGGGTTTTTCGATCAGATATCGAGGTCCTCGACCTGCGAGTGCTCGGTGGCGTCCACGACGCGGGCGTAGAGGCGATCGGGAATCTTGCCCTCCAACTCCTGGAGGGTGTCGTAGACCTCGAGGGTGAAATCGCCCCAATCCTGTTCGCCCAGGCCGAGGAAGCGACGCCACTGGCGCCAATTGGTGTCGGTCGGAAACTCCGACCAGTTGGAGAAGTGGCTGTGCACCGCATACGCGCCTTTGCGGGTGCGGTACACCCGGATGTCCTCGATGCGCTCATTGGCCATCTGGTGCCAGTGGGTGAGCAGGGCACCGGAGAACCGGACCTGCCGGGTGCCGTCCTTGCCCACCTTCAGAACCACCTCGTCGTAGCCCTGTTGCCGGCCCTCCTCGAGCTCGATGAAGCGCCGCAGTGCCGTCACGATCGCGCCCGACAGATTGCCCCCCACCAGCTCCTGCGCGCGCTGAAACAGCTTCAGGTCATCATCGGATACGTAAATCGTCTTGTTCGGCATGCACCAACTATACGTAGACGTATACATACACGGCAAGACCTGTGGCGAAACGCGGTGATTGAACCGCTGACGACCCGCATCCGTATCCCGGTTGAAGGCACTCGGGCACCGGTGGCTGCCACCGGAAAGGACGCGCCCATGCGTAGCGGCACACGGGTCGCTGACCAGCTGGTCAGGGCGGTATCGGCGCTGGGCGTACGGCACCTGTTCGGCGTCGACGGAGCAAATATCGAAGACCTCTACGACGCGGCTTTCGAGCATCGGGATCTGCTCACCGCCGTGGTGGCCAAGCACGAGTTCGGCGCGGCCACCATGGCCGACGGGTACGCGCGTTCGACTTCCGGACTCGGTGTCGTGTGCGCGACCTCCGGCGGCGGCGCCGTGAACCTCGTCGCCGGGCTGGCCGAATCGTTCGCCTCCCGGGTGCCGGTGCTCGCACTGATCGGGCAGCCCCCGACCGTCCTGGAGGGCAAGGGCGCCTTCCAGGACACGAGTGGGCAGGCCGGCGCCTTCGACGCGGTCGCGCTCTACACGCCGATCTCGCACTACTGTGCTCGCGTCGAGGCCCCCGCCGACCTGCCCGCTCACCTCGCCCGCGCGGTCTCCGCCGCCCGCCGGGGCGGGCCCGCGGTGCTGTTGCTGCCCAAGGACATTCAGCAGGCCGACCTGGTCGCCCCGGATTTCGTGCCGCCCGCGCGCCCCTACCGCCGCGACATCGAGAATCTGTGCCGGGTGCTGGACACCGTGCGCGGCGCCCGGGCGGTCGGGAAGATCGTGATCATCGCCGGGGACCAGGTGGCCCGCGACGACGCCCGCGGCGAGCTGGCCGCCTTCGCCGCCGCCGTGGACGCCGTCGTCGGGGTCGCGCCCGACGCCAAGGACGTCTACCACCACGCGGACCCCGGCTGCTGCGGCGTCGCGGGCAGTATGGGCAATCCCGAACTGCTCGACGCCCTGCGCGGCGCGGAGCTGTGCCTGCTGATCGGCACCCGCATGCCGGTCACCGCCCGGGCCGGGATGGAGGACGCGCTCGCGGCGGTACCGCTGGCCAGCATCGGCGCGCTGCCGCCGTTCCTGCCCGCCGGGCACGCGCACAGCAACGACCTGGCCGAGACCCTCGCCGAACTGATCGGCGAATTGGATTCCGGCGACGGCGAACCCGGGGCGCGGATCATCCCGCTGCGCCCGCACCCGTCCGGCGAGCCCAGCCTGACCCCGCTGCCCGTGCCACCCTCCGACGGTCCCGGGCTGCGCTATCGCGAGGTGGTGGACACCATCAACGACGCACTGCCCGCGGGTTCGGACGTCTTCGCCGACGCCGGCAATACCGGTGCTGCCGTGGTGCACCACCTGCGGCTGCCGCGGCACGGGCGCTTCACGGTGGCGCTCGGCATGGGCGGCATGGGCTATGCCTTCGGGGCCGGGATCGGCTCGGCCTTCGCCCGGCACCGCCACCCGGACGGCGGGCAGCGGCGCACCTACGTGATCGCGGGCGACGGAGCATTCTTCATGCACGGCATGGAGATTCACACCGCGGTCGAACACCGGCTGCCGATCACCTTCATCATCCTCAACAACAACGCGCACGCCATGTGCGTCACGCGCGAGCAGCTGTACTACGGGGATCGCTACAGCTTCAACAGGTTTCGTCCCGCGTATCCGGGCGCGGGGATGGCCGCCATGTTCCCGGATCTGTGCACCCACGCACCGGAGAACCGGGCCGAGCTCGCCGCGGCACTGCGGCACTGCGCCGACCGCCCGGGACCGTCGTTCGTCGCGATCGACTGCGATCCCGACGAAATCCCGCCGTTCACACCGTTCCTGACGCCACCCAGGAGGTAACCCGTGACCACCAGCGCCCTGCCCGCCCTCAGTGACATTCCGGAAGCCGTCCTGCCCGGCCTGCTGCGCATCGAGAATTCCGATCGTGAGGCCACCACCCCGATCATCCTGGACATGCTGCGATCGGTGTATCCGCACGACCAGATCTTCGGCGACTTCTGCCCGGTCCAGGGGTTCATCGCGGCCCCGCCGCGGGAGCTGTACGAGTACCTCGCCGATACCCGGTGCCTGGAGGAATGGACCTACAGCCTGCGCGGATTCACCGAGACCGAGGAGCCCGGGCTGTGGGTGTCGCACGATCGGCTCGGCGACAGCACCAAGATCTACACCCGCACCGTCGCCAATCCCGACGCCATGACGGTGGACTACCACTGCGCCTGGGACCAGAGCGACCACCTATGGATGGTCTACCTGATGCGGGTGGTCGACGCCCAGGTGGTGTTCGACAAGCCCGGTTCGGTGGTGCTGTGGACGAACTGCCACCACCCGTTCTATGACCGGAACCCCTACCAGGACACCGCGCCGGACAAGCGCAAGGTGTGGGTGGGCGACTTCTGGGAGATGTTCTCCGCCGGGCACCAATTGGAGCTCGACAACCTCAGGGCCATCGCGGAATACCGCGCCTCGCACGGGCTGCCCATCAAGCCCGACTGGATGCTGAATCCCTCGGAAGAGAAGTGAGCTGAGCGCCATGGACTTCACCGACCCCGCCCTCCGGACGGCGCCGCCCGTCAGCCTCGTCGATGTCGCCGGTTACCTTCCCGGTGACCCGGTCGGCACCGAGTACTTCACCCAGTTCTCCCGCTCGGACCGGATGGCCAAGAATGTCATGTTCCGGGCCCCCAGGGGACGCCATCACATCGGCCGCGACGAGACCGCCGTGGACATGGTGGAGCGAGCCGTCGCACCCCTGATCGAACGCCATGGGGCACAGGAGATCTCGAATGTCGACATCCTGCTCACCCATACCCAGCTGCCCGACAATCCGGTGCTGGGCGCCGGGCCGGAGGTGGCGCGCCGGCTGAATATGAAGCCGCGCTGGGTGTTCGACATCCACAACGGCGGCTGCGCGGCCTTCGTCCACATGATGTGGATGGCCCGGATGATCCTGCAGACGACCGACGCACACACCGCGCTCATCGCCTGCACCCAGAACTGCGCGGGCCCGGTATTCACCCAGCCCGATATCCGCGGGCTCGCGCAGGCCCCCGTCCCCGGCGACGGGTGCGGGGTCGGGCTGCTCGTGAAGAACAGCTCTGCAACGATCCTCGACATCGAATGCCGCACCTATCCGGAGTTCGCGGGCGACATGGAGTTCAGCACCAACGGCGAACGCAAGTACTGGGAGCCCGGCGAGGGCCAGGGCTGCGTCACCTTCACCGAATCCAAGGTGGCCAAGGTGATGACGCGCGGCAACCGGCTGGTGCCCGAGGTGGCGCACGCGGTGTGCCGGCGCATCGGGGTGAAGTCCCGCGACATCGACACCTTCGTCACCAACCAGCCCAACCGGCTGTTCCTGCGCAATTGGAACGAGGCGATGGAACTGCCGCCCGAACGGCACCCGGACACCTTCGACAGCTGCGGAAACCTGTTCGCCGCGGGCATTCCCGTGACCCTGGATGCCGAGAACCGGGCCGGGCGGCTGCGCAACGGCTCGGTGGTGCTGATGGCGGCGTTCGCGCACGCCGGGGACTTCGCGGGGGCGGCGGCCGTCCGCTGGGGCGCGGCCCGATGACCCGCCCCGGTGCGGGCGAGCACAGGCGGCCCGTGGCGCGGATCGTGGCGCCGGTGTCCTGGCCGACGGGATTGCGCGGTTCCGAGGTGGCGGGCTACCCCGCCACCGTCGACCCGCACGGCGCGGACACCATCCGCTACGACCTGAGCCTGAGCGAAAACCCATTTCCGCCACTGCCTTCGGTGGTCGCCGCCCTCGACGACTGCCTCGGCAGGGCGAACCGGTATCCGGAATTCCTGCCCCGGCGACTGCCGCGGCTGATCGCCGACCGCCTCGGCGTCTCGGCCGACCAGGTGGTGGTGGGTTCCGGCGCGACCGGGGTGGCCATGCAGATCATGCAGACCCTCCCCCGTGCCGGAACCGAATTCGTCTACGCCACACCGACCTTCGACGGCTACCCGATCATGGCGACCATGACCGGGCTGCGGCCGGTGCCGGTGCCGCTGGACGGCCACGGCCGGCAGGACCTGTGGGCCATGGCCCGCGCGGTGAACGAGCGCACCGGGCTGATCGCGGTGTGCCGTCCGCACAATCCGACCGGCACTGTGCTCCCGGCCAGCGAAGTGAAGGCGTTCCTGTGTTCGGTCCCGTCCCGGGTGCCGGTGATCCTGGACGAGGCGTACGTCGAATTCCTCGGTGCGAGCGACTCTCTCGACGCCGTCGAGCTGGTCGACCGGCACCCCAATGTGCTGGTGCTGCGCACCTTCTCCAAGGCCTACGGCCTGGCCGGGCTGCGCATCGGCTACGCGTTCGGTGCGGCGGAACTGGTGCACCGGGTGCATCGGCTGCAACTGCCGTTCGGGGTGCCGGCCCTCGCGGTCGCCGCGGTGCGCGCGTCCTATGCCGCGGAAGCCGAACTGGGCGAACGGATTCTGCGCATCACCACGGAGCGCGAACTACTGCGCACCGAACTGCGGCGCGGCGGCATCCGGGTGCCGCGCAGCAGCGCCAACTTCCTGTACCTGCCGGGCCGCGATATCGCGCCCGCGCTGGCGCGGGCCGGGATCGTGGCCAAGCGCTACCCGGACGGCAGCGCCCGCATCGCGGTGGGCGATCCGGGTTCGCACCGGGCCGTGCTGCACGCGCTGGCCGCCCGGCCCTCGGCGGGCACCCGTTCGCTGCGGCGCGACGACAGCCGGCTGCTCTCGCTCACGGCGCGCTACGAGCCCACCGCTGCGCGAGGGCGGCACACGTGATCAGCTGAATCTGGTGGAACATCATGAGCGGCAACACGACCAGTCCCACCGAATGCCCCGCGAACAGCACCGTCGCCATGGGCAGCCCGGTGGCCAGGCTCTTCTTGGATCCGCAGAACACCACCACGATCCGGTCGGCGCGATCGAATCGCACCGCCTCGCCGAGGAATCCGGTCGCCACCAGCACGGTGGCCAGAATCGCGCAGCAGACCACGGCCAGCAGCAGAATCCGCCACGGCGACATGGCATGCCAGATGCCCTCGACCATGCCCGCGCTGAAGGCGCTGTAGACCACCAGCAGGATGGACCCGCGATCCACCAGCTTGGTGGGTTCGGCGTAGCGGGCCAGGAAACCTTTGACCTTCGGCCGGATCAGCTGGCCCAGGAAGAACGGCACCAGTAGCTGCAGCACGATGTCCACCACCGCGGACGGGTCCACGCTCGCCTGCCCGGTGGTGTTCATCAGCAGGATCACGAGTGCGGGAGTCAGGAAGACGCCCAGCAGGTTCGACACCGTGGCGCTCACGATCGCGCCCGCCACATTGCCTTTGGCGATGGAGGTGAAGGCGATCGAGGACTGCACCGTGGAAGGCACCAGGCACAGGAAGAGCACACCGGTGTAGAGATCGCTGGTCAGCACGTGCGGCACCAGCACCCGGGCGGCGAGACCGATCACGGGGAAGAGCACGAAGGTGCAGGCCAGTACGGTCAGGTGCAGACGCCAGTGCTTGAGGCCCGCGATCGCCTCCTGCGGCGCCAGGCGCGCGCCGTAGAGGAGAAACAGAAATCCGATGGCGATCTTCGTCAGCCAGCTCACGACCTCGGCCGCCTCGCCCCGAGCCGGGAAGATACTGGCGAGGACGACCATCGCAAGGATCGACAGGATGAACCCGTCTATGGAGAACTTGCTGAGAAATCGCACCGAAACAGGCTAAACACCATGCTTCTTTGGGATAACACAGCACCCGCGCTGCCGCGATACTGGTGGTGATCGACAGTCACGACGACTCCCGAGGTGGAATCGCCATGGTCCTTCGGACCGACGCGGCCGCGGCCGCAACCGATACGTGGGGGATATCCGGCCCGGCCTTCCTCCTGTTCTATGTCCTCGCCGGCCTTTCGGCCATCGCATTCGGCTACGCACGACGCGCGGCGGTGATGCGCGCGGTCGACCCGGCCTGGCCGCCGGCCGGGCCGCTGCGCCCCAGCGAAACCGCCATGCTGGTCGACGACCGGCGTCCGGTGCTGGCCGGGCTGGCACAATTGCGCGGCCACCAGATCATCGACTCCACCGGCGCGCCGGTCCGGCCGCTGACCGCCGCCGAGGAGCAGCAGCTGGATCCGATCTCCCGCACGCTGCATGCGCACCTGCACAGGTCCGGGCAGGCGCGCATGCCCGGCATGCTCGTGGGAACCGCCGGGGCGTCGATGGCGATGCGCGGCGACCTCACCGAGCGCGGCTATCTGTTCGGCGAGAAGCAGCGAAAAGCCCTGCGGACAGCGCGGTTTCCGCTCTTCGTATTGCTCGTGCTCGGACTGGTCCGGCTGATCGCGGGCGCGGCCACCCATCATGCGGTCGGCTTCCTGGTGTTCGCCATGATCGTGCTGGCGATCGTCACCGTCGTGGTGGGCCGGCCGCCGCGCCTGACACAGCGCGGCCGCGACGCCCTCGCCGCCGCCCAGGCCGGCAACCGGCACCTGCGGCCCGCCAACTCGCCCGCCTATTCCGCCTACGGACCCGACAGTGCCGCACTCGCCGTCGCGCTCTACGGCGGGCTGGTGTTGTGGACCCTCGACCCGGCGCTCGCGGGGGCAGCCAGCGTGGTGGCAGGTGGCGGCGGTGGCGGTAGTGACGGCAGCTCCTGCGGCAGTGACAGCGGAAGCTCCTGTAGCAGTAGCAGTAGCAGTTGCAGCAGCGGCAGTAGTTGCGGCAGCAGTAGCAGTTGCGGCAGCAGCTGCGGAGGAGGCTGCGGCGGATGACCGGTTCACCACTTCCCGGGGGGTCGCTGGGCATCGGCTGGCGGCGCGAGATCTGCGGTCTGGTGGCGGCGCTGGAGGGCATCGGATTCTGCGAGGTCATCGCGGAAACGCTGGCGCCCAGGGATTCCGGCGGCCGGGGCGGCGCGTTCCTCCGGCGCGGCCGCGGATCCCGGCCCGGCGTCGACGTGCCCGAGGAGCTGGCCGCGCTGGTGGCCCGGGGCATTCCCGCGGTGCCGCACGGTATTTCGCTGTCGCTGGGCGGTGCGGAGGTGGTGGACGACCGGCGGGTCGCCCATCTCGCCGACTGCGCGCGGGCCCTGGGTTCGCCGCTGGTGAGCGAGCACATCGCCTTCGTGCGCGCGGGCGGCCTGGAGGCCGGGCACCTGCTGCCGGTGCCGCGCACCCGTGAGGCGCTGGATGTCCTGGAGCGCAATATCTTTCGTGCGAGCCGGCAGTTGGATGTGCCGCTGGCGGTGGAGAACATCGCGGCGTTGTTCGAATGGCCGCACGCCGAGTACACCGAGGCGGAATTCCTGCAGGAGCTCGTCGAGCGCACCGGCGTCCATCTCCTGCTCGATATCGCGAATGTCTATGCCAATGCCCGCAATACGTCACGTGATCCACTCACGGAGCTGTCGCGCCTGCCCGCCGAGCGGGTGGCCTACTGCCATATCGCGGGCGGCCACGAGTCCGGCGGCCGCTACATCGACACCCATGTCCATCCCGTCCCCGCCGAGGTGCTGGCCCTGGTCGCCGAGTTCACGGCCGGCCGCGCCGTCCCCCTCATGCTGGAACGCGACGGAAACTACCCGCCCGCAGCCGAACTCACCGCCGAACTGAACGCCATCGCCACCGCCTCCGGCCGCCCGCCCATCACCCTGCGCCCGGAGGCGATCCCGGCATGACCATCGAATCGCCCTGGACGACAGGGACACTCGCCGAGCAACAGGCGGCCGTTGTGCGCGCGCTGGTCGCCGGCGCGCAGCCGCCGCCCGGTTTCGACACGGACGATCTCGCCGCCACCGCACACGGCCTGCTGCACAAGCGGGCCGAGGAGGTGGCGCGGCGGTTCCCGCGCCTGGCGCAGGCCGCCGGACCCGACTTCCGGTCCCGCTACCTGGACTGGGCGCGCACCCGGCCGAAGACCACCACCAGCGAGGACGCCGCCGCCTTCGCCCGCGACCTCGGACTACCCGATCCGCGGCCGCGACCCGGCAGGCGGCCACGGTGGCCCGGCGGCCGTGGACGATGATGCGTGGGTGGCCTTTCTCACGCGCGATCCACACCACGGCTACCGGCCGAACCCGGCTCCGGCGACCCGGACGGCCAGCCGGATTCTGCTTCGATTCGGGCTGGCGCGCTGGGATTTCGTGCTGCGGCAGACGGTCCTCGCGCCCGGCGGGCAGTCCGGGTGGCACTACCACGACGGGACGCTGTTCGTGCTGGTCACCGGCGGTGCGCTCGATCATCCGAAGGCCGATTACACCCCGGTCACCATCCGGCCGTGGCGGGTCTTCCGGGAGCCGAGCGGTCCCGGGCACGCGCACCTGGCCCGCAACAGCGGCCCGCGACCGGTGAAACTGACCGTCTTGTACGTGAATCCGAAGGGGAACCCGCTCGCGCGCAGCATCCCGCCGCCCGCGTGCGCCGGTGAACCCTCGGCAAGTGATCCGGATCATTGAGGCAAGCTGGGCCCATGATCGAAGTCGTCACCGTCAGCACCGAGCAGGAACTAGCCGACGCCTACGCGGTGCGCATGAAGGTTTTCGTGGACGAGCAGGGCGTGCCCGCGGACATCGAGATCGACGAACTCGACGAGACGGCCGACCACTTCCTGGCCCGGCTGGACGGCCGGCCGGCCGGGGCCGGCCGGTTGATCGTGCGGGACGGTGCCGGGGTGCTCGGACGGCTGGCGGTGCTGGCGGACACGCGCGGCACCGGGCTCGGCGTGGCGCTGGTGCGGGCCATCGAGGAGCGGGTGCGCGAACGCGGCCTGGGCGCGGTCGAACTGCATTCGCAGACCCACGCGCAGGGCTTCTACGAGAAGCTCGGATACGAGGCGTACGGCGAGATCGGCATGGACGCGGGCATCCCGCACATCTGGATGCGCAGGTCGCTGGCGAACTGAGGCCTAGGCGGTCTCGCAGGCGTCCCGCAGCGAGCAGGCGCCGCAGGCGCTGCCGCAGCCGCCGACCTTCTCCTCCGGGAACGCGGTGGCGAGCGCCTTCTCGGCGGCAGCCGCACCGGCACCGAGGGTGAACACCGCGATGACCACGGCCACCGCCGCCACGACCAGGGCCGCGATGCCGCCGGCGACCAGCGCGACCGCACCGGCGGCCGCGAGCAGCAGCCCCGCCACCACGGAGGTCGGCGCGGCCACCCGGTTGGCCAGCTTGAAGGATTCCTCGGTCTTCACCGCGGCCTCGGAGTGCACCCCGAAATACCGGTTGCCCGGCAGCGTCCCGGTGAATCCGAGCACGCCCGTGACCACGGCCACAACCGCGAGGACAAAGAGGATCAGCGCCACGACGAACACCCGGTAAACGGTACCCCTACCCTTTTTGGGCTCGGGTGAGGCCACGTTTTACCCTGGTGAGCGACCTTATCGGGGATTGGCTGGACAGAAGGCAGGACCGTGCAGGACACCCGTGCATCCGAAACACCCACCGCGACCGCGGGTGGGGGCGGCGACGTTCCCGCACACCGCTACAACGCCGACCTCGCCGGCCGCATCGAACAGAAGTGGCAGGGCAACTGGCAGCAGCGCGGTACCTTCTACGCGCCCAACCCGGTCGGTCCGCTGCAGGGCGAGACCCCGGCCGACAAGCTGTTCATTCAGGACATGTTCCCGTACCCGTCGGGTGCGGGCCTGCACGTCGGTCACCCGCTGGGCTACATCGCCACCGATGTCTTCGCCCGCTACCACCGCATGCACGGCCGGAATGTGCTGCACGCCCTGGGTTATGACGCCTTCGGCCTGCCCGCCGAGCAGTACGCGGTACAGACCGGCGCGCACCCGCGCGACACCACCATGGCGAATATCGCCACCATGCAGCGGCAGCTGGACCGCCTGGGCCTGGGCCACGACCGCCGCCGCACCTTCGCCACCACCGATCCCGAGTACTACCGGTGGACGCAGTGGATCTTCCTGCGCATCTACAACGCCTGGTACGACACGGGCCTGGGCAAGGCCCGCCCGATCGCCGATCTGATCGCCGAATTCGAGGCCGGCAAGCGGGAAGCCGTCGCGGGCCGCGCCTGGAACGAGCTGTCCCGGTCCGAGCGCAATGCCGCCATCGACTCCCATCGCCTGGTCTACCAGACGGATTCGATGGTCAACTGGTGCCCGGGCCTGGGCACCGTGCTGTCCAACGAGGAGGTCACCGCGGACGGCCGCTCCGAGCGCGGCAACTTCCCGGTGTTCCGTAAGCGCCTGTGGCAGTGGATGATGCGCATCACCGCCTACTCCGATCGCCTGGTCGACGACCTGGACGAGCTGGACTGGCCGGAGAACGTGAAGGCCATGCAGCGCAACTGGATCGGCCGCTCGCGGGGCGCGCAGGTCAAGTTCGAGGCCGGCGCGGATCTGATCGAGGTCTTCACCACCCGCCCCGACACCCTGTTCGGCGCGACCTACGTGGTGCTGGCCCCGGAGCACGAGCTGGTCGACAAGCTGACCGCCGCCACCTGGCCGTCCGGCACCGACGCGCGCTGGACCCTCGGCAACGCCGACACCCCCGCGGAAGCCGTTGCGGCCTACCGGAAGTCGATCGCCGCCAAGTCGGATCTGGAGCGGCAGGAGAACAAGGAGAAGACCGGCGTCTTCCTGGGCACCTACGCCACCAACCCGGTCAACGGCGCGCGCGTGCCGATCTTCATCGCCGACTATGTGCTGAGCGGCTACGGCACCGGGGCGATCATGGCCGTCCCCGGCCACGACCCGCGCGACTGGGACTTCGCCACCGCGTTCGGCCTGCCCATCATCGAGGTCGTCGCGGGCGGCAATGTCGCGGAGGGGGCCCACGCCGGTGACGGTGTCATGGTGAACTCCGGCTACATCGACGGCATGGACATCGAGTCCGCCAAGGCCAAGGTGATCGCCGAACTGGAGGCCAACGGCCACGGCAGGGGCACCGTCCAGTACAAGCTGCGCGACTGGCTGTTCGCGCGTCAGCGCTACTGGGGCGAGCCGTTCCCCATCGTCTACGGCGAGGACGGCGCGCCGCACGCGCTGCCGGAATCCATGCTGCCGGTGCGTCTTCCGGAGATGGACGACTTCGCGCCGGTCACCTTCGACGCCGACGACGCCGACTCCGAGCCATCCCCGCCGCTGGCCAAGGCCACCGACTGGGTGCACGTCGAACTGGACCTGGGCGACGGCGTCAAGAAGTACCGCCGCGACACCAACGTCATGCCCAACTGGGCGGGCAGCTCCTGGTACCAGCTGCGCTACGCGGACCCGACCAATACCGAAATCTTCTGCGCCCCCGAGAACGAGCAGTACTGGCTGGGCCCGCGCACGGCCGAGCACGGCCCGAAGGATCCGGGCGGCGTGGACCTGTACGTCGGCGGAGTGGAGCACGCGGTGCTGCACCTGCTGTACGCGCGCTTCTGGCAGAAGGTGCTCTTCGACCTGGGTGACGTGTCCGGCTCCGAGCCGTACCGCCGCCTGTTCAACCAGGGCTACATCCAGGCCCACGCCTACACCGACGCGCGCGGCGCCTACGTGCCGGCCGCGGAGATCGTGGAGCGGGACGGAAAGTTCTTCTGGACCAATGCCTCCGGCGTGGAGGAGGAGGTCTTCCAGGAGTACGGCAAGATCGGCAAGTCGCTGAAGAACGCCATCTCCCCCGACGAGATGTGCGATCTGTACGGCGCCGACACCTTCCGCTTCTACGAGATGGCGATGGGCCCGCTGGACACCTCGCGGCCCTGGGCCACCAAGGATGTCGTGGGTGCGCACCGCTTCCTGCAGCGGGTGTGGCGACTGGTGGTGGACGAGGAGACCGGCGCGGTGAAGGTCACCGACGGCGAGCCGTCGGCCGAGGCCCTGCGCCTGCTGCACAAGACCATTGCCGGTGTCGACGACGACTACGCCAACCTGCGCGACAACACCGCGGGCGCCAAGCTCATCGAGCTGACCAACTTCCTGACCAAGAACTACGGCGACGGCGCGCCCCGCGCGCTGGTGGAGCCCCTGGTCCTGATGCTGGCCCCGATGTCCCCGCACGTGGCCGAGGAACTGTGGGAACGCCTGGGCCACACCACGGCCCTGGCCCACGGCCCCTTCCCGGTCGCGGATCCCGCACTGCTGGTGGCGGATTCGGTCGAGTACCCGATCCAGGTCAACGGCAAGGTCCGCAGCCGCGTCAGCGTCGCCGCCGACGCCGACCAGGCCGCGGTCCAAGCCGCCGCGCTGGCGGACGAGAAGATCGCGGAACTGCTGGGCGGCAAGGCGCCGCGCAAGATCATCGTGGTGCCCGGCCGCCTGGTGAACATCGTCGCCTGAGGTGACCGGCGTTCGGCCCGGTGCGCGGTGCGCACCGGGCCGAACGCGTGTGCGGCGCAGTCCTACCGGGGCGGGATCAGGACGTCGTCGAGGGTCACCAGCTGCAGGCTGCGTTCCCGGATGATGTCGGTGAGCTGGTCGTAGAGGTGGGTGACCGTCGGCCGGTTGGCGTGACCGATGACGATGGACTGGGCCCGGAACCACTGGCGCGCGGCATCGAGGAGCATGCCGTCGTTGATGACCGGATTGGTGTCGTTCAGGGTGCCATACCACATGGTCGGGACGGTGTAGCCGCAGTCGGCGGCGACGGCGTCGACGCTGCCGTTGTGGCGGCCGAAGGGCGGGCGGTAGTAGGGCGTGCCGTCGGTGCCGTACTGGTTCCAGAGGAAGTCCTTGCACCGCTCGAGCTGGTCGGCGATGGCGCCGCCGGACAGCTTGGTCAGGTCCGGGTGGTCCCAGGTGTGGTTGCCGAGCTGCACCTGACCCGAGTCGACCAGGGGGCGCAGCACATCCCGGTGGTCGAGCCAGCCCGGATAGTAGGCGGTCACGAAGAAGGTCAGCCGAGCCCCGGTGTCCCGGGCGAAATCGATGAAGCCGCGGATGGTTTCGGAACTGGCGCCGTCATCGATGGTGAGCGCCATATGGTTTCCGGCGCCAGGCAGCGCGGTGATGGTGCCCGGCCCGATCGGTGTCTTGGGCCCGAAATCCGGTGTCACCTGCGGTATCCCGGGCAGCTGGGGAATGATTCCGCTGCCGGATCCGATGTCGAAGGGGAAGTCGGCGCGCGATTCGCCCGTGCCCAGCAGGGTGGCGGCCGTACCCGCCGCCAGCATCGTCAGCAGCCGTCGTCTGTCCATTGCGACCCTCATTCAATTCACTACGGTTGAAACTTCCGCTCCCCCAGCGAAAACCGGCTACGTCGGCGAGACCAGCACATCGTTGAGCGTCACCATGGACAGGTTGCGCTCCCGGATGATCTCGGCCAGACGGTCGTAGCAGTGCGTCACGGCGGGATGATTGGCATGTCCGATGACAATGGCCTGTGCGTTGAAATACTTTCGCGCACACTCGATCAGATAGTCCTCGGTAATGACACCGGAGTCGGACAGCGAGCCGTACCACATCGTGGGGACGGTGTATCCGAGATCCGCTGCCACCTTGTCGACCGTAGCATTGTGGCGGCCGTAGGGAGGGCGGAAATACGGCGTCCCGTCCACGCCGAAGGTGTTGCGCAGGAACGTCTTTGCCTGGGTGAGCTGCGTGGCCACCTCGGTGGCGGACAGTTTGGTGAGATCCGGGTGGTCCCAGGTGTGATTGCCCAGCTGGATCTGCCCGGCGTCCACCAGCGGCCGCAGCTCGGCCCGGTGCATGGTCCAGGAGTCGTAATTTGCGGTGACGAAGAAGGTGAACCGCGCCCCGGTGTCCTTGGCGAATTTGATATACGCGCCGACCACGGCCGGATCGGCGCCGTCGTCGACGGTGAGTGCCAAATCGTTGCCGGTGCCGGGCAATCCGGTAATCGTCCCGGCGGGAATGCGGGATTTCTGTGCGGCCGGCGGCGCGGCGAGCACCTTCGGAGTCGGTGCCGCCGACGGTGTTCCGGCGGGTCCGCTGATGCGTGGCGTCACCTTGTGGGAGGGGCCGGACTCCACGGAGCAGCCGGTCAGCGCCGCCGCAGTGCCCGCCGCGAGCATCATGAGCAGCTGTCGTCTATCCATCTCTGTCGTTCACTCCGAAGATATATATTTCCCGGCCTCGCCTCCCTCGCAAGGCCTACCCGTTATATCTACGCGCCGTGAACTGGGCACCAATTCTGTGCGAAATGATTGAAATTCAGGACCGAATTTAAGGCTGCTCTCAGTGTGGGATGGGACGCAGCACGATTTCGGTGGGATGCGCGTCACTCGGGGTCTCCACAGCCTGCCGCACGGCGCGGGCAACCGTTTCGGCCCTGAGGAATTCGCCCGGCCGGTACTCGCGGCCCTCCCCCGCGATGATCTCGCGCTGCATGTCGGTGTCGATGCGCCCGGGATGCACCGAGGTCACCCGCAGCGCGGGCTCCTCCAGGCGCAGTACGTCGCCGAAGGCGCGCAGCCCGAACTTGCTGGCCGCGTACACGCCCCAGCCGGGATTGGCCCGCAGCCCGGCCCCCGAATTGATCAGCACCACATGGCCGTTGGCGGCGCGCAGCGCGGGCAGCAACACCCTGGTCAACTCCGCGACCGCGATCAGGTTGGCTTCCAACGTATTCCGCCACTGCGCCACCGAGGAATCGGCTATCGTTCCCAGGTCGGCGATTCCGGCATTGTGCACCAGTACATCCAGCCGTTCGATGCCCGCTACAGCGCGCGCTACCGCGGCGTAGTCGGTGAGATCCACCGGCCATCCGGCGCTGCCGGGCAGTTCACGCAGTATCGGTTCCAGGGCCCGGGGCGTGCGCGCACCCAGCAGCAGCCGATGCGTGGGCGCCAGTTCGCGGGCAATGGCCGCGCCGAGCCCCCGGCTGGCTCCGGTGATCAGCGCGGTCGGCTGGTCGGTGCTGGACTTCGCGGGATTCGCCATGTGATGACCGTAACCGCGTTACCTCGGCCCGCGATGCTCCGGTCGGGCACACCACCGCTAGCTGATCCACGAGAAGGCGAACGAAGTGCAATCTGGCGATCAGGACCCACCCGTCCATCGCGCATACCTGCGGGTGGGGGCGCAGAATAGGGCGATGACACACCCGGGATTCACGCCCACCCAGCTCGCGGCCCGCGCCGCCTACCTGCTGCGCGGCAATGACCTGGGCACCATGACCAGCGCCGCACCCAAGCTGTACCCGCACATGTGGAGCTGGGACGCGGCCTTCGTGGCGGTGGGCCTGGCCCCGCTCAGCGTGGAGCGCGCCGCGCTGGAACTCGACACCCTGCTCTCGGCGCAGTGGCGCAACGGGATGATCCCGCACATCGTCTTCGCCAATGGCGTGGACGGCTACTTCCCCGGACCCGCGCGCTGGGAATGCCGCCGCCTGGCCGCCGACGCCCCCGACGGCCCGGACACCTCGGGCATCACCCAGCCGCCCGTGCATGCCATTGCGGTGCAACGGATTCTGGATCACTCGCGCCGGCACGGCCGCAGCACCCGCGCGGTCGCCGAGGACTTCCTGAACCGGCGCTGGCCCGATCTCATGCGCTGGCACCGCTGGCTGGCCTATGCCCGTGATCCCAAGCAGCACGGCCGGATCACGCTGTACCACGGCTGGGAATCCGGCATGGACAATTCGCCGCGCTGGGATCGCGCCTACGAGAACGTGATTCCCGGTCCGGACCTGCCGCCCTACGAGCGCGCGGACACCCAGGTGGTGGGCGATCCCACGCAGCGGCCCTCGGACCGCGAGTACGACCGCTACCTGTGGCTGGTCGAGCAGATGCGCCGGGCCGGCTACGACGACTACCAGCTGGCCTCGACCATGAGCTTCGCGGTCGAGGACGTGTTCGTGACCGCCATCTTCGCGCTGGCCTGCGATGTGCTGGCCAATATCGGCGAGGACTACAAGCAGCCGCACGCGGATGTGCGCGAGCTCTACGAGTGGGCCGACTACTTCCGCGCGGGCGTGGTCGCCACCACCGACGCCCGCACCGGCGCGGCGCGCGACTTCGATGTGCGCGCGGACCAGTGGATCGATACCGAGACCCTGGCCCTCTTCGCGCCGCTGCTCAGCGGCGGACTGCCGCGCGACGCCGAACGGCGGCTGCTGCGCCTGTTCGAGGGCCCGCGCTGGTGCGGGCATCCGGATCTGCGCTACGCGCTGCCGCCCTCGACCTCCCCGGTGTCCAGGGACTTCCGCCCACGCGAGTACTGGCGCGGGCCGGTGTGGCCGGTGATCAGCTGGCTGTTCTCCTGGGTCTTCGCCCGCCGCGGCTGGGCGGAACGCTCGTTCATGCTGCGCGCCGAGGGGCTGCGGCAGGCCAGCGACGGCAGTTTCGCGGAGTACTACGAGCCCTTCACCGGCGAGCCGCTGGGCAGCATGCAGCAGTCCTGGACCGCCGCGTCGGTGCTGGACTGGCTGGGCTGATTCGAGTTAACGATTGGCAAACATCACCGCCCTGCCTTCCCGGCCATAGTGGGCGATCGGCCTAGCCTTTCGGGGCATGACCGGACGCAGCCTGATGAAAGCGCTAACAGTCGCAGCTACAAGCATCCTCATGGCAACCCCGGTGGGGGTGGCCGCCGCCGATATCGACGGCCCGGATGTGGCCTCCTGGCAACACCCGGGAGGCGGGGGCATCAACTGGTTCGCGGTGCGCGGAGCCGGATACGAGTTCTCCATGCTCAAGGCCACCGAGGGCCTCAGCTACGTGAACCCGTTCTTCGTGCAGGACAGCCTGGCCATGCGGGTGGCCGGAGTCGCGCGCGGCACCTACCATTTCGCGCGCCCGAACCTGCCGCCGGAACCCCAGGCCGCCTTCTACTCGACGATGGTGCTCGGCCAGAACGGGATGCTCGACCTACCGCCGGTGCTGGACCTCGAGGACTCCGGCGGACTGCCGCCCGCGGCGCTCATCGACTGGACCCACCGCTATCTCGACACGGTCCGGGCCCTGACCGGCCGCATGCCGGTCATCTACACCTATCCCCGCTTCTGGCAGACGGCCATGGCCGACACCAATCAGTTCACCAGCTACCCGCTGTGGATCGCCGACTACCGGGGCAATGACAAGCCCGAGGTGCCGGGCGGCTGGCCGACGTGGACGTTCTGGCAGACCACCAGCTCGGGCAATATCCCCGGCATCGGCGGAGCCGTGGACCTCAATGTCTACAGCGGCGCCCAGGGTGATTTCGCCCGCTTCGCGAACATGCCCTTCAGCGGCAGCAGTTAGCCGCGCCCGCGGGCGCGGTGATCCCCGCCCCGGGCGTCGTTCACAGCACCTGCGACAGGAACTGGCGCAGCCGCGGGGTTTCGGCGTTCTCGAAAAGCGCCTCGGGCTTGCCGGTTTCGATCACCTGGCCGTAATCCATGAAAACCACCTGGTCGGAAACCGAACGGGCGAAGCTCATCTCGTGGGTCACCACGATCATGGACATCCCGCCCCCGGCGAGCTCGGACATGAGCGCGAGCACGCCCTTGACCAGTTCGGGATCCAGGGCCGAGGTGGCCTCGTCGAAGAACATGATGTCCGGCTTCATGGCCAGCGCCCGCGCGATGGCCACCCGCTGCTGCTGACCGCCGGACAGGTTGGCCGGGCGCACATCCGCCTTGCCGGCCAGGCCGACCGCCTCCAGCTGCTGGACCGCCAGCGTGCGCGCCTGCTCCTTGGACAGGCCGTGCAGTTTGCGCGGGCCGAGCGCGATATTGTCCGCGACCGTCATGTGCGGGAACAGGTTGAAGTGCTGGAACACCATGCCGATCCGCTGCCGCAGCCGGTCCGGGTTCTCGCCCAGCACCGACTTACCGCCGAGCAGGATGTCGCCGGCATCGGGTTCGTGCAGGCGGTTGAGCACCCGCAGCAGCGTGGATTTGCCGGAGCCGGACGGCCCGATCACCGTGGTGGTCTTGCCGGCATCCACGTGCACGTCCACGCCGCGCAGAATCTCGTTGCGGCCCAGCGTCAATCGCAGGCCGGTGCCGGTGAGGGAGGCACTCATGCTCCACGCCCTTCCGTGATGACGGCCTGTTCGACCGGGTCCGCGGGATCGGGCCCGCCCTGGGGACGGCCCTCGCGCATGCGCTTGTCGATGTAGTTGACCAGGTGGGTGAGCGGCACCGTCAGCAGCAGGTACATCAGGCCCGCCGCCACCAGCGGCGACAGATTCCCGGTCTGCGCGTTGAGATCCCGGCCCACCGCGAACAGTTCGCGCTGGGTGGCCAGCAGGCCCAGGAAGTAGATGAGCGAGGAGTCCTTGATCAGCGCGATGAACTGGTTCATCAGCGCGGGCAGCACCCGGCGCACGCCCTGCGGGATCACCACCAGCGTCATGGCCTGCCGGTAGCCGAAACCGATGGCGCGGGCGGCCTCCAGCTGTCCGGCTTCCACCGACTGGATGCCGGAGCGGAAGATCTCACCGATGTAGGCGGCGGCCAGCAGCGCCAGCGCGATCGCGCCCAGCCAGTAGGGATTGTTGCCGGTGACGTTCTTGACCACCGGTCCCACGCCCAGGCCGATGATCAGGATGATCACCACGGCGGGCAGGCCGCGGAAGATGTCGGTGTAAACCCGTGCGGGCCAGCGCAACCAGCGAGTGCGGGAGATGCCCGCCACCGCGAGCAGCATGCCGAGCACGGTGCCCAGCAGGCCCGAGACCAGCGCCAGGATCAAGGTATTGGGCAGACCGGTCTTGATCAGGTCCGGGAAGGCCTTGCGGTACAGCGACCAGTCGAAGAAGGTGTCCTTCAGCTGCTGCGCCGTGGATTTCGGCTGCACCGCGCTGTTGTCGGGCCGGTTGCCCGCGTTCTCGGCCGCGATCTTGGCGAAGTCCGGGAGCTGCGGCGCCGCAACGGCTTTGGAACCCGGCTTCCAGCCCGGCGGCAGCTCCCGCGGCACCCAGTCCTCGTACAGCTCGGCGTAGGTGCCGTCGGCGATCACCGCGTCCAGCCCGGCATTGAGCGCGTCGGTGAGCGGCTGATTGCCCTTGCGCACCGCCCAGGCGGTGAAGTTGTTGACGCTGAAGGTGTTCTGCACGATCGAGGTCGGGTCACCCGGCTTGATGGCGCCGATGGCCTGCTGCGACGGCGCGACCCAGGCGTCGATCTGGCCGGTCTTCAGATTCGCGTAGGCGGTGTTGTAGTCGGGGAACTTCACCGGGTCCAGGTGCAGTTCGTTGACGGCGTACTCGTCCTGCACGGTGCCCTGCACGACGCCGACCCGATTGCCGCGGTGCAGATCCGCGAAACCCTTGATGGCACTGCCGTTCGGCACCACCAGCGAGAAATAGCCGAAGTCGTAGCCATTGGTGAAGTCGACCAGCTGCCGCCGCGCGTCGGTGGTGGTGATACTGGAGGAGCCGATGTCGAAGCGGCCGTTGGCGACCTGCGCCAGCAGGCCGGCGAACTCGGTGCCGGTGAACTCCACCTGCAGGCCGAGCTTCGCGCCGATGGCCTTCAGCAGCTCGTTGTCGAAGCCGGTGAACACGCCCTTGGAGTTGACGCAGATGCTCGGCGGCGCGTCGGAGAGGGTGCCGACGCTGAGCTTGCCGGGCGTCAGCAGGCCCAGCTTGCTGATATCGATCTTGGCGGGCGGCTCGGTGGTGGCGGTGGTGAACCGGTCCGCGCCCGCGTTCTGCTGCCCGGAGGCCAGATTGGTCGGTGCGGCGCTGGCCGCGGCCTGGCCGGGCGGCGAACACAGATCGCGATCATCGGCACCGGCACTGCCCGCGAGCGTCGCGATACCGAGCAGACCGACCAGCACAATTCCCGCCAAGGCCGGCAAGCGCCGGGGACGACCTGCGCGCTGCCGCAAAGAAACCATGGCAGACCACCCTAGTGGGGGTGGTCTGCCAGGCCAGAGTCAGCCTCGGCCCGATTCGGCGCACATCACAGTTCAGGCGCGTCGCTAACGCTGATTGAAGCCGTCCCGCCAGGCCACGGCCTCCTGGATCCGGCTCATGTCGTAGTCCGGCCCGCCCGAGCTCACGGTGAACAGTGTCACGCCCGCGTCCGCGTAGCCCTCCACCTGATCCAGGCCCGGCCAGGCGACGGACTTCTCGATGGCGGTGGGATCGGTGCCGACCTCGGCGCAGTGCTCGCCCAGGATGCCGATCTTGCGCTGCAGCACGTCGATGTCGGAGAAGCTGTGCCAGATATCGCCGTACTGGGCGACCAGCCGCAGCGTCTTCTTCTCGCCGCCGCCACCGATCAGGATGGGGATGTCGCGCACCGGCTGCGGGTTCAGCTTGGCCAGCCGATCGGTGAGGCGGGCCATGGAATCCTTCAGCAGCGCCAGCCGGCTTCCGGCCGTGCCGAATTCGTAGCCGTACTGGTCGTAGTCCTTCTGGAACCAGCCCGCGCCGATACCGAGAATGAGGCGCCCGTTGCTGATGTGGTCCACGGTGCGGGCCATATCGGCCAGCAGATCCGGATTCCGGTAACCGCCGCCGGTGACCAGCGCGCCGAGCTCCACCCGCTCGGTCTGCTCGGCGATGGCGCCCAGCATGGTCCAGCACTCGAAGTGCGCGCCCTCCGGGTCCCCGTACAGCGGATAGAAGTGGTCCCAGTTGAAGACGATGTCGACGCCGATGTCCTCACACCGCCGCACCGCGTCCCGGATCAATCCGTAGGTGGGCGCGTGCTGCGGCTGCAACTGAACTCCGATACGAATCGGTCGGCTCATGAGGTGCTCCTCCGTCGGTGATCACTGCGCCCCATTCTGCCCCTCCGCTACGCTCTGGGCCGACCCTCTACTACGGATCGTCCGGCACGTTCCTGCCGGTGAAGGGAAGTGTGAAACCGTGGCAACGGTGACTTTCGACCAGGCCACCCGGCTCTACCCGGGCTCGGCCAACCCCGCCGTCGACGCCCTGAACCTGGAGATCGCCGACGGCGAATTCCTGGTTCTCGTCGGCCCTTCCGGCTGCGGCAAATCCACCTCGCTGCGCATGCTCGCTGGGCTCGAGGAGGTGAGCGACGGCCGAATCCTGATCGGGGACAAGGACGTCACGCACGCCGAGCCCAAGGAACGCGATATCGCCATGGTGTTCCAGAACTACGCGCTCTACCCGCACATGAGCGTCGCGGAGAACATGGGCTTCGCGCTGAAGATGGCCAAGGTCGCCAAGGAGGAGCGGCAGCAGCGCGTGCTCGAGGCCGCCAAGCTGCTCGACCTGGAGCCCTACCTGGACCGCAAGCCCAAGGCCCTGTCCGGCGGTCAGCGCCAGCGCGTGGCCATGGGCCGCGCCATCGTGCGCCAGCCGCAGGTCTTCCTCATGGACGAGCCGCTGTCCAACCTGGACGCCAAGCTGCGCGTGCAGACCCGCACCCAGATCGCCCAGCTGCAGCGCCGGCTCGGCACCACCACCGTCTACGTCACCCACGACCAGGTCGAGGCCATGACCATGGGCGACCGGGTGGCAGTACTCAAGGACGGGCTGCTGCAGCAGTGCGCCTCCCCGCGCGACCTGTACCGCGACCCCGCCAACCTGTTCGTCGCGGGCTTCATGGGCTCGCCCGCCATGAACCTGTTCACGCTGCCGGTCGGCAATGGCTCGGTCACGCTGGGCGGCTGCCCGCTGCCGCTGCCGCGTTCGGTGGCGGCGGCCACCGGCGAGCGGGTGGTGGTCGGCATCCGGCCCGAGCACCTCGACTCGGTCGGCGACGGGGCCGGGATCGCCATGGAGGTGGATGTGGTCGAGGAGCTGGGCTCCGACGCCTACATCTACGGCCGCACCCTCGGTGACGGGGAAACCATTGTGGCGCGGGCGGATTGGCGCAACCCGCCCGCGAAGGGCACCAGGCTCGCGCTGGTCGCCGACTCGGACCACACGTACTTCTTCCATCCCGAGGACGGACGCCGCCTGCACTGACCTTCGGCCGGTTCCAAGGGGGTTCCGGGGCCAAGCCCCCGGGCCCCCTTATTTGCGGGCGCGAGGGCTCCGCGCCTGCTTCCGCCGCCATTCGTCGTTCACCCGGATGCGCAGATTCTCCAGGGAGACTTCGTTTCCCGACGCGCTGCGCAGTTCCGCGCGCACGGGTTCGCCCGTGGCATCCTCGAGCCGCTCCAGTGGCGCGGTGCCGTCCTGCAGGTACTTGTCACCCCACTGCCACAGCGCCACCACCGCGGGCAGCAGGTCCAGACCCATCGGGGTGAGCACGTATTCGTTGCGGGTGCGCTTGCCCTCTTCCTGATAGGGCCGCTTCTCCAGCAGTCCCGCATCGACCAGTTTGCGCAGCGCGCTGGAAGCCGCCGCGTCGGTGATGCCGATCCGCGCCGCGAAGCCGTCGAACCGCGTCGTGCCGTAGTACGACTCGCGCAGGATGAGGATCGCCGAGCGCGTCCCGACGATGTCCATCGCCTTCGCGATCGAACAGGCCTCGGGCTTCCACGAACCCAGATCGCTGAGTTTTCCCTCCAGTACCGCCGACATGACACACATCATACAACGCTGACTTGCCTTCACTATGGTCAGCTCCTACTCTGACTTTAGAGCGATCAAGTCAGACGCCGTTGTCGGACTCGAATCCGGGGCGGCGCGCCTGGAAGGAACGTCATGAGAGACGCAGTCATCGTCGAAGCGGTCCGCACCCCCATCGGCAAGGGCAAGGCCACCGGCGCCCTGCACGGTGTGCACCCCGCCGATCTGCTCGCCCACAGCCTGCGGGAGGTGGTGCGGCGCACCGAGATCGATCCGGCACTGATCGACGATGTGATCGGCGGCGTGGTCACCCAGGTCGGCGAGCAGGGCTCCAACCTCACCCGCCGCGCGGCCCTGGCCGCCGGCTATCCCGAATCGGTCCCGGCCACCACCGTGGACCGGCAGTGCGGCAGCAGCCAGCAGGCCATCCACTTCGCCGCCCAGGGCGTCATCGCGGGGGCCTACGACATCGTGGTGGCCGCGGGCGTGGAGTCCATGAGCCGGGTTCCCATGGGCGCCAACCTGATCGGGACCGAGGACATCGCGGGCGCCGGCTTCGCCGAACGCTACCCGGAGGGCCTGGTACCGCAGGGCATCAGCGCCGAACTCATCGCCGCCAAGTGGGGCCTGAGCCGCACCCAGCTCGACGAGTTCGCCCTCGCCAGCCACGAGAAGGCCGCCGCCGCAACCAAGAACGGCTCCTTCGAGGCCCAGATCGCCCCCTACGCCGGGCTCTCGCACGACGAGGGCATCCGCGTCGGCAGCACGCTGGAGGCGCTGGCCGGGCTGCGACCCGCCTTCTACAGCGAGGAGATGGCGGCCCGCTTCCCGCAGATCGGCTGGAACATCACCGCCGCCAACGCCAGCCAGATCAACGACGGCAGCGCCGCCACCCTCATCATGACCAGTGAACGCGCCGACCAGCTCGGACTGCGCCCGCTGGCCCGGCTGCACAGCTTCTCCGTGGCCGGCGACGACCCGCTGCTCATGCTCACCGCGGTCATCCCCGCGACCCGGAAGGTCCTGCAGCGCTCCGGACTCGAACTCTCCGACATCGACCTGTTCGAGGTGAACGAGGCCTTCTCCTCGGTGGTCCTGGCCTGGGCGCAGGAGACCGGGGCCGACCTGTCGAAGGTCAATGTGAACGGCGGCGCCATCGCCCTGGGCCACCCCCTGGGCGCCTCCGGCGCGCGGCTGGCCACCACCCTCGTGCACGCCATGCACGAGCGTGGCGCCCGCTACGGCCTGCAAACCATGTGTGAGGCAGGCGGTCTCGCCAACGCCACCATCTACGAGCGCCTCTGACCCGGTCCCGGCGGCCCAGCAGGAGACCGCCACGACCGCCGCCAGCAGGCCGAGCACCCACGACTCGGCCAGCAGCGGAAAGGCCACCAGGGCCGTGGGCCAGGCGCGCTGCCGCAGCCGGACGGCGCGCAGGGTCCACAGCGGCACCAGCAGCAGGGTCAGGCCGATGCCCAGCCAGGCCACGGCGAAAGCCAAGGGGAGAAAACGGGTGTCATCGCCCGAGCCCGCGAGCGCGCGGTACTCGGGCACGAAACCCGCCAGCACCCAGGCCGAACCACACGCCGCGATGTAGATCAGCAGGGTCACAACGCAATCCGCGGCCGTGATCGGCGGCCGCCGCCAGCCGGCCACCCTTCCAGGATGCCGGGTGCTCCGCGGCAGCGGTGGACATCAGCTGACGGCGGTGGCCACCAGGATGTGCCCCGCACCGCCCGCGACGAGAATCACGGGCAGCGCGATCGCGGTCCAGATCCAGCCCCGGCGGCCCGTCATGGCCGCCACCGAGGCCAGCACCAGCGCGCCGACCAGGGCCAGGAACATGCCGCCACCACCGATCAGCAGGCCCCACAGCGCCGATGCGGGTGGGCGGATCACCACGCACTGCACCGAGAAGTCCTTCTTCGCGGTGCAGCGATTGTGGATCAGGTCGAAGAGCTTCGCGAACAGGTCGTAGGCCCAGCCGAAGGCCAGGGCGACCCCGGCCAGATACAGCACTGCCGAGATCAGAATGTCCTTGCGGCGCAGCGACTTACGATCCGGCGCGGCACTCGGCAGCGCCGCCGCGGCCGCCTCCGCCGGGGGCAGCGTGGCGGGCATGGTCCGATCGGCCTCACCGGGCGCCTGCGCGGAACCGCCGCCGACCACGTACTGCGGATCCGAAGCCCACGGCTGCGGCAGCACCTCGGTACCCATGGGCGGCGGGACCACTCCGCCGGGCGGCGAGTAGTTCCCGCTCGGCGGGCGAGCGGAATGCTGCTGCGGCCCAAGGGAGCTCACGGGTGCCTGGCCCGGATAGCCGGGACGGGCGGGCGATCGCGGTGCGCCGCCCGGCACCGAGTGCGGGCGCGGATCCTGCGGCGAACCGACCGGTCCGCCCGGCCGCGGTGGAGCACCGGCATTCCCGGGAGCCTGGGGCGGCACCGGCGGCGGGCCCTGCCGCCCGCCCTTGGGCACGGTCGGTCCGGCCGGGTCCATCGCGCCGGGCCGCGGCGCACCGGCGGGCGGCTGCGGTGGCGCGGGCGGTGGGGGCGGACCCTGGCGGCTCCCGCCGGGCAGGGTCGGTCCCGCCGCATCGATGGGTTCCCCGGGCCGCGAGCCCGGCGCGGGTGGCTGCGGACGTCCGGGTCGCTGCGGCGATCCCGGACCCGCTGGATGATCGTCGCGGCCCGGACGGCGGGGCTCGTTGGGCGGGTTCATGTTTGCGGTCTCCCCCAAGGCGCAGGTCTATGGAGCCGGGATCGGCTTCATTCGGCATTGTCGCCGGGCCCGGGCCGCGCCGCCACCTCTTACCGGACCGAGGTGGTGAGTAGGGTGCGGTGGATGAGCGACAGCGGCGATGCGGTGGATTTCGAGTCGGCGGTGGTCTACGCGATTCCCCTGCGAACCCGGTTCCGCGGGATCACCATTCGCGAGGGCATGCTGATTCCCGGTCCCGCCGGCTGGGGTGAATTCTGCGCCTTCCCCGAGTACGACGACCGCGAGGCGGCGGCCTGGCTGGCCACCGCGGTCGAGCAGGCCGTGGCCGGATGGCCGGAACCGGTGCGGGATCGGATTCCGGTGAACTGCATCGTGCCCGCGGTCGGCCCGGAGCGGGCGCGGGAGATCGTCATCGGATCCGGCTGCCGTACCGCCAAGGTGAAGGTCGCCGACCATCCGGATTCCCTGGCCGAGGATCTGGAGCGGGTGGCGGCGGTCCGCGAGGCGCTCGGTCCGGACGGCGCGGTGCGCGTCGACGCCAATGCGGTCTGGGATGTGGACACCGCGGTCGACCGGATCCGGCTGATCGACCGCGCCGCAGGCGGTTTGGAGTACGTCGAGCAACCCTGCCGGACCGTCGAGGAGCTGGCGGCCGTCCGCAAACGGGTGGACGTGCGCATCGCCGCCGACGAATCCATCCGCCGCGCCGAGGATCCGCTGCGGGTGGCGGTGGCGGGTGCGGCCGACGTCGCGGTGCTGAAATGCACTCCGCTGGGCGGGGTCCGGCGCGCGCTGGAGGTCGCCGCGGCCGCCGGACTCCCCTGCCTGGTGTCCTCCGCCCTGGAAACCAGTGTGGGCCTGGCCGCCCAGGTCGCCCTCGCCGGCGCCCTCCCCCACCTGGACTTCGCCTGCGGCCTCGACACCCTGTCGCTGCTCACCGGCGATGTGGTGACCGAGCCGCTGCGCCCGGTGGATGGCTACCTGCCCGTCCCGCGCACCGCGCCGGCACCCGATCCGGACCTGCTCGAGCGCTACCGGCACCCCGACCCGGAACGGACCGACTGGTGGCGGCAGCGCCTGGACCGGGTCCGGAAACTTCTACCCTGATCAGGCAATTCGCACGCCGCACGAATACATGGTGGTGCGCAGCAACAGCGCGGCCTCCGGCCCGATGACACCATCCGTCAACTCCAGGTAGCGGCCGCAGAATTCGGGCCCGTGCGGCGCCACCTCGGTGCGCTCCGGCTCGAGGTGGTGGGCGAGTTCGTGCAGGATCACCAATTCGCGCAGGGCCCAGGCGGTTCCATGGGCGTGCAGCGGCACCGCGAGCACCGACCCGGCCGTCTCGTAGTGCGCCGCCTGCGCTCCCGCGCGCGCTCGCACCGTGACCGGCCGCGCCGCCCCGTCCCACCGGGCGCGCACCCAGTTCAGCGCGAGTACCCGATCCACGTACGCCTGTACCGATTCCACCGACGCGAACCGCCGCTCGATCGGCAGCGTGAGATGGGACCCGTGCACTTCGACGGTCCGCGCGCCGAATTCGTCGGCGCGATCGAACATTCCGCGCACCAGCCCCTCGGCGTCGTACACCCGGGACCGCTGCGCATCGCGGACGGCCATGCGCGCGTTCGCTATTCGCCCGCGCCGCGGGGCAGCTCCCCCCGCACGCCGCCCAGCTCCGGCGAATCACCCAGCCGCGCGGCCTTACCCGCCCGGTCACCGGCCCGCCGCGCGGCCGCCGAGTACCCGGCCGAGGCCTGCGGGCCGCGCCAGGTACCGCGCGCCTCGGAGGTCCGGGTGTAGAAGTCGGTGAGCGCGAGCTCCTTGTCGCGCAGGGCGAGCGCCGTTCCGGTGGGCACGGATTCGGCGGCGTCGGCCCGCACCGCCTCGGTCTCCACATCCGCCTTGACCTCCGCCAGGCGGCGGCCGATGCGGGCGGCGAAGGCCATCTGGAAGTTCAGGCGCGCGGTCACCGCGGCCACCGGCACCTCCACCGGCCGGTGGAAGGTGCGGCCGTAGCGGCGCTCGATCACCACCTTCTCGGTGGTGGCCGAACGGTAGGCGCCGGACTTGATGTACTGGTCGGAGGCACGCACCATCTGGATCAGCAGGCTGGTGTAGAGCGCCTCGCAGGTGTCGATATCGGTGTCGAATCCGTAGGCGTACACCGTTGTCGACGATCGGGCCACATCGCAGCGCACGTCATTGGCCGCGGCGATGGCCACGAACAACTGCACATAGGTTCGCAGCCCGCGCTTTCCGGCCTCGCCGATCGGAATCACCCGCTGCGCCGGCGTGGGCCGCCGCTCCCGATTCGCGATATGTGCCCGCGCCACCGCCAGATCCACCGACGAGCTGCTCGCGAGCCGCTGCGCGGCGGCCAGGAAGGCCTCGGCCTCGTGCTCGTTGTCGGTCGATTCGGCCTGCCGCAGCAGTCCCCCGATCCTGGTGAGCATCTTGTCTGTATCCAATTGCCCTCCGCTTCGCTCCGGGCTGGTTCGCGGCCCCGAGGTCTCGATTCTTCCCTCCTCCGCTCCTCCGCTTCGCTCCCCCGCTCCGTCGGTCCAGAATCGAGACGGCCGCGAACCTCTGGGATGATCAACAAGGTAGCCCCGGCGGACGATAGCGTCACCATGTATCTTGCCTTGTGCACCCCCGGCTGAGTGTGCCACTGGTCACTCATCAACCCTGGAGTATCCGCGATGGCTTTGAAGAAGGTGTCGTCCCTACGATCGACGCTGGTTCCGCGTGCCGTGCTGGCCGTGACCTCGGCGGCATTGCTGACGGCGACATTCGCCAGCGGCTGCTCCAGCAGCAACAGCGGCAGCAACTCCACCGCCGAAAACCTCACCGGCCGTGGGCCGATCACCTATGTCGAGGGCAAGGACACCACCGAGACCGGCGCCGTCAAGCAGCTCATCGAGCGCTGGAACGCCGCGCACCCGGACGAGAAGGTGACCTTCAAGGAGCAGTCCAACGACGCCTCCCAGCAGTACGACGACCTGGTGCAGCACCTGCGCGCCAAGGAATCCGACTACGACGTGGTGGCACTCGACGTGCCGTGGACCGCGGAGTTCGCCGCCAAGGGCTGGATCCAGCCGCTGAAGGACTCCTTCGCCATCGACACCTCCACGCTGCTGTCGCCGCCGGTCGCGTCGGCCACCTACAACGGCACCCTGTACGCGGCCCCGCGCAACACCAACGGCGGCCTGCTGTTCTACCGCAAGGACCTGGTGCCCGAGCCGCCCAAGACCTGGACCGAGCTACTGGCCGACTGCCCGAAGGCCAAGGACGCCGGAATCGGCTGCTACGCAGGACAGTTCGCGCAGTACGAGGGTCTGACCGTGAACACCGCCGAGGTCATCAACGCCTTCGGCGGCAGCTTCGTCGGCTCCGACGGCAAGACCCCGACCGTGAACAGCCCGCAGGCCAAGCAGGGCCTGCAGACCCTGGTCGACGCCTACAAGAACGGCGACATGCCGAAGGAAGTCATCACCTTCAAGGAGCCGGAGTCGCAGAACGCCTTCGTCACCGGCAAGGTCATGTTCATGCGCGGCTGGCCGTCCTCCTTCGGTGAGGCGGGCTCCGACGCGTCCGCGGTCAAGGACAAGTTCGCGGTCGCCCCGCTGCCCGGCAAGGACGGCATCGGCGCGTCCACCCTCGGTGGCTACAACGCCGCCATCAGCGCCTTCTCCAAGAACAAGGCCACCGCGCTGGACTTCCTGCGCTTCCTGATCAGCGAGGACGCCCAGCACATCGTGGCCGCCGGCGCGCTGCCGCCGGTGCGGGCCTCCGTGTACGACGACCCGGCCCTGATCGCCAAGATGCCGTACCTGTCCGCGCTGAAGGACTCCATCGCCTCCGCGGTGCCGCGGCCGGTGACCCCCTTCTACCCGGCGGTGTCGAAGGCCATCCAGGACAACGCCTATGCTGCGATCACCGGAACGGAATCTGTCGACGCCGCGATCGATGCCATGCAGAAGGGCATCGAAACCGCCGGATCCTGAGCCGCGCTCACACCCGATGCGCCCACCACGATCCATCGCGTAGCCCCGTAGGAGAGAAGAAAAGGTGTCACGTCCTTCGGGAGCGACCGATGTCGCGCCGCCACCCGACCTGACGGAACAAGCAATGCGAAACGAACAGCCACGGCCGAAACGCCGGAGGGCCGCCCTCGGGGTTTCGGCTCGGGCGTGGCTGTTCGTCACGCCGGTGCTGCTCGCACTGACGGTCGTCATCGGCTATCCGGTGGGCCGGGCGGTGTGGATGTCCTTCCAGAAGGACGCGGGCCTGGACAAGTCCACCGGCATGTTCGTCGAAGGCGGCAGCGCCGGATTCGGCAACTACAGCCACTGGCTGCTGCAGCAGTGCACCAACTCGCTCGGCGAGACCGTGTCCTGCCCGCCCGGCAATACCGGCTCCCAGTTCTGGGCCGCCGTCGGGGTCACGCTGCTGTTCACCGTGGTCACGGTGGCGCTCGAGACCACCATCGGCCTGGGCATGGCGGTCATCATGGGCAAGACCTTCAAGGGCCGCGCGCTGCTGCGCGCCGCCGTGCTGATCCCCTGGGCCATCCCGACCGCGGTCACAGCGCGGTTGTGGGAGTTCATGTTCCAGTACAACGGTGTGGTGAACCGGGTGCTCGGCACCCACATCCTGTGGACCGCCGACGCCTGGCCCGCCCGCTTCGCGGTCATCATCGCCGACGTGTGGAAGACCACCCCGTTCATGGCGCTGCTGATTCTGGCCGGCCTGCAGGTGATCCCGGAGGACGTCTACGAGGCCGCCCGGGTCGACGGCGCGTCCGCCTGGCAGCGCTTCGTCAACATCACACTGCCGCTGCTGAAACCCGCTCTGCTGGTGGCGATCCTGTTCCGCACCATGGACGCGCTGCGCCTGTACGACCTGCCCGCCATCATGACGCGGAACCTGGCCGCCACCCGCACCGTCTCGATGCTGGTGACGGAATCGAAATCGCTGCCCAACAGCGCCTCCGCGCTGTCGGTCATCACCTTCCTGCTCATCTTCACCGTCGCGTTCTTCCTGGTGAAGGTGCTGGGGGCGAACGCCGTTCGCACCCAGGAAGAGCAGCGGGAGGCGCACTGATGAGCATCGAACTCACGAAGGATGTCGTGGCCGAGCCGAAAAGGCCGATCCGGCAGTCGGTTTCGTGGACGAAACGCCTGTCCTCCGGGCGCGTGTACGTGGGCGCGCTGATCGTGCTGGTGTGGGGGCTCGGCCCCTTCTACTGGATGGTCGTCACCGCCCTGCGCGATCCGGCCTACACCTTCGACAACACCCCGTGGCCCACCCACGTCACGCTCGAGAACTTCCGCAACGCCTTCGACACCAGCCGCGGCAACAACTTCGGCCGGGCCCTGGCCAACAGTGTGATCATCGGCAGCGCCACCACGGCGGCCGCGCTGGTCCTCGGCGTGATGGCGGCCTACGCGCTGGCGCGGCTGACCTTCAAGGGCAAGTACCTGGTGTCCGGGCTGGTCCTCTCGGCCTCCATGTTCCCGGCCGTCGTGCTGGTGACGCCGCTGTTCCAGCTGTTCACCAATATCGGCTGGATCGGCCAGTACCAGGCCATGATCATCCCGAACATCTCGTTCGTGCTGCCCATGACCGTGTACATCCTGGCCTCGTTCTTCGCCGAACTGCCATGGGAATTGGAGGAGGCCGCCCGCATCGACGGCGCGTCCCGCTTCCAGGCGTTCCGGCTGATCATGCTGCCGCTGGCCGCGCCCGCGGTGTTCACCACCGCGATCCTGGCGTTCATCGCCGCGGTCAACGAGTACCTGCTGGCCTCCCTGCTCTCCAGCGACAAGACCGAACCCGTGACCAAGGCGATCGCCCGGTTCTCCGGCAACGATCCGCTGGTGCCGCCGTACACCGCGATCATGGCCGCGGGCACCATCGTCACCATCCCGCTGGTCATCATGGTGCTGCTGTTCCAGCGCCGCATCATCTCCGGACTCACCGCCGGCGGCGTCAAGAGCTGAGTGTCCGGGTAGGTGGTTCGGGGCCGTTGTCCCCGAATCACTTACCCGCTCCGTCCGGGCGCGTCGATTAGCATTGGTCCCGCCGCGCGGGGTGGTCGCGGGCGTCTCGAAAGCTTTGTCGACGCTCCGGAAGGAGATGCTCGTGAGCTCGACCGGCACCGCAGGGTGGGACGAGCTGGCCACCGCGGCCGCGCATCGGCAACGTCCCCACCCGCACAGCCGGCCCCGGCGGCGCCCGAAACCGCCCCGGGGTCCCGACCAGCCCGAACCCGCGCCGAAACCGCCTCGCACCCGCGGGCAGCGCATCCGGCGGCTGCTGCTGGCGCTGTTCCTGGTCCTGGTGATCATGCCGGCCACCCTGCTGGGCATCGCCTACTGGAGCGCCGAGATCCCGGACCCGGATACGGTGCAGACCAACCAGATCGCCACCATCCTCGGCTCCGACGGCACCACGGTGATCGCGAAGGTCGTTCCGCCGCAAGGAAATCGGGTGCCTGTGCCGCTGACCGACGTGCCGCCGCCGGTGCGCCAGGCCGTGCTGTCGGCCGAGGACCGCGACTTCTATCGCAATCCGGGCTTCTCCACATCCGCTTTCTTGCGCGCGGCCCGCGACAACCTGCTCGGCCGCGACGACGCGGGCGGCGGCTCCACCATTACCCAGCAGTATGTGAAGAACGCCTTCCTGACCTCGGAACGCACGCTGAGCCGCAAGATGCGCGAACTCATCATCTCCGCGAAGATGGCCCGCGAATGGAGCAAGGACGACATCCTCGCGGCCTACCTCAACACCATCTACTACGGTCGCGGCGCCTACGGCATCTCGGCCGCGGCCAAGGCGTACTTCGGCAAACCCGCGCCCGAACTGACCCTGGCCGAGGGCGCGGTCCTGGCCTCGGTGATCCGCACCCCCTCGCTGCTGGATCCGGAGACCCACCTCGATCAGCTGCGCGCGCGCTGGGGATACGTCCTCGACGGCATGGTCGAGATGGGAGTACTGAACCGCAATGACCGCGCCGCCACCCAGTTTCCGGCCATCGTCCCGGGCGCCCAGGTGGACGACAGCACCCCGCGCGGCCCCGAGGGGCTGATCCGCGCGCAGGTCCTGCGCGAACTACGCGCCTCCGGCGTCAGCGAACGCGAGCTGAATACCGGTGCGCTGCAGATCATCACGACGATCGACGCGAAAGCACAGCAGGCCACGCTGAACGCGGTCGGCAAGGTGCTGAGCGGGCAGCCGGGCGAACTGCGCACCGCCGTGGTGTCGATCGACCCGCGCTCGGGGGCGGTGCGCGCCTACTACGGCGGACCCGACGGCACCGGCTTCGATTTCGCGCAGGCCCCGCTGCAAACCGGTTCGGCCTTCAAGACTTTCGCCGTGCTGGCCGCACTCGAGCAGGGCATTTCCCTGTCGTACCGGCTCGACAGCACACCCCTGACCGTCAATGGGGAGAAGATCTCGAATGTGGACGGCGAGTCCTGCGGCATCTGCTCGCTCGGCGAAGCGTTCAAGCGCTCCCTCAACACCAGCTTCTACCGGCTGGCCCAATCCCTGTTCGAGGGCCCGAAAGCCATTGCGAACGCGGCACATCAGGCCGGCATCCCCGACCAGATCCCGGGCGTGCCCGGCAAGACACTCGCCGAGGACGGCGGCGGCCCGCCGCTGCCCGCCATCGTGCTGGGCGCCTACTCGGTGCGCCCCATCGACATGGCCTCGGCCTACGCCACCCTCGCCGCCTCCGGCACCTACCGCGCCCCCTATTTCGTCCAGAAGGTGGTGACCGGCGACGGCCGCGTCCTCCTCGACCGCGGCGCCGACCCGAACAAACCCGAACAGCGCATCCAGTCCTCGATCGCCGACACCGTGACCCAGGCCATGCTCCCCATCGCCGCCTACTCCAACGGCCACACCCTGGCCGGCGGCCGCCCCTCGGCCGCCAAGACCGGCACCACCCAACTCGGCGACACCGGCCAGAACAAGGACGCCTGGATGGTCGGCTACACCCCCACCCTCTCCACCGCCGTCTGGATGGGAACCGAACAGTCCCAGCCCATCCGCACCGCCCGCGGCGCCCCCATCTACGGCGCCGGCCTCCCCGCCGACCTGTGGAAACAAACCATGGACGCCGCCCTCGACGGCACCCCCATCGACCAATTCCCCAACCCCACCTCACCCCCCGGCAACCTGATCCCCAACCAGCCCCCCGACCCGCCCTCCGGAACACCCCCCGGCAACGGCGATTACGACATCCTCAACCCACCCACCCCGTCCCCCCAGCAACAGCCGGTCCTCGTCATCCCCCCAGCTCCCACCCCCAAACAGGTGGAAGTCTTCCCAGGCCTCAGCCTCCCCGTCCCGGGCTAGGCTCCCCCGCCGCCCCGACCGCCACGAAATAAATTGCGCCCCTGGCATACGCCTGCGAGGCATCGCGCCGGGGTCGCAGGCGTCCCGTTGATCATGTTTCGCGCCTCCTTGCCCATCTCCGCGCGGCCGCGGATATTGTGGAAGCCGCCACCGGATTCAGCGACTCCGAATGCCGGTGGCAGGATGCGGGTTGGGAGCAGGGTGGGGTCGGAGACAGCACGAGACATAGGGGCGACGCCGGTGGAATTCAATGTCGTTGAACGCCACGAAACGCTGGTAGCCGGAACAGTGCTACGCAGTCCGGCACTCGCGGTCGAAGGGCCGCGCCGCGCGAAGGTCGAGGAGGCTTGGAAACGTAATCTGGCACGCGATCTGCCCGGCCCGCCGGCGACCGCCTATGTGGATCACGCACCCGAGATCGGTTCGTATCTGACACATATCGTGGGCTACGAATGCAACAAGGCGGACGACCTTTTGCCCGGCGATGTACTCGCCCGTATCCCGGCCGGAAAATTCGCCCGCTTCAATCGCACTGGCGACAATCTCGGCGACACCATCGTGTCGATCTGGCGCACGGTCTGGGACCTCGAGGCGGCCGGCACCCTGGTCCGCGCCTACACCGGGGATTTCGAGCACTATCCGGACAACCGGACGGTGGAGGTTTTCGTCGCGCTCGATCTGAGCGCGGAGGGGTAGGGGAGCTGTGGACTTCGAAATCGTCACCCTGGATGAGTTCCTGGTCGGCGGGCTGACCATTCCCCTGGCGGGCCGTGAGGTCACCGCCCGCGACCTGGACCTGGTCAACTTCACCTGGGACCGCTACCTGGCCCGCGAGAAGAGCGTCGAACGCGTCGCGGCCTACATCGGCCAGAACGACCACGCGGTTGCCGTTCTGGGATACGAGCTTTCGAGCATGGCCGACCTCGACACCGGCGATGTGATGACCCGCATCCCGTCGGGCCGCTACGCGAAATTCGTTGTCTCCGACAAGCCTTACGACCTGCTGCGCACCGCGTGGGCGAAGGTCGCCAAGGCCGAGAACGCGGGCACCATCACCCGCTCCCACACCGCGGAGATCGAGCGCTACACCGGCCCCACCTCGGTCGAGGTCTACGTCTCCCTCGACTGACATCGAACGACGAAGGGCGGCATCGCGATTCGCGATGCCGCCCTTTGCGTTGCCGGGTTCCTACTCGGCCCCGATGATGAACGCCTCGAGCTGGGCCCGGGCGACGTCGTCGGCGAGCTGCTTCGGCGGGGACTTCATCAGATAGGCCGAAGCCGGGAGGACCGGGCCGCCGATGCCGCGGTCGCGGGCGATCTTGGCCGCGCGCACGGCGTCGATGATGATGCCGGCCGAGTTCGGCGAGTCCCACACCTCGAGCTTGTACTCCAGGTTCAGCGGCACGTCACCGAAGGCGCGACCCTCGAGCCGGACGTAGGCCCACTTGCGGTCGTCGAGCCACTCGACGTAGTCCGACGGGCCGATGTGCACGTTGCGGTCGTACACCTTGCCCGAGAGCGGGCCCTCGAGGTTGGAGGTCACGGCCTGGGTCTTGGAGACCTTCTTCGACTCCAGCCGCTCGCGCTCGAGCATGTTCTTGAAGTCCATGTTGCCGCCGACATTGAGCTGGTAGGTGCGGTCCAGCACGACGCCGCGGTCCTCGAACAGCTTGGCCATCACGCGGTGGGTGATGGTCGCGCCGACCTGGGACTTGATGTCGTCACCGACGATCGGCACGCCGGCGTCGACGAACTTCTGGGCCCACACCGGGTCGGAGGCGATGAACACCGGCAGCGCGTTGACGAAGGCCACACCTGCGTCGATGGCGCACTGGGCGTAGAACTTGTCGGCCTCTTCGGAACCGACCGGGAGATAGGAGACGAGGACGTCGACCTTGGCATCCTTCAGCGCCTTGACTACGTCGACCGGCTCGGCCTCGGACAGCTCGATGGTCTGCGCGTAGTACTTGCCGATGCCGTCCAGCGTCGGACCGCGCTGCACGGTGATGCCCGACGGCGGCACGTCGGAGATCTTGATGGTGTTGTTCTCGCTGGCGAAGATCGCGTCGGACAGGTCGAAGCCGACCTTCTTGGCGTCGACATCGAACGCGGCGACGAACTTCACGTCGCGGACGTGGTAGGGACCGAACTTCACATGCATGAGCCCGGGAACGGTCGAATTCTCGTCCGCGTCCTTGTAGTACTGCACGCCCTGAACCAGGGAAGATGCGCAGTTACCCACGCCGACGATGGCCACCCGAACTTCGGTGTTGATCTCACTCATGGCCGATATTTCCCTCTTTCTGTGGTGCCGCCTTCGTCGATTGCTCCGCAGCAATCAACTCGTTGAGCCAGCGCACTTCGCGCTCGCTTGATTCGAGACCTAGTTGATGGAGCTGGCGGGTATAGCGGTCCAGTTGCCCGCTGGCGCGTTTTATCGCTTCCCGCAGTCCTTCTCGGCGCTCCTCGACCTGCCTCCGCCGTCCCTCCAGGATTCGCATCCGCGCTTCCGCGGGGGTGCGGCCGAAGAAGGCCAGATGAACGCCGAAGCCGTCGTCGGTGTAGTTCTGTGGTCCGGTGTCGGCGAGCAGTTCGGCGAACCGCTCCCGCCCGGTGTCGGTCAGGTTGTAGACCCGCCGCGCACGGCGTGTTGCCAAGCCCTGCGGACTCTCCTCCGCGATGAGGCCGTCGGACTGCATGCGCCGCAGGGTCGGATACAGCGACCCGTAGGAGAAGGCCCGGAACGGGCCCAGCAGACCGGTGAGCCGCTTGCGCAACTCGTAGCCGTGCATCGGTGATTCGAGGAGCAGCCCGAGGATTGCCAACTCGAGCACGGGCTTCACCTCCTGACTGTTCTGTTCAGATCTAACCGATGGATGCAGTTCCAAACTATATCGCGCCGATATATTTTGCACGCGCCAGTTCCGGGGAGGCGGAACAGCGCGTGCGGGCTCCGGGGCCCCGCAAGTACTCTGGGTCCCGTGCGAATACAGCGGCAGGTGGTGGACTATGCGCTCCGGCGCCGGTCCCTGCTGGCCGACGTCTACGCGGGCCGGGTGGACGTCGCCGAAGTGTGCGATGCGAATCCGTACCTATTGCGTGCGGCGAAGTTCCATGGGCGGGGGAGCGAGGTCACATGCCCTATCTGCAGGAAGGAGCAGCTGACTCTCGTATCGTGGGTCTACGGCGATGGGCTCGGTCCCGTGGCGGGCTCCGCCCGCACGCCGGAGGAACTGGTCCGGTTGGCCGAGACTCGGGAAGAGTTCTCGGTGCATGTGGTCGAGGTGTGCCGGACCTGTAGTTGGAACCATCTGGTGCAGTCCTATGTGCTGGGGCTGGCCCCGGCGCCGACACGCCGCCGGCGCACCAGCGCCAGGCGCACGGCCGCCGAGTGAGAGGCCACGTCGACTGCTGAACAGCGGGCAGGAGCCTGCCCGCCGCGGTGCACGCGCGTGACCGCATCGAGCCACCCGGACCGTATCGACCTAGTTATTGGAGAGCCAGGCTGTGACATCGCCCTATGACGACGGACCGCACGGCGGCCGCCCCCGTGGCGGTTCGCAACCCGGCCCCGGCGGCTACCCGCCGCAAGCGCAGGGAGGTGGAGCGAGACCGGCAGGACCGCCGCCTGGGGCACGTCAGCCGGCGGGACGTCCAGCGCCGGGGAATGGCGTCCCGCAGCGCGGACCCGCGGGCGGTCCCGGCGGCATGCCGCCGCGCGGACCCAATGGGCAGCCGCAGCGCGGACCCGCGCCGCAGGGCGGTCAGCCGCCGCGGCGTCCCGGGCCGCCGCCCCAGCGTCCCGGCAATCCGGATGCGACACGCAAGTTTCCCAATCCCGCCAACTCCGGCCCGAACGAGCGGGTGAATACCGGAGCGCGACAGGCGGTTCCGAATCACATCTCGCGGGCGGCCACGTCCGACCGCACCCAGCGGATCGACGATCGTGCGGTGCGCTCCGGCGCGGGCACCGGGACCCGGCCGCGCCCGGCCGATGACCGCACCCGTCCGCCGTCGGGCGCGCAGCCCGCGGCCCGGCGCGCGCAGGGCGGCACCCCCTCGGGTCCGCCGCCGCGGCGGCCCGGTGGCGGCTCCGGCGGAGGCGGCGGCCAGGGCGGCAAGGGCTCCCGCAAGACCTCGTATTGGCGGCTGGCCCGGCGCCTGGTCTACATCGGCATGGCGCTGGTGCTCGGGCTGGCGAGTTCGGTGTTCCTGTACGCGTATTCGACGGTGAACGTGCCGCAGCCCGGCGACCTGAAGAACAATCAGGTGGCCACCATGTTCATGAACGACGGCACGTCGGTGCTGGCGAAGGTCATTCCGCCGGAAGGCAATCGCACCGACGTCACGATCGACCAGATCCCCCCGCACGTGCGCAATGCGGTGATCGCCGCGGAGGACCGGTCCTTCTACACCAATCCGGGCTTCTCCATTCAGGGCTTCGGCCGCGCGTTCGTCGGTCAGCTCACCGGCAACACCGACGCCGGTGGTGGTTCGACGATCACCCAGCAGTACGTGAAGAACGCGATGGTCGGTAACGAGCACTCGCTGACCCGAAAACTGCGCGAGCTGGTGATCTCGGCCAAGATGGCCAAGCAGTGGTCCAAGGATCAGATCCTGGCCGCGTACCTGAACACCATCTACTTCGGCCGTGGCGCCTACGGTATCGACGCGGCATCCAAGGCGTACTTCGACAAGAAGGTCCAGGACCTGTCGGTGGCCGAGGGCGCGGTGCTGGCCGCGACCATTCAGCAGCCGTCGAACCTGGATCCGGAGAAGAATCCGCAAGGGGCGCAGGCACGCTGGAAGTACGTGCTGGACGGCATGGTCGACGGCGGTAACCTGCCCGCGACGGACCGCGCGAACATGCAGTACCCCACCGTGATTCCCGCGGTGCAGGCGCAGAAGGACAAGACGCTGGACTCCGGTCCGGAAGGCCTGATCAAGACCCAGGTGCTCAAGGAGCTCGAGGCCGCCGGCATCACCGAGCACGATCTGAACACCGAAGGCCTGCAGATCACCACGACCATCGATCCCAAGGCACAGCAGGCGGCAGTGGACGCGGTCACCAAGGTGATGGACGGCGAACCCGACAAGCTGCGCGCCGCGCTGTCGTCGGTGGATCCGAAGACCGGTGCGGTGCGCGCCTACTACGGCGGCTCCGACGGCCAGGGCCTGGACTACGCGAATCAGGGTCTGCCGCCGGGCTCCTCGTTCAAGGTGATCGGTCTGGCCGAGAACCTGGAGATGGGCAAGCCGCTCTCGACGCTGTACGACTCCTCGCCGGTCACCGTGCACGGCATCACGATCACCAACGTCGAGGGCGAGCAGTGCGGCATGTGCACCATCGCCGAGGCGCTCAAGCGCTCGCTGAACACCAGCTTCTACCGCATGGAGCTGGACATGCCCGGCAACGGCCCGCAGAAGATCGCCGACATGGCGCACAAGCTCGGTATCCCGGACACCATTCCGGGCGTGGGCAAGACGCTGGTCGAGCCGGACGGCAGCCCGCCCAACAACGGCATCGTGCTGGGCCAGTACCGGGTGCGCACGCTGGACATGGCCTCCGCGTACGCCACGCTGGCCGCCTCGGGCATGTATCACGCGCCGCACTTCGTGCAGAAGGTCGTCGCCTCCGACGGCACCGTGCTGCTGGATCGCGGTGAGACCGCGGGTGAGCAGCGGGTCTCGGCGGCGGTGGCGGACAACGTGACCGACGCGATGAAACCCATCGCTGCGTGGTCGCGCAACCACCAGCTCGCCGGCGGCCGCCTCTCGGCCACCAAGACCGGTACCAACCAGAAGGACGGCAGCAACGAGAACCGCGACGCCTGGATGGTGGGCTTCACCCCGTCGCTGTCGACCGCGGTCTGGGTGGGTACCGATCAGGGTGACGCGCTGCGCAATGCCAGCGGCGGCATGATCTACGGCTCGGGTCTGCCGGCCGACATCTGGAAGGCCACCATGGACGGCGCCCTCAAGGGCACGCCCAACGAGAACTTCCCGAAGCCGGGCGTGATCGGCGGTCAGGCCGGTGTGCCGTCGTGGTCGGCGCCGTACACCGCGCCCTCGACCACCGAGCAGCAGGTGGCGCCGCCGGTGATCACCACCAGCCAGATGCCGATTCCGGGTCTTCCGTGGTCGATTCCGGTTCCGGGGCTGGCGCCGAATCCGCAGAACCAGCGGCAATCCCAGCCGGAGACCCAGGATCCGGGCAATGGCAATGGGAACGGCAACGGCAATGGGCCCGGTCCGATGCCGGGTCAGCCGGTGGCGCCGGCCGACGGTTCGACACCGACGACCGCACCGAACGGCGGCTATGGAAACGGCAATGGGACCGGCAACGGCAACGGACGGCAGCAGACTCGGTAGCCTGCTGCCGTGATCGAGCAGGAACTGGTGCACCGGCCGGGCGCCTCGGGCGCGCCGGCCGGTGACGCGCTGAAGCCGGGGGAGGCAGCTGGAGTGGAACATGCCGGCGCACAGCGCGGTACGCATGTGGTCTACGAGTCGCCGGAACCGCTGGCGGCCGATCTGCGGTCGGCCGACGACCGGGACAAGCCCAGTCGCACCGATACGCTGACCGCGCAGCTCTGCGATCTGATCGGCGGGCCGGTCGGCGACCACGCGGTGATCGGCCGGGTGCGTTTCTGGACCCCCATGCGGGTGCTGATGGCGTTCGCGGTGCTGTTCCTGGCGTTCAGCTGGTTCGGCAAGGCGGGCTGCATCCAGCAGCGGCCCGACGCCAACGGCCTCATGGGCCTGGATTGGAACAATGGCCGCCAGTACATCGCCATGTGCTACTCCGACACCGTGCCGCTGTACGGGGCCGAGCATCTCAATGAGGGCGCCTTCCCGTACAAGAAGCAGTGGGTGGAGTTTCCCGACGGCCGCCCGCAGGTCCGGTACATGGAGTATCCGGTGCTGTCGGGCCTGTACCAGTACGTGTCCATGGGAATCGCCAAGGCGTGGAAGCTGTCTCCGCTGCCGGGGCACAAGGCGCTCGAGGTGGTCATCTACTTCGATGTGGTGGCCATCGGACTGTCGCTGGCCTGGCTGGTGACCATCTGGGCGACGGCATTGACGGCCGGGCGGCGGGTCTGGGACGCCGCGCTGATGGCGCTGTCGCCGCTGGTGCTGGTGCACGCGTTCACCAATTTCGACACGCTGGCAACGGCTTTCGCGGCGGGCGGGCTGCTGGCCTGGGCGCGGCGGCGGCCGGTGCTGGCGGGCATACTGCTGGGCCTGGGCGGGGCGGCGAAGCTGTATCCGCTGCTGCTGCTGGGGCCGATCCTGATCCTGTGCGCCCGCGCCGAGCGACTCGGTGAGGACGAGGCGGCGTGGGGCGGCATCCGCCCGCTGCGCGCGGCGGGCGGGGCCATCGCGGCGGCGGCCATCACCTGGCTGGCGGTGAACGCGCCCATCGCGGCGCTGTATCCGAACGGCTGGTGGGAGTTCTTCCGGCTCAACACCGAACGGCATGCCGACCCGGATTCGGTCTACAACGTGATCACTTCGTTCACCGGCTGGACCGGCTTCGACGGGATACTGAGCGCGCAGCAGGCGCCCACGGTGCTGAACGCGGTGTCGCTGCTGCTGTTCCTGGCGGCCTGCGCGGGCATCGGCTGGATCGGGCTGACCGCGGCGCGCCGGCCGCGGCTGGCGCAGTTGGCATTCCTGGTGGTGGCGGCCTTCCTGCTGACCAACAAGGTGTGGAGCCCGCAGTATTCGCTGTGGCTGGTACCGCTGGCGGTGCTGGCGCTGCCGGAGCGGCGAATCCTGTTGGCGTGGATGACGATCGACGCCCTGGTCTGGGTGCCGCGCATGTTCTATTACCTGGGCCAGGACCACAAGGGCCTGCCCGAGCAGTGGTTCACCGGCACGGTGGTGTTGCGCGATCTGGCGGTGATCGCGTTGTGCGTCCTGGTGATCCGGCAGATCTACCGTCCGGATGAGGATCCGGTGCGCCGCGACGGCGCCGACGATCCGGGGGGCGGCATCGTCGACCGCGCCCCGGATCCTTCGCATGCCTGGTTGCCGCCGTTGCTGCGGCCCAGGCAGCCGATGCCGGCGCCCTAGAGGAAGCGGGCCAGCTGCGGCACCGCCTCGCCGGGGTGCTTGGCCTGGAATCCCTCGCCGAGGGCCTGGAGCTTCCAGTCCGCGCCCGGGGCCGGGCGGTACACCTTGGCCATCGCCATGGCGGTGAAGGACATGCCGCCCGCGAGGGTGTAGCGGGCGAGTTCGGCATTGGTGGCGGCGTCGACCAGGCGGCAGTAGGCGTTGGCGATCTGCTCGAACGTGTGGCCCTTGTAGGAGGTCACGATGAACAGCAGCGTGGTGACCTGGGCCGGGATGCGGGAGAGATCGACCATGATCTCCTCGTCGTCGCCGTCGCCCTCGCCGGTCAGGTTGTCGCCCTGGTGGCGGATGGCCCCGTCCTTGGAGTTGAGGCTGCCGTAGTAGACGACATCGACGGGGCTGTGGTCGGCGAAGAGCACCACCGAGGCGTCCAGGTCCACGTCGACGGATTTGTTGCCGAAGATGCCGCCGCGCTTGACCGGATCCCAGCCCAGGCCCATCTTCACGTAACCCAGTGCGCCGCCGCCTTCTTTGCGCAGGTTGATGCGCTGGCCCTTGACCAGGCTGACGGCGTGGCCGGCCGGCAGATCGCGGTCCTCCTGCGCCGGCCGTGAGTAACCGCCGGCCGGCGGGGGATAGTCGCCGACGGGCTGCTGGAAGGCGGGCGGCGGCGGATACGACTGTCCCGGAGGCGGATACCCCGTGCCCGTCGGCGGCGGGTACCCGCCGGTGGGCTGGTACTGCTCGGTCGGTGCGGGCGGCGGGTAGCCGCCGGTGGGCGCGTATTGCGCGGGCGGCGGGTAGCCCCCGGCCGGCGGGTACTGGTCGGTGGGCTGTGGATAACCCTGTCCCGGCGCGGGCGGCGGGTAGCCGCCGGTCGGCGTGTAGTTGCCGGTGGGCGCGGGGGCCGGGTATCCGCTCGGCGCGGGCGCGAATTGTTCGGGCGCGGGCGCGAATTGCTGTGGCGGGGACGTGAATTGCTGCGGCGCGGGCGCGACCTGCTCCGGGGCGGGCGGGGACGGCGGGGCCGGGGACGGTGCGGGGGATTGCGGGGCCTCGTTCACCTGGACGCCGTGGTCGGTGACCAGCGCGGAGAATCCGCCCGCGTAGCCCTGTCCGACGGCGCGGGCCTTCCATCCGCCCTGGCGCCGGTACAACTCCAGTGCGATGACGATGGATTCGCTGCTGAGACCCTCGATCCGGTACTCGTACAACGCGTTTCCGGCCGCATCGCTGACCTGCGCGACCGGCACGGACAGCTGCCCGAAGCTGGCGGTGGCGTCGTCGAGGGTGATGACGGCCCGAAGCTGTTCGATCTCAGCGGGAATCGCGTCCAGCGACACGGCGAGGACGGCGGGCTGACCGGGCGGGCCCGGCCGCAGGGTCACACCGGGCCCGGAGGGTTGGTTGAAGAACACGAAATCGGCATCGGAGCGCACCGTGCCGGCGGTGGTGACCAGTAGTGCGGACAGGTCGGCCGGTGCGGCCACCTGCACGCTGATCACCAGATCATGGACGCTCAGAGGGCCGTTCTGGCCCTTCACCAAAACTGCGGACAAGATCGACCCTTCGTTGTCGGTGCTGTCGTTGCCACTCTACGAGACCGTGGCGACACGGACCCGCGGCGTGGTTGCGGTGGTGTCCGGGGATGCCCGGACGGCGTGGCAGTATCGGCTGGGTGAGCGACGGTGAGGTCGATCCCGCGGAAGCGCACGAACAGTATCTGCGAGCCTTCCGGCACCCCGCCGTGTCCCGAGACCAGCTGCGCGACCTGCTCGATGCCGTGAACGCCTTCCTGGACACCATCACCCCCAAACGTGGCGAGTACGTCCCCAGCGGCGGCTGGGCCCCCGAGTCCACCGCCATGGCCTTTCAGATCGGCCGTGCGGTCGAGCAGGTGCTGTCCGAGCGGGAGGACGCCGATCGGGAGCTGGTGCGCCGCCGCGATATTCGCGATCGCCTGGTGGCGGCCCTGGACGCGGTGCTGGATTGCCTGCGCACCCTGCCCGAACTGGCCGACGCCGAGGTGAAGCTGGGCACCATCTGCGTGAACGAGGGCTTCCAGGTCTACGAGGACGGGTCGGTGCGTACCACGCCCATGCAGGAGGCGGGAGCCGATGCCGGGCTGCTGGAGCGCCGCCGCGCGGAATTGGACGAGCAGATGACGGCCGCGGTGGCCGCCCGGGCCGACCTGGTGGACGACACCACCGACCTGATCCGGGAGCGGCTCGGGGTGGCCGAGGTGGGGATTCCCTGGGTGATCCTGGCCGCCACCCAGGGCGGGCTGGACGTGTCCGAGCCGTTCGAGTTCGCGGCCGATCACCTGCCCGACTGCGAATTGCGGGATCTGATGGTGCAGCTGGTGACCGATATCGAGCTGGCCCGCACGCTGGAGGAGCCGGCCGAGCCACAGCATTAGCCGGAATCGCCACCAAAGCCGCACCGGCGGTGCGAGTCTGGCTCGCAGGGAACCGAACCGGCCTTCCGAGGGGAGAATTCGGTGAAGAAGCTCATCAATGATCCGGCCGAGGTGGTGGCTGCCGCGCTGAGCGGACTGGCCGCGGCACATCCCGAACTGCGGGTGGATGTGAAACAGCGCATCGTGGTGCGTGGCGACGCGCCGGTTCCGGGCAAGGTGGGCCTGGTCTCGGGCGGCGGTTCCGGTCATGAGCCGCTGCACGGCGGGTTCGTCGGGCTCGGCATGCTGGACGCGGCCTGTCCGGGGGAGATCTTCACCTCGCCGGTGCCCGATCAGATCCGGGCCGCCACCGCCGCGGTGGACGCCGGGGCGGGTGTGCTGCACATCGTGAAGAACTACACCGGCGATGTCATGAACTTCGAGATGGCCGCCGAGCTGGCGGCCGCCGAGACCGGTACCGGAATTCTGTCGGTGGTGGTGAACGACGATGTGGCCGTACAGGACAGCCTGTACACCGCGGGGCGGCGCGGGGTGGGCGCCACGGTGATCCTGGAGAAGATGGCGGGCGCGGCCGCCGAACAGGGCCGGCCGCTGGCGGAGGTGGCGCGCGTCGCGGAGGCGGTGAACGCGCGGTCGCGCAGCATGGGCATGGCGCTGACCTCGTGCACGGTCCCGGCGGTCGGGCATCCGACCTTCGAGCTGGGCGAGTACGAGATGGAGATCGGCATCGGCATTCACGGCGAGCCCGGCCGGGTGCGGGTGCCGCTGGCCCCGGCGCGGGATGTGGCGCAGCTGCTGCTGGAGCCGATCCTCGCGGATCTGCCCTTCGCACAGGGTGATCGGGTGCTGTGCTTCCTCAACGGGATGGGCGGCACGCCGCTCATCGAGCTGTATGTGATGTTCGACGAGGTGTCGCGGATCCTGCGCGGGCACGGAATCCACGTCGAGCGATCGCTGGTCGGCCCGTATATCACCTCGCTCGAAATGGCGGGCTGTTCGATCACGCTGACCAGGCTGGACGAGGAGCTGACGGCGCTGTGGGACGCGCCCGTGCGGACTCCGGCGCTACGGTGGGGGATCTGATGGCGGCGGTGGACGCGGCCGCGTGGGTGCGCGATTTCGCGGTGCTGGTCGACGAGAACGCCACCGAGCTGACCGCGCTGGACGCGGCGATCGGCGATGCCGATCACGGCACGAATATGCAGCGCGGCATGGCGGCCGCCGTTGCGGCGCTCGATGATTCGACTCCGGGCAGCCCCGGGGAGATCTGCAAGCAGACCGCCACGGTGTTGATCCGCACCATCGGCGGCGCCAGCGGTCCCCTGTTCGGGACGTTCTTCCTGCGCTTCGCCGCGGCGATCGAAAGCGGCTCCGATATAGCCGATTTCGCGCGCGCGTTCCGGGCCGGGCTGGACGGTGTGATCGCGCGCGGCAAGGCCCAGCCCGGTGACAAGACCATGGTGGACGCGCTGGGACCCGCGGCCGACGCCCTCGAGCAGCAGGTGGCCGATGGCGGGTCGGCACGGCAGGCTCTCGATGCCGCCGTAAACGCCGCGGAGGCCGGACGGGACGCCACCACGCCGCTGGTCGCGCGCAAGGGTCGGGCCTCGTATCTGGGCGAACGCAGTGCGGGACACCAGGATCCGGGCGCCACCAGTGCGGCGCTGCTGGTCCGGGCCGCCGGGCAGGCGCTGCGATGATCGGCCTGGTGGTGGTTTCGCACAGCCGGGCGCTGGCCGAGGCGGCGGTGGCGCTGGCCGCCGGGCTGCTGCCCGATCAGGGTGTGCCCGTCCGGATCGCGGCGGGATTGTCCGATAGCGAATTCGGTACCGACGCCGTCGCTGTCGCCGAGGCGATCACCGCCGCCGATTCCGGGGACGGCGTCCTGGTGCTGATGGATCTGGGCAGCGCGGTGCTGTCCGCCGAGACCGCGCTGGATCTGCTCGAATCCCCCGTCGCCGTGCGGCTTTCCGCCGGACCGCTGGTCGAGGGCCTGGTGTCGGCGCTGGCCGTGGCCGGTGGGGGCGGCGATCTGGACGCGGTCGCGTGGGAGGCCGGGAACGCCCTGGCCGCCAAGCGCGCGCAGCTCGCCGACTCCGCCGGCACCGGTCCGGCCGGCGATCCACAGTCATCCACAGCTGTGCGGCCTGTGGATGATTCGGCGATCACCGAAATCATCGAGGTGACGAACGAACACGGCCTGCACGCCCGCCCGGCCGCCGAGCTGGTCTCGGCCCTGCGCGAGGTCGACGCGGTGGTGGCCCTGCGCAATGCCACCACCGGTACCGGTCCGGTCCCGGGTGACAGCCTGACCCGGGTGCTCACCCTCGGCGTGCATCCCGGCCAGCGGCTGGAAGTCAGCGCGACCGGGCCCGAAGCGGCGCGGGCGGTCGCCAAAGTCCGTGCCCTGACCGAGAATCGAGATCATGACCAGCCTCGCTGACAAAGCCACGACGTTCCTGTCCCTGCACCAGCCCGGGAATCCGGTGATCCTGCCGACGGTCTGGGATTCCTGGTCCGCGAAGCTGGTGCAGGAAGCCGGATTCGGGGCGCTCACCATCGGCAGCCACCCGCTGGCCGATTCCATGGGCAAGCCCGACCAGGAGGGCATGACCTTCGCCGAGGTGCTGGGCCGGGTACGGGAGATCACCGCCACCGTCGACATTCCGGTGTCGGTCGACCTGGAGTCCGGCTATGCCGAGAAGCCCTCCCGGATCATCGAGGGCCTGCTCGAGGCGGGCGCGATCGGCTTCAATCTCGAGGACTCCGTGCACAGCGAGGGCGGGCGGCTGCGCACCCCGCAGGAGCATGCCGACCTGGTCGCCGAGCTGCGCGCCGCCGCGGACGCCACCGGCGTGCACGTGGTGGTCAACGCCCGCACCGACGTGTTCCTGCGCCCGGACACCGGCGCGCCGGAGGAGCGACTGCAGAGCGCGCTCACCCGGCTGCGGCTGGCCGCCGAGGCGGGCGCGGACGTGCTGTACCCGGTGGGCCGGCACGAGCCGGACGTGCAGCGCACGCTGACCTCGGAACTGCCGTTGCCGGTCAATGCCATCGGCCTGCCCGATCAGGGTTCGCCCGCCTACTTCGCCGAACTCGGCGTGGCGCGAGTCAGTTTCGGCCCGTTCCTGCAGCGCGCCCTCACCGAGGCGGCGAACACCCTGCTGGCCGGCTGGCGCTGATCAGGACCGGACCCGCAGGAAGTAGTCGAGGATCTCCTCCGCGGCACGGATGCCGGACGCCGCGGTGACGGCCACGCGCGGGTGGTTCCAGTTCCGCTGTTCCAGTTCGCCGTGGCGGGGCCGGATGGCGACGTCGGCGGTGCGCAGCATCTCGGCATCGAGCGCACCGTCGCCCGCGGCCAGCAGGCGCGATTCGGGATGCAGTTCGCCGGCGTCGAGCAGGCGGCGGCGCACCTCCTGCACCGCGCGGCTCTTACAGACCGGCGCGGGCATGGTGTAGATCTTGCGGCCCTGCTGGGAGACCGTCCAGCCGCGCGGGCGGCACCAGGCGTCCCAGTCGGCGAGGAAGCCGGCGGGCACCCGCTGCGGATCCACCACCAGGTAGCAGAACAGGTCGTCGGCCTCGCGCAGGCGCAGCGCGAAGGATTCGTCCACGCGCGCACGCAGTTCGGTGCGCACCTCGACCAGGGTGGCGCATTCGGCGCGCACCCGCGCGTCCAGCGCGGAACGCCAGCGGCGGTCGGGGAGCCCGTTGCGCAGGATGGTGCCGCCATTGCTGGTGACCGCGTAGGACAGGGGCCCGCCGGGCAGCCGGACCCGGTGGTACTGCTCGATGGTGCGGGTGGTGACCGGAACCACGGCCGCCGCCGAGGCGAGCCTGCTCAGCCGCTGCGCCGCGACGACCGTCATGTACGACAGCGGCTGTCCCTCATGGTGTTCCACGCACACCGTGTCCGGTTCGGTGTTCCCGAAGGCCGCCCGCGTGTAGATCACCGTGCGATCCAGATCCGTCGCCACCATCATCCCGTGCTGCCGCACCGGCTACCCCTTCACTTCCTTGATCAAGCCCATACAGGCATACGCCAAATCCGGTACCGTCTCGACCGGCACGCCGCGTGCCGCGGCGAGCAGGCGGATATGGGCGTGTTCCGCCGCGTGCGGATCCCGCACCAGCACACGCCACGGCACCCGGCGCAACAGCACCCGGGTCGTCTCTCCCACACCGGGTTTCACGAAATTCACGCTGGAGATCCCGTATTCGGCGCGCACCTTCTCCACCGACGCCCAGCCCGCCCAGGTGGGCGTCCGGTCGGCGTTCAGCAGGGCCCGGACCCGGGCGTCCACCAGCGGCCGCACCCGGTCGAAACACGCGCTGACCGCGTCCAGCAGGTGGTTGGACACGTCCTGATCGGCGAGCTCGCGATAGAACTTGGCCCCGTGGAACTGTCCCGGCCCGATCAGGTCGGCATTGAGCACGGTGCGGGAAACCAGCCCCGACACAGTCGAATTCAGGCAGGCGGAGGCGATGAGGAAGTCGTCCCGGGTGCCGTAGGTCCGCACGCTGCCGCCGGGATCGGCGAGCACCGCGAGATCGGCGTCGAACCGCGCCCCGCCCGCGGCCGCGTAGGCGTCCAGCGCGGCGGCGAGCTCCCTGGTGATCGCGCCCTTGCCGGTCCACCCGTCCACGAACACGATATTCGCCGGATCATGATGCCGGGCAAGGTAATCCAGTGCGACCGTATCGATCCCCCGATCCCGCACGATCGACACCGCGTAGTGCGGCACCTCGATGCCGCGAGCCGCCAGCCACCGCCGCATGAGCACCCCCACCGGCGTGCCCGCCCGGGCCAGTGACACCAGCACCGCCTCGCTGCCGCGCTCGGCGATCACCAACTCCGACACCGTTGCTACCGCGAGCGCCAGCCGCTCGGCACTCTCGGCCAGCACCCGCTCGAACAGCTCCCGGTACTCCGCGTCCGGCTGATACTCCACCGGCAGCGACTCCGCGTAATGTGCCACTCCCGCCTGAATCCGCCGCTCGCGTTCCGCCACATCGGCTTCCAGCGCCACCCCGGACAGATCGGTGAGCAACCACGCCACCTCGTCCGGCGCGTACGACCCGAATTCGGTCCCGCGCAGCGGTTCCGGCAGCCGCTCTCCGCCCGGCCGAGCCGTACCGAATTCGAATCCGAGGGGGTGGCTGGGTTCCGTCCCGAGACGGTCGATGGAGGGCGATACTGCGGTCCGGCCATGAGGCGGAATCTTCGTAGTGTCCGCTCGAGCGGCGGCGAGGGCGCGTGGGTCCGCGTCGGGGAGCACGGCCAGCAGCACGTCCGCGCCCGACGCGGTCAGCACGTCGACGAGTCCACCAGCAGCCGTGAGCTTTTCGGTGTCCGCAGGGCGGTCGATGATGACGAGCAGGATCGGGTCCGGCCCGGGCCGGGTTTCGGGCCAGCGTGCGTTGTACAGGTAGCGTGGCGCTTCCTCATCGAGTTCCGGTGCGGTGAAACGGAATCCGCGGCGCAGCGGGTAGCCGGCTTCGTCCAGGACATAGGCGGGGGAGCGGGTGGTGGTCTGGTACCGGGTGGGGATTCCGCTGTCGGCCAGAGCCGCGGCGATGCGCAGCGGCAGGTACATGAGTTCTTCGTGGGCGATGACGATCACCGGGCATCGCGGGTCCGAGTCCTCGGTCATGGTCGCGAGCGCCCGCGTCAGGTCGGCCACCGTGCGGTCGAGCGCCGTGTCGAAGGGTGCGGCGTCGGTGTCGAGGAAGCCGTGGCGGCCGCCCTCGGGAACCTGGTGCGGCCAGGGCAGTTCGACGCGGCGGCAGGCTCCGGTGCGATCCGCGATCGGGTTGAGGACTGGTTCGGGCAACGCGGTGACGGCCTCGATCAGACCCGCCGGCAGGCTGGTGCTGCCGCTGGCCAGGCAGACGGTGTCGATGCGGGCGCCGAGTCCGGCGGCCGCTGTGTCGAAGGCGCGGCGGTCGGCCTCGGTGCGCATGTCCACCAGCGAGGCCAGGATGTAGTGGCTGCGGGGAGTGTGCGCATGCAGAGCCAGGATGGCGTCCAGAGCGGTTGCACCGGTGGAGATCTCGTCGTCGACGAGCACCATGGGCAGGTCGTTGTGGAAGATCGCGGGCGGCATCGGCTGCAGCAGGTGGGAGGTGGCGTGCGAGTGACCCTCCTCGAAACCGGCGAGGGTCTCGGCGGTGGGCACGTCGCGGCGGGTGGAGTGCAGGTAGCAGCGCGCGCCGAGACGAGCCGCCACGGTGTGGCCGAGTCCGGTCGCGGTTTCGGCGAAGCCCAGCACCACCGCGGCGGTGACCGGCCGATCCGGCTGCGGCGCAGCAGCTCCCGTGAGCAGCTCACGCACCAGGTCGCCGAGCCGGTTGCCCGCGTCGAGCACGCGATGCGGGTCGGTCGGGAGGTGCTTCCCCAGCACGGTCGAGACCAGCAGGTGCGCGCGGCGGGGATTGCGGCGCAGGCCGGGTTCGACCAGCGCGTCGATGCGCCAATCGGGTTCCAGCAGTGCCGAATCGGTGTGCCGGAGGGTCAGCCCGAGGTGCCGGGTGGCCCAGGGTAGGACGGGATCGGCGGTCACGATTCGACCAGGGCCTTGAGCAGGTCCACGAAGGAGACTCCTTGATTGGCGACGCCGAAGACCTTGGCGCGCAGCATGATCTGGTGCGCCCAGCTGCGGTGCGGGCGCATTTCGTTCATCTTGTTCCGGTACTCGGAGGCGGCGACACCGCCCGCGGCGGTGCTCAGGATGTCGACGGCATCGGCGTATTCCTCGTGCGTGACGATCGAGAGGGCGTGCACGACCGCCACATGCGAGGGGTGGATGACGGTCTTGCCCTGGATCCCGTTGGCGCGGTCCAGGGTGATCTCCCGCAGCAGCCCGTCCAGATCGCGGCTGACCAGCGACTGCCGGAAAGGGACGGCATCCACCTCGGCGAACGGCGAGGTGCGCAGCAGCGGCCGGAACATGCGGGCGTGGTCGGCGAAGTACTCCCAGACCGGTCCGGTGATGGTGAAGCCGGTGCCGTCGGCGCGACCCAGGTAGTTGACGATGTCGGCGATCACGTCGGCGACCACGCGCACGTCGTAGATGGTGAGGTCACGGTCGCGGCGAATCCCGAAGGTGGAGCACATGTCCGTGGCCCCGATCCGCACGGCGAGAATCCGTTCGCGGTGCTCGGCGAGCAGCGCGCCGATGCGGCGGAGTTCGCGGTCGCGGCTCTCGCGATGCACGAGGACGGGGGATTCCAGCACCGGCATCCCGAAGACGGTGCGGCCCAGGCACTGTGCGGCCAGGCCCAGCGCGTGCAGGTAGTCGGCCGCGCAGGAGCTGTCGAATTTGGGCAGCACGAAGCCGGTGAGCGCCGCCGCCCCGGGCCCGAGCCGCTCGGCGATCTCGCCGATGCCGTGCGGGTCGCGGACCCGCACGAACAGCAGCGGGTAGGCCTCGCCGCTGCCGGCCAGTTCGTCGACGGTCCGGGCGGCCTGCCATTTCGCGGCTTCGACGGCGTGGTCGGCGACCGCGTCCTCGAGGTCGATGACCATCGAGCACACGCCGCGTTCGGCGCGGCGCAGGATGGTGGCGGTCAGGTCGGGCCGGGTGGCGGGCACGTACAGGGTCGCGCCCAGCGCCATGGCCAGCAGGTGGCGGTCGACGGAGCCGCCGAAGGGTTCGGGCAGCCGGTGGAACAGCCGCCGCAGCTCCGGGCCCGGCACCTGCCGGAAATGCCGCAGCGGGAAGCGTTTCCGCAGGGAGACCGGGGCGACATCCGGATCGCTGGTGATCATCGCGGTCATCGTCGCGGTCGTCCTCCTGCTGACTTTCGGTCTATCTGTCGGTATTTCGCATGCGCTCGACCACTCCGGCGACGAACGCGGAGATGGCGTCGAGTTCGGACACGTAGGCCCAGTAGTCGGGGTGGCGTCCGGTCAGGCCCGCGCTCGCGCGATCCAGGCGTTCGGCCTGGGCGTCGAGCACCGAACCCCATTGCGGGACCACGCCTTTGTTGACCGCGAGCATCTGCGCGTCGCGCAGTTTGAAGCGGACGGCCTTGGCGCGCTCGGCCGGCTGGTCGCGGACCGCGCGCAGCAGGGCGAGCCGATCGGTCACGGTCTCGGCGCGCTCCTCGGCGGTGGCGAGGTGGGCGCGGGCGGTGGTGGTCAGGTCGAGCGCGTCCTCCGGGTCGTGGTTGGCCAGGGCGGCCCGGGCGCGGGCCAGATCCGCGTCGGCGGCCGCGACGGCCTCCCGGGCTTGTCGCTCATTGTTGGCCAAATCGTTCGACGACGCAGCCGCGAATTCCCGCAGCAGCGCCGACATGGCCGGAGCGATGCGGTCCAGGCGGTTGCGAGCGGCATCGAGCCGGGTGGCGGCGGAGGCGAGGGCGGTGGTAGCCGAATGCTGTTTGCCGGGTGCGGCTTCCAGGGCGGTGGACAGGTCGCGGTTCAGCGTCTCGAGCCGGGTGGCGGCGTCGCGAGCGGCGCCGCCGGCACCGGTGGCCACCGCGGCCTCGAGTGTGAGCAGTCCCTCATCCACGGCGGCCGCGCATTGCCGGATCGAGGGATAGGCGGCATGGGGTGAGGCGTCGGCGGCCTGCCGCAGCTGTGCCGCCTGCGCCCGCACCTGCGAGACCAGTTGCGGCACCGAGCCGTACACCGCGACCGCATGCTCGAGGTGGGCCTGATTGCCCCGGTAGAACTCGTCGACCCCGCGCGCGGCGTCGGCGAGTCTCCGGATGACGGTGTCGATCTCGGGCTGGGCGACCGGGCCGCCGTCCTCGCGTTCGGCCTGTTCCAGGCGGTCGTTGAGGGCGAGGTAGGCGCCCGAGGCGTCATAGCAGCGGGCGCGCACCGGTTCCCAGCGCGCGGCCATGCCGCGCTCGGGGAACAGCGCGGAGGATGCCGTGACGGCGGCCTCGGCAATCGTCTGCCGCTGGTCCATATCCAGGAATGCGGTCGTCAGTACCTGCCGGGCCTGCTGCACCCATTCGTTGTTCCGGGGTGCCCGGAACCATCCGCGTCGACGGCCTGCCACGCCCCCGATGGTAGGAGAAGCGGCTCGTCGGGGCGACAACGGCGAGGGGTTGTGAAAATCTGTCATATGACAGTTGCTTCCGCACGCCAGGGTTGACCCTTCCCTACCAAAGACTTGGGAAAACCATTACTGTCGAGACGGCGGAACCGACACGCAGGACACGCCGTTAGCCAAGAAACACTTCAAACGCGCTACAACGGAAGGATTCCCGCAATGGGTGTCAGTTTGTCCAAGGGCGGCAACGTTTCACTGACCAAGCAGGCTCCGAACCTGACCCAGGTGGCCGTCGGCCTCGGCTGGGACGTCCGGACCACCACCGGCACCGACTTCGACCTGGACGCCAGCGCCATCGCGACCGGCGCGGAGAAGAAGGCGCTGTCGGACAAGCACTTCATCTTCTTCAACAACCTGCAGTCCCCGGAGGGCACCATCGTGCACACCGGCGACAACCTGACCGGTGAGGGCGAGGGCGACGACGAGGTCATCAATGTCGACCTGGCGAACACCCCGCCGGCCATCGAGTCCATCTTCTTCCCGGTCTCGATCTACGACGCCGACTCGCGCGGCCAGAGCTTCGGCCAGGTCCGCAATGCCTACATCCGGGTCGTGGACCGCGCCAACGGCGCCGAACTGGCCCGCTACGACCTCTCCGAGGACGCGTCCACCGAGACCGCCATGGTGTTCGGCGAGCTCTACCGCAACAATGGTGAGTGGAAGTTCCGTGCGATCGGCCAGGGCTACGCCTCCGGCCTCGCGGGCATCGCTCGCGACTTCGGCGTCAACGTCTGAATCGAACAACTAGCGACACGAAGAGGGCTCGGTCGCACGAGCCCTCTTCGTGTGTCCGCCCGCCCCGTCCACGACCCGGCACAACGAAAGGCCCGCTGCGGTGCGAATATTCGGCCTCTCCATCATCGTCACCGTACTGTCGCTGCTCGCGGCCCTCGTGTACGGCGGCCCCACGGCCCTGCTGCTGTGCGCCATCCTCGGCGTCCTCGAGGTCTCGCTGTCCTTCGACAACGCGGTGATCAACGCCAGCATCCTGCAGCGGATGAGCGAGTTCTGGCAACGGATCTTCCTCACCGTCGGCGTCGTCATCGCGGTTTTCGGTATGCGCCTGGTGTTTCCGCTGGCCATCGTGTGGATCACCGCGGGCCTCAGCCCGGTTCGCGCCTTCGACCTGGCCATGAACCCGCCCGCCGACGGGGCCCTCACCTTCGCCGACGGCAGCCCCTCCTACGAGAAGCTGCTCACCGACGCGCACCCGCAGATCGCGGCCTTCGGCGGCGCGTTCCTGCTGCTGCTGTTCTTCAACTTCATCCTCGAGGAGCGCGAGGTCACCTGGCTGGGCTGGATCGAACGCCCACTGGCCAAGCTCGGCAAACTCGACATGCTCGCGGTGGTGCTCACCCTGGGCGGCATCGTCATCGCGGCGGAATTCATCGCGGCCGACGACGACCGGTCCACCGTGCTGCTGGCCGGCATCCTCGGCGTGATGACCTACATCCTGGTCGACGGGCTCGGCTCCCTGTTCCATGCCGAGGAGCACGCCGAAGAACAGGCCGCGGCGGGGCCCTCGGCCATCATCAAGGCGACCGGCAAGGCGGCGTTCTTCCTGTTCCTGTATCTGGAAGTGCTCGACGCCTCGTTCTCCTTCGACGGCGTGATCGGCGCGTTCGCCATCACCTCCGACCCGATCCTGATCGCCCTGGGCCTGGGTCTGATCGGCGCCATGTTCGTCCGGTCCATCACCGTCTACCTGGTGCGCAAGGGCACGCTCTCGGAGTACGTGTACCTCGAGCACGGCGCGTTCTGGGCCATCGGCGCCCTGGCGGTCATCCTGCTCATCACCATCGGCGTTCACGTCAACGAGGTGATCAGCGGCCTGGTCGGCGTGGCCTTCATCGGAGCGGCGTTCATCACCAGCGTGATCCGCAACCGGCGCGAGAAGGCCGAGTCCGACGAGGACGAGGACGACGAACCCGCAGGCCTGGAGCCCAGCCCCGTCGGCTGATCCACCGGGACCGGAAAGCCCGCCACACCAGCGCGTGTGGCGGGCTTTCTTGCGATGGTCACACCCGCGCGGGCTGCGGCATCGAGAGGCGGCGGCGGGCAGTCTCGGGCTCGGCCGGGGTGGGATTCGGCGCGGCGCGACGGGAGGCCAGGACCATGCCGACCAGTCCTACGCCCAGGCCCGCAACTGTCAACGGGCGCAACGGCTGATCGATGACCAGCCAGGCCATCACCGCGGTCACCGCCGGGATGGCGAAGAAGAAGCGGCTGACGCGAGTGGTGTCCCAGCGCTGCAGCATGGTGTTCAGCAGCAGGAACGCGCCCATGGAATTCACCAGCACCATCCAGACCATGGAACCGGCGAAGCGGGCCGGGTCCGCGAGGTGGAAGTCGCCGCCGGCCACGGCCATCGCGCCCGCGAAGGGCGCGCTGACCGCCACGTGCAGGGCGGTGCCGGCGCGCGGATCGATCGCGGGGGTGAAGCGCTTCTGGTACACGGTGCCGAGGCTGAGGCCGAGCAGGCCGACCACGCACAGCAGCAGGCCCACCAGCGAGAAGCTGGACTGATCGACCACCGCCAGGCCCACGCCCAGACCGCCGACCCCGAAGCCCAGCCACTGCCGGGCACTCACGGATTCGCCCAGGCCACCGGCGAATACGGCGATCACCACCGGGCTCAGGCCCTGCACCAGGGAGATGACGGCGGCGGTGACGTGCTCGTGCATGGCGGTGTAGAAGGCGCCGAACTGCACCATCTGCATGAGCAGGCCCGCCACCAGCGTGTGCGCGAGGACCTTGCCGCGCGGCCAGACCGCCCGCGCCAGTAGGGCATACGCGACGAGCAGCAGGCCGGCGATGCCGAAGCGGGCGAACAGCACCAGCATGGGCGGCGCCGCGCCCACGCCGATGATGCCGGCGATGAAGGCGCTGCTCCACATGAGGATGAGGGCCGGCGGGCCCGCCACTTCGAAAAGCCGGTTGTCCATGATTCCTCCACGCCGCTAACCGGTTCAGGTGGTTATACCGTGGCACCTTCTTGAATAACCTGTCAAGGGGGTTACTATGAGGACATGTCCACCTTCGCCGATCCGCACCTGTTCGTCAGCGGCAATCTCGCGCTGAACTTCATCGGTACGGCTCAGGAACGACGCACCACCTTCATCGACCGGCTCGGCAGCGACGACGAACTCGCCGAATGGGTAACGGCGGCAGGCATCCTCGACACCGCGCCGGACTGCACCGGCGCCCTCACCCGGGCCGTGAAGCTACGCGAGGCCGCCTGGCGGCTGATGCTGGCCACCCTCGACGGCGAACCCGCCACCGACGCCGACCGGCGACTCGTCAACCGGCACGCTCACGACACCCCGCCCGAGCTGACCCTGCGCGCCGACGGCAGCGTGCACCGCAGCGGGACACTCGATTCCGCGCTCGCGGCCGTCGCGCGCTCCGCCATCGAACTGCTCGGCAGCCCCGATCGGGACCGCATCAAGGAATGCGGGCGAGACGCCTGCACCCGCCTCTTCATCGACACCTCACGCGGCGGTTCGCGCCGCTGGTGCGATATGGCGGTCTGCGGAAACCGGGCCAAGAGCAAGGCGTTCCGCGCCCGGAACACCGAGCCGGCCGGCTGACCGCGCCCGCGCCGTCACGAACAGGAAGAAGAACGCCACCAGCAGCGCGGCCCGGCCCCACACGCCGATCTGCACGATGTTCTGCTCGAATCCGGCATCACGGCCCGCACCCAGGGCATAGAAGTAGCGGAAGACGCCGATCCCGATACAGGCGTCCGCCATCAGGTAGGTGACGGTCAAGCTCCACGGCACCTCCAGCAGCACCAGGAACGGGATCAGCCACAGTGTGTACTGCGGCGAATGCACCTTGTGGAACAACAGGAAGCCACACAGCATGGCGCCGCTGACACCGATCCACGGATACACCCCCGCCAGCTGATACCGCCGCCAGCCCAGCCAGCAGGCCAGCCCGAAGGACCCCAGCACCAGCAGCGGCGAGGCCGCCGACACCACGGCCTGGAACGTCGACTCGCCCTCGCTGGTCTGGGCGAACAACGGGCGTAAACCCCAGTACCAGATGGAATTCGTGGTGATATCGGCCTGCCGCAGCTGCTGGAAGGTGATCGACGCCCGCCAGCCGTCATAACCCGCGAGCGCGAAGGGCAGATTGATCGCGACCACCGTGCCGAGAGCGGTGCCGGCCACCATGAGCGCGCCGCGCACATCGAATCGCCGCTCCCGCAGCGGGTTCTCACCGAGCAGCACGTAGATCAGCAAGGGCAGCACGAAGATTCCGGGATACAGCTTGAAACAGAAGCCGATCGCCAGGAATACCGCCGCGGCTATCGCCCGGTCCCGCAGGGAATATCGCGTCAGCACGGTCATCACGTAGAACGCGGCCACCGCGGTGGCCACCACCGGCAGTTCCCAATTGTGGAAGGCGTAGAGCACCAGGGGTGGACCGGCCGCCCACAGCAGCGCCGCCGGACCCGCCATCCGGGCCAGCAGATACGCGGTGAGCAACGCGAACGGGGCCAGCAGCAAGGCCGAGTGCAGCAGGAAGTCCGCATCGGTGTGCGCGCCGATGCCGCCGATCCACATGAACAGACCGCTCAGCACGGGATACTCGACCGCGCCGCCGGTCAACTGGCCATCGGGTGTGATGCCGCCCGTTATATACGGAAAGACGTGTTCATTGATGCCGCGGCCCAGCCACAGGTACTGAATATCGGAATAGCAGACATTCGAGTCCTTGATGACATCGAAAATGGCGCTGCGACCCGACTCCTCGAACCGCCCGCCGGCACATCGCGCCTTGTTCACATACGCGATCAGCAGGGTGACCCCGCACACCAGCGTCGACGTGACCGCGATCATCGACCGGCCCGCCTCGCGGCGGCGAGCGACCGCTGCGCTGGCGACGGGTCGGTTCGGCATGCGCACCACCATAGGTCTCTCTTCGGCGTGTCCGCGTGTTCAAGCTCGGGACTGGCCCGATTTCGCAGGCCATGCCTGTCTATCGCCCGGCCGCCGCCGGTGTGAACACGCGAGCAAGAGCCTCGATACCCCGGCGTCGGGCACCGCATTCCCTCATGTAGCCTTGTCGGGTTGCTGACGCAACGAACCCTCCTGCCCACGGACAGTCCGTGGGCCGTTCACAGTCCACAGGAGGTGATGAGGTCCGTGCGTCATTATGAAGTGATGGTTATTCTCGATCCGCAAATGGACGAGCGCACCGTCGGCCCGAACCTGAACAACATGTTGGGTGTTGTCGGTGCCGAGGGCGGCAAGGTCGACAACGTCGACATCTGGGGCCGCCGTCGTCTCGCCTACGAGATCGCCAAGCAGGCCGAGGGCATCTACGCGGTCGTCACCCTGACCGCCAAGTCCGAGACCGTCAGCGAACTCGATCGCCAGCTGGGCCTGAACGAGTCGGTGCTGCGCACCAAGGTGCTGCGCCTCGACAAGAAGTAGTCCAGTCCTCCCGCAACGTCGCTCGTAACCGTCGGTGCCTATCTCTAGGCTGACTGGCAAACCGCGCACCGAGCCCATGATCGGGCGTGCACGGGCGAGCGCATTGCGGACTGCACCGGAAAGCAGGAGGAACCATGGCCCAAGGCGACACGGTCATCACCGTCATCGGCAATCTGACGGCTGACCCCGAGCTTCGATTCACGCCCGCGGGAGCGGCCGTCGCGAACTTCACCGTCGCGTCGACTCCCCGCGTGTTCGACCGTAATACCAATGAATGGAAAGACGGCGAAGCGCTTTTCCTGCGCTGCAACATCTGGCGTGAAGCTGCGGAAAATGTGGCCGAGAGTCTGACCCGTGGCTCGCGAGTGATCGTGAGCGGACGACTCAAGCAGCGCTCCTACGAAACCCGCGAGGGTGAGAAGCGCACGGTCGTCGAACTCGAGGTCGACGAGGTGGGTCCCTCCCTGCGGTACGCGACCGCGAAAGTCAACAAGACCACCCGTGGCGGTGGTGGCGGCGGCTTCGGCGGTGGCGCACAGGGCGGCGGCCAGCAAGGCGGCGGCTACTCCGGTGCCGGCAGTGGTGGGGGTCGTGGCGGCCAGAGCGCCGGCGACGACCCATGGGGCAGTGCCCCCGCGGCCGGCTCCTTCGGGGGCGGCGCGATGGACGACGAACCGCCGTTCTAGACAACGGCTTTCCCCGGAATCCGCCCCGACGGCTGGTTCCCGAAATTACGGAGTTGAAAGACCATGGCCAAAGCACCGGCACGCGAAAAGGTGCTGAAGAAGAAGGCTTGCACCTTCTGCAAGGAAGACAAGGCCGGCAAGAAGAACAACACGGCCGGCGCGAAGATCGACTACAAGGACACCGCGCTGCTGCGCAAGTACGTGTCCGATCGTGGCAAGATCCGCGCTCGCCGGGTGACCGGCAACTGCGTCCAGCACCAGCGCGATATCGCTGTCGCCGTGAAGAACTCGCGTGAGGTCGCTCTGCTGCCTTACGTGTCCACCGCCCGCTGAGAAAGGAAGGCACAGCAATGAAGCTCATCCTCACCGCTGATGTCGACAACCTCGGTGCGCCCGGCGACACCGTGGAGGTCAAGGACGGCTACGGCCGTAACTTCCTGCTGCCGCGCGGCCTGGCGATTGTCGCCACCCGTGGCGCGCAGAAGCAGGTCGAGGGCATTCGCCGGGCGCAGGATGCCCGCCGCGTGCGCGACCTGGACCACGCCAACGAGCTGAAGCAGGCCATCGAGGGTCTGACCGGCGTGTCGCTCGCGGTCAAGACCGCCGGCACGGGCAAGCTCTTCGGTTCGGTCACCGCCGCCGATGTCGCCGCGGCCATCAAGGCCGCCGGTGGCCCGGTCGTCGACAAGCGCAGCATCGAGCTGCCGAAGGCCCACATCAAGAGCACCGGTAAGCACGGTGTCGTGGTGCACCTGCACCCGGATGTGATCGCCAAGGTCGACCTGCAGGTCACTGCCGCCGAGTAATTCGGTTCGTCGGAGGCCGCCTCAGCTGTGGGGCGGCCTCCGATTTTCTTTGTTCGATTCTTATGTTTGCCAGATATTCGCTAATTGCGTGTCGGGTGTACCGGGGCGAGGTGTCGGCATGCAGAATTCACGATGTTCGCCCGGGTTGTGGATTGCTCAGCAAACCAACCATTCTCGTTGTGTGACAGATCACAAGCGCGAGACCGTTCGTTAACCCAACACGCCCAGACGTTACCGTCCAGCGACACGCCGCACCGAATTGATCCACAATTACACACACTGAGAATTCGGCCACTACCAGCGTATTGATTGCCCACATCGACTGTTGTCCCCAAGTTTTCCACAGGGGGTGCACAACAGTTGGTGAACAATACCCACGTTGTCCACAGGTGTGTACACAGCTCGGTTTGGCGGGTCACCGTCCGGTCGCCTAGGTTCGCATTCGATGTCGTGACCACTGCCCGGGACGACACGACTCCGTGTATCCAGCACCCACCACCACGGGTTTGCCACCGCGCCTGCACAACTCGGCGTGGCGGCGCCGCATCGCGGTCGGGATACTTCCGCGTGGCGGGCCGAACCTGTCGGTGCGCAGGCGTACAACGGTCATGGACTCGTTCCGGGCGCGAGCAGAGAGGACGGTCGAGCCGATGGCAGTCATCGACGATCGCGGCCACGACGATCACGGGCCCTCCGACTATCCCGATGCCCCCGGCGAGGATTTCGGCCGTCAGCCACCCCACGACATGGCCGCCGAGCAATCCGTCCTCGGCGGCATGCTGCTGTCCAAGGACGCCATCGCCGATGTCGTGGAGGTCATCCGCCCCGGCGACTTCTACCGCCCCGCCCACGCGGCCGTCTACGACGCCATCCTCGACCTCTACGGCCGCGGCGAACCGGCCGACCCGGTGACGGTGGCCGCCACCCTCGACCGCCGCGGCGAACTCAAGCGCATCGGCGGGGCCCCGTATCTCGTCACGCTGACCCAAACGGTCCCCACCGCGGCCAATGCCGGCTACTACGCCGAAATCGTTGCGGAGAAGGCGATCCTGCGCCGTTTGGTGGAGGCGGGCACCCGAATCGTCCAGTACGGCTACGCCGGCGCCGACGGCCAGGACGTCGCCGAGGTCGTCGACCGCGCCCAGGCCGAGCTCTACGACGTCACCGAACGCCGCTCCAGCGAGGACTTCGCCCCCCTCACCGACATCCTCCAGCCCACGATGGACGAACTCGACTCCATCGCCTCCCGAGGCGGCATCTCCCTCGGCGTCCCAACAGGTTTCACCGAACTCGACGAAATCACCAACGGCCTCCACCCGGGCCAGATGATCATCGTCGCGGCTCGACCCGGTGTCGGTAAGGCGCTTGCTCTCGATACTCCGCTGCCCACGCCGAACGGCTGGACCACCATGGGTGAGGTCCGAGTCGGCGACGAGCTGCTCGACGCCCAAGGGCGGCCCACACGGGTTGTGGCCGCCACCGAGGTGATGACGGGCCGGCCCTGCTACGAGGTCGAATTCTCCGACGGTGCAGTGATAGTCGCGGACGAGCAGCATCAGTGGCTCACCGAGACCCGCTCCTCTCGCCGATCCGCCCAGCAAGCCGCCACCGGCTACAACCGGTATCGGAATCAGAAGACCTTCGCGGAGATCCGCACGACCGCCGAGATCGCGGCCACTGTGCACTGTGCGACCGCGGACCGACGTCTCAACCACTCCGTGGTGAACAGCGAGGCACTGCAACTGCCCGACCGCGAGTTGCTCGTGCCCCCTTACACGCTGGGCGCATGGCTCGGCGACGGCAGTTCTGCGTGTGCACAGCTGACGTCGGCTGATCCCGAGGTCATTCATCGGATCGAGAACGAGGGAATCCTTGCGACGCACTCGGATTCCGCACCGCTGCGGTACAGCCTGCGGCTACCCGAGGATGCACCGATCGAGCCGCGTGATTGCCTTGTCTGCGGTGCGGAGTTCATTCCGTTCACCAGCGAAGTCCGTACGTGCGGCCGATCATGTGGCGGCAAGGCGCGTTTCGTCTCGGGTCCGGTACCCGCGCCTACCTGCCCACAATGCGGCGGGCCGTCCATCGGGCTCCGCCTGTGCCAGTCCTGCCGTAATGCGACCGGCAGCGTGCAGGCTCGCCTGCGCACCCTCGGTGTGCTCGGCGACAAGCACATCCCCCTCGAATACCTCCGCGCTTCCGAGGCACAACGACGCGCCCTGCTGGCCGGCTTGCTCGATACCGACGGCACCGTCACCAATGGCGGATCTGTCCAGTTCACGGTGACCAACCCGCGGCTCGCCCGGGACACCGAAGAGCTGATCGTGAGCCTCGGCTACCGCTGCCAGCTGTCGACCAAGCGAGTCCGGGGTCGCACCGAGGCAACTTCGACCGCTTACACGCTGACCTTCGCAACCGAGGACGAGGTCTTCGGGTTGAGCCGAAAAGAGCTGCTGCACAAGCTGCGTCGCGGCGCGACCAACACGGCGCGTTCCGGCTCCCGCTTCATCGTAGACGTCCGCCCGATCCCATCGGTCCCGGTCCGCTGCGTAGAAGTGGCGAACTCCGACCACCTCTACCTCGCCGGCCGTTCCATGATCCCCACCCATAATTCCACGCTGGGAATGGATTTCATGCGCAGCTGCTCCATCAAGCATGGTCTGGCCAGTGTCATTTTCTCGCTGGAAATGAGCCGCACCGAAATCGTCATGCGCCTCCTATCCGCGGAAGCGAAAATTAAACTGGGCGATATGCGTTCGGGCCGTATGAGCGACGACGACTGGACCAAACTCGCCCGCCGCATGAGCGAGATCAGCGAAGCGCCACTGTTCGTGGATGATTCGCCGAACCTCACGATGATGGAAATTCGAGCAAAGGCTCGACGCCTCAAACAGCGGCACGACCTGCGCCTCGTGGTGGTGGACTACCTTCAGCTGATGACCTCTGGCAAGAAGGTCGAGTCCCGCCAGCAAGAAGTCTCGGAATTCTCGCGAAGCCTCAAACTTCTGGCCAAGGAACTCGAAGTTCCGGTCATCGCGATTTCACAGCTGAACCGTGGTCCGGAACAACGAACCGATAAGCGCCCCATGGTCTCCGACCTTCGCGAATCGGGCTCGCTAGAACAGGACGCGGATATGGTTATTTTGTTGCATCGCCCCGATGCATTCGAACGCGATGACCCTCGCGGCGGTGAAGCGGACCTCATCCTCGGCAAGCACCGAAACGGCCCCACCGCGACGATTACCGTTGCGCACCAGCTGCATTTGAGCCGCTTCGTCGATATGGCCCGAGGCTAGGCACCCGAAAACTCTTGCCGCACAGCGATACCGGACCGCCGGCACCTTCGGAGAATCGGCCGACCGTTCTGATTTCCGGCCTACGTCAGCCGATGTAGGCGGAGTGGGCGGGCAGCATGCGCTCGTCTTCGTCTTGCCAGTCGTTCCAGGTGTGGATGCCGTAGGCCTGGAAGACGTAGTCGACGGTGTGGCGCCGGGGTTGGCCATGCGGAGCCGGAAGGCTCGGGTGTTGGTGAGGGCCAGGGCTTCTAGGGCCATGCCGTTGACTGTGGCCATCTTGGGGCGGTCCCCGCACCGGACGCAAGCGGGCGTGACGACGGGGGCAGTTCCTGTCGTCACGCTCGCTCGATGCGGCTATCGTCCGATCTGCGGGTTTCGTTGCCGAAAATTAGCGATGATCTTGGGGATTGGCGGGTATTCGCAGGTCAGGCCAGGAGAATTCGTTGAAAGTTGTGCTCCAGGACCAGGGTTCGCACTGCCGGATCTGCGATGGCGGCCTCGATGGTGTGCCGGGCGGCGACTACGTCGCCGTAGGGGGTGTTCGATCCGAACAGGCACTGTTCAGGGACTTCTCGTGCGGCGGCGGCGACCGCGAATACCTGCAGCGCGCTCGATAGATCGATGTGCAGGTTGGGTCGGTCGGCGGCCAGCTTCACCAGGTCCAGGGCGTGGAATCCGCCCAGGGCGCCGACGATCAGGGGGACCGACGGATAGCGGGCGGACAGTGCCGCATAGGTTCGGAGATCGTCGAGGGTGTTGGGCGCGAAGCCGTGGACCAGTACGGGTATCCCGCCGTGGTCGGCGCTGACGGACAGCACCGGTTCGATGCGCGCGGCCTGGCCGGGCGGCGGGGTGACCTCGCCGATGCCCACGATGCCGGGGCGGGTCAGGTAGGGCTCGAACCATTCGCCGAGGTGCTCGGCGGGCAGCAGTGAGGGCAGGCTCGCGAAGGCGAGGGTGGTGTCGGGGTGTGCGTCCAGTGCGCGCAGCACTTCGTCCATGGCCGCCCGTACCTCGTCCGCCGCCGCGTCCGCACCGCCGATAACGGCTGTCAGCCTGGCGAATTCGGCCCGCACCTCGTCGAGCGTGCGGGCGCGTTCGGGGTGGACCCGGGTGGACAGCAGCACCGTGCGATCCACGCCGGCCTGCTTCGCACGCGCCAGCTGTGCGGCTGGGTCGATGGTGACGTGGGCGTGGACATCGGTGACCATGGCGTTTCCTCCGGCGGGGAATGGGCGGCAGCGGCTCGACGCTAAACGTTGACACTGGGGTCAAGGTCAAGCCGGAGGACATGGATGCTGATCAGCGAGCTGTCGCAGCGCAGTGGGGTGAGCACCCGCGCGCTGCGGCACTACGACCGCAGCGGCCTGCTGGAGGCCGGGCGGCGGTCCAATGGTTACCGGGACTTCCCGGAGTCGAGTGTCGAACGGGTGCGCCGGATTCGGGCGCTGCTCGAGGTGGGGCTCGATCTGTCGGGGGTCGCGGAGCTGCTGCCGTGCTTCGCCCCGGACGGACAACTGGGCGGGTGCGAGCGCGCGCGGCGCCGGCTGACCGATCGGATCGCGGATCTGGACCGGTCCCTGGCGGCCGGTACGCGGGCGCGGGCCGTGCTGGCCGCGGAGGTCGCGCGGTGGGATCGGCCTGCTTTGCCCGATTGTCGGTGAGTGGGTGTGGGACCGGGGTTACGGTCGATCAATGAGCCGTAGTGGGAGAGGGCGCGGTCGCATTGCTCGGGTGGGAGCGGTGGCCGGGGCGATCGCGCTGGTGGTCGCGGGCTGCGCGAGCGGTGGAGGCGGGTCGGCATCGCAGGGGGCGGCGAGCTGGCCGCCGTCGGATGGGCGCGGGTCGTGCGCGGTCGACAAGCAGGAGAATGTTCCCGCGACCATGCGCGACGGCGTGGTGCTGAAAGCGGATGTGTATCGGCCCGAGTCGGCGGATCCGGTGCCGGTGATTCTGATGCGGACGCAGTACGGGAAGGCGGCCGCGCAGGTCCAGCCGTCCCGATACCAGACCCCGGACTGGTTCGCTTCGCACTGCTATCTCGTTGTGGTGCAGGACATTCGGGGCCAGGGGCAGTCGAGCGGCACGTTCGCCGAGTTCGCGAATGACACCAACGACGGCTACGACTCGGTGGAGTGGGCCGCCACCCTGCCGGGTTCGAATGGCAAGGTCGGGATGTACGGTTCGTCGTATGTCGGTGCGACGCAATGGCTTGCGGCCGTCGGCGCGCCACCGCATCTGACGACCATCGTGCCCGCCAATACCGCCTCGGATTACTACGACGGCTGGACCTATGAGGGCGGCGCCTTCCGGCTGGCGTTCGTGGAGCCGTGGGCCATGGAGACCATCGGCGCGAGCGCGGCCCTCAATCGCGGTGACACCGCTACCGCCAAGCAGCTGGGGGTCGATGGCGCGGACTACACGCGCTGGCTGGGTTTCCGCCCGTATCAGCAGTTTCCGCCGCTGCACCCGGGTGATCCGGTGGTCGCGCCGTGGTTCTACGACTGGATCTCGCATTCCACCCGCGACGACTACTGGAAGCAGTGGAGCATTCGCGATCGGTACGCGAACGTGAAGGTCCCGGTACTGGATGTGGAGGGTTGGTACGACGCGTTTCTCGCGGGCGGGGTGCAGAATTTCTCCGGCATGGTCGCCGGTGGCGGCACGCCGGAGGCCCGTGCGGGGCAGCGGCTGGTGCTGGGCCCGTGGGATCACGTCGGCTGGGGCCGTCCGGGCAGCAAGGTGGAGACCCCGATGCTGGCGGCGAGTGGTGCGGCGGGCGACAGCCCGATCAACGGTCTCATGCTGGCCTGGTACGACCATTTCCTGAAGGGCAAGGACAACAAGGTGTCCGGGAAGCCGGTCGTCGACTACTTCCTGATGGGTGCGAACAGGTGGAAGTCGGCCTCGGCCTGGCCGCTGCCGGATACCCGATGGACCACCTATTACCTGTCCGGCAATGGCGGCAATGGGATTCAGGGCCGGGTCGGGCTGCTCACCACCGATGCCCCGCAGGACGCGCAGCAGCCGGATCGCTACGACTACGACCCGCTCAATCCGGTGCCCAGCGCGGGCGGGCACTCGTGCTGCGGCGCGTCGACGGGACCGCAGGGCCCGGTGGATCAGTTCGTGGTGGAGCAGCGTTCTGATGTGCTGACGTACACGACCGCGCCTATGCCCTCCGACACCGAACTCACCGGGCCGATTCGCGTGACGCTGTGGGCGTCCTCGACCGCGACGGATACCGATTTCACCGCGAAGCTGGTGGCGGTGGCCCCGGACGGCTCGACGGTGAATCTCAACAACGGGATCGTGCGCACCGCGTTCCGCGATTCGCTCGATCATCCGTCGCCGATCGTGCCGGGTCAGCCGTATCGCTTCACGATCGACGTGTGGCCGACCAGCTATCTGGTCAAGGCCGGATCGGCGATCCGGGTGGAGGTGTCGAGCAGCGATTTTCCGCAGTTCGCACCGAATCCGAATACCGGTGACCCGTTCGGGCAGAACACGAATACACAGGTCGCGACCCAGACCGTGTATCACGACGAGGATCACCCGTCGGCGCTGGTGTTGCCGATCATTCCGGCGGGCGACGCGGGAAGTTCACGTTTCCCGATGGCGCACTGACATATTCGCCCCCGATCATGACCGTGGCCGGGCTTCCCGTGGATTGTCCGCCCCGTGCGGGAAGCACCGGCCGCCTACAGACTAATCGCGATCGCGAAGACCCCCGGCACGGCCGGGCCGGGTTAGTGTCGCTGGGTGGCTTTCGAGGTGCGTGTCGATACCGCGGGTGCGGTCGAGATCGTGAGAGCGGCAGCGGGGTTCGGCTGGCGCTGGGGCTCCGGCAATGTCTCCGAATTCGCCCGGCGGGTCGGATGGAGTAGTCCGCAGCCGGTGGGCACACTGCGCACCGGCCCGGTCTTCTCCCGGACCGGGCTGTCGGTGTGGTGGGACTCGGCCATGTTCTGGGGCAGCGACCGCGGCCTCGACCATGTGCGCGTGACCATCTCCGACTGCCCGGCCCCCGCGGAGTTCGGCAGCCGGGAACTCCTGGACGCGGCGCTGGCCCGCACGACGGCCGTGTTCACCGAGCACTGGGGCGATCCGGAGAGCCCGGCCGCGGGCCCGGCCGAGGGTCCGGCCTGGCGTTTTCCGACCGTGTTCGCGGGCCTCACCATCGGTGTGGACACCGTCGATCTGCTGCTGGTGAACCCGACCGCGCAGCGGTACTGGATGGAACGCCGGCACGAGATCGCCCGCCGCCGCGCCGCCGCGGGCGCCTGGACCCGCTTCGCCGAGAACCTGGCGGGCTTCGTGGAGACGCTGCCGGTGGACGCGCGCCTGCTGATCACCGCGCCCGGCAGCCGCTTCGTGCAGTTCGACGCCGGGCCCGAGCAGCTGACCTGCGAGCTGGCCCGCACCGAATTCATCGACCCCACCTGGTATTACGGCCCGGCGACCGAGCAGCGGCTGATCGACCTGGGCTGGACGCCGCCGCGCGAGGCCAACTGGACGCGCACCCTGTCCCGGCGCGCGGGCGCCGTGGCCATGAGCGGACTGGCGCTGCGTACCGCCGACACACTGCGCACGGTCGGTGTCACCGCGCCCACCGAACTGGTGGCCGACGCCTGGGTGGAGGGCGGCGCGGATCTGGACGTGACGCCGCTGGGCATCCCCCCGCATCCCACCTCCCGCAGCCAGCGCGCCGAATTCCTGCGCCGCCACGCCGTCTCCGACTTCGATGCCGGGCCGCTGCGGGTGGACGTGCCCGCCGGTGTCGAGATCGCGCGCGCGGCGCGCGCCTTCGACTGGACCTGGACGCGCGCCGATCTGGACGGCTTCGCGGCCGCGGTGGGCTGGAAACCGGTGCACGACAGCGATACCGGCGAGCGCACGGTGTGGGCGGACACCGAATTGCGCGTGGACGATCCGCGCGCCCGCTTCTGCTTCGACGGTGACCGGCTGGAGGCGGTCTGCGTCACCCTCAGCGACAGCATCGAATCGTTCCTCTACGACGAGGGCCTGCCCGGTGAGGTGCGCGAGCAGCGCACCGCCGCGCAGGCCCGCGCCCTGGACGGCTTCCGCACCGAGTTCGGTGTGCCGCGCCATGCGGTGCTGGGACAGACGCACGGATCGGCCTGGCCCGGCGACCGGCTCACGGTGGGCCTGGTCACCGAGCCGGACACGGTGGAGCTGTATCTGGTGCGACCGGGCGAACGCGACCGCCGCCTCATCATCGAGCAGCAGCGCGCCGCCTTCCGCGCCCACGATCGCGAATGGACGCAGTGCTACGAGGAATTGGCCGCCCTGATCGCCGATCTCACCGAGTCCGGCCAGCTCACCGTGGACGCCGGGGAACCGCATCGCGCCCGGATCAATCTCGACCAGGACCAGGGCCACGAGCTGTTACGGCTGGAACTGGCCAGCGCGACCGCCCGCGAATTGTCCCCGCGCGTCCTGAAATTCATGCTGCGCGACGGCTGGCAGCATCCCGATCACCGATATCCGCTGTGGCACATCGATCTTCCGCTGCCCGCCCTGCCGCGGGACCTGCGCCGGCTGGCCCGGCTGGCGGTGCTGCCGCTGCGCACCCTGATGCCGCCGCAGGCCCGGTTGCGCGTGCTGTTGAACGGCGAGTATCAGGCGGTGCGCGCACCGTCGACGGGCGCGATCGGCGCGCAGGCGGCAGCGCCGGACGCCTAGAGTCGAGGCATGATCGACACCGAGGACATGCGCGTCACCCGGGCCGCCTACGACGAGGTGGCGGAGCTGTACGCCAAGCTGTTCCACCGGCAGCTGCACAGCAATATCTTCGACCGATCGATGCTGGACGCCTTCGCGGAAGCGGTGCGGGAGAACGGGAATGGTGCGGTGGCCGATATCGGCTGTGGGCCGGGCCGGGTCACCTCGTATCTGGCGGCAGCGGGGCTGGAGATGTCGGGGGTCGATCTGTCGCCGGAGATGATCCGCCTGGCCCGGGCGGGGTACCCGGACATTCCGTTCGAGGTCGGTCCCATGGAGCAACTCCGGTATGGCGACGCCGCCCTGGCCGGGCTGGTGGCCTGGTACTCGATCATTCATATTCCGCCGCACCGTGTTCCGGCGGTGCTGACCGAGTTCGCGCGGGTGGTGCGCCCCGGCGGGCACGCCGTGTTCGGCTTCCAGGCCGCCGACGAGCCCGCGGGCGTGCGGGATTACGCGCACAAGGTCGCCCCCGCCTACCGGTGGGCGCCGGGCACCTTCGCGGAAGCGCTGGCCGCCCATGGTTTCCGGGCCACCGCCACGCTGTCGCGGGAGGCCCGCCCGGACGAGTACACCCCGCACGCCACCGTGCTGGCGGTCAGGGTCTGAGAGCGCCGGTGGTCACGGCCGGACCGGTTCCGGTTCGCGTGCCGCCCGCTCGTCGAATTCGGTTCGGGCGGCGGTGATTTCCTCGGCGTGCTGCAGCGCCCACTGCCCCATGGCGTGGGTGATCCGGCCCAGGTCGGCGCCCATGTCGGTGAGCGCGTACTCCACCCGGGGCGGCACGGTCGGATACACCGTGCGCCGGACCAGCCCATCACGTTCCAGGTCCCGCAGGGTGCGGGTGAGCACCTTCTGGGTGATGCCGTCGAGACGGCGGCGCAGTTCGTTGAATCGGATCGGCCCGCCCTCGTTGCGCAGGGTGCCCAGCACCAGCAGCACCCACTTGTCGGCCAGCACCGCGAGGATGTCGCGGGCGGGGCAGCGCCGCAGGTAGCTGTCGACCAGATTTCCGGATGGCTCCCCGTCGGAGACGGTATCCATGAGGTACCTCGGGATCAAAAGAGTGCCTTCTTCCTCCGAGATACTATCCGGCGCAGGATCGAGATCATGAAAGCGATCAGTCAGCGCACCCTCGGTGGACCGGACGTTCTGGAGACGGTGGAGGTCGATGTTCCGCGACCCGGCACCGGCGAGGTGCTGGTGCGGGTGGCCGCCACCGCCATCAATGCCGCCGATTGGAAACTCCGCTCGGGCGCGGTCACCAAGCTCGGCCCGCCGCCGTTCACACTGGGCTTCGACCTGTCGGGTGTCGTCGCCGCGGTCGGCGCGGAGGTCACCGAATTCCGGCCCGGTGACGAGGTTTTCGGGAATGTGCTCAGCCGTTCCGGCGGGTACGCCGAATACGCGGTGACCCCGGCGCAGTTCCTCGCCCACCGGCCCGCCGGTCTCGACCACATCCATGCCGCCGCGCTGCCGACGGCGGTGCTCACCGCGTGGCAGGCGCTCACCGATGTCCAACCGGGACAACGGGTTCTGGTGCACGCGGCGGCGGGCGGCGTGGGTCATCTGGCGGTGCAGATCGCCAAGGCGCGCGGCGCGTACGTGATCGGCACGGCCCGTACGGCCAATCACGACTTCCTGCGCGGCCTCGGCGCCGACGAGCTGATCGATTACACGGCAACCGATTTCACCACCGCCGTCAGCGCCGTGGACATCGTGTTCGACCTGGTGGGTGGCGACTATGCGGCTCGCTCGCTGCGGGTGCTCACCCCGCACGGCCGGATGATCGACGCCCAGGGCGAGGAGCCGCTCGACGATCCCCGCTATCACCGCCTCTGGTTCACCCCGTCCGGCGCGGACCTGCGCGCGGTCGCGGACCTGGTGGCGGCCGGGCGGCTGCGCGCCGAGATCGACCGGGTGATGTCCCTGGCCGATGCCGCCGAGGCGCACAAGCTCAGCGAATCCGGCCGGGTGCGCGGCAAGATCGTCCTGACCACCTGGCACGACTGATCCGGCTTTCCGGCCATCGGGATACTTGATGCACGGGCCGCTCCCGGCGCATACCGTCGCGGAGAGACCACGTTGATCAGGGAGTAACGGTGACGGACTGGAACGAAGAAGTCGATGTCCTGGTGGCAGGGTCGGGCGGCGGCCTGGCCGGGGCCTATACGGCGGCCCGTGAGGGACTGACGGTGGCGGTGGTGGAGGCCACCGACAAGTTCGGCGGTACCACCTCGTTCTCGGGTGGCGGCGGGGTCTGGTTCCCGTGCAATCCGGTGCTGCAGCGGGCGGGCGTGGACGACACCATCGAGGACGCGCTCACCTACTTCCGGTCCGTGGTCGGTGATCGTACCCCGGCCGAGCTGCAGGAGACCTACGTCCGCAATGGCGCCAAGGTCATCGAATACCTGGAGCAGGACGAGGCTTTCGAATTCCAGATGTTCCCGTGGCCGGACTATTTCGGTAAGGCGCCCAAGGCTCGGCTGGACGGCAAGCGGCACATCATCCCCGCGCCGCTGCCGGCCGCGAAGCTGGGCGAGCTGAGCGACTCGGTGCGCGGGCCGCTCGGGACCGATCGCCACGGCGACCCGCAGCCCGATTACCTGATCGGCGGGCGGGCCCTCGTCGGCCGGTTCCTGCTGGGACTGTCCAAGTACCCCAACGCCAAGCTGTACCTGAACTCCCCGCTGGTCGAGCTGGTGACCGAGGACGGCGCGGTGGCCGGGGCGATCGTCGAGCGCGACGGTGAGCGGGTGGCCATCCGGGCCCGCAAGGGCGTGCTGCTGGCCGCCGGCGGTTTCGAGGGCAACGACGAACTGCGGCAGCGCTACGGGGTGCCGGGCGTGGCCCGGGACACCATGGGGCCGTGGGGAAATCAGGGCAGGGCGCACGAGGCGGGCATCGCGGTGGGCGCCGACACCGACCTGATGGATCAGGCGTGGTGGTCGCCGGGCCTGGTGCACCCGGACGGGCGCGCGGCCTTCGCGCTGTGGTTCACCGGCGGCATCTTCGTCAACCAGGCCGGTGAGCGCTTCGTCAACGAGTCCGCGCCCTACGACCGGCTCGGCCGCGACATCATCGAGCACCTCAACGACGGCTCGGCAACGCTTCCGTTCTGGATGGTCTACGACGACGCCGAGGGCGTGGTGCCGCCCATCAAGGCCAGCAATGTGCCGATGGTCGACGCGGAACGCTATGTCGAGGCGGGCCTGTGGAAGACCGCCGACACCCTCGAGGGCCTGGCCGCCGAAATCGGTGTTCCCGCCGAGGCACTGGTGGCGACCGTCGCGCGTTTCAACGAATTCGCGGCCCAGGGCGTGGATCCGGACTTCGGCCGCGGCGACGAGGCCTACGACCGCGCCTTCTCCAATGGCGAGCCCCCGCTCACCCCGATCGTGAAGGGCCCGTTCCACGCGGCCGCCTTCGGCATCTCCGATCTGGGCACCAAGGGCGGGCTGCGCACCGACACCGCCGCCCGCGTGCTGAACATCGAAGGCGAGCCGATCCCGGGACTCTACGCCGCAGGCAACACCATGGCTGCGGTCAGCGGCACCGTCTACCCCGGTGGCGGCAATCCGATCGGCGCGTCGGTGCTGTTCAGCCACCTGGCGGCGCTCGACATGAGCGGCCGCTAGCAGCTCCCGGCGCCCAAGGTTCGCGGCGCGTCTCGTTCTGGACTGACGAAGCGGGGGAGCGAAGCGGAGGAGCGGAGGAGGGAAGAACGAGACTTTCAGCGCCGCGAACCCGCCCGGAGCGAAGCGGAGGGCAAATTGGACACAGAGTGTGATGCGATGGGCGCATGACGCGAGCGGGATACGACGTGATCGTGGTGGGCGGCGGCCACAACGGCCTGGTGGCCGCCGCCTACCTGGCCCGGGCCGGGCGTTCGGTGCTGGTGCTGGAACGCCAGGCCCACACCGGTGGCGCGGCGGTGTCCGAGCGGGTGTTCCCGGGCTTCGACGCGCGACTGTCGCGCTACTCCTATCTGGTGAGCCTGCTGCCCGAGCACATCGTGCGGGACCTGGACCTCAGCTTCGAGACCCGCAAGCGGCGCATCTCGTCGTACACGCCGATCGGTGGCACCGGGCTGCTGGTGGACAACGGTTCCGAGGCCGCCACCCGCGCCAGCTTCGCGCAGGTCACCGGATCCGAGCGGGATTACGAAGCCTGGCAGCGCTTCTACGCCATGACCGGGCAGCTGGCCGAGCGCGTCTTCCCGACCCTGACCCACCCGCTGCCCACCCGCGCCGAATTGCAGCGCACGGTGGACGATTCCACCGCCTGGGAGACGATTTTCGAACGGCCCCTGGGTGAATCCGTGGAGGCCACCTTCGCCGACGACACCGTGCGCGGCGTGGTGCTCACCGACGCGCTCATCGGCACCTTCACCCACGCCCACGATCCGGCGCTGCGGCAGAACCGCTGCTTCCTCTACCACGTGATCGGCGGCGGCACCGGCGACTGGAATGTGCCCGTCGGCGGCATGGGCGCGCTCACCGACGCGCTTGCCGGCGCGGCCCGCACGGCCGGGGCCGAGCTGAGCACCGGATGCACCGTCACCAGCATCGAGCCCTACGGCGACACGGCCGACGTGCACTACCTGCACGGTGATCACGGGCACGTGGCCAGCGCGCGGCACGTGCTGGTGAACGCCGCGCCCTACGTGCTGGCGGGACTGCTGGGCGAATCGGCCGAGAAACCCGAGGGCGCGCAACTGAAGATCAACATGCTGCTGCGTCGACTACCGAAACTCCGTGACCCGCAGGTGGATCCGCGCACCGCCTTCGCCGGCACCTTCCACATCGCCGAATCGGCCGGTCAGCTCGAGCGTGCCTACCGGGAGGCGGCTGCGGGCGCGCTGCCCTCGGCCCCGCCCTCGGAGATCTACTGCCACACCCTGACCGACCCGTCGATCCTCGCGCCGGAGCTGAACGAGCGCGGCTTCCACACCCTCACTCTGTTCGGGTTACACACGCCCGCACGGCTTTTCGCGGACGATCCGCGCGGCGTCAAGGAGCGGCTGGTGGATGCCACACTGGCGCAACTGGATTCGGTGCTGGCCGAACCGATCCGCGACTGTCTCGCCCTGGACGGCGAGGGCAACCCGTGCCTGGAGGCCCGCACCCCGGTCGAACTCGAACGCGAGATCAGCATGCCCGGCGGCCATATCTTCCACGCGGACCTGTCCTTTCCCTACCGCGCCGACGATGCCGACGACAGCCCCGCAGCCCGGTGGGGCGTCGCGACCGGGCACCGCAATGTCCTGCTGTGCGGCGCGGGCGCGGTGCGCGGCGGCGGCGTCAGCGGCATCGGCGGCCACAATGCCGCCATGGCCGTCCTCGAAGCGGGCTGAGCGAATCCCTCGGCCGCCCGGTCGAATACCGGGACGTGCCGCTCACCGAGCTGCGCGACAGCCTGCTCGGCAGGGGCCTCGAACCGTATCGGATCGGGCACACGATGTCGCTGTTCTCCAACCTGAAGGCGGGCTTCCTGCACGCCACCCACAGCGATCTGCCCGCCCTGCTGTCCGGTGCGCCGCGCCCGATCCGCGCCGAGATCGCGGCCGCGGTCAGCGGGCCGGGAGCAGCTGGGTGACGAGCCAGAGTCGACGGGGAAGCTCGCCCTCCTCGAAGGAATGCCGGTCGCGCAGCTCCCATCCGGCGGCGAGGCTCTCGACGAGTTCCGCGGAGAAGAAGTGCACGGCGAAGCCGCCGTGCTCGTAGATGTCGTCACCGAGGGATGTGCCGCTGCCGAAGTGGGCGTCGTCGGTATTGCGGACGGTGTAGACGAAGGCGCCACCGGGTTTGAGGACGCGGCGGATCTCGGCGACCAGGTCGCGGATCTCCTGGGTACTGAGGTCCATGCACAGCAGCATGTGCGCGTACACCGCGTCCACACTGCGGTAGGGCAGCGGAATCGGCTGGCGCACATCGTGTTCCAGGGTGCGGACCCGCTCGCCCGCGCCTTCGGCGTCCGCCCGCTCCTGTAATTGCGCCAGCGCGACGGCACTGAAATCGGTGGCGGTCACCCGAAAACCCTGGCGCGCCAGGTGGAGTGCGTCCCGGCCGTGGCCCGCGCCCAGTTCCAGCACGTCGCGGGCCCCGCGCTCGCGGAACAGGCGCGCCGCGTATACGGCGGCCTCCGAGGGCTCGTCGCCGTACATCTCCGGATGCGTGCGGTAGGTGCGCTGCCAGTGCTCGTGCTGGTCGCTCATGCCCTCAATCATGTCCGACCGGCGGCGGCTAGGAGGTGCGACGGCCGTCCGCGCCGTGCTGGCCCATGATGTCGGAGCAGCAGCGGATGAAATACCGCATGACCGGATCGGTCTCGGAGGCGTCCGGCCACACCACCGCCACCCGGGTGGGGCCGATGCCGTGCACGGGCCGGAACACCACGCCCGGGTACTCGGTGCGGGCGGTGGAGGCGGGGGTGAAGCTCACGCCGAAGCCATTGGCGATGGCGCGCAGCCATTCCTCGGTATTGCGGGCGATGGCCCCGATGATGGCGGTGTCCGCGGGCCGCGCGTCCAGGCCCATCCAATAGTCGCGCCACCAGCCGGTTTCCGCGGGCGAGGCGACATACGGCTCGTCCCACAGCTCCCGGAAGGCGATGTCGTCGCGCTGGGCCAGCGGATGGTCCTCGGGCAGCGCGATCCAGCGCGGTTCGGCGAACAGCTCCCGCAGGTGGTATTCGTCCTGGCCCGGAAAGGGCAGGCGCAGCAGGGCGACATCGACGTCGCCCTCGTCCAGCCCGGCGGTCGGGTCGGTCCAGCCGCCCTGGTGCAGATCGACCTGCCAGTCCGGGTGCAGCCGGTGGAAGACCCGGATGATCTCCGGAATGTGGCCGTCGGCAGCGCTGTTCACGCAGCCCAGCCGCAGTACCCGGGAGGCGCGGCTGGCATCGCTCTTGGTGTCGCGCAGGATCCGGTCCCAGGACGCCAGCAGCGCCGGGACCTGCTCGGCGAGCACCTTGCCGGCCGCGGTGAGCGTCCAGCCCGCGCGGGAACGAATGAACAGCTCCACACCCAGCTGCTGTTCCAGCTGTTTGATCTGGGTCGCCAGCGCGGGCTGCGCGACATGTAGTCGCTGCGCCGCCCGCGGCAGGTTCTCCGCGTCCGCGACTGCCAGGAAGTAACGCAGCAGTCGCGTATCGATATCCATGCCACCAGGTTAGGAAGAGGGCAACCGATAGGCATACCCGATGGCTTGGAAGCCGGGATTCGGGCGGGATGGTATCGGCAGTTCCGTTCCAGAGCCGGGATGCATGGGAGTGAGATGGATCGCGTCCGGTGGATCCGGGCCCGCCGCGCGCTAGATTTTGATTGCTACGAAGTTGCTCATCTATGGAGGCGAGACCTACGAGTCTGTCGCGGCATCATCCACGGCCCCGGCGTGCGAGGCGCGGCCGGGGCGCGCTGTCGCGCAGTCTCTACGGGGCCACCCGCAGGGCCGCCGGATCCATGGATCACTGGCTGCGGCGGGTCAGCCCCGGCGCGATCGCCCCGGCGGAGCAGGCTCCGCCGCCGGAGGAACCACCCGTCTCCGCCGACCTGCTGGATCTGTTGCGGCACATGGGCGTAGCCCTCATTCGCTCGGGCGAGACCACCGGCCGGGTAAAGGACATCCTCGACGAACTGGCGCGCCGCTACGACGCCACCGAGGTGCACTTCTTCGTGCTGCCCACGGGAGTGTTCGTGCGCGTACAGGATTCGCGCGGATCGGCGATGGACCTGCTGGAAGCCGACTCCGACACCCTGCGCCTGGATCAGATCGCCGCGCTCTACGAACTCATCGACCGGATCACCAGCGAACTGCCGCCGCCGGCCGAGGCCACCGCGGCGCTCGAGGACATCCTCGCCTCGCCGCAGCCGACACCGGTGTGGCGGTTGCTGACCGGCAATGTGGTGCTTACCGTGGGGCTCGGCCTGATGCTCAACCCCACCTCCACCGCCCTGCTCGGCTACATCGTGCTCGGGCTGGCGGTGCAGCTGCTGATCATGGCGGCCGACCGGTTCCGGCTGCTGTACACGAGCTTGCCGGTGCTCGCCGGGGCGGTGGTCACCCTGCTGTCGTTCGGCTTTCCCAACGCGCTCGGCGGCGGCAATCCCTCCCAGCTGCTGATCCCCTCGGTGTCGAGCCTGCTGCCGGGCGCCATGCTCACCAACGGGTCCATCGAGCTGGCCACCGGATCCATGATCGCGGGCGCCAGCCGCACCATCTACGGCTTCAACAAGCTGGTGCTGCTGGCCTTCGGGGTGCTGGTGGGGCTGCAACTGCTGGGCACGCTGCCCACGGTGTCACCGCAGGCCGGACCCGGATTGGGCTGGTGGACACCGATACTCGGGGTGCTGCTGATCGGACTGGGCCACAGCCGGCGGGCCAGCGCCCCGCCGAGCTCCCTGGGCTGGCTGCTGATCGTGCTGTACGCGGCGTTCTGCGGGCAGCAGCTGGGCACTCAGCTCGGCGGCGGGCTGCTCGGCTCGTTCCTGGGCGGCATGGTGGCGGTGCCGGTGGCATACCTGGTGCAGCGCTTCAAGGATGCCCCGCCGACACAGGTGGTGTTCCTGCCCGCCTTCTGGATGCTGGTGCCCGGCGGCATGAGCCTGAGCGGGATCTCCGCGCTGGTCACCGAGAACGACCCCAACGGCCTGCACATCCTGGTCACCGCGGTGCTCACCGTGCTCGCCATCGCGCTGGGCGTGCTGGTCGGCTCGGGCCTGGTGACCTCGACCCGGGAGCCGCGGCTCCAGGGCATGGTCGAGGACTGGCTGGGACCCGGAACCGAAACTCAGCGCACCACCGGCAGTTCCGAGCCCGGATCGGCCAGCCAGAGCAGCCAGTGAGGCGCGAGCAGGGCGGCGAACTCGTCGTAGCCGGTCGCGCCCGGATGGAAGCCGTCGCCGGCCGCGACATCGCGCATCCAGATCTGGTTCTCACGCAAGGGCTGATGCGCCCGCAGGTAGGGCACCTCGGCCTCGTCGCACAGGTCGGCGAAGCGGGCGTCCAGTGCCAGCAGCCGGGCATTGTGCTCGTCGTCGACATTCGGCGGCGGCGCGACCACCATTGTCTGCCAGCCCTTTTCCCGCGCCCGGCGCAGGATGCCGGCCAGATTGCGCTCCGACGTCCCCGGATCGACCCGGGGACGGCCGTCCTCGAGCTGGGTGTCGTTGACACCGGTGGAGATCACCACCCGGCAGTCCGCACCCGCGGGTAGCCGGGGCGTGCACTCGGCCTCCCAGCGGGCCCGCAGCTCGGTGCTGTTCTCCCGTCGGATGCCGAGGTTGTAGTAGGTCAGCGGCTGGCCGGCCGCCGTGGCCCGGGCCGCGAGCCGGCCCGCCCAGCCCAGGCACCTCGGATCACCGACTCCCGCGACGAAGGACTCACCGACGAAACAGACACGGAGATCGAGCACCACGGGCCGATCCTCGCACGCCGGTTCGGCCTGTGCCCAAAGCTCGGATCAAGCCGGAAAAACCGATCCCGCGAACGAGCGCGGCGGACGCCCCGAACCGGGCTCGTCGGTACCGGCCAGCGGGGACGGGTTACGGTTACGGCGTGTTGGGTGGTCGGTGATGCCGTCGCCTGCCGCATACTCACACCGAGCCGACCATGGGACCACAGCCGTTCCCACGATCCGAAAGCGCGAATAGGACATGCGAGTCGACGGGCGGGAGATTCCCGTCTCCGGCAGCCTGCTGCAGCCGCGGATCCGCCGGACCAGTGACATTCTGCGCGTTGTGCTGTCCGCGCTGTCGGTGGCCATCGTCATCGCCGGATCGCTGATCACCAGGCCGCAGTGGGAGGCGCTGGAGCGCTCGGTCTCCGGCATCGTGGGGTTCCTGACCCCGGAACAGTCGAACCTGGTCTACATCGTCTACGGCATCGCCATTCTCGCGCTGCCCTTCGCCATTCTGGTGCGGCTGGTGCTGCGCGGCCAGTGGAAACTGCTGGCGGGCTTCGTCTCCGCGGGCCTGATCGCGCTGGGCCTGTTCTCCATCACCGGCACCGGGTTCTCCGCGCCGCGCTGGCATCTGTCGGAACCGGGACAGGTCAACACCTTCCTGTCACAGTTCCTCGACGATCCGCGCTGGATCGCCATGCTGGCGGCGACGCTCACGGTGGCCAGTCCGTGGCTGCCCGCGCGGGCGCGACGCTGGTGGTGGACGCTGCTGCTGGCCTTCGTGCCGATCCACCTGTTCGTCTCGCTGGTGGTGCCCGCCCGGGCCGCGCTGGGCCTGGTGGTGGGCTGGCTGGTGGGCGCGGTCATCGTGCTGGTGGTCGGCACGCCCGCGCTCGAGGTGCCGCTCGACGCGGCGGTGCGGGTGCTGGCCCAGCGCGGCTTCCGGGTGACCGCCTTCAAGGTGCTGCGCCCGGCCGCCCGTGGGCCACTGGTGCTTTCGGCGAGCACGGTGCCGCAGCCGGAGCTGGGCGCCTCACCCAACAGCGCGCCCGCCGCGGCCGGGACCGCGGCGGAGTCCGGTGAATCCCCTTCACCGGACAATGAATTGATCATCGAGATGTACGGTGCGAACCAGCGCAGCCGCGGCATGCTGCAGCAGCTCAAGCGCTGGCTCACGATTCGCAGCGGCGAGTACCCGGCGCCGTTCGCCTCCATGCGCCGCGCGGTCGAGCATCGCGCCCTGATGGGATTCGCCATCGCCGATCTGGGTCTGGCCAGCAACAAGCCGCTCACCGTGGCGGCGCTGGACCGCGGCTGGATGGTGTACGCGCACACCGTGCCCCAGGGCCGGCCGCTGGCCGCCGCCGACGGGGAGCCGATACTGACCCGGGTGTGGCAGGCGCTGCACAGCATGCACCAGGCCCAGATCTCGCACGGCGAACTGCACGCCGAGGAGATCCGGGTCCTCGACGACGGCACCGTGCTGTTCGGCGGGTTCGTGCAATCCGAATTCGGCGCTTACCAGGCACGTTTCGACTCCGACGTGGCCCAGCTGCTGCTGTCCTCCGCGCATCTGTTCGGTGTCGGCCCGGCCGTGCGCACCGCACTCGAAGTACTGGACAAGCAGGCGGTACTGGACGCCTCGGCCCGGCTCACCAAGACCGCGGTGCCCACCCACCTCCGCAAGGCGGTGCCGGACGCGGGCGAGCTGATGAAGGGCATCCGCGCGGAGGTGGCCGCGCAGACCGGGCAGGACAAGATCGAGGCCGCGCAGATCACCCGCTTCTCGCGCAACCAGATCATCCAGCTGGTGCTGCTCATCGGCCTGGTGTACGTGGCCTACCCGTACATCAGCGCGGTGCCCACCTTCGCCTCGGAGCTCCGCAATCTGAACTGGGGCTGGGCGCTGCTGGGGCTGACCGTGTCCGCCCTGACCTATGCGGGTGCGGCAATGGCGTTGTGGGCGTGTGCCTCCGAGGCCGTCAGGTTCGGCAACCTGCTGCTCATGCAGATCGCCAACACCTTCGCCGCGACCACCACCCCGGCCGGCGTCGGCGGGCTGGCGTTGAGCGTGCGGTTCCTGCAGAAGGGCGGCCTGGGCGCGGTGCGGGCCACCGCGGTGGTCGCCCTGCAGCAGACGGTGCAGGTGGTGACCCACGTGGTGCTGCTGCTGATCTTCGGCGCGCTGGCCGGAACCTCCACGAACCTGTCGCATTTCGTGCCCAGTGCCACCGTGCTGTACCTGGTGGCGGGCGCCCTGCTGGGCCTGCTGGGCGTGACCATGTTCGTCCCCAAGGTCCGCAAGTGGCTGCTCAACGAGGTACGCCCGCAGCTGGCGGAGGTGGTCGGCCAGCTGAAGGATCTGGCCCGGCGGCCCGGCCGGCTGGCCATGATCGTGGGCGGCTGTGCCACCACCACCCTGGGCATGGCGCTGGCGCTGTGGGCCAGCATCGAAGCCTTCGGCGGCAGTACGACTTTCGTGACCGTCACCATCGTCACCATGATCGGCGGCACCCTGGCCTCGGCCGCCCCGACCCCCGGCGGGGTGGGCGCGGTGGAGGCCGCCCTCATCGGTGGTCTGGCCGCCTTCGGTGTCTCGGCGGGGATCGCGGTCCCCGCCGTCCTGCTCTACCGGGTGCTGACCTGCTGGCTGCCGGTGTTCTGCGGCTGGCCGATCATGCGCTGGCTCACCGCCAAGGACCTGATCTAGGCCGAATACGCCTTGCGCAGTTCGACCTTCACGACCTTGCCGCTGGCATTGCGAGGCAGCTCGGGTACGACCACCAGGTGCTTGGGGTGCTTGTAGCGGGCCAGGGACTCGTTCAGGAACGGTTCCAGCTCTTCGAGGGTCAGGTCGTCGACGCCGTCGATGAGCGCGACCACCGCGACCGGCACCTCGCCCCACTTCTCGTGCGCGCGGCCCACGACGGCGGCCTCGTGGATCTTGGGGTGCGCGAAGAGCACGTTCTCGATCTCGGCGCAGTAGATGTTCTCGCCGCCGGAGATGATCATGTCCTTCTTGCGGTCCACCACGTAGATGAAGCCCTCCTCGTCCTGGCGGACCAGGTCCCCGGAGTGGAACCAGCCGCCGTGGAAGGCCTCCGCGGTGGCCTCGGGCTTGTTCCAGTAGCCCTGCATGAGAGTCGGTCCGCGATAGACGATCTCGCCGACCGTACCGGGCGCGACATCGTTCATCTCGTCGTCGACCACGCGGGCCTGGATGGTGGGGATGGGCAGGCCGACCGAGCCGATCTTGCGCAGCGCGTCCTTGCCCTCGAGCACACAGGTGATGGGTGACATCTCGGTCTGGCCGAACACCGCTACATTGAAGGCGTTCGGGAAGCAGTCGGCCATGGCGCGCAGCACCGTGTCCGACGCGGGGGCCGCGCCCCAGCACAGCGCCTGCAGTGCGAGCTTGCGCTGCTTGACCGTCGGCTCCTCGCAGATGAGCTGCCACTGCACCGGTACGCAGAAGGCGGCGGTGGCCTGCTCGGCCTCGACCGCGTCGAGGAATTCGGTGGCATCGAACGCGCCCAGCGGGTGCAGCACGGTTTTGCCGCCGAGCATGAAATACGGGGTGAGCGAGCCCAATCCGGCGATGTGGAACAGCGGTGAGCTGCAGAAGCCGATGGAATCCGGGGTGATCTCCATGGCCCGGATACAGGTCAGCGCCTGCGCGTTCATGTTCGCGTGGGTGAGCACCGCACCCTTCGGGCTGCCGGTGGTGCCCGAGGTGTACATGATCAGGCAGGGGGTCTCTTCCGGAATGTCCAGCGGCGCATGCGGTTCGCCCGGCTCGGCCAGGACGTCCTCGTAGCCGATGACGCCCGCGCCGGTCTGCCCGTTGATGACCACGACCGTGGACAGGTCCGGGGCCTGCCCGGCGACGCCCACGGCCAGCGGTTGCAACACCGAGTCGGTGACGATGGCCTTGGCGCCGGAGTCGGCCACGATGTAGGCGACCTCGGGCGGGGTGAGCCGGAAGTTCACCGGCACCGCGATGGCCCCGAGCGCATTGATGCCCATGACGGCTTCGATGTACTCGGTGTAGTTCAGCGCCAGGATGAGCACACGATCGCCGAACCCGACCCCTCGACGGGACAGCGCGTCGGCGAACCGCTCCGACCGCTCGTGCAGCTGCTTCCAGGTGGTGTCCACGCCCTTGTACTTGAAGGCGATCCGACCGGGCCGCATGGCCGCGTGGGTCGCGACCTGGTTCACCCAGTGGTTGCGACGCGACCGAATCGGCTCGTCTAGCGGCTGGAAGGTCATGCGGTGTCCTTTCACGCTGATCGACTGTGAGAATATCCCTTAACTTTCTGACGTGACAAGGGTTACAGAGAAGGTTTCACCGAGAAGTTCTCACCGCTTCATTCAGCAGTTCAGAGCATGTATTCGAGCCTGGTAGACACCCATATCCACAAGCGGCCACTCCCGGCCGCACTGGTCACAGCCCTGGTCAGGTGCAAACTTCCACTCACATCAGGGTTGTCGCTCCATATGCAACTATGCGAGTATCGGGGCAGTTTGCGAGAGGCAGGGAGAGGACAGCGCCCATGGCACTGAAGACCAGATTCACCGAGACCTTCGGGGTCGAGCACCCCATCGTCCAGGGCGGCATGATGTGGGTCGGCCGCGCCGAACTGGCCGCCGCCGTCTCCGAGGCGGGTGGTCTCGGCATCATCACCGCGCTCACCCAGCCCACCCCCGACGATCTGCGCCGCGAGATCGACCGCGCGCGTGAGCTCACCGACAAGCCCTTCGGCGTGAACGTCACCATCCTGCCGTCGATCAACCCGCCGCCGTACCAGGAGTACGTGCAGGCGATCATCGAGTCCGGCGTGAAGATCGTGGAGACCGCCGGGTCCAATCCGGAGCCCTTCCTGCCGTACTACAAGGAAGCCGGCATCAAGGTGCTGCACAAGTGCACCAGCGTGCGGCACGCGCTCAAGGCGCAGAAGATCGGCGTGGACGGCGTGTCCATCGACGGCTTCGAATGCGCCGGGCACCCGGGCGAGGACGACGTGCCGGGCCTGATCCTGATTCCGGCCGCCACCCGGGCCCTCGACATCCCGGTCATCGCCTCCGGCGGCATCGCCGATGCGCGCGGCCTGGTCGCGGCGCTGGCGCTGGGCGCGGACGGCGTGAACATGGGCACCCGCTTCATGTGCACCCAGGAGTCGGCGATCCACCAGACGGTCAAGGAGCAGATCGTCGCCAACTCGGAGCGCGCCACCCAGCTCATCTTCCGCACCATGCACAACACCGCCCGCGTGGCGGACAACGAGATCAGCCGCAAGGTCGTCGAGATCGAGAAGGCCGGCGGCAAGTTCGAGGACGTCAAGGATCTGGTGGCGGGCGCGCGCGGCCGCCGGGTGTTCGAGGACGGCGACCTGGACGCCGGCATCTGGTCGGCCGGTCAGGTGCAGGGCCTCATCGACGACATCCCGACCTGCGGTGAGCTGGTCTCCCGGATGGTCACCGAGGCAGAGGCGCTGATCCAGCAGCGGCTCGCGGGCATGATCGGATAATTCGGGCGAAAGTCCGTATGTCCCAGACAATTACGACAGGGCCCTTGGCATTTCCCGCCAAGGGCTCTGGCCATTCCGGCTATCGGCGCCTGCTGGATCCGTCATGCTTTGAGGACACGACGGATGCGGCGGAGGTGCCCGAAATGGCCATCACTCGAATCTATCTCGACGACGACGCGCTGCGCCGGACCATGGCCATCTCCGGAGTGAACACCGAACAGGACGCGGTGAACCTAGCACTGCGGTTCTTCAGCTCCCATGCCACCGCCGAGGATTTCGACCATCCCTTCCAGGGGCGGACGGCCACGGCCTCGTAATCATGCGCAACGATGACCCCGAGGCCTTCGGGGCGATCGGATAGGCGCTGACCTGCACAGCGCCGGGTGACGGATTCGCCTGCGCGAAAGCCCTTCTGGCCGGGGCGAATTCTTGGCAGAATCGCCGGTGGTACCTCGACGGCCGACAGCGCGCGGACACGGGAGGGCATTCCTGTGCGGCAGAGTACGAGAGCATCGACCGATCCCACCCCGTTCCCGCGGGTGTCGATCGTCGGCGTCGGCTGCCGGTCGACGGGTCTGGAGTTCGATCACGAGTGGTTCGGCATGGATCGCCTCGCGGCCGCGGGGCTCACCCCGCGCCAGCGCACCAACCTCGAGGTCGCCGTGGAAGCCCTGGACGACTCCGGATTGGGCTGTCTGGCACCGGCGTCCAATGCGGCGGTGGTCTTCGGCGCGATCGGCGGCACCAATAGCGCCCACCACCTCTCGCGCGCCCTGGACCTGCGCGGTCCCAGCCTCACCGTGGACAGCCGGCGCGCCTCGCCACTGGTCGCCGTCGACATGGGCGTGCGCCTGCTGGCCGACGAAGCCGTGCCCTTCGTTATCGCGGGCGGTGTGGATCTCGCTCTGCTACCGGACATTTCGGACCTTCGGATACCGGTGCCCAGGAATCGCGGCGCCGGCGGCGGCAACGGCATCTGCACCGTCCTGGTGCTGCAACGCACGACCGACGCGCTCCGGACCCGAACCCGCCGCTACGCCGACATCGGCGGGCCCGCCATCGGATTCCCCGAGGCGGACAGCCCCGACGCGCACATCGCCCTGGACGACCCCGCGCGACCGAGCGGGACCCCTGCCCTCGACCGCGGTGACGAACCCCCGGTTCTCCTGCCCCTCACCGGACGCGATCCGGCCGCCATCCACGCCCTCGCGCTGCGCTGGGCCGTCGCCATCGGGTCCTATCGCTCGCTCCGCGAATTCGCTTCCGCCACTACCCGGCTCATACCCGAACCCACCCGCGCCGGGGTCCTCGCCCGCGACACCGCCGAGGCCGCGGCCCACCTGCGCACCCTGGCCCGCCGCATCGCCACCACGCCCGCGATCGCCGGCACCACGGGGACGGTCACGCCCGCACCCCTCCCACGCGCGGCCACCGGCATCTTCGACCCGGTCCGCACCGAGCACGACGGCGGCACGCTCTTCCTCTTCCCCGGATCCGGCGGCCACCCGCGCATGGGACGCGCGCTCGCGGCCCGGTACCCGGTCTTCGCGGCGGCATTGACCGCGGCCGTGGACGCCGTGGCAGCGGCCGGCGGCCCACGAGTCTGGACGCCGCGCAATGGATTCCATCGAACGACCCCTGCGGGCCGAGGCGGCGACCACGGGCCCGATCGCGCCCGCGAATTCGGCTGCGAGAGCGACACTTCGGGCGAATCCGGCGCGGACGGCATCGTATTCGAGCATTCGGCATTGTTCGCCTTTCAGGTCGCACTGGCCGAACTGCTCGAGTCGGTGGGGCTGCACGCGGATGCGGTAGCCGGGCACGGCGTCGGTGAGGTCGCCGCCGCGGTCGCCGGCGGTGCGCTGTCGCTGGACGACGGGGCCCGGGTGGTGGTGGCGCGGGCGCGGCTGCACGAGCGCGCCGGTGGGGGTGGAGCCGCGGCCGTGCTCGAGGCGACTCTCGCGGAGGTGACCCGGCTGGTCGAGCCCATGCGCGCCGATGTCGCCGTCGCCGCGGTGGACGGTCCGACCGCCATCACCGTGGCGGGCGAGCCCCGCTATATCGACGCCCTGGTGCGGCGGGCCCATCGCCGCACCATCTTCGCCCAGCGCCTCCCGGCCGACGCCATACCCGCCGCCGCGCACCTGCCCGCGATCCGCGACCGCGCCGCCGAGTTGCACGGTGAACTCACCGATCTCGAGGCGAACCCGCCGCAGCTGCGGTTCTACTCGACCACCCGGCCCGGCCCGGTGCCACGCGCCCGGGCCACCGCGGACGAGACCACGCGCACCACGGCACCGCCCGCCACGGCGGACGATCCGCGCACGGACGCCGCCTACTGGGCTGCCAACGCGTGGCAGCCGATCCACTTGGCCGCGGCGCTGGAATCCGCTGCCGCCGACGGGATTTCGAGAATTCTCGAGATCGGGCCGCAGCCGGTGCTGACCCCGGGATTGCGGGAGCGCGCCCCGTTCCGGGAGGGCGCGCAGGCCGTGCTGTCCCGCGACGACGAGGCGGAGAGTTTTCTGCACACCATCGCGCGGCGCTATCTGGATGGGTGCGCCGTGGACTGGACGGCCCTCGGCTCGCTGACGGCCGCTCCACCGCAACGGCAATGGCGCAGATCGGATTCCGGTGCGCGGCGCCGGTGGCGCGACGGCGCCTTCGGCGCGGCCTACCCGGCCACGCAGCCGCCGGCACCGGCTTTTCCGGCCGTCGAAATCCGGCCGGACGGGACGTATCTGGTCGCGGGCGGGCTGGGCCCGCAGGGCGAGGTCGCGGTGCGCTGGCTGCTGGAGGCGGGGGCGCGGGACGTGGTGGTGCTGACCCGCACGCCGCGGCCGCTGCCGGCGGGGTTGACCGGGATGGAGGAGCGGATCGTGGTGATGCGGTGCGACTGCGCCGATCGCACCGATCTGGCGACGGCGCTGCAGGACATTCGCGAGTGCGGGTCGGACGTCCGGGGCGTTGTGCACGCGTCGGGGGAGACCCGGCTGGTGGCGGCGGCGAATCTGCTGGAGTTGACGGCGGCGGATCCCACCGATTTCACCGTGCTGCTGACCTGCGTGCCCAGTGCGGCCGAGCCGGGTGCGGTACGGGAACTGGCGGCGGCGCAGGTGGATCGGCGGGTCATCTGCGTGGAGTGGGTGGTCGGCCCCGCAGCCTGACAGCCGGGCAAAACGGTCAATTGGAGCCAAATCCGTGTGTCCATATGCGACCGGTCGGTCGCACGGGAATGATGACTCCATGGCGGACCCCGAGATCACGGTCAAGTGGAAGAAGGAGCCGGACGAGCACGACTACCCGGCCGCCGCGGACTACCTCGACATGCTGGCGGAGCCGGACATCGTCGACAAGGTCATCCAGAAGCTGCGCGCCGCCCCCGTGGTGCACAAGAAGGCCAAGGACCTGCTGCGCGCCTCGCAGCTGGAGATCCTGCCGACCTACAACCCCTTTGTCCGCCGCGACCTCGCCAAGATCACGGCCGGCCTGGCGCTCTCGCCGATCCTGGTGGTGCGCGGTGACTTCCGCAAGGCCGTGCCCATGCAGATCGTGGACGGCTATCACCGGGTCTGCGCCATCTACTACACCGACGAGAACATCGCGATCCCGGTGAAGATCGCCTCCCTGCCCTGACCGCGTGAATGCCGAGACGACGACGCCGTGACCTTCCAGACCCTCACCCTCATCACCCTGCTCGGCCTGGCCGGGCCCTGGCTGGCCTGGCGGCAGACCTGGCACCTGCCGGTCATCCTGGGTGAACTGCTCGCCGGAATCGTCTTCGGCACCACCGGCTTCGGCCTGCTGCACCCGCAGGACCCGACCTTCGCCTTCATCGCCGATGTCGGCTTCGCGGTGGTCATGTTCGTGGCCGGCACCCACGTGCCGGTGCGGGACGCGGCCATTCGCTCGGCGCTGGGGCGGGGCGCGCTGCGCGCGGTGCTGGTGGGCGTGCTCTCGGTGATCGCCGGGCAGGGCATCGCGGCCTGGTTCGACACCGGCCACGGACTGCTCTACGCCGTACTGCTCGCCTCCTCCTCGGCGGCCATTGTGCTGCCCATCATCGATTCCCAGCGGCTGAGCGGAAAACCCGTGCTGGAGATGACCGCTCAGGTCGCCATCGCCGACGCGGCCGCGGTGGTGGCGCTGCCGCTGGTGATCGATCCGCACAATGCGAGCCGGGCCGCGCTCGGGGCGCTCCTGGTGGCCGGGGCGGCGGTGGTCGCGTACTTCTTCCTGCGCTGGCTCGAGGATTCCGGCATCCGGCACCGGCTGCACAAGATCTCCGAGGATCGGCAGTTCGCGCTCGAACTGCGGGTCAGCCTCGCCCTGCTGTTCGCCCTCGGCGCGCTCGCCACCCGCAGTCACGTCTCGATCATGCTGGCGGGCTTCGCACTCGGCCTGGTGGTGGCGGCCATCGGGGAACCGCGCCGAGTCGCCAAGCAGCTCTTCGCCATCAGCGACGGCTTCCTCGCGCCGCTGTTCTTCGTCTGGCTCGGCGCACGGCTGAACCTGCGCGAATTCGGCGACCACCCGCATCTGATCCTGCTGGGCCTGGCACTGGGCGCGGCCGCGGTACTGGCCCATGTGGTCATGCGGTTCCTTGGTCAGCCGATTCCACTCGGGGCCATCGCTTCCGCGCAGATCGGCGTGCCGGTCGCGGCGGTTACGGTCGGCACCCAGCTGCACGTGCTGAAACCGGGCGAACCGGCCGCGCTCATGCTCGGCGCGCTGGTCACCATCGCCGCCGCCGCGTGGGGAGCGCGGGCGGCGTCCACGGGCACGGGCACGCCGGGCGGTGCCGCGATATCCCAGCGAGACAACTGATTTCGTGAGTCCAGGGCAACTCGCCGGGCACGTCCGAAATCGGGTTGGCACCCGACCTTCGGCACGGGTGCCAGGCTGTCGGCGGCTCCTAGCCGTCCGCTGAAGTCCCGGGGAGGCGGGGGAGGTCTCGGCCCAGCAACCGGTCCGTCTCGCGGCGCTCGCGCTTGGTCGGGCGGCCCGCGCCGCGATCACGGCGCGGCAGGAGGGCGGTCAGCTGCGGGTCGGGCGGGGGCGGGCTCTTGTCGATCATGCACTGCCCGGCCACGGCCGCGCCGACACGCTTGGTGATGAGCTGCTCGACGATGACGATGCGTTCGGAACCATGGACACGAACGCGGATCTCGTCACCGGGCTTCAGCTGGTGCGCGGGCTTGACCGGTACGCCATTGACCCGCACATGCCCGGACCGGCAGGCCGCGGCGGCCGCGGAGCGGGTCTTGAAAATGCGGACGGCCCAGGTCCAAGAATCAACTCGGGCCTGAGCCGTGGTGCTCAGTGGAGCAGTGGTCACACGTTGACGATACTGCGTCAGACGTTGACGACGAATGTGTGTCAGGCGTTGACGATGCGGCGCGCGGTGACGACCTGACTCGCGTGCAGGTTGGTGTAGGAGACCGGGGTACCGGTCTGCACGGCGTTCAGCAGCTTGCCGTCGCCGGCGTAGATGCCCACGTGGCCGCCGCCGTTGGTGATGACGATGTCGCCGGGCTGCAGGTCCTCGAAGGCGACCGGGGCACCGACGTTGGACTGCTCGAAGCTGGTGCGGGGCAGCTCGACTCCGGCCTGCTTGTAGGCCCACTGCACGAGGCCGGAGCAGTCGAAGCTGTAGGGACCGGTCGCGCCCCAGGAGTACTGGGCGCCGACCTTGGTCTCGGCGGCGTGCAGCGCGATGTCGCCCACGGAGCTGGACTTCTGGAAGATGCTGGGCAGCTGGAACTGCGGAGCGGGAGCAGCCGGGACGCCGACCTGAGCGCCGCCGCCCAGTCCGCCCGGGGTCTGCAGCGCCGTCTCGGCGTCCTTGACCGTCTGGTTGAACTGCTGCACCTGGGGCGCGAAATCGTCCGGCACGTCGAAGTTTCCGATGCCCGGGATCTCGACGGTGGCGGCGGTGGCGGTGATCGCCGGGAACACGCCGGTAGTCGTCGCGGCCATCGCACCCATGACGATGGCGCCCTTCACGGAATTCGGAAGCCGAGATTCCTGCTGCAAGCTGTGCTTACCCACTGAGCCGCATCTCCGATCTTGCTGCTGTAACGTCGCGGGCTGCCTCTCCGATGAAGCAACAGACTCCGCTAAGTCACGAGAAGATTACGACTAGGCCGCCGCGTTGTCCACCCGACGCGATAGGCGCGTCGCATCTTTACGAAAACGCCCCGCTGAACAAGCAATTCGGTGTATAGGCCGTGGATCACGAGACGATATACGTCGTCAATTCGCCCGTTATCAATCTTTCGCCTCGATCGCCCGCTCCAGCTCGGCAATCCGCCGGCGAGCGTCCGCGAGATCGACTTCCAACTGCCCCAGCGCCATGACCAGCGGACCCACCGCGAGATCGGCCACCAGCTGCGGATCGTCGTACCCGCGCTCGATGGCCACCAGGATGTTGTTGCGGATGCGCGCGGCCACGATCGCCTCGGCGGGCACGTTCCAGGATTCGACCACCTCCGCGACGGTGGGCGTGGGTACGGCTTCTTCCGACATGAACCCTCCTGCGCTGGATCCCAACGAATCAGGCATAAGGGTAGAGACCCTCGGGGACACCGCGGACTCGCTGTATCGACTTCCGCTGATCGCGAATCGGCCGGGCCGGTATGCCGGTCGATAGCTGTCTCTAGTGTCCTCGATAGATGCCCGGATAATCCGCGATGACCGCGCTACGGTTGGGCCGCATGGACCCCGTCAGGAATCCCTACGCACCCGGCGCGGGGCAGCGACCGCCCGAGCTCGCGGGCCGGGACCGGCAGCTCGACGCCTTCGACATCGTGCTGGAGCGGGTGGCGCGCGGACGGCCGGAGCGCAGCGTCATGCTCACCGGATTGCGCGGCGTCGGAAAGACGGTGCTGCTCAACCAGCTTCGCTCGGCCGCCCGCTCGCGCGGCTGGGGCACCGGGAAGCTGGAGGCCCGCCCCGATCAGGAACTGCGGCGGCCGCTGGCCTCGGCGCTGCACATGGCGGTGCGTTCGATCGCTGTGACACACCGCAATCCGGAGCAGGTGGACGATTTCCTGGGGATTCTCAAGGCCTTCGCACTGCGCTCCACCGACGGCAAGGGCATGCGGGAACGCTGGAACCCGGGCATCGATGTGCCCGCGGTGACCGGACGGGCCGACTCCGGCGATATCGAGATCGATCTGGTGGAGCTGCTCATGGAAGCGGCGGCGCTGGTGCGTGATCTGGGCATCGGCATCGCGGTGTTCATCGACGAGATGCAGGATCTCGGGGCGGCCGACATCTCGGCCATCTGCGGGGCCTGCCACGAATTGAGCCAGGACGCCGCGCCTTTGATCGTGGTCGGGGCGGGTCTGCCGCATCTGCCCGCGGTGCTGACCGCGTCCAAGAGCTACTCCGAGCGCCTGTTCTCCTACCACCGCATCGATCGACTGGATCGGGAGTCGGCCGACCAGGCGCTGATCGCGCCGGCCGAGCGGGAGAGCGTGAAGTACTCCGAGGAGGCGCTGGACGCGCTGTACCGGAAGGCCGACGGGTACCCGTATTTCGTGCAGGCCTACGGCAAGGCCGCCTGGGACGCGGCGGCGCAGAGCCCGATCTCGGCCGAGGATGTGGCGGTGGCGTCGCCTGCGGCCGAAGAAGAGCTGGCGGTCGGTTTCTTTGGCTCCCGCTACGAGCGAGCGACGCCGGCCGAGCGCGAATACATGCGCGCCATGGCCGACCTGTCCGGCGACGACGGGCCGGTGGCCACCTCGGCGGTGGCACACGAGCTGGGACGCAAACCTGCCTCGTTGTCCCCGGCGCGCGACGGCTTGATCAAGAAGGGTCTGATCTACTCGGCCGAGCGCGGAACCATCGGTTTCACGGTCCCGCATTTCGGCCGATATCTGCGCGGCGTTCAATAACCAAAGATTAGCCAACTGATCAAGATCATCTCGTGACGAGGCTTTTCGATCTTTGCCAGCCCCTACCGGCGGGTAACAAAGACTCCTACACTCGAATGTGATTCTCATCACGGTCGAGGAGGACATCATGGCGACTGCCGCCAAAGTCGACGCCACCGAAGAACAAGCCCGGGCACTGGTCGAGGAATCCCGCGAAACCACCTGGGCCAAGCCGTCCTTCGCCAAGGAGATGTTCCTCGGCCGGTTCCGGCTCGACCTCATCCATCCATTCCCGCACCCCGACGCCGCGGACGCCGCCAAGACCGAGGCGTACCTGACCCGGCTGCGGGCCTTCTGCGAGACCATCGACGGCCAGCGCATCGAGGCCGAGGGCCGCATCCCCGACGAATACGTGCGCGGGCTGGCCGAACTCGGCTGCTTCGGCCTCAAGATTCCCGAGGAGTACGGCGGGGTCGGGCTGTCGCAGGTGGGCTACAACAAGTCCCTCATGCTGGTCGGCTCCGCGCACGCCAGCCTCGGCGTGCTGCTCTCCGCGCACCAGTCCATCGGCGTGCCCGAACCGCTCAAGCTGGCCGGCACCCCGGAACAGAAGCGAGAGTTCCTGCCGCGCTGCGCCAAGGGCGCGGTGAGCGCGTTCCTGCTCACCGAACCCGATGTGGGCTCCGACCCGGCACGCATGGCCTCCACCGCGACCCCGACCCCGGACGGGGAGGCCTACGAGATCAGCGGCGTGAAGCTGTGGACCACCAATGGCGTTGTCGCCGAACTGCTCGTGGTCATGGCGCGGGTGCCCAAGAGCGAGGGCCATCGCGGCGGCATCTCCGCGTTCATCGTGGAGGCCGACAGCCCCGGCATCACGGTGGAGCGGCGCAATGCGTTCATGGGCCTGCGCGGCATCGAGAACGGTGTCACCCGGATGGACAAGGTGCGCGTACCCAAGCGGAACCTGGTGGGCCGCGAGGGCGACGGGCTCAAGATCGCGCTCACCACCCTCAACGCCGGTCGCCTCGCCATCCCGGCCATGTGCACGGCCGCGGCCAAGTGGTCGCTCAAGATCGCGCGGGAATGGTCGGCCACTCGCGTGCAGTGGGGCCGCCCGGTCGGCGAGCACGGCGCGGTCGGCGCGAAGCTCTCCTACATCGCCGCAACGACTTTCGCGCTGGAATCGGTGCTCGATCTGTCCGGCACCATGTGCGACGAGAACCGCAACGACATCCGCATCGAGGCCGCGCTGGCCAAGCTGTGGGCCTCGGAGATGGCGTGCCGGATCGCCGACGAACTGGTGCAGATCCGCGGCGGCCGCGGCTACGAGACCGCGGCCTCGCTGCGGGCCCGCGGCGAAAGAGCCGTCAGCGCCGAGCAATTGGTGCGCGATCTGCGCATCAACCGCATCTTCGAGGGTTCCAGCGAGATCATGCGGCTGCTCATCGCCCGCGAGATGGCCGATGCCCACATGGCCGCGGCCGGGGCACTGGTGGATCGCAATGCCGAGCTCAAGGACAAGGCCAAGGCGGCGGTCGGGGCGAGCGGCTTCTATGCCAAATGGTTCCCGCAGCTGACCGTCGGCGCCGGCACCGCGCCGGTCAGCTACGGCGAATTCGGGCCGCTGGCACGGCACATGCGCTTCGTCGAGCGGATGTCACGCAAGCAGGCCCGCGCCCTCATGTACGGCATGGCGCGCTGGCAGGCCAAGCTCGAGTACAAGCAGGGCTTCCTGGGCCGCATCGTCGACATCGGCGCGGAACTGTTCGCCATGGCCGCGGCCTGCGTGCGCGCCCAGTCCCTGCGGGTCGACGGCAGTCCCGACGGCGTGGCCGCCGAGGAACTCGCCGAGGTCTTCTGCCGCCAGGCCCGCCGGCGGGTCGAGAAGCTCTTCGACGATCTCTGGTCCAACACCGATGACGCCGATACCGACCTCACCCGCGGCATCCTCGACGGGCGCTACCGCTGGCTCGAAGGCGGCGCACTGGATCCGAGCGAGGGCACCGGCCCCTGGATCGCCGAATGGCAGTTCGGGCCGTCGGTGGAACAGAACCTGTTGCGCCCGTTCCTCCCGTCCACGAAGACGGGGGCGGCCACGTAAGCCGAGATCCGCACAGAAATCTGCCGCCCTCTAGTCCGATTGCTAGAGGGCGGCAGATTCTCATGACAGCCGGAATGTGTCGATGCGGCATGGGACGACACTGTCGATGCGATATGAATCTACTTTTGTCTAGGTCATTCGCTAGATGTGAGTAGAAAGTGCGGACGCCGACCGGACGTACAGGGATTTCTACACGGGTCTAGCAATGTGGCGAGACTCCGATAGATCCCCCGACAGCCGTGCATAGATCAGCGGAGACAGTTGGACAACTTGTCTATAACGCCTGGTGTGGGGGGTTAACGCAGGGGCTATTTCTATCGACAACCGGGCAAGAAGGCGCACTCTTCAGGAGGACGTCATGTCCACGATCAACACCCGCGCGGCCGATTTCGACGGCCACCACATCGCCGTGTCCGCCGATGACGGCGTGCCACTCGCGGTGCGCGAGTTCGGCACCACCGACGCCCCCGTCACCGTCGTGTTCGTCCACGGGCACTGCCTGCGCGCGGAATCGTGGGCGTTCATGCGCGGGCACCTGCTGCAGACCTGGGGCGAGGACACCCACATGGTGTTCTACGACCATCGCGGACACGGGGATTCCGGCAATGCCGACCCTGCCACGTACACCATCGAGCAGCTGGCCCGGGATCTGGACGCGGTGCTGCGGGTCGTGGTGCCGACCGGACCCGTTGTCCTGGTGGGTCATTCGATGGGCGCCATGACCGTGCTCGCCTACGCCCGGCTGTACCCGGAGACGATCGGGACGCGGGTGGTCGGCGTCGGCCTGCTCTCCAGCGCCGCCAACGGGGTGACCCGGGTGGGGCTGGGGCGGCTGTTGAGCGCACCGGCGGTGAACTCGCTGCGGGTGGCGGTGCGGCGCGCGCCGCGGGCCATGCAGGCCTCGAAACACCTGAGCCGCCGCATCTTCGAGCCCATCATGCGGGACGCCACCCTGGGCACCCGCAAGGTGAGCCCGCGCATGCTGGCGGTGGCGACGGCCATGCTCAACGACACCTCGCTGCTGACCATGGCCAGCTTCCTGGAGTCGCTGATCCGCTTCGACGAGACCGCGACCCTGCACCGGCTGGGCTCGATTCCGGTGCTGGTGCTGGCCGGGTCCGCGGACATCATGATTCCGTTCGCGCACTCGGTGGTGCTCGCCTCCCAGGTCTCCGACGCCGAGCTGGTGCGGCTGGACGGCGCCGGGCACAGCGTGATCCTGGAGCGGGCCGAGGAGGTGGCCGCCGCGGTGGTGGCGCTGGTGGCCCGGGCGACCGCGGCGGCGCGCGGCGCGGACCCGGACTGCGGTCCCGACTGCGGGCCGGAGTACGCCATCGCGGGGTAGCCGCAAGATCATCGGCGGCGGGCGGATTCGAAGATCTGAAACGTCCGCCGCCCCAATTCCGCGCCCGGTGACAGGCCCTCTAGCTGCGAATATTGGTTGCCGACGAGACGAATCCCGCACGATCACGTACTGTGTTGTAGATCACGATGTGTGGTCTGTCACACGGCTCGAGGAGGTTTCGATGACACGCAGCGAGATTGCGGAACTCCGCTACGCGGTCGGCCAGCTCCGGCAGTGCGTCACCGCACTGCGTTCGCACTACGGAGACGCGGGCACCGTCCGCCGGCTGGAAAACGATCTGGAAAGGCTCGTCATCGACACCGACGAGTTCGAACAGGCGCCGCCGCCGGAACCACCGCGGGCCAAGCAGGAGACGATCTACGTCCCCGACGCCAAGCACGATGAGGCGGCCTGGATGGGCGCGCAGGACGAGGGCCTGGGCTTCCACTCCCGCCCCCGCACCAAGTAGCTAATCCTTCGTTTCGAACAGCGGGAGGGCCACCTCGACAATGGCGTCGGGGCTGGGCAATTCGACGAGCGCGCCGGGTGGGCTCAGCTGCCGCTGCAGCGCGCGCTGATGAGCCGCGCCGACCAGCAGCAGAGCCCGGGTGCGCAGATCCCCGGCCTCGACGCCCCGGGCCGACAGGTAGGCGACCACGGCGTCCACCGCGCGGTGCGGGCCCAGGTCGAGATCGCGGCTACGTTCCCGGTAGACCGCGCCCAACTCGGCATCCGATTGCACCGCCGCCATCACGGGCAGGGCGGAGACGAAGAATTCCTCCAGGGTCGCGAGCAGCGACCGCAGCGCCGTGCGCAGATCCGCCGCGGGCGCGTCGGCGAGCAGGTCCGCGAGCGGGCGCAGCTGATGCTGGATCACGGCCTGTAGCAGGCCCATTCGATCGCCGAAGTGGTAGAAGATGCTGGATTCGGCGACGCCGGCCCGGACCGCGATCTCCTTGGTGGACAGCCGGGCGAGGCCGGATTCCGCGAGCACCTGTTGCGCGTTGGCGATCACGGCCTCGCGCACACCGGTACTGGGCCGCCCTCGGGAACGGGTCGCCACATCGCCTCCTGTCACGTTTCGACTGTCGTTTTCCGGCACGACCCTTGCAGTATGCCGCACCTGGTCGTATTTTCTGAGTAGTCACTCAGTAAACAGGGAACCGGAGGACGCACCGATGTCCCAGCCAGCAACGACCACCCCGAACCCGGCCGCCACCCGCAAACAGGAACGGCTCAACGCCGTCATGCGCCGGATCCTGCGCTCACCGCTGCACCGGGTGGTCAGCGGGAAACTGCTCATCGTCACCGTGGTCGGCCGCAAGAGCGGGCGGGTGTACGAGCACCCCGTCGCCTACGCCGAACACGACGGCACGCTGCTGATCGGCACCGCGGCCACGTGGCGGCACAACCTGCGCCCCGGCGAGCCGGTGCGAATCGGGCTGCGGCGCCGGGAGATCGACGCCGATTGGGAGGTCGTCACCGACATGGACGCGGCGGCCGAGCCGTATCGGACCATCCTCGAGCAGAACCCGACCCACGGGAAATACGCTGGCATCAGCCTGAATTCGGACGGCAGCGTCAACCGCGAGGAGCTGGCGGCGGCCTTCGCCCGGGGCACGGCGGTCGTCCGGCTCCGCCCGCGTGGCTAGTCCTCGGTGGCGGTCGACCGGTCCTCAGTGTCGGTGCCGGCCCCGGCCGGAGCGCCGGCCGCCGACGCCGCGGAAGCGGGCGCCGCGCGGGGCCTGCGAAACCGGTTCCAGATCGGGGGATTCGAAGATCGCGGCCAGGGCGCTGCCGGGGCCGACCGGGGTCACGGCCAGGCCGAGACCGCCGTCGCGGCGGGCCAGTTCGTGCAGCATGGTGGTGACCATGCGCAGACCCGCCGCGCCGCCCGGATCACCGAGAGCGATCGCGCCGCCGTGCACGTTCAGGCGCTCCGCGGTGTCGCCCCCGAGGCCCAGGGTGCGGACCAGGGCCAGCACCTCGACGGCGGAGGTCTCCTCCACCTCCAGCAACTCCAGGTCCGACAGTTCGAAACCGGTGCGCCACAGCGCCTTTGCGACGGCGGAGGTGGCGGCGGGCACCGGGACGCCGAGGGGAGCCGTGGTGCTGACCCAGTCGAGCAGGTAGCCCATCGGCTCCAGGCCGAGATCCACCAGCCGGTCCTCGGCCACCACCAGGCAGGCCGCGGCGGCCAGGCCGCGGCTGCTGCTGTTTCCGGCCGTGGTCACGCCGTCGGGCCGGAAGGGGGACAGCGCCGCGAAGGCGCGGTGCGAGACATCGTCGCGCAACCCCTCGTCCCGGTCGACCAGGCGGACCACCTCGGAATTCGGATCATCGGGACGCGCGCACACCACGACGGGCGTGGTCTCCGCGCCGAACACACCCTGGCGATGGGCGCGGGCGGCACGGCGGTGGCTGACCGCGGCGAAGTCGTCGGCCGCGGCCCGGCCCAGCTCGTGGTCGCGGGCCAGCTGTTCGGCGCGTTCCGAATCCGCTTGTCCGCGTGCGGGTTCGGCGGACCAGATCGCGATCTGCTGGTCGGTGGTGGGTCCGTCGCCGGCCGCGGGTCCTGGGCGGACGCCGGGCAGCGGCGGGACGCTGGCGGGTTGCGCGTCGAATCCCCCTGCGGCGCTGGAGCATTCGGCGCCCACCGCCAGCACCACGTCGGCCGCGCCGGTGCGCACCATCATGGCGGCGGTGATCAGGGCGCGCAGTCCGCTGCCGGGACCCTCGCCCAGGGCGAAGTCACCCAGCTCCGGCGACAGTCCGCACTGCGGCAGGGCCGAGCGGATGGCCTCGGCATCGGGGACGGCGGTGACCAGCTGTTCGACCCGCGCGGGATCGATGCCCGAGCGGCCGAGCACCGCCGCGATGACGGTGCCGACCAGCCGGTTCGGCGGCACCGCGGCAAGTGCTCCGCCGGGCAGACCCACGGGCGTGCGCATCGGCATGACGATGGCGGCGCGTCTCATTACCGGCTCCCTTCGAACGCTCAGCAGACCGACAGGCCACCACACCGTTGTTGCTGTCATATGACGGCCGGTAACCGCCGCGGACGAGCCGCCCGACCTGCGCGCGGGCCGGAATCCGAAACACTCTGACAGCCCGGCGAGTTCGCGAGATTGCCGTTTGTTCACCAAGCAAACGAATCCCTGACAGCCACAGGAAATGTGGCGCAAATCACGGGATCGCGAAATAGCTGTTGCGAGCTCGAGTGATAGCACCCCTGTCGTAAGGTGCTCACCATCACATTCGATGCCGGAGGTAACGATGACGTTCCACGGGGTAGAGCAGCGAGGCATCCAGCAGTGAGCGCCGCACCAGTCAAGGCTTCTGAATCGAGCACAACCGGGGTTTTCAGTAGGGGACGGGCTGCCATTTCGGCACGCACGCTCCGCACCGACCGGTGGTGGGTGCCGCCGGCCGCGACGGTGCTGGGGCTCGCGGCCTTCGTCATCTACGCGACCATCAGATCCTTTGTGCGCAGCGCGTATTGGGTGCCGGACTTCCACTATCTGACACCGTTCTATTCACCCTGCCTGAGCGCCTCGTGCGTCGAGGGCTCCAGCCATTTCGGCACGCCGGTCGGCCACCTGCCCATGTGGATTCCGCTGGGCTTCCTGGTGCTGCCGTTCCTGCTGCTGTTCCGGCTCACCTGCTACTACTACCGCAAGGCCTACTACCGGTCGGTGTGGATGTCGCCGCCGGCCTGCGCGGTGGCCGAGCCGCACGCGAAATACACCGGGGAGACGCGGCTTCCGCTGATCATCCAGAACGCGCACCGCTACTTCTTCTACGTCGCGATCATCATCTCGGTGATCAACACCTATGACGCGGTGATCTCCTTCCACGCCAAGGGCGGCGGCTTCGGCATCGGCCTGGGGACGCTGATCATCACCGGCAACGCGCTGCTGCTGTGGGCGTACACGCTGTCGTGCCACTCCTGCCGCCACATCGCGGGCGGACGGCTCAAGCACTTCTCGCAGCACCCCGTGCGCTACCGCTTCTGGACCGTGGTGTCGAAGCTGAACACCCGGCACATGCAGCTGGCCTGGACCACGCTGGGCACGCTGGTCCTCACCGATTTCTACGTCATGCTGGTGGCGAGCGGAACCATCTCCGATCCTCGCCTCATCGGCTGACAGTCCTCTATTCCTCTGTCTCCCAGGAGTATTCGGTTCCATGCCTGAAGTCGAGCGGCACAAGTACGACGTCGTCGTGATCGGTGCCGGCGGTGCCGGCCTGCGTGCGGTCATCGAGGCCCGTGAGCACGGGCTGTCCGTGGCGGTGGTCTGCAAGTCCCTGTTCGGCAAGGCGCACACCGTCATGGCCGAGGGCGGCTGCGCGGCCGCCATGGGCAATGCCAATGAGAAGGACAACTGGCAGACCCATTTCAAGGACACCATGCGCGGGGGCAAGTTCCTCAACAACTGGCGCATGGCCGAACTGCACGCCCAGGAGGCCCCCGACCGGGTGTGGGAGCTGGAAACCTATGGGGCGCTCTTCGATCGGACCAAGGACGGCCGGATCAGCCAGCGCAACTTCGGCGGCCACACCTATCCGCGGCTGGCGCACGTCGGCGACCGCACCGGGCTCGAGATCATCCGCACCATGCAGCAGAAGATCGTCTCGCTGCAGCAGGAGGATTACGCGCAGACCGGTGACTACGAGGCGCGCATCAAGATTTTCGCCGAATGCACCATCACCGAGCTGCTCAAGGACGGCGACCGGATCGCCGGGGCCTTCGGGTACTGGCGGGAGTCCGGGCGCTTCATCCTGTTCGAGACGCCCGCGGTGGTGATCGCCACCGGCGGCGTCGGCAAGTCGTACAAGGTGACCTCGAACTCCTGGGAGTACACCGGCGACGGGCACGCGCTCGCGCTGCGGGCCGGGGCGTCGCTGATCAATATGGAGTTCCTGCAGTTCCATCCGACCGGCATGGTCTGGCCGCCGTCGGTGAAGGGCATCCTGGTCACCGAGGGCGTGCGCGGTGACGGCGGGGTGCTCAAGAACTCCGACGGCAAGCGGTTCATGTTCGATTACATCCCGCCGGTGTTCAAGGGCCAGTACGCCGAGACCATCGAGGAGGCGGACCAGTGGCTGAAGGACAACGATTCCGCCCGGCGCACACCGGATCTGCTGCCGCGTGACGAGGTCGCGCGGGCCATCAACGAAGAGGTGAAGGCCGGGCGCGGCACCCCGCACGGCGGCGTCTATCTGGATATCTCCTCCCGCCTGCCCGCCGACCAGATCGTCAAGCGGCTGCCGTCCATGCACCACCAGTTCAAAGAGCTCGCGGACGTGGACATTACGAAGGAGCCGATGGAGGTCGGGCCGACCTGCCACTACGTGATGGGTGGCATCGAGGTCGATCCGGACACCCAGGCGGCCACGGTGCCCGGCCTGTTCGCGGCCGGCGAATGCGCCGGCGGCCTGCACGGCTCCAACCGGCTGGGCGGCAACTCGCTGTCGGACCTGCTGGTCTTCGGCCGGCGCGCCGGACTGGGCGCGGCCACCTATGTCGAGCAGCTGGCCGCACGGCCCAAGATCGCCGACACCGATATCGCCGCGGCCGCGAAATCGGCTGTGACGCCGTTCGATCCGCCCGCCGAGGGCGGCCCGGGCGAGAACCCGTACACGCTGCACATGGACCTGCAGCAGACCATGAACGATCTGGTCGGCATCATCCGCAAGGAACACGAACTGAAGCAGGCCGTCGAACATCTCTCCGAGCTGCGCGACCGCTACGACCACGTCACCGTGGAGGGCCACCGGCAGTTCAATCCGGGCTGGCATCTGGCCCTGGACATGCGCAACATGCTGCTCATCAGCGAATGTGTCGCCCAGGCCGCGCTGCTGCGCACCGAGAGCCGCGGCGGCCACACCCGCGACGACCACCCGGGCATGGATCCGGTGTGGCGCAACAAGCTGCTGGTCTGCACCATCGACCCGGACGAGGTCGGGTTCTCGGTGCCGTCGGTGACCGTCACGGCCGAGGCCCAGGTGCCCATGCGCACCGACCTGCTCCGGTTGTTCGACCTGGCGGAGCTCGAAAAGTACTACACCCCCGCCGATCTCGCAGAGTTGCGGGACGACGCCGGAAAGGCGGAATAGCCATGGGTTACGAGGCGAAGTTCAAGGTGTGGCGCGGTGACACCGAGGGCGGCGGCCTGCAGGACTTCACCGTCGAGGTGAACGAGGGCGAGGTGGTGCTCGACATCATCCACCGGCTGCAGGCCACCCAGGCGCCGGATCTGGCGGTGCGCTGGAACTGCAAGGCGGGCAAGTGCGGTTCGTGCTCGGCCGAGGTGAACGGCCGGCCGGGGCTGCTGTGCATGACCCGCATGTCGACGTTCACCCAGGACGAAGTGGTGACGGTGACGCCCATGCGCACCTTCCCGGTTATTCGCGACCTGGTCACGGATGTGTCGTTCAACTACCAGAAGGCCCGCGAAGTACCGTCTTTCACGCCGCCGGTGGATCTGAAGCCGGGCGAGTACCGGATGCAGCAGGCCGATGTGGAACGGTCGCAGGAATTCCGCAAGTGCATCGAATGCTTCCTGTGCCAGAACACCTGTCACGTGGTCCGTGATCACGAGGACAACAAGCACGCATTCTCCGGCCCGCGATACCTGATGCGTATTGCCGAACTCGACATGCATCCATTGGATGTGGCCGACCGCCGGGAACTGGCGCAAGAGGATGCGGGCCTGGGCTTCTGCAACATCACCAAGTGCTGCACGGAAGTGTGCCCGGAACACATCAAGATCACCGATAACGCGCTGATCCCGCTCAAGGAACGCGTGGTGGACAGGCAGTACGACCCGATCGTCTGGCTGGGCAACAAGCTCTTCCGGCGCTGACGGCCGAACTGGTTGTTGATCACGAAACGGCTGCCGTTTGGCAACGGAAGTATGTTTGCGACGGCTAAGCATGGGTATCCAACTATTCGTGGACCGAGGACTCAAGAATGCGCGTCCCCGGTACCGGAAAATGGGTCCCGATGACTGGGTCGAACGGCTGATCGTAGGGATGCTCTTCGCGGTATCGGCGATGGGCGTATACGTACTCACCGGCGCACTGATGCCCGCCGTCGCGATCGGCGTGCTGGTCGCCGCCGTCGCCATGGGTGTGGTCGCAATCCTCTGATACCGGGGGTTCACGGGTCGGGGCCCGTGAACCCTCGTTCAGCGAATCACCGGTCGAAGACCCCGTTTTCGAGGCCGGCGGTGAAGGATCCCCATTCCGCCGCGCCGAACACCAGCGCCGGGCCCTGCGGATTCTTGCTGTCCCGCACGCCCACTCGGCCCGCGGGCAGGAACGCCACTTCGACGCACTCCTTACCGGCCCCGCTGCGGCTGCTCTTGAACCAGCGCGCCCCGGAAAGATCCACACTCATGCCGAATACTCCTTCGCCACCTGCCGGAGCAGGTTTCTGCTGTCCTGAACGTCCAGCGCGCAGCGTTCCAGGCCCGCTTGTGCCCGGCGATAACGCTGAACGTCGCCCTGTCTCTCGAGATACAGATCGCCGGTGAACCCCTCCACGTAGACCACCGGGGGCTCCACCGGTTGCCCCTTGCTGTCGCATCCGAATTCCAGAATCACGAACGGTCCGGTCGAAAGTCCCAGGGGGACACCGGCGGCGAAGGGCAGGATACGCAGCGCGACATTGGACCGGGTACTCAATTCCGCCAAGTGTCGCACCTGCGCCGCCATCACCCTTGCACCTCCCACCAGGCGGCGCAATACCGATTCGTGCAACACCATGGCGATGGTCGCCGGGTGCATGCGGCGGGTGATCATGGCCTGCCGCTGCATACGCAGCTGAACGCGCCGATCCACCTCCACCACGGTCTCTTCCGGGTATCCCAGCCGGTTCAGGGCCTTTGCGTACTCGGCTGTCTGCAGCAGGCCCGGCACCAATTCCGATTGGTAGCAGGACAACTGCTGCGCGGATGCCTCCAGGCCGACGTAGACGTCGAAGTTCTCGGGAATCAGGTCGCCGTAGGAGTGCCACCAGCTCTTGACCGCCGCCTGCTGCGCCAAACCCTTGAGCCCCTCCGCGATTTCGGCGGGGATCCCGTAGATGCGGCACAGTTCCTGGATGTCGATGGTGCGGATGCGGTCCGCGTTGCCCTTCTCGAGCCGCTGCAAGGTGCTCGCGCCCCACTCCATCAGCTTGGCGGCTTCGGCGATGGTCAATCCTGCCTGGATGCGCCAGTCCCGTAGATAGCGACCGAGCTGACGGCGAGGCAGGGTGGATGACGCGGGACCTTCGGACACAACACGCTCCATTCGCGATCGCGGGCATGGATCGGGGCTCGACGGCGGGCGAGGGCTTCGTCCACTTTGGAGAATCGTCCTCCCCCAAGTGGATTCACTGCTGGGAATTCGCGCAATTTTGCGTTCTCCTGCTCGAAATTCGCCCGCCTGGCGTCTGCTCGTGGTGTGCTGGAGATGTGCCCGGAGCGGTGTAGCTAGGCCCCTTTCCTTTCCTGAACCTCCGGGCACTTCAGGAACCAGCGGGAACGAGGAGTGGTCTGGACATGCAACTGACGTCCCTCAATATGCACATTGCCGGTCTGTCGCGCTGCCGCCGCGATCCGGGTGTGATGACCGTCGAACAAGCGCACGCCGCAATGCAATTGCACCTCGATTGCACGGTGCAGACCTGCAAGGTACGCCGACGAGCACGGGCAACGCTGGTCGAGGAGGGACGGTGCGTGCTCGACGAGCGGGCACTGCCATGACCGGCCCCGCACCGGCCCAGGCCGGCCCCGATCCCGTATCGACCGGCTATGACCGGTTCGTCCACCGGATGCTGTGGCTGCTGCTCGACGCCCGGACAGCACAGCTCCGCCACCAGAAGGCACAGTTCCACACCAGGATTTCGCGGCCCGGGAAGTACCGGGGAAGGCCTCCGGCCGCGATGAACGCTGCCGCACAGCGCTTTCGAGCGCCCCGCGCCTAACCTCCGGGCAGCGGTGGCGCAGTCCCCACCGCGTGCTGCAGCGCGGTTCGACCGCCCGCTCCACAGACGGCGGGCGGTCGAACCGCACCCAAGATTCGGTGTGACGCTTACCCTGGAACCCATCGCACTTGTGCCCGGGGTGGAGGGGAACACCGTTGTCGGCCTTCGAACAGCCGGACGATCCGGCGTGCCGGATCGCGTCACTGTCGGATCTGGACGCGATCCGCGCACTCGAGGTGGTCGAATTCGAGCATCTCGCGTATCCGTATTTCGTACTCCGGCAACTCTTCGAGCTACACGGAGCAAACTGGACGGTTGCCGAGGATGCGGGGGAGCTCTGCGGCTACGTGCTCACCGCCCTCGACGGAGAGCGCACGGCCTGGTTTCTCGGCTTCGCGGTGGCATCCGAGTGCCGGGGTCGCGGCCACGGCCGGGCACTGCTGGAAGCCGCTCTGGCCCAATGCCGTCAGGCCCGCGCCGAACAGGTCTTCGTCACGGTGAAACCGGGCAATCGGGTCGCCTACCACCTCTACAAGGAGGTCGGCTTCGTGTGGGCCGACCATGAGGCGGCCTACTTCGGCGCGGACGAGCCGCGAGATGTGCTGGTGCACAGGATCTATCATTGATCATGCTCGAGAGAAGCGCTCCGTCGTCGCCGTTCGTGACGGACATGAGCATGCGCATCGAGCGCCACGCCGACACCTACGCCGACAACGTCACCGAATTCCTGGAGCAGCCGCACGGCCTGCGCCGCCGCGCCACCGAACAGCCGCTGCTGGACCTGTTCACCCGGCACACCGAGGCGGTGGTGGCGACCTACGATCCGCCCGGAATCCGCAGGGCCGGTGACAGTCTCGTCTTCGGCCACCTCTACGCGCCGGTCCTCGAACACACCGCCACCGCGGCACCGCAGCCGATGGCGGTCAACCGGCTGCTCGCGGCCCTGATCGCCGCGGAGGTGGAGTTCCGCGGGCCACTGCGCCTGAGCCGCACCCAGAATCGGCTGCTGGCCGAGGCCTACGAGCGGCTGGGCCGCCCACTGGTGCAGGCCGGACTGCCCGCGCACGCCGCCCTGGCCTACCGCCGGGCCGGGAGTCTCTACCGCATCGACGAGGACACCGATGCCGAGGACCGCTGCGGCCTGGCGCTGGCCCGGGCGCGGCGGCTGGCACAGTCGGCGGCCTGGCGGCGCGCCGGCGGCCTGGTCCCGGATCTCATCTGCGGCTACGGTTACCGGCCCTTCCGCATGCTGTGGTTCGTGGCGCTCCAGCTGCTGGTCTTCGTGGTGGCGGTCATGCTGCGGTCGGATCAGCCGCCGGCCATCACCGTGTACCAGGTGCTCATGAACTACCTGAATCCGCTGGGCGTCGGGGACACCGACAATCTGCGGGTCGGCGGGCGGGCGGTGTTCGTGACCGAGAGCTATCTGGGCGCGGTCACCATGTCGGTGTTCTTCGCGCTACTGGTGCGCCGCTGGTTCCGGCTCTGATCCGGTCGGATCCGCCGGTCACCACTGGACGGTACTGATCTTGGCGCTGCGCAGCGCCGCCAGGGTCGCCACCGCCAGCCGGTCGCGCAGATGTCCGACCTGCGCGGTCCACTGCCGGGTGAAGCCCGGATCGGACTCCAGCCGCGTCCACAGTTCGCGCAGCCGGGGCGGGGTGTGGGCGCCCGGCATCCACAGGTGCACCAGTTGTTCGAGCAGCGGCGCCAGCTCGGCGGACGGATCACGTTCGGGCATGGGACGATCCGCCTCGGACAGGGCCGCGCCCAGGGTGGACAGCAGCCAGTCGTGCACGGCCAGATCCTCGCAGAAGCGTTGCACCGCACCGAGATCCCGGGCGGTCGGCACCATGATCCGCACCGACCGGGTGTGCTCGTCCTCGAGCCGGAACGCGAACAGGGTGCGCCCGCGCACGGTGCCGCCCACCGGCGGCGCGACCCGCGCTGCCCAGCGCAGCCGGGTGGCGCTGGAGCGCACCGGCGGCTGCTGATCCAGGCGGGGATCGGTGCGCACGCGGGTGAGCAGCCGGTCGCTGACCGAGCCCAGGTCCAGGGTGGTGGCGCCGGAGCCCTCCAGGAACCCCTCGGTGAGATCGACAGCGGCCGCGGCATCGTCGGCGATGCGGTGCCACACCTCCAGCGTCCCGACCTGATTCAGGTAGTGCGACCAGGGCCGCCGGTTCTTGTCGGCCGTCCGTACCACCGTGGAACAGGCCGAACTCTGCAGCACCCGGCCGCCCACCAGGATCGCGTGCGCCGCCACCGTCCCGATGGCGCGGCTGTCCGATCCGGACACCGTGGCCAGCTTGCAGTCCACCCCGACGGCCGAACCCGGCGAAATCGCCAGGGCCAGTGGTCGTTCCCGCATCAGTACCCGCTGCCCGGGCAGCAGTGACAGCAGCGCCGTCGCCTCCCGCGCCGCCAGTCCCCCCGCATTGGGCAGTAGTGCCGTGCGTACCTCCCCCAGCAGCACCAGCGGCTCGTTCACCGGGCGGCCACCTCAGACGTCACCCAGGAAGATGTGGTTCAGCCGGTGGGTGGCCCGGCGCGGCACCTGCACCGGAATCCGTTCGCCCGCACCGCGTTCGGCGAGCTTCGCCTGCACATCGTCATCGAGTTGCAGATGGTCGAGGATGACCCGCACGGCGTGCTCGATGCCCAGGTAGCTGTAGGGCAGCACCGACAGCGCCCGATAGGCCGCGAAGGGCTTGGCCTTCGGATTCAGCTTCACCACCGCGGGCAGCCGGGACCAGTCACTGGGCCATGGCTCCTCCCAGGGCACCGGAGCCGCCACCATGGCGCCCTCGTTGCGAATCAGGCCCAGCCGCAGCAACTGCCAGATGGCGGCCAGGAAGGGGCAGGACCAGAGCATGCGCTCCACCTGCTGATCGCCCTCTTCCTCCAGGCGGCGGCTCCACAGCTGCACATCCAGGAAGATGGAGTGATTGCGCGCGCCGAATTCCTCCGGCGGCCGGTAGCGCGAGACGCGCATGGCCTGTCCCGCATCGAATTCCGAGGATCGGCGGCCATTGCAGAGCCAGCCGGACTCGACGGTGGGCGGGCGGCGGCCGGTGCTGTCGCGCTCGGGTTCGGCGACGATGCGGGCGGCCATCATCTCCGCCAGCCGCACCGGCTCGCCGACCGGTTCGCCGTCCTGGAACGACGGCACCTCGGCGCAGCCCGCCTCGCGCGCCAGATAGTCGATGCGCACACCGCATTCCTCCGCGGCGGCCAGCAGCTTCTCCAGCACGTCGCGCGGGTCGGCGGTGCGGCGGGCATCGCGCGGGCGGTTGGCGGTGCGGGTCCAGAAGTAGTCGTCGACCAGGAAGCAGGTGCTGACCCGGGCGCCCGCCCCGAATTCCGCTTCGGCAGCCGCGATCTGGGTCTGGACGATGGGCGCCACCTTGCGCAGCTGCGCGTGGATCCGGTCGACGCCGTCGACCAGCTCGTCCATATAGAAGTGCCCGACCTCGATGGACAGATGCGAGAGCGGCTGGCCGGCCACGCGATTGCGTTCGCCCGCCTCGCTGTAGTCGGTCGCGGAGCTCATCGCCGCACCTCCACCTGTTCCCAGACGGCGTCGTTCATGAGTTTCTCGGTGAGCAGGCGGAATGCGGCCACGGTCTCGGCATTGGCGACGTGGGCGGCCACATCCACATCCAGGATCACCTGTTCCCGGCACTGCAGCATCGGTTCCACCGGGATCTTGCCCAGTATCCCGCTCTCGCCCATGCCGTGCCGGTTGGCCGCGCGGGTCAGGGTGTTGTGTTGTTCCTGCAGCCAGGCGGCCTGGGCCGGGCGGAGGCCGGCGGTCAGGTTGAGTTCGGGCACCGCGGTGCGGACGAAGCGCAGCGAATTCAGCAGTTCGGCCCGGTCGTGTCCCCAGGCCTCGCCGACGGCCAGCACGCCGTGCTCGTCGTGCACCAGGCCGCGGGCGGCCGCGATGTGCTGGCGGGTCCAGCGGTGGAAGATGAGCCAGCGGCACACCGCGCGGGACAGCTGCGGGTGCCGGGTCGCGCTGAGCGCGAGGGCCAGGGCGATGGATCGGCCCGCGCTCAGATCGACGAAGGTGACATTGAATTCCTGCTCGCAGGTGGCGAACAGCGCGGCGCAGCGATCGATCATGCGCTCGTCGAGGGTGGTGAACTCGGAGCCGCCGAGATCGCCGGGGAACAGCACCAGGCGGCCGGAGGGATGCCGGGACCGGCTCAGTTCCATCCGGTCGGTCTCGGAGCGCACACTCAGCCGCGCCGGCGTCCCGTTCTCGTCGAGCAGATAGGCGTGCAGGCCGGTCCCGTCCCGGACCCCGTTGTCGATCCGGCTGATCTCGAAAGTGCCACCCGCGGTGGGGGATCCGAAATCGAAGTCCAGATAGGCGACCTTGTACCCCTTCATGCTCAGCCAGTAGGCCATATTGCAGCTGGTGACCGAGCGCCCGGTGCCGCCCTTGTCCGAAGAGGAGAACACGAGCACGGTCACACACTCCTGGTGGCGTCGAACCGGGCGTAGGCGAGCTCGTCCAGTTCCAAGAGGGCCTGCGAGGCGAGACTGACTGCGGTGCCGGGGCGCTCGTCGATGAGCGTGCGGGCCCGTTCGAGGCGCTGCTCGGCCAGGGCCAGGGCGGTGCGGCCGGCCGACACGTCGGTCTCGCTCAGCTCCAGCATCTCCCGGTTGAGCAGGTGCTCGGCCTCGGTCAGCAACTCCATGGCCCGGGTCACCGAGGTCGGCGCCCGCAGCGGCGGTTCCCGGTACAGGCGCGCGGCGGTCACCATGCACTCGACCACGCGCTCGGTGAGATACCAGGAGGGCAGGTGGTTTTCGGGGCCGCCGAAGATGCGGCTGGGATCGTCCCACAGGCCGGTGGCCGGTCCTTCGCGGAAGGCGCGCAGGTCGAGGTGGTCCATGGTGGCCTGGGCCAGCGTCATCAGCTGGTCGCGGGTCTCGATGGTGCCGGAGAGCCGCGCGGCCTGCAGGGTGCGTTTCAGAAGGACGGTGGCGTAATCGGAGACCGTCCACAGCAGCAGCGGGCCGTCCAGCGCCTCGCTGCCCAGCAGGCGCAGGCTCACGCCCGGCGTGTGCATGGTGCGGGCCGGATCGTCGGCGGTGAAGCGGCGCACGATGCGGCCACGGCGGGCCAGCTCGTCGAAAATCGTTGCGGCGCGGTCCAGATCGTCGTCATTGGCCTCGCGGTTGAGCAGATCCTGCATGAGCACCGCGGAGACGATGAGACTGAAGTAGTCCGATTCCTCGCCGTCGGAGGTACGCCACGGAATGTCCTCGAGCGGCCAGCGCCCGGTGCCGAAGCGCGCCACCGCCGCCCAGTAGCGCTGGGCCAGATCCCAGCGCAGCTGCAGGGCCTCGGCCAGGCGGCGCTGCTGGCCGTTGAGCAGGTCGAGTTCACGGGTGCGCACCGAGGTGAGGTCGTTGATGCCGTCCAGCGCCACCACGGTGAAGTGCAGGTAGGGCCGGGCGACGGCATGGCCGGGCTGATCCGCGATCGGCATGTCCACGAAGTCGATGGGCGCGGCCTTGCGCACAATGGCCCAGCTCCAACCACATTCGAACAGCATGTCGCCGCTGTCCAGGTCGACGCCCTCCACCTGGCTGAGGGTGGTGTCGTTGCGCAGCCGGATCCGCACCCGGTCCAGGCGCTGCTGCACGGCGTGCACCACCGCGTCGGGGGAACCGCCGGTCTGGTTGAGCATCGACAGCATGGCCTGCCCGGCGGCGGATTTGGGCGAGACCGTATTCACGACGAAGCTGCGGATCAGGCCCACCATGGCGGCGGTGAGCCGGACATTGATGACCGCGTCGAGCGCCTCGATGCGCGGGCCCAGGTCCACGGCGAGCTTGATCCGCCGGCCCACGGCCAGTTCGGCGACCGGGCCGCTGAATCCGCGCAGGAATTTCAGCGCGGCCAGGCACAGGGTCAGTGACATGGAATAGGAGTCGACGACCTCGAGCGTGCGCTGCGCCGGGGTCGGCTCGGCGCCGTCGGAGGAGGTCAGGTAGCTGCCCGCGGCGAAATTCGGCAGGGCGGCGTCGGAGTCGGGGTCGCGGTCGGTGTGGCGGTCGATGTACTGCTCGAGCAGCCAGACCACGCGCTCGCCGATGCGCAGGCCATTGTCGCCGAGGGGGGAGAGCACCTCGCGGATGTCGTCGGCGATCTCGTCGGGATGCTCCAGCCCGAAGCCGTCGATCTCGGTCGCCGGGTACAGCAGGCACAGCAGCTGTTCGGCGTCGCTGATGGAGTTGGAGCCGTTGCGGCCGCCCCACACCCACTCACCATCCCGATAACACGCGGTCAGCAGCGACCGCCAGACTCCGAGGATCTGTTCCCGTGGCTTGATTCTCATCGACGCCGTCCCCTGCCCTGTCGTGGCCAGCCGCGCCGTCACAGCTGTGAACGAGCGCGGCACAAACTATCATGCGCTGCCGCCCGGCATCGGGTGGGACGCCGTCTCGAAATCGCATCGCGCACAGGGCAATATCGGGCAGATCGGGCGTGGGAGGGCGCTGTCGCCGGGAGCGGGCCGGTAGCGTCGCTGATCATGGATCGGACGGTTCGCCGCGGTTCGGCCCGGCGCAGACAGGCGGCGGTGGGCTATGCGCTGCTGCTGCCGAGCCTGATCGGGGTCGGGTGTTTCCTGCTGGTGCCGATCGCGGTGGTGTTGTGGCTGAGTGTGCACAGCTGGAATCTGCTGGGGCCCATCGAATTCACCGGAGCGAGCAACTGGCGGTCGGTGCTGGGGGATCGGCAGTTCGGGCATTCGCTGCTGGTGACGCTGGCGTTGACGGCGCTGGTGGTGCCGGTGCAGACGGCGCTGGGGTTCGCGGTGGCGGCCGTGCTGGCACGGCGCGGGCGGGGCGGGACCGTGCTGCGGGTGGTGTACGCACTGCCGTGGATGTGTGCGCCGGTGGCGGTGGGGGTGGTGTGGCAGTGGATCTTCGCACCCACGGGCGGGGCGTTGAACGCGCTGCTGGGACGGCGGGTGGAGTGGCTGAGCTCGCCGGCGCTGGCGCTGCCGGCGGTGGCCTCGGTGATCGTGTGGATGAATGTGGGTTATGTGGCTTTGTTTTTCGTGGCCGGGATCAGGGCCATACCCGGTGAGATCCTGGACGCGGGCGCGCTGGACGGGGCCACCGGCTGGCGGCGCATCCGCTGGCTGATCCTGCCGCTGCTGCGCCCGACCATGTTCTTCGTACTGGTCACCGGGGTGCTGAGCGTCTTCCAGACCTTCGACGCGGTGTACGCGCTCACCCGGGGCGGGCCCGACCACCACACCGATGTGGTTGCCATGCGGATGTATTCGGAGGCCTTCCAGGCCGCGCATCCGGGGCGGGCCGCGGTCATGGCGGTGGTGGTGTTCGCGGTCATGTTCGTGATCACGATGGTGCAGCACCGATACTTCCGGGATCGGACGAGTTATGAGTACTGAACGGAGGGCGGCCGCCCGGGCCGTCGCGGCGTATACGGTGCTGATCCTCGGGGCGCTGCTGACGGTGGCCCCGCTGGTGCTCAGCGCGCTGACCGCGGTCAAGACGCCGAAGCAGTTCGCCAGCGAATCCGCCCTGGCCACACCGCATCCCGCGACGCTGGACAACTTCCGCACGGTCCTCGACCAGGGGGTGGGCCGGGCCGTCGCGGTCACCGCCCTGATGACGGTCTGCATCACCTGCGGACAGCTGGTCACCTCGACCATGGCGGCATACGCCTTCGCGCGCACCAGCTTTCCCGGTCGTGAGGTGCTGTTCCGGGTGTATCTCGGGACCATGATGGTACCCAGCGCGGTCACCCTGGTGCCGCTGTACCTGATGTTCGCGAAGCTCGGCTGGCTCAACAGCTTCTGGGCGCTGGTGCTGCCGTTCCTGTTCGGCTCGCCGTACGCGATCTTCCTGCTGCGCCAGTACTTCCGGGCCATTCCGCAGGAGATCATCGACGCGGCGCGGATGGACGGGGCCTCGACCCTCGACATCCTGGTGAGCATCGTGGTGCCGATGAGCAGGCCGATCCTGGCCACGCTCGCCGTCATCACGGTGGTCTCGCAGTGGAACAGCTTCATGTGGCCGCTGGTCGCCGCGTCCGGCCCGAAATGGCAGGTGCTGACCGTGGCCACGGCGAGTATGCAGACCCAGTACAACGCGCAGTGGACGCTGATCATGGCCGCCACCACGCTGGCGATCGCTCCGCTGGTGCTGTTGTTCGTGGTGTTCCAGCGGCAGGTCCTGGCCTCCATCGCGGTGACGGGGATCAAATGACAGAGATCCGGATCAAGGATTCGACCCGGGCCGTGCTCGGGCTGGTTGTGGTCGCCGTGCTGCTGGTGGCCGCGGCCCTGTGGCTGGGCCGCGATACGGCGAGCGGCGGGCGCACGGTGGTGCGGCTGCGGATCTGGGACCAGAGCTTCGTCTCCGCGTATCGGGCCTCGCTGGACGAGTTCCAGCGCGCCAATCCCGATATCGAGGTGCGAATCACGCTGGTGTCGTGGGCTTCCTACGCGCAGAAGCTACGGCTGGATGTGGCGGGCGGGATCGCCGACGACCTGTTCTGGACCAACCTCTACGAGGACTACGCCGACAGCGGGCACCTGATGGATATCGGTGCGGCGCTGGGACCGCAGGCGGCCCGAGCCTGGGACCCGCAGGCCGTCACCCAGTACACGCGCGCCGGAACGCTGTGGGCGGTACCACAATTCGTGGACGGCGGGACCGCCGTGTATGTCAACCGGGACCTGCTGACACAGGCCGGGGTCGATCCGGGCGCGGTCACGGCGGCGCGCTGGAGCACCGACCCGGCGCGGGATACCTTCCGGCTGCTGCTACGGCGGTTGGCGCCGGTATCGGAGTGGCCGTACAACGCCGCCAACGACTTTCAATCCATCACCCTGCCGTATCTGGGCTCGGCCGGTGGGCAGCTCCAGCGCGACGGCCGGTTCGCGTTCGATTCCCCGCAGGGACGGGACGCCTTCGGCTACACGGCGGGGCTGGTCGCCGACCGGCTGTCCCCGTCGGCCGCGGACACCAATGCCAGCGGCGACTTCGCCAAGAACGCCTTCCTGCAGGGCCGGATGGCGCTGTTCCAGTCGGGCACCTTCAATCTGGCCACGATTGCCCAGAACGCTGGATTCCACTGGGGATTGGCCATGATTCCCGCGGGCCCGGCCGGGCGGGTGAGCGCCAACAATGCCATCGGCCTCGCGGGCAATGCCGCCACCGCGCACCCCGCGGCGGTGCGGCGGGTGCTGGCCTGGCTGGGCAGTGCGGCGGGCAACCGCTACCTCGGCATCGACGGGGCGACGATTCCGGCCGTGGTATCGGAACAACAGGTGTACCGGGACTACTGGGCCCGGCACGGGGTCGACGTGTCACCGTTCTTCGATGTGTTGCGCGACAAGGAGATCGCGGCGGGCGGGGGCGCGGGATTCCCGGCCGCCCTGGAGGCGATGACGCCGATCTTCGACCAGATGTACCTGGGCCGCATCCCCGTCCCGGACGCACTGGCCCGGGCGCAGCGGGAGGCCGACGCGGCGGCCGCCCAGCAGTGATCGACCCTCAGATGCGACTGTGATCGGTGTAGGGCGTGCGCGGGCCGAACTTCGGTTTGCGCGCGAACCCGGCCAGGCCGAGCAGCCGCACCGCGCGATATCGGTGCGGGCGCAGGGGTTCCAGGTATTCGACCATCTCATCGTCGTCGATCGGCCGATCGAGCAGCGTCCAGCCGACGATGGCCGCGAGATGAAAATCGCCCACCGACAGAGCATCCGGATCGCCGAAGGCGCGCTGGGCGATCTCGGCGGCCGTCCACACCCCGATCCCGGGCACCGTGCGCAGCCGCTCTGCGGCGTCGGCGTGGCTCAGCCCGGCCGCCTGTTCCAGCTTCGGTGCGCTACGCGCCGCCAGCACAATGGTTTTCGAACGCTGCGGGCCGACATTGGCGCGGTGGTAGACCCAGGACGGGATGTGCCGCCAGGTCTCGGCGTCGGGCATGACCCGCAGGCCCCGCGGGGCCGGACCGGGGGCGGGAGTTCCGTAGCGCCACACCAGTTTCCGCCAGGAGTCGTGGGCGGTCCTGGTGTGCACCTTCTGCTCCAGCACCGCCGGGACCAGCGCCTCCCACACCAGGCCGGTGCGCAGCATGCGCAGACCCGGATTGCGGCGGTGCGCCTCGGCGACCTTGGGGTGCCCGGGGGCGAAATCGCTGAGGTCCTCGTCCAGGCAGAGCATGGCGGGGAGCCCCGCCAGGAACTCCTCCGCACCCGGGCCCCACGCGCGGGCGTCGACCGTCTGTCGATCGAGTTGCCGCAGCCGGTAGGTGACCTCCCCAGAGGGCAGGCGGGAGGCGTGCCAGTGCGAGCCGTCGGGGGTTTCGCGGTGACAGGGATCGCCGAAGCCGTGGCGCAGCGGGGAGATGGTGGCGGCCAGATCCAGCGGCCGATCCGAGCGGAGGGTGCGGGCGCGCTCGACCGTCATCCGATCGATTCCGGGCGGCGCTGAAGTCACCGCGCCATTCTATTGGTAACGCGAAGATCGATGGCGGCGATGTTCATTCCGATTGTCTTGGTTGCTCAGCAAACTAATGGCATCCGGCACTGGAGGTACTCGGCATGATCACCAACCTGATCAATTTCCTGCTCGGCGTTTGGGAAACATTTTCGCCGGCAGTAGCGGTTACCACATTGCACCCGGCACGCTGCCGTTCGGCAGCTGACGATGAGGGAAGGGGCACCCGCCATGGCGGGTGCCCCTTCGTCTGCGCCGATCGTGGCCGGAACCTGCCAATCATGGCCGGTCCGTGCCGATTACGGCCGGTCCAGCAGGAACTGGGCCAGGTGACGGGACGGGCGGCCGGCCAGCTGTGCGGCCTGGGTCCGGCAGGAGAAACCGTCGGCTATCAAGATCGAATTCGGGGGCGCCGCACGCAGTGCCGGGAGCAGGCCGTTCTCGGCGACCGCGACCGATACGTCGTAGTGGCCGCGCTGCATTCCGAAATTTCCAGCAAGTCCACAGCAACCAGAGATCTCGATCACTTTCGCACCGGTGCCGCGCAGTATTCGGCGATCGGCCGCGAACCCCAGCACGGCGTGCTGATGACAATGCGGCTGCACCACCACGGTGTGGCCGCTGCGGTCCGGCGGCCGCCAGCCGGGCTCGCCCTCCAGGAATTCCGACAGGGTGCGCACCGCGCCCGCCACGGCGGCCGCCCGCGGATCCTCCGGCAGCAGGCGCGGCAGATCATCGCGCAGCGCGGCCGTGCACGACGGTTCCAGCCCGACCACCACCCCACCCGCGCCGACATGCGCGGCCAGGGCATCGACGGTGGCGCGCAGCCGCTTCCGCGCGCCGTCCAGCTGGCCGGTGCTGATCCAGGTGAGACCGCAGCAGACCCGGGAGTCGGGGATGCGCACGCGATGACCCAGTGACTCGATCAATTCCACAGCGGCACCGGCGATCTCGGGATCGAAGGCGTCGGTGAAGGTGTCGATCCACAGCATCACCCCGGGTGCGGAGTCGCCGGTGCGCACCGGCTGCCGCCAGGAACGCCGAAAACTCCGGTGCGCCACCGTGGGCACCTCGCGACGCGGATCCATTCCGGACAACCGCAGGCCGAGGCGGCGCAGCGGTCCCGCCGCACCGAGCGCGTTCACCAGCCGGGGGAGCCGCGTCGCCGGTCCGAGCCAGCGCGGCAGGCGGCCCAGGGTGTAGTGGTCGACCGGGCGCGGCCTGCGCCGATAGCGGCGGTACAGGGTCTCCGACTTGTAGGTCGCCACGTCGACGCCGGCGGGGCAGTCGGAATGGCATGCCTTGCAGGACAGGCAGAGATCCAGCGACTCGGCGACGGCGTCCGACCGCCAATCGAGCGCGCCCCGGACCACCTCCTGCAGCACCCGGGCCCGGCCGCGGGTGCTGTCCTTCTCGTCGGCGGTGGCCAGATACGACGGGCACATGAACCCGCCCGCGGCGTGGGTGTCGGCCCGGCACTTGCCGACTCCCACGCAGCGATGCACGGCCGTGGCCAGATCGCCGTCGGCGGGAAAAACGAAACCACCGGTCGTGGGCAGCGGGCGCAACCCGGCCAGGCGCAGGTCGGCATCGATCGGGCGGGGATGCACGAGCACACCGGGATTCAGCACGGCGTCGGGGTCGAACAGCGCCTTGAAGCCCGCGAAGGCGTCGAGGGCCTCCCGGGAGTACATGAACCGCAACAGATCCGAGCGCGCCCGGCCGTCGCCGTGCTCACCCGAGAGCGAGCCGCCGAACCGCACCACCTGCCGGGCGGCGTCCTCGAGGAAGCTCCGGAAGCGTTGCGGCGCATCGGCTATCGGCAGATCCAGGCGCACATGGATGCAGCCGTCACCGAAATGGCCGTAGAGCAGGCCGTCCAGGCCGTGGTCCCGGAGCAGCGCCTCGAACTCGCGCAGGTAGTCGCCGAGGCGGTCGGGCGGCACGGCGGCGTCCTCCCAGCCCGGCCAGGCCGGACGGCCGTCCGGGGTGCGGCCGGCCAGACCCGCGCCGTCGGCACGGATGCCCCACAGCGCCTGCGCCTCGGCCGGGTCGGTGACCACGCGGGAGTCCAGCGCGTGCGCGCTCCCGCGCAGCAGCTCCGCCTTGTCCCGTGCCTGTTCCCATGTCGCACCGTCGATTTCGATCAACAGCCAGCCGCCGCCGCGCGGCAGATCGGGCACCCCGCCGCGATGGGCACGCACCACGTCGACCAGGCGCGCGTCCATGCCCTCCACGGCAATGGGCCGCACCGCCATGATCGCGGCGATATCGTCCGCGGCCGCCGGCATATCCGGGTAGCCGAGCGCCACCAGCACGGTCGCCGCGGGCACCGGAACCAGCCCGACGGTGGCGTCCAGCAGCAGTCCGCAGGTGCCCTCGGTGCCGACGAAGGCCTTGGCCACCGACGCACCGCGTTCCGGCAGTAGATGTTCCAGCCCGTATCCGGACGCCTGCCGCTCGAACCGGCCCAGCTCGGTGCGGATGAGCGCCAGGTGGGCGCGGGTGAATTCGGGCAGGCCCGCGAGCACGGACAGGTCCGCGCCCAGGGTGCGCTCGATGCCCATCCCGTCGAGAATCCGCAACTCGCGCACCGTATCCGAGGTGCGGCCCCAGGCCACCGCGCGCGGACCGCAGGCATTGTTGCCGATCATCCCGCCCAGCGTGCAGCGGTTCTGGGTGGACGGGTCCGGGCCGAAGCGCAGCCCGTGCGCGCCCGCGCGCCGCTGCAGCGCGGCCAGCACCACCCCGGGCTGCACCCGTGCGGTGCGGCGCTCGGGATCGAGGTCGAGGATGGCGTTCATATGGCGGCTGAAGTCCAGGACCAGACCCGGTCCGATGGCATTGCCCGCCACCGAGGTTCCCGCCCCGCGCGCGGTCACGGTCAGCCCCTCCGCGCGCGCGACATCCAGGGCCGCCCGCACATCGGCCGCATCGCGCGGGAAGACCACGCCGCGCGGGAGGATCCGGTAGTTCGAGGCGTCCGAGGAGTATTCGGCCCGCCGCCGGGGGCCGGTGTCGACCTCACCGGTGATCACCGCGCGCAACGCTCGCTCCCACGCCTCGCTCACGCCCCAACCCTATGCGCGCCATGGCGAGGCTTCGCCGATCCGGCCCGCTTGCGGGCGGCGGATTTCGCTCAGCGCGAACCGCTGGGCTGGGCGGATGGCCTTGATCTCAACCTTTGTTGAGGTATTAGTGTCGGTGGTGCGGGGTTCGATGAACCCCGTGACCGGTGAGGAGCGGGGATGAGTATCGAATCCGTGGCGTGGAATCAGCTGTATCGGCAGATGAACGCGCCTGCAGAGCAGCGACCGCTGCGGTTGGCCACTGCCCGGCGGATCCTCGCCTTCGCGCGGCCACACCACCGGCAGTTGGTGGCGTTCCTGGTATTCAGCATCGTGTCGGCGCTGCTGGCGGTGGCCACCCCGGTCCTGGCCGGGCGAGTGGTCGACGCCATCGTCGGGCACGGCGCGCCGCGCACGGTGATCACGCTGGCCGCGATCATCGCGGCGGTCGCGGTGCTGGATGCCGGCTTGGGGTTGGTGATCAGGTGGTTGTCGGCGCGCATCGGAGAGGGGCTCATCTTCGATCTGCGCACCGCGGTGTTCGATCACGTACAGAAGATGCCGATCGCGTTCTTCACGCGCACCCGGACCGGCGCACTGGTGAGCCGGCTCAACAATGACGTTATCGGGGCGCAACGCGCGTTCAGCACCACCCTGTCCGGGGTCGTCACCAACCTGGTCACCCTCGCGCTCACGCTGGCCGTGATGCTGCGGCTGTCGTGGCAGATCACCCTGCTCGCCCTGGTGCTGCTGCCGGTCTTCGTCGTGCCCGCCCGGCGCATGGGCGAGCGGCTGGCCGGCATCCAGCGCGAAGCGGCCGGGCTGAACGCGTCCATGAGCACCCAGATGACCGAACGCTTCTCCGCGCCGGGCGCGACGCTGGTCAAACTGTTCGGCCGACCGCGGCAGGAGTCCGCGGAGTTCGGGCTGCGAGCCGGGCGGGTGCGCGATATCGGGGTGCGCACGGCCATGCTGCAGACGGTGTTCGTCACCGCGCTCACCCTGGTCTCGGCGCTGGCGCTGGCCCTGGTCTACGGGCTGGGCGGCTATCTGGCGCTGCAGGGTGAGCTGGAACCCGGTGCGGTGGTGGCCCTTTCGCTGCTGTTGACCCGGCTGTACTCGCCGCTCACCGCGCTGGCCAGCGCCCGGGTGGATGTGATGTCGGCGCTGGTGAGCTTCGAGCGGGTCTTCGAGGTGCTGGATCTGAAACCGCTGATCGAGGATTCGCCGCTGGCGGTGCCGGTGCCCGCGGGCCCGGTGGCGGTGGAGCTGGACGGCGTCACCTTCGGCTACCCGTCGGCCGACAAGGTCTCGCTGGCCTCGCTGGAGGATGTGGCCACGCTCGACACCCGCGGCGGTGAGGAGGTGCTGCACGATGTCTCGCTGCGGGCCGAGCCCGGGCAGATGGTGGCGCTGGTCGGCTCCTCCGGGGCCGGGAAATCCACCATCGCGCAACTGGTCTCGCGGCTCTACGACGTGGACTCCGGGGCGGTGCTGCTGGGCGGCATGGATGTCCGCGAGCTGACCGGGCAGTCGATTCAGGACACCGTCGGCCTGGTCACCCAGGACGGGCACCTGTTCCACGACACCATCCGCGCCAATCTGCTGCTCGCCCGCCCCGCGGCCACCGAGGACGAGCTGTGGGATGCGCTGCGGCGCGCCCGGTTACGCGAGCTGATCGAGTCGCTGCCCGACGGCCTGGACACCGTGGTCGGTGAGCGCGGCTATCGGCTCTCCGGCGGGGAACGCCAGCGCCTGACCATTGCCCGGCTGCTGCTCAAACAGCCCCGCGTGGTGATCCTGGACGAGGCCACCGCCTCGCTGGACTCCACCTCCGAGGCCGCGGTACAGGAGGCGCTCGCCGAGGCCCTCGACGGCCGCACCGCCCTGGTCATCGCGCACCGGCTGTCCACCATCCGCAATGCCGACCAGATCCTGGTGCTCGAGCACGGCCGCATCGTGGAGCGCGGTACGCACACCGAACTGCTCGCCGCGGACGGCCGCTACACCGAGCTCTACCGCACCCAGTTCGCCGATTCCGGTGCCCCGGCGACAGTCTGATCTGACCCGGGGCTCGGTAGTCCGATCGGACCGGGCACCTTGCCGGATCGGCAAAAGGATTCGAGCCGTCCGGGGGCGCGCCGATAGCGTCGGAGTATGAGCGCTCACTCGCACGAACAGGCAGGCACGCACGGACATCCGCATTCCCGCGGCCACGGACATGGGCACGGTCACGGACATGGGCACGGCCACACCCACGACGGGATCGACTGGGCGGCCATGGTCGACGATCTCCGGCGCGATGACGCCATGTCGGCCGACGCCAATGCCGAGATCGCGCGGCGGCTGGTCGCCCTGATCCCGGCCGGCGCGGAGGCGACCGTGCTGGACATCGGCGCGGGAGCGGGCGGCCAGAGTGTCGCGTTCGCGCGGGAACTGCTGGCCCGCGGCGGCGGGAGTCTGGTGATCGTGGACGCGGTGCCGGAGCTGCTCGAGGCGGCTCAGCAGGCCGTGAAGGTCGCGCTGGACGGCGACGATCGGGTGCGGGTGCGGACCGTGCACGCTGACGCCGCGGCCGCGGACTTCGGCGCCGGGATCCCGGCCGCGGATCTGGTGTGGGCCTCGCGCATGGTGCACCACCTGCCCGATCAGCAGGCGGGCACCGCGCGCCTGGCCGGGCTGCTGCGCCCGGGCGGCTGGCTGGCGCTGGCCGAGGGCGGGCTGTCGATGCGTTGCCTGCCTTGGGAACTCGGCGTCGGCGCCCCAGGACTCCAGGACCGGCTGCTGGCCCTGCGCGACGCGGGCTTCGCCCAGATGCGGGCCGACATCACCGCCGCGACCCCCATGCCCTACGGCTGGAATGTGGCGCTGAGCCGGGCCGGGCTGGCCGACGCGACCTCCTTCAGCGTGCTGATCGATCACCCCGCGCCGCCCGCGCCGGCCGTGCGCGAGAGCGTCGTCGCCTGGCTGGGCGGCTTGAGCGAGCGGGTCGGTGAACGTATCGGCGATGATGATCGGGCCACCCTGGCGGCGCTACTGGATCCGGCCGCCGACACGTTCATCGGTGCGCGCGAGGACATCTACATTCTCGGCGCCACCACGGTCTTCCTCGGCCGCCGCTAGCCGTCACCGCGACCGCGCGCGGGGCGGGTCCGTGTTCGGGCACGATCGTGATCTGGCCGTGCCCGAACCGACACCGTGTTGTGGCCGCAGCGGCCGCTCCGACCTCCCGAAATGCCCTGCTATGCGGCATAATTCGAGCTCCCATGGCATAACCCACAAGATCGTTTCACATGCCGGGGGAGGAGTTTCGGTGACCCGTACCAAGGAGCAGCGGCACACGCCCGCGACCCGCGTCGACGATATCGAGCGCATGTTCGGCGCCCGCCGATATCAGCCCACCGCCGACACCCCTGCCATGGAACTACGGGTGACGAGCGGCACCAAACGCACCGACGACGACTGGATCGTCCCCAAACAGCTGGTGGCCGACTGTGTTTCGGGCAAGCTGGTGCTGGACTTCACCCGGGCCCGGTGCTCACGGCGGGAAATCGACATCCGGGTCGAGGCCGATGCCGGGACGATCGTGCTGATCGTGCCGCGCGGCTGGCGGGTCGACACGGACGGTGTGCAGCCGGGTGCCGGCTCGGTGGCCAACCGGGTCAAGCTGCCGAGGTTCCCGGGCGCGCCGCTGATCCGGGTCACGGGTGAGGTGGACACCGGTGCGGTGAAGGCGCGCTACGCCTACCGCTCGCCGCTCAGGTGGTTGCGCCGCTCCCGCTGACGGTGTCCGCAGTTCCCGGCATTTCGGGAGACCATGCGGTATGACGGAGGGGTGACGCGCTGGCTGCTGCACGTCGACCTCGACCAATTCCAGGCCGCGGTCGAGTTCCGGCGGCGTCCGGAGCTGCGCGGGCAGCCGATCATCGTGGGCGGCAACGGCGATCCGGCCGAACCCCGCAAAGTGGTGTCCTGCGCGTCCTATCCCGCCCGGGCCTTCGGGGTGCGGGCGGGCATGCCGCTGCGCACGGCCGCGCGGATCTGCCCCGGCGGCGTCTTCCTGCCCCAGGACCTCGCCGGCTACGCCGAGGCGTCCGAGGAGATCATGGCGCTGCTGCGCACCTTCCCCGGCCGGGTCGAGGTGCTCGGTTTCGACGAGGCGTTCCTGGCGGTGGACATCGAGGATCCCGGGGAACTGGCGCGCGAGATCCGGTCCGCCATTGCGGAATTGGAGCTGACCTGCGCGGTCGGCATCGGGGACAACAAGACCCGGGCCAAGCTTGCCACCGGCTTCGCCAAGGCGGTCGGCAAGTCGGCGCGGTCGGCCGACGAGCCGCCGCCGGCGGACACCGGAACCGGAATTTTCCGGCTGACCAGGGACAACTGGGTCGAGCTGATGGCGCACCGGCCCACCTCCGCGCTCTGGGGCATCGGCGCGCGCATCGCGAAACGCCTGAGCGGCTTGGGGATCGAGACCGTGGCCGACCTGGCCGCCGCCGACCGGAAGGTGCTCGCGGCGGAGTTCGGCCCCAATACCGGGCCGTATCTATGGGTGCTCGGGCACGGCGCGGGCGACACGGACATCGCCGAGCCGCGAGAACCGGTGGGCCACAGCCGATCCGAGACCTTCCCGCACGACCTCACCGAACGCGCCGACATCGATGCCGCGGTGATGCGGCTGGCCACCCAGGTGGCCGAGGAGACCCTCGCGGCCGGGCGGGCTGTCGGGCGGGTCAGCGTCACGGTGCGTACCAAGACCTTCTTCACCCGGAGCAAGCAGCGGAAACTATCCACACCGACCGCCGATGTGGACGAGATCGTGCAGACGGCGCTGGAAGTGCTGCACGCCTTCGAGCTGGATCGGCCCATCCGGTTGCTCGGAGTCCGGGTCGAGTACGCCATGCTGTGATCAGGTTCCACCCGACGGAAGGCACTCAAATGAACTCAGCATCGCGCAGCGATTCCCACAGGGGTGGCGGCGGGGCGACGGGCGGGCGCGACTACGAGAACATCCTGTTCGAGCACGACGGCCCGATCGCCCGCATCACGCTGAACCGGCCCAATGCCGCCAATGGCATCGATCAGGCGCTCGCGGACGAGCTGGAGCGCGCGGCCACCTACTGCTCGGAGGATCCCGCGGTGAAGGTCGTGGTGCTGACCGCGGCCGGGCGGTTCTTCTCCGCGGGCGGCGACGTGCGGGCCATGGCCGCCAGCGCGGACACCGGGGCATTCATCGAGCAGCTGGCCGGGACCCTGCACCGGGCGGTGTCGGCGCTGGCGCGGATGGACGCGCTGCTCATCGTGGGTGTGAACGGCACCGCGGCCGGCGCGGGCATGAGCCTGGCGGTGGCCGGCGATCTGGTGGTCGCCGCCGAATCCGCCGCCTTCACCATGGCGTACACCAAGGTCGGGCTGAGCCCCGATGGCGGCGCGTCCTACTACCTGCCGCGGATCATCGGCCTGCGCAAGACCCAGGAGCTGATGCTCACCAACCGCACCCTGTCCGCCGCGGAGGCGCTGGAGTGGGGTCTGCTGCACCGGGTGGTGCCCGATGCCGAGCTGACCGGCGCCGTCGAGGCCCTGGCGCAGGAATTCGCCACCGGCCCCAAGGGATCCAACGCCAATGTGAAGAAACTGCTGCTGGTGTCCTCGCGGCACACCCTCGAGGAGCAGCTGGACACCGAGGCGGCCTTCATCACCCGCTGCGCCGATTCCGCCGACGGGCAGGAGGGCATCGCCGCGTTCACCGGCAAGCGCGCACCGAAGTTCGCCTGAGGACAACGGGTTTCGCCCCCGGGCCGAGGTCGGGGGCGAGTCAGGCCGGAAGGTGACGCGTCCGCACAGGTGGCGACCTATGCTCTGGACATGGAGTTCCAGGCGATGGTGGCACACGAAACGGACAGTGGGATCGCCCTCATCCGGGAGGAGGTCGCCGACGACTTCCTCATGCCGGGCGACGTGACGATCAAGGTGCACTTCTCGAGCGCCAACTACAAGGACGGGCTGGCCATCACCCCGCGCGGCGGTGTGGTGCGGCAGTATCCGCTCATCCCCGGCATCGACCTCACCGGTGAGGTGGTGTCCTCCACCGATCCGGAATTCGCGCCCGGCGACCTGGTCGTCGCGCACGGCTACGACATCGGCGTGGCCCACCACGGTGGTTTCGCCGAGTACGCACGGATTCCGGCCGGGTGGGTGGTGAAGCTGGACGGCCTGACCCCGCGCGAGGCGGCGGCCATCGGCACCGCGGGCTACACCGCGGCCATGAGTGTGCAGGCGCTGCTCGACCGCGGTCTCACCCCCGACTCCGGTCCGGTGCTGGTCACCGGCGCGACCGGCGGCGTCGGCAGTGTGGCGGTGGACATCCTGTCCGGGCTCGGATTCGAGGTGGTGGCCTCCACCGGCAAACTCGGTGCGGGCGAACTGCTCTCGGCGCTCGGCGCCGCCTCGGTCATCGGCCGGCAGCCGGGCGAAGGGGAGAAGCTGCGCGCGCTCGGCAAGGCGCAGTGGGCGGCCGCCGTCGACAGCGTGGGCGGGACCTCGCTGGCCCACATTCTGAGCACGGTCAAATACGGTGGCGCGGTGGCGGTCTCGGGCCTGACCGGCGGCTCCGACCTGCCCACCACGGTCATGCCCTTCATCCTGCGCGGCGTGTCCCTGATCGGTATCGACTCCGCGCACTTCCCGATCGCCCAGCGCCGTGAACTGTGGGCGCGGCTGGCCAAGGACCTGAAGCCCCGGCATCTGTCGCTGCTGGAGAATTTCGCACCCATCACCGAGGCCGAGTCGGTGCTGCGCGCCATCCTGGACGGAACCCACTCCGGCCGAACGGTTCTCGGGGTCGCGGGCGAGTTCTAGCCGACGATCGCACGCACGAGGTTGTGGTCGGACGCCCCGGCCACATCCTCGACCGCGACACCGCGCACCGGCACGCCGCGCGTGACCACATGATCGATGAACTGGGATTTCGAACCGGCCGTCCGGGGCCGGGTGGGAACGGAATCCGGCGGAAACCCGGCGATGGTGAAGCCGGCGCCGAACGCGGCGGCGAGATCGTCCCGGCCGACATTGAAGTCACCGAGCAGGACTGCCGGGCCGTCGCCGGCGACGGCGGCCAGGCGCTCGAACTGGCCGGCCCGGCGCCGGTCCCCGCTCACATGGGTGGCGATGATCAGAATGCCGTCGATCTCGGCCGCCAACAGCCCTTTTCCCGGATCGACCGGGTGCGGCTCCGCGGTGACGAACCGGCTCGGCCCGCGCACGATCAGCACGAGATGTTCGGAGCGATCCGCCAGGGTGCTCGGCACGCGGCGCGGGCTCGGAACGCGCGGGTAGTCGAGGACGTGAAAAGTCCGGTCGGGCAGCGCCTCCCGCAGGCTCGCCAGCTGATCACCGCTGACCTCCTGGAGCGCGATGACCGCTTCGGGCCGGGCCGCGACGGCGGCGGTCACGACCGCGATCCGCTTCGCCTCCTGCGGCCAGCGCACGGCCATCTCGCTGTCCCAGTTGTCGGCGTGGACGCGGTGCAGGACGTTCCAGGTGGCAATGGTGATCACCTACGCACCCTACGAGAAACCCACTGACCGTGCGGGTTTCGTTTCATGTGAAACAAAGGATATTCGCCGGTTGGTTGCCAACCGGCCCTCTCTCGATCGTCGATTCAGTCCTTGCTCGTCATTTGACTCAGCCCGGACCCGCGAGAACGTCCAGCGCCGCCGAGAGGTGGGGCAGCGCGGTCGGACCGTACGAGGCGGCGATCTCGGCGAGCGCCCGGGCCAGGTGCGGGGCGATGGTGGCGGCCGGCAGCAGCTCCTCGGACAGCACGATGCCGCCCACCACGTGGGCCGCGCGAATCCGCTCGTCGGAGGTGACCTCGTAACGCCACGAACCGATCTGGACCCGCTCCGGCTCGGAGCGGAACAAAGATTTGCGGGGCGGTGTCCGGGTCACCCCGGGGACGCTCGCGAAGACGGTGAAGACCAGTCCGAGGCCGCCCGGGCCGCCGAGCGCGGCATCGATGGCGCGGGTGGCGGCCCGGGTATCGAAATCGCTCACGAGTTCATGCCGAGGGTGAACTGCGGAATGATCGGGTCGCCGTCGCCGATGCGGCGGATGGCCGTGCCGGAGGCGTAGAACTCGACCGTGTGGTATCCCCACGCGTAGTTGGAGATATCGACGCTGACGCCGGTGACGCCGTTCGCGCCGTCCCGTTCGGCCTCGGCCTGCATGCGGGACATGGCCAGCTCACGGGCCTGATAGTTGCCCTGGGTCCACTGCGGCATCTCCATATTGCGGCCCATCTGGCTGAGCATCTGCCGGAAGCCCTGCACTGCCACGTGGAAGACGCAGTTGCCCATGACGAAGGCGATCGGGGCGTAGCCGGTGCGCATCAGCGTCACCATGTCCTGCCCCGAGAGGTGACTGGTGAAGGCCTGCCCGTTCGGCCGCCGATAGCTGCCCGGCGATTTCGCGAACCGCACCGCGGTCCCCACCGCGATGAACTCCAGATGCTCCATCGACTCCCCGTGCTGCCGCCACTCCAGCCGCACCCCCACCACCCCGTCGGCCTGGAGCGAGTCCGCCTCGGCCTGCATGCGCGACATGGCATTCCACCGCGCCCGATAGGTGGCCTCGGTCAGCACCGGCAGCTCCTGCTGCTGCCGGATCCCGGTGAACTGGAACCCGACGTGATAGACGGACACGCCCATCACCAGGTCGATGGGTTCGAAGCCCGCCCCGTGCAGTAGCGCGAACTCGTTGACCGACAGATCCGAGGTGAAGATCCGGTTCGCGTGCGAAAGGCGCTCACCCGCGACCTGATCGAGCTGGTTCGGTTGATTCGGCTGACCGGGCTGGTTCGGTTGCATGTCGTTCGCCCTCCGTCGGATCCCCGATGGACCCCCAACGAGGGTACGACCCGGTCAGGTTCGGAGCCCGCCGAAATGGCCGGGAGCCGTGGGGGGTGGCCGCCCACCCCCCCGGGCCGCTGGGGGGCGCCCCCGGGGGGGGGGGGGGCGGCCCGGGCGGCGCCCCCCCCCCGCGCCGCCCAGTGGCCCAGTGGCACCGGATGACCGGGGGTGGAAACGAACACGG